>CALLKK010000008.1 GCA_938008435.1 uncultured Steroidobacter sp. | reverse complement strand
TGGCTGCGCCTGGCATCGATTCAGTAAGATGCTGGGCTCACAACAGCCAACTGTCGGAAAAATACAAGATCAGCTCACTTGGATCCGTACGAAGCGGCTCTTAAGCCAGTGTGCGGCGCTGTCCGCTGGGCTTCCAGTTGTGCAAAGGCGGCAGGCTGATCCAGGTCCTTCGTGCGAAACCAGCCCCTGGACCAAGATCTATGCAAAATTTCACTTAATATACATTATGCGAACTCCCGGACATATCAGATCCGGGTACGGAAAGCCTGGTCAAGGCCACTCGTCGACGCCTTCTCTGACTGGCTGCTCGATCGGAGGCCTCGGCGTGAACCTCGAATCTGCTGCCGGCGCCACGCATTTATTTATCTCTGCGAGCCCGTGACTTTGCGTTCAGCTGCCGCGACGCTTCTGAACGCGCTCGACGATCTTCGTGCGCAGCTCCAGATCAACCTGCATGAGCTCTGCGATCTGATTGAATTCCTCGAGCCGTAAGCCGCTGCGCTCGACGGCTTCGATGATGCGGCTCTCGGCGGCTTCTTTCAGACGGCTGGCTTCGTCCGGATCGTCGGTGTTCTTGAGCGCTGTGGCTGCCTCGGCCTGGATTTTCTCGATCGCCAGGTACGCATCGGCGAACTGATCGATCTTCGCGTCCTCGAGCGGCGCGACTTCTTTGGGCGTCGGTGCGACCGTCTCTGGCGGCGGTCCGGCGGGCTCATCGATCTGCGCTATGGCCGGAAAACCGAGTCCAGCGGCCGCCATGACAAGCCCGACCCAGCCAGCAATACCGCTGATTCGACGATCCAACGCCGGTTGCCTAGTCATTGCCTGCGGCCTCCAAGTAGCGTTTCGACCATCGAGCAATCCGTCTGCCTATGCGAAGTTCCTGGCCGCGGGTGCTCGGGGATTTGCCGAGCGGGCGAATTATTTGAAATCAAAGAATTGGATAGACTTCTTATAAATAACGTTAATATTGACAGGTCAATGCTGAATTCGCTGAGCGGCTTGGGCGATTCGCTTGCCTTTCGAAGATGCAGGAGTATATTCGGGCGCTAGACCCTTGAGCCGCCGCAAGAAAGGCGGCCGAGCGAATCTAAAGTACTTTCTCAGCTTGTTGTCGCCGCCGGACCGCGGCCTGGTCAGGACAGGCCTCAGCCCGACTCCGTCGGCTAACGGACCTTTCGTCGGGGGTAAGTTGCCATGAGCAACGCCTGGGAGAATTTTTTCGCCGCTGTTGCGGTGCTCGCCTCCGCGGGCCCGATCAAGCAGCGCCTTGCGGAAGCTTTTCGTGCCCACCTAGCGTCCTTGCAGGAAGACGACCTTCCCAAGGAGCTGCGCGAGGAGTTCTCTTCGATCTCATCATCGATGCAACGCGTTCGCCCGATGCGCGGTGAGACCGCGGTTCAGGCGACGGTGCGCAAGATGTCCGACATCGAAGCGGGCAGCATCGCGGCGCGAATCGTCGGCATGCTGGCCGTGCTGGCACGCCAACAGCAGCAGCAAGTCCAACGCGGACCGATGCTTCGAGCTGTCGGCGAAGACTAAGGTCGATCGGCGGGCCGCCCGGTCCGCAATTGCGCGCCTCAGTCAAGCTTGAACTCGATGACATCCCACCGCGCGGTATCCTCGTGCCGCGCTTGGCGCCGTATGGCGTCGACGATCTCCCGCTCGTTCCACTCCACGATTTCGTCCGCAAGCGCATCGAGCTGCACGGGTATCTTCGCTTTGACGCCGAAGAACTCGAGCACGATGATCGGCTTTTCGAGGCCCTTGGCGCAGTTCAGCTGAAAATCGATCCACTGCTCGTTGTGCTTGTACTGTCCAGCCGGGACAATGACGGCCTCCGCGAGATTGATCTGCTTGCGCAGCTCGTCCTTCATCGCCTCCGAATTGCCGCCCAGCTGAATTTCCGGATTACTGCAGTTGCGGTAATAGAAGTTGCGCGAGCTCTCGAGGTACTCGAAGACGCGGAGATAGTCGTCCGAGGGCGCAAATACGTGACTGACGAAGATGCGCACCGGATTGTGCTGAGAGATGCTGCTCACTCTGTCGCTCCCATCCTCACCGCAACGTGATTCCTACGCCCGGATTCTAATGCAGAAATTGCTCGCAAAGCGCCCTTTCCTCGCGCCATCCGGTCCACCCGTCGACAGCGCTTCCCTGCGCTAGAATGCGGCGCTGCAATGCCGAACCCGCACGTACCCTGCTGACCCATGCGATTCGTCTTGTACAACATCCGGTACGCGACCGGCACGGGCCCTGCTTTCCACCTGCCCGTTCCGGGCGCCGGATACTTGCGCAGCAGTCCGCGAGTCCTCGAGCGCATCACGCAATTCTTGAAGCTTCTCGATCCCGACTTGGTCGGCCTCATCGAAATCGACATCGGTTCGATCCGTTCGGGACTCGTCAATCAGGCCAAGCAGATCGCCGACTCGCTCGGGCACTACTCGACTTATCAGTGCAAGTACGGGACGGGCTCGCTCAACAATCTGATGCCGATCGTGCGCAAGCAGGCGAATGCGTTCCTCGCAGCGCCGCGCGTCGAAGGCGAGCGTTTCCACTATTTCGAAACCGGTATCAAACGCCTCATCATCGAGCTCGAGCTGGAGGAAGTGTCGATCTTCCTCGTGCACCTGTCGCTCAAGTTCCGTCACCGTCACGATCAGCTGCGGCACCTGCACGAGTTGGTCAAACGCTCGCGCAAGCCCGTGATCGTCGCCGGCGACTTCAACACGTTCTGGGGCGACCACGAGATTTATCTGTTCATGGAGGCGTCGGGCCTGAAGAATGCCAACCGCCTCGGGTTACCGTCATACCCGAGCCGTAATCCGCGCAAAGAGCTCGATTTCATCCTGCACTCGCGCGGCATCGAGATCACGCACTTCGACGTGCCGGACGTACGCTTCTCCGACCACCGCCCGCTGATCTGCGATTTCGAAGTCCGGCACGCCTGAGCGAACGACGACAACGAGCGAATCGAGGGAGCCATGCAAGAAGCCGCAAGCACGACCTCCAAGTACAAGCACTGGCGACTCGAACAAGACCAAGACGGTGTGGCCTGGCTCACGCTCGACAAGGCAGAGGCGAGCGTCAACAGCCTCTCCCACGAGCTGATGGACGAGCTCTCCGCGATCGTCGAATCGTTCGAGCGCACGCCGCCGCGCGCCATCGTCGTTCGCTCGGCCAAGAAGGGCTTCATCGCCGGGGCAGACATCAAGGAGTTCCTGTCGATCGAAACGGCCGACCAAGCCTTCGAGATGATTCGTGCCGGACAACGGATCATCGACCGGTTCGCAGCGCTGCCCTGCCCGACCGTCGCCGCGATCAACGGCTTTGCGCTCGGCGGCGGTCTGGAAGTGGCGCTCGCGTGCCGCTATCGCGTGTGCGCCGACGAGCCGAGCGTGACGCTCGGCTTTCCCGAAGTGCAGCTCGGCGTGCACCCGGGCTTCGGCGGCACCGTGCGTTCCGTCCAACTCATCGGACCGCTCGCTGCCATGGATCTCATGTTGACCGGCCGGTCGGTACGACCGCAGCAAGCGCTCAAGCTTGGTCTCGTCGATCGCGTCGTGCCGCGCGAGCAGCTCGACGCCGCTGCAAAAGCGCTTGCCCTGCAGCCGCCGGCGCAGCGCGGCCTGAGCATCAAGCACCGTCTAATAAACAGCGCGCCTGCACGCGCGCTCATCGCAGGACAGATGCGCGTTAAGGTCGCCAAGCGCGCCCGCCCCGATCACTACCCTGCCCCGTACAAGATGATCGAGCTCTGGCAGCGGCATGGCGGACGCGGCGAGAAAGCGATGGAAGCAGAAGCGCGCTCGATGGCCGAGCTGCTCGTGACGCCGACGTCGCGCAATCTTGTCCGCGTCTTCTTCCTGCAGGAGCGTCTGAAATCCGCCGGCAAGCACGAGGGGCCGCCCGTCGAGCACGTGCATGTCGTCGGTGCCGGCGTAATGGGCGGCGACATTGCAGCGTGGTGTGCAGCGCGCGGTATCAACGTGACGCTGCAGGATCGAAGCGAAGAGTTCGTCGCGCCGGCCCTCGCACGCGCACGCAGTTTCTTCGAGAAACGCTATCCGGATGCCGTGCGCCGCGATGCCGCCATTGCGCGACTGCAAGGAGACGTCGAAGGTAGCGGCGTGGCCAAGGCAGATGTCGTGATCGAGGCGATCTTCGAGAACCTGGACGCCAAGCGCGAGCTGTACGCGAAGCTCGAGCCGCAGATGAAACCCGGCGCCGTGCTCGCCACGAACACCTCGAGCATCGTGCTCGAAGAGCTGGCGCGAAATCTGGCGCAGCCGTCCCGTCTGATCGGTCTGCACTTCTTCAACCCGGTGGCCAAAATGCCGCTCGTCGAGGTAATTCGCGCCGAGAACAGCGAGCCTGAGCTCGTGCAGCGCGGCCTCGCATTCGTACGTCAGATCGACAAGCTCCCGGTCGCCTGTCGCAGCGCACCGGGATTCTTGGTCAATCGCGTGCTCATGCCGTACATGAGCGAAGCAATTCGTGCTGCGGAGGAAGGCATTCCGCTCGCGCTCATCGATCGGGCGGCCGAGGACTTCGGCATGCCCATGGGGCCAATCGAGCTCGCCGACGTCGTCGGCCTCGACGTCGTGATGAGCGTCGGCAAGGTGCTGTTCAAGTCGAACGCCGAAGTGCCGGCGGTGCTGTCTGCGCGTTATGCCAGCAAGCAGTTCGGCAAGAAGACGGGCCGCGGCTTTTACGAATGGAGTGCGGACAAACCGCAAAAACCCTCGGCCGAGGGTCAGCAAGCACCCGACGACCTGCAAGACCGACTGCTGCTCCCGCTCATCAACGAGTGCGTCGCCGTGCTGCGCGAGCAAATCGTCGAAGATCCGGATCTCATTGATGCCGGCGTGATTTTTGGCACCGGATTCGCACCATTCCGAGGCGGTCCACTGCAATATGCACGCACTCGGGGCATCGACGCGATCGTGACGCGGCTGGAAAAGCTGAGACAGACGCACGGTGAGCGTTTCGCGCCCGATCCAGGCTGGACGCTGCTCAAGTAAGTGTCCAAACTGCGCATTAATCGTAGGGCGCGTTGCTGGCGTGCCTGCTACCATCCTCTTGTATAAGAGGTTGATGTAGAGCGACTCGCTCCGCGTCTGTCAGCCCGGAGACCCATGGAAAGCAAGCCGATCGACCTTGGCCTGCTGCGGTCGTTTTCTCCTCTTGACAGCATGAAGCGCGACACTTTGCACTCGCTCGCCCGCAAAGCGGTGCTGCGCGAGCTGCCGAGTGGGCGGCTGCTCTTCAAAGAAGGCGAAGACGACAAGCGCACGCATTATCTCGTTCGCGGCGTTATCGAGCTGCTGCTCGAGGGCCAGACCGTGCTCACGCTTCGCGGCGGCACGCCCGAAGCTCGCAGTGCGATCGGTCCCTCCGTCCCGCGCCGCTACAGCGCCCGTGTCGTATCCGAGACCGCCGAAGTGCTCTCGTTCGACAGCGAGCTGCTCGATCTCATGCTGACGTGGGATCAAACCGGCACTTACGTCGTCGACGAGCTCCATCAGTCCGAGGAGGTCGAAGCGGACGATTGGATGACGACGCTGCTGCAGTCGAAGGCCTTTCACCGCATCCCGCCCGCCAACATTCAGGCGATCTTCATGCGCATGCAGCGCGTGGATTACAACGCGGGTGACATCGTTATCAAGCAAGGCGACGAAGGCGATTACTTCTACGTCATCGTCAAGGGCACGTGCGTCGTCACGCGCGAAACGCCGCTGAACAAGGACGGGATCAAGCTCGCCGAGCTCACCATGGGCGATACCTTCGGCGAAGAGGCGCTGATCTCAGGCGCCAAACGCAACGCGACGGTGTCGATGCTCACGCCCGGCACGCTCATGCGGCTCGGCAAAGAGGACTTTCAGAAGCTGCTCAACGAGCCGTTGCTCGAATGGGTGGATGCCGAGCAGGCGGAAGCGATCGTGCGCAACGGCGGCAAGTGGCTCGACGTGCGCCTGCCGAGCGAGTTCGACAACGATCACATCGACGGCGCGATCAACGTGCCGCTGTATTTCATTCGCTTGAAGCTGAAATCGCTCGACCGCGATACGCACTATGTCGTGGTCTGCGACAGCGGCCGACGCAGCTCCGCCGGCGCGTACATCCTGAGCGAACGCGGTTTTCGCGCCTCGGTGCTGCGCGGAGGTTTGGCGGCGATGAAGGCGCCGCGCAAAGCGGTCGGGGCTTGAGGACTGCGACGAGGACGGCGCTACGTCCTAGGCTCGTCTACATCGTGTGGGTCGGCTTGTCGCCGCCCAGCGCGCCGGCGAGATAGCTTTCGATCTTGCGCTGCGTGTTGCCGCGGTCCTGCTCGCTGAATTGCACGCCGATGCCGGCCGTGCGCTTGCCTTGAGCACCCTTCGGCGTCATCCAGATCACGCGCCCCGCCACCGGCAGCTTCTCGTCCTCGCCCATGAGATTGAGCAGCATGAAGACTTCGTCGCCGAGGCGATAGTTGCTGTTCGTGGGAATGAATAGCCCGCCGTTCTTCACGAACGGCATATAGGCCAGATACAAGGCGCTCTTGTCCTTGATCGTGAGGGTCAGCAGACCCGGTTTGTTACTGGGCGGACGCATCACCATGCGTGCTATCGACTCCGACTAACCGGTCCACCCGCGCGCGGGGCCAGGACATCCAACAGCGCATACAGCCACGAGCCCACAGCCAGCTCGCGCTGCAGGGCCGTCCGGGCGAGCTGCGCTTTCAGCGCCCGCGCACGATCGACCATTGCGTGGATGCTGCTTATGTTCAACGCGCGCGTGGGGCTTGGCAAGTGCGCAGAGCGGCTTGGGAACGTGACCAGGTCGGCAGTTCCCGCAAGTTCTGCCCGCGCGAGCGACTGCAGCCACAGATCCAGCCAATGCAGGCGCTCGGGCAAGCGCTCGTCCGCCCATTCGGACGCGACCTGCGTCACATCTGCTCTGCCCGAGAGCAAGGCGCCGAGAGATTTCTGCATCTGCTCGTGGAAGGCCGCGAACTGGCCTGCAGCCTGTTCGAGCGCCTTGAGCGGCGCACGCCCGGCGAATTCGAGCACGTCGGGCTCGATCGGCCGACCGAGCTCGGCTTCGACCCATGCGCGCGCCTCGGCGGGCGTCGGGCCGGATACCGCCAGCTTCAAGCAGCGGCTGCGTACCGTGGGCAGCAGCGCCGACGGCTGCGAGGTCACCAGAATCAGCAAGCTCGCCGGCGCCGGCTCCTCGAGCGTCTTGAGTAAGCTGTTTGCAGCCGCCGTCGTCATCTGATGCGCCGGCTCGACGATCGCCACCTTGTAGCCTTCGCGGTAGCTCGTCTTGCTCAAGCGCTCGCATGCAGCACGCACTTGGTCGATCGAGATCTGCTGCTTGTCCTCTTCCGGGCGTACCCACCACAGATCCGGATGCGAGCCTGCTTCGATGAGCTTGCAGCTCGCGCATTCGCCGCAGGGTTCGAGCCGCTCGGTGGTCTTGCGATCGCACAACACGGCGGCTGCAAGCCACATCGCGAGATGGCGCTTGCCGACGCCGTCGGCCCCTTTGAGCAACAGCGCGTGCGCAAGTCGACCGCTGCGCCACGCCGAACGCAGCTGCTCGAGCGCATCGGCGTGCCACGGCAACACACGTGGGGTCGGCAATGGAACGACGTCTTCGGCCATGGCGATTGAAACTTTACACGTGACGGAACAGGCGCTGCGCGAGCAGCGCCTGAATGGCGGCCGCGACTTCCTCCAGTGAGCCAGCTGCGTCGACGACAGCGATCCGCTCCGGCTCGGCGCGCGCCCGCTCCAAGTATGCGGCACGCACGCGCTCGAAGAAGGCGCGCTGCTCGAGCTCAAAACGATCGGCCGTCCCCGCTGCGCGATTGCGCTCCCGTGCACGCGCCTCGCTCACGTCGATCGGCGCGTCCAACAGCAGTGTCAAATCCGGCCGCAAATCGCCGAGCACCGCGCGCTCCAATGCTGCAATCAACGAACGATCGAAGCCGCGGCCGCCGCCTTGATAGGCGTACGTGGCATCGACGAAGCGATCGCAGATCACCCATGCACCGCGCGCAAGCGCCGGCTTGATCACGTTCTCGACATGCGTGGCGCGCGCCGCGAACATGAGCAACAGCTCGCAGACCGGCGGCATGGGCTCCTCGCTCTGTTCCAGCAGCAGCGCGCGAATGCGCTCGGCGCGCGGCGTGCCGCCCGGCTCGCGCGTGAGCACGACATCGACTCCGCGCTGCGCGAGCCAATCGCGCAGCCGCTGGATCTGCGTCGACTTGCCCACGCCCTCGCCGCCCTCGATCGTGATGAACTTGCCGCTCATCGCCGCTCCCGCAGCTTGCGCAGATATCGTTGCACCGCGGCCTCGTGCTCCGCGAGCGTCTTCGAGAAATAGTGGCTGCCGTCCGGCTCGCCGGTGGCCACGAAGAACAATGCGCCGGTGACTTGCGGCTGCGTAGCCGCCCGCAGCGATTCGAGGCTCGGCATCGCAATCGGCGTCGGGGGCAGACCGGCGCGCGTATAAGTGTTGTACGGCGTATCGCGCAGCAAGTCCGCTTTGCGAATGTTGCCGTCGTAGCGATCCATCATGCCGTAGATCACCGTCGGATCGGTCTGCAGGCGCATGCCGCGCCGCAGGCGCTCCACGAACACGCCTGCCACGACAGGACGTTCCGTATCGAGCGCCGTTTCTTTCTCCACGATGGACGCGAGAATGAGCGCCTCATATGGGCTCGCCAGCGGCAGGTCGGGAACCCTTGCCTCCCACACGCTGTGCAGCTCGCTCTGCATGCGCCGATACGCGATTCCCAGCAACTCGAGATCGCTCGTGCCGCGCGGAAACCGATAGGTGTCCGGGAAGAATTGCCCTTCGGGATGCACGCCCGGCGCGCCGAGCGCCGCCATCAGCTCTTCGGCCGTTTTGTCCTTGAAACGGGCATCGACGGCTTCGTGCGCAGCAAGCACATTGCGGATGTCCGCGAACGTCGAGCCTTCGATGAACGTGATGCTGTGAAGCAGAACGCGACCGCCGCTCAGATGCTCGAACAACGTCCGCGGCGTCATCCCGGGCGCAAGCTCGTACTCGCCGGCCTTCAGGCTCGACTCGCGCTTCGTGAGACGCGCCCAACCGACCCACACAGTCGGCTGATCGAGCACTTCTGCAGCAGCGAGAGCGTTCGCCACCGAGCGCATGCTGCTGCCGCGCGGAATCTCGAATGTTCGCGACGTCGTAAGGCCCGCAAGCGGCGTGTCGAGCCAGCGATTCACCCACCACGCGGCTCCCGCTGCCGCGAGCAGCGCGAGCGCCGCGACGACGAGCAGCGCACGCAGCAACACTGCGCCCTGCATGCGCGAGACCAATGTCTTGTGCGCAGTGCTTCGCATCAAACGCCGAGCTCCTTCTTGAGCAGCGCTGCAACGCGCTGCTCCGACCAACGCTTCGCGCCGAGCGCACCCACCGAACGGATGCCGCGTACGGCGTTGGTGAGAAACACCTCATCCGCCGTTTCGAGATCGTGAGGCCACAACGGTTCCTCGCTCGTCGCCAAGCCGAGGCGCGCGGCAGCCTCCAAGACCTTTCGGCGCATCACGCCGCGCACGCCGCAGTAGCGCAGATCCGGCGTGAGCAAGATACCGTCGCGCACGATGAAGACATTCGCCGAGGTCGCGCAGACGAGCTCTCCCTCGGTGTCGAGCAACAACCCTTCGTCGATCGCCGGATCGTCCCACTCCGACTGCGCGAGCACCTGTTCGAGACGGTTCAAGTGCTTGATACCTGCGAGACGTTCGTTGCGGCCGAGACGCATCTGACACCAGCGCAGCGTGAGCGACCGCTGCGGCTCGTCTTCGGGCGAGGGATACACCGCGACGATGCGCGTCGACTTGCATTCGCCGCTCGGCCGATAACCGCGAGCGCCAACGCCGCGGGAGACGACGATCTTGACCACGGCATCGCGCAGCGTTGCAGTTGCGGCGGCAATCTCTCGACGCAGCGTGTCTGGATCCACCGGCGCGATGCGCAAGCGCTCGCAGCCGAGCTGCAGACGTTCGAGATGCGCGTCGAGAAAACGCACGGCGCCGTCCACGAGGCGGGCCGTTTCGAACAAACCATCGCCGTACTGCAAGCCGCGATCGTTGAGCGGCAGCGCCTTGGCGAGGTCGTCGACCCGCACGCCGTTGACGAGCGCAGCGAGCGTCATGTCGCATCCTCGCTGCGCGACAAGGCACGTAGCACGCCGCGCGCCTTGGCCCGCGTCTCCTCGAGCTCACGGCGCGGCACCGAATCGGCGACGATGCCGGCGCCCGCGCGCAGGACGATGTCGCGTCCGTCGAGCTCGAGCGAGCGAATCAGAATGTTCATGTCCATCGAGCCGTCCCGGTTCAGATAGCCGAGCGACCCCGTGTAGGCGCCGCGCGGCTCTCCTTCGAGCTCCGCGATGATCTGCATGCAGCGGATTTTAGGACATCCGGTGATCGTGCCGCCCGGAAATACCGCACGCAGCACCTCCCCTGGCCGAATCTCGGGACGGAGCCGGCCCCGCACGTTCGAGACGATGTGATGCACGTGCGCATAGGACTCGAGCACCATCAGCTCGTTGACCTCCACCGTGCCCGCGGCGCAAATGCGGCCGAGATCGTTGCGCTCGAGATCGAGCAGCATGACGTGCTCCGCACGCTCTTTGGGGTGCGCGCGCAGCTCCTGCGCGAGGGACTGGTCGGATCCGGCGTCTGCGCCGCGGGGCCGCGTCCCGGCAATCGGACGCGTCGAAATCTGCCGATCTGTATCGACGCACACCAGACGCTCGGGGGATGAGCTCACGATAGTAAGGCCCGCCACCGCGGCGAGCGCCGCAAACGGCGCGGGATTCGTCTCGCGTAAACGTCGATAGATGTGGTGGGCGCGCACGCCTTCGCGCGCCTTCGCGCGCCAAGCGCGCGACAGATTGGCTTGATAGATATCGCCCGCGGCGATGTATTCCAACGCTCGTTCGACCGCGACGATGAAACGCTCGGGTAAGTCTTCGAGGACTTTCTCCTCGATGAGAGTCTCTGGCGCTGCATCGCGCACTCGCGCGATCGCGTCGACATCGGCGCGGATCCACTCGATCGCCTCGTGCGCGTCGGCCTCCGCAACGATCCAAGCCTGCTGCGATTCGTGCTCGAACACTATTCCCGCCGGCACGCGAACTGCCGCAGCGATCGGTCCGGTTGTCGGGCGCGGCAATTGCAACCGCGGCTCGATCTCCGAGGCCAGCTCGTATCCCAAGAACAAGAACCATCCGCCGCGAAACGGCAGAGGCACATCGACCGCAGAGGTGCGCTCGCGCTCGAACCACGCGTCGAGCGCTTCGAGAAACGTGCGCGCCTGCCCGGGCAACGCCGTGCTGCTCGAGCGTCGTCCCGAGGCGTTCAGCACGAGCGTATCGCGCGGATAGGCAAACAAGATGTCGTAGCAACCGAGCGGCCGGCCACTGGCTGCGCTTTCGAGCAAGGCGGGATAGCGTTCCGGGAAGGCGGCATGCAGCTTGAGCAGGCTCGCGCGCTCGAGCTGCAGTGGAACGATGAGAGGCTCTGCGGTCATACGAGAGCCTTTTAGACGATGAGGAGGCCGGCGAGTGCCGTCGCGCAAAGCAGCGGCACCGTCCGCGCGCCGCCTGTTAGCGCAGCGCGCGGAAAATCAGGCTTCCATTCGTGCCGCCGAATCCGAACGAATTCGACAACACGACACGAATCGGCATCTTGCGCGCGACGTTCGGCACGTAGTCGAGGTCGCACCCTTCACCCGGGTTCTCCAGGTTGATCGTCGGCGGCGCAACCTGATCGCGCAACGCGAGAATGGAGAAGATGGCCTCCACCGCACCCGCGGCGCCGAGCAAATGCCCGGTCATCGACTTGGTCGAGCTCACCGCGAGCTTGCGCGCGTGGTCGCCGAACGTGCGCTTGATTGCGATCGTCTCGGCCAGATCGCCGAGCTCCGTCGAGGTCGCGTGCGCGTTCAAGTAGTCGACGTCCTCGGGGTTCAGGCCGCCATCCTTGAGCGCGTTCGTCATGGCGAGCCGCGCCCCTTCGCCGTCTTCAGGCGGCGCCGTGATGTGGTGCGCATCGCCGCTCATGCCGAAGCCGGCGAACTCGGCGTAGATGCGCGCCCCACGCTTCTTCGCATGCTCGTACTCCTCGAGCACGAGCGCGCCGGCACCGTCCGACAGGACGAAACCGTCGCGATCGCGATCCCACGGGCGGCTCGCGCGTTGCGGGTCGTCGTTGCGCTGAGAAAGCGCACGCGCCTGGCAGAAGCTGCCGAGACCGAGCGGCGTCGTCGCCATCTCGCCGCCGCCCGCGATCATCACGTCCGCATCGCCGTACTGCACGAGCCGCGCCGCCAACCCGATCGAATGCGTCGAGGTGGTACACGCGGTGACGGTGGCGATGTTGGGACCCGTCAGCTTGAAGTGAATCGAGACGTGGCCGGAGATCATGTTGATGATGCTGCCCGGCACGAAGAACGGCGAAATCTTCTTCGGACTGCGCGTCTCGATGTACTTCTGGTAGTTCTCTTCGATCGTGTCGAGCCCGCCGATGCCCGCGCCCATCGCAACGCCGATGCGCGAGCGGTTCTCGTCGGTGATCTCGAGGCCCGAATCCTTGAGCGCATCGGCAGCGGCCGCGAACCCGTAGTGCATGAACGGGTCCATCTTCCGCAGCTCCTTGGCGGACAGGTACTTCTCGGGATCGAATCCTTGCACCGCCCCGCCGAAGCGCACCGGGAAGGCGCTCACGTCGAACCGGGTGATCGGTCCGATGCCGCTCTTGCCGGCCAGGATATTTTCCCAAGCCGACTCGATCGTGCTGCCGACGGGAGAGACGATGCCCAGACCTGTGACGACTACGCGTCGCTTAGACAAACGAGAACCTCATTCGTAGGGAGTGCTGAAACGGGAATCGCGCGGACTGTCGACCTGCCCTCCGTGGCCGGTAGACGAGCTCGAACCGCCTTGAGCTCAAGCCTGGTTGCGGCGCTCGGTGATGTAATCGATGGCCTGCTGGACGGTCGTGATCTTCTCGGCGTCTTCGTCCGGGATCTCCGTCTCGAACTCCTCTTCCAGCGCCATCACCAGCTCGACGGTGTCGAGCGAGTCCGCGCCAAGGTCGTCGACGAAAGAGGCGTCATTGGTGACTTCCTCCTCCTTCACCCCCAGTTGTTCGGCGACGATGGCTTTAACCTGCTGTTCGATACTGCTCATTGGTGTACGAGTCCTCTGTGAGGCTGCTGAACCCTTCGCGAAGACCGACCCTTATGTCTTGTGGGGCGGGTCGCACGGGGGGCGTATTCTAAGTTAAGCGCCTGAACCGTCAAAGCCGATTACATCGGGGGGTGGGACGGGCCGGTTGGCGGCCCGCAACACCGGATGGGCGGCAGGATGACGGTTGACGCAATGCTGCATGCTCCGGAGCGCCGCTCAGATCATGTACATGCCGCCGTTTACGTGCAGCGTCTCGCCGGTGATATAGCTGGCAAACGGCGAGGCCAAGAACGCAACAGCGTGTGCGATGTCCTCCGGCGTGCCGAGGCGGCCGAGCGCCACCTGCTGGGCGAGCTGCTGCTGTTGCTCGGCCGGCAGCTGGGCGGTCATGTCCGTGGCGATGAACCCGGGCGCGACGACGTTGACGGTGATGTTGCGCGAACCGACCTCGCGCGCCAGCGACTTGGTGAAGCCGATGATGCCCGCCTTGGCCGCGGCATAATTGGTCTGACCGGCATTTCCCATCACGCCGACCACCGAAGCGATGTTGATGATGCGGCCGCGCCGCGCCTTCATCATCCCGCGCAATACTCCCTTGGACAGCCGGAACACCGAGCTCAAGTTGGTGTTGAGGATCTCGTCCCACTCCTCCGGCTTCATGCGCAGCAGCAGGTTGTCGCGTGTAATTCCTGCGTTGTTCACGAGGATGGTCGCCGCCCCCTCCTTCTCTTCCACATCCTTGAGGAAGGCTTCCACGGACGCGGGATCCGCCACGTTCAACACGGCGCCGCGGCCCTTCAATCCAGCGCTTTGCAGCGCTTCGGTGATGGCCTGCGCACCTGCCTCGCTCGTTGCCGTGCCGACGACGGTCGCACCTTGCCGCGCCAGCTCGAACGCCACGGCCTTGCCGATGCCGCGCGAGGCGCCCGTTACGATCGCGATCTCTTGCGCCAGCACGGCGCCGTTGTTCGCGGTGCTCATGCGGCGCTCCGGCATGCCTCGAGGGCACGCTGCAACGAATCCGCATCTTCGATTGCGATCATCTCGATCTCCTTGTTCTTCTCGATCCTGCGGTTCAAACCGGTGAGCACTCGGCCCGGACCGCATTCGACGATCACGCGCGCGCCGCTCGCGACGATCGCTTGGATCGTCTGCGTCCAGCGCACGGGTTTGACGAGTTGCTCGACCAACGCGCGGCGAATGCCGTCGGCATCGCTGTGCTTGCGCACATCGACGGTGTAGATGTCCAACCCTTCCGCAGGCTTGACCTCGACGGAACGCAGCCGTTCTTCGAGACGCTCCGCCGCAGGCTGCATGAGCGCACTATGCGAGGGAACGCTGACCGGCAGCTTGATGGCGCGCTTGGCACCCTTGGCCTTCAACAGCTCGATGGCGCGATCGACGGCCGCGCTCGCACCGGCGATCACGACCTGGCCCGGCGAGTTGTAATTCGCGGCCTGCACCACTTCGCCCTGCGCAGCTTCCGCGCAAGCGGCTTCGACATCCGCATCCTCGAGCCCCAGAATCGCCGCCATCGCACCCTGTCCGAGCGGCACCGCCGCCTGCATCGCCTCGCCGCGGAAGCGCACGAGCGACACGGCCGTGCGGAAGTCGAGAACACCCGCCGCTACGAGCGCGGAATACTCGCCCAAGCTGTGGCCCGCCATCGCAGCGGGCAAGCCGCCGCCGTGCTTGCGCCACACGCGCCACGTCGCCACGCCCGCGGTCAGCATCGCGGGCTGCGTCCGCTCGGTGGCGCCGAGCTGATCTTCCGGTCCTTCCTGGCACAGCGTCCAGAGATCGTAGCCCAGCACGTCCGACGCGTCGGCGAAGGTTTCCCCGACGAGCGGATCGAACTCGGCGAGCGCACGCATCATGCCGACGGATTGCGAACCTTGACCGGGAAATACAAAAGCAAACATCGGGGAAATGTCAGGCAGTGAATGGCGAACGAAAATTCAAGCTGTCAGTGCCCATGGCCAATTCGGTCGACGGCATAGGGCGACGAGACGCTCGCTCACTGCCCACCGGGCCAGAGGGGCCGGGATTATAGCGGGCGACGTCGGGAGAGCCAGTCTTGGCGCCGGAGCCACAGGAGGCCGGCCGCCGCCGCGCCGCCGATGGCGCCATACAGATGCGCATCTACAACGACCGGGAGATCGCCCGACAGCGGCAACGCACCGCGCCATTGCTCCCAGGCGAGTTTGCCGATGAGCACCAGGCTCAACGCCAGCGCTGGCGCGGTTCCGCCCTGTCTCCACCACCCGACGGCGCCGGCTGCGAACATGCCGTGCAGCACCCCGGAAAAGCCGACGTACCAGGCCAATTGTGGCTCGCAAAAGACAAAACCGAGGTCGATCGCAGCGATGCTGAGCGCGATGATCGCGAGCCATTCGTGCACCCGATACTCGCGTGCGAACAGCGCCGCCCCGAGGGCCAAGCCCGCCACGTTCACGATCAGATGCTGGAGCGAGCCGTGCACGAAATGGCCTGAGACGAGCCGCCAGAGCTCGCCCGCAAACACCCGCGCCCGCTCGTAGCGGAACGATTCGAACGCGGTCTTGCCGAATAAACCGAACAGGACGAGCGCCGCCGCCAGCCAGGCGTACAGCCGCAGGGACTGTCCGTTGATTCGGGCACGGGCGGTCTCGTCACTCAAGGCGCAAGTCCACTTTGTTATTATCCGGCGCGCTGTCGATTAAGCGCATTCTCGCTCAAGTGAGTAAGGATTGACGAACATGTCACGCATACTTGCGATGGTTCGCCCCTCGACGAAGCGTTCGTTCCGGACCGCGACGCGCTTCCTGCCCGCTGCGCTCGCCGGACGCGGCAGCCGCGGCTTTACGTTGATCGAAATCATGGTCGTGGTGGTGATCCTCGGCCTGTTGGCCGCGATCGTGGCCCCGAACGTCATTCGCCGTATCGACGATGCGCAGATCGCCAAGGCGCGTCAGGACATCCGCGCGTACGAGACGGCGCTCAATCTCTTCCGCATGGACAACTTCAAGTATCCGACGACCGAGCAAGGCCTGCGCGCGCTCGTCGAGCAGCCCAACGATCCCACCATTCGTAACTGGAAGCCGGGCGGCTACCTGAGCGGCGGCCTGCGCAAGGATCCGTGGGGCAACGATTACATTTACGTCTACCCGGGCCAGCGCGGCCTCGAATACGACCTCTATTCGCTCGGCGCCGACGGTCAGGAGGGCGGCGAAGGCGTGAACGCCGACATCGGCAACTGGAATCTCACCGACTGATGAGCGGAGGCGTCAGCCCCCAACGGCTCTAACCCATCGCACTCCCCGCTCCTCCCATGCGTGTCCGTCGCTGCGCGTCCGGCTTCACGCTCATGGAGGTGCTGGTGGTGATCGTCATCATCGGCATCATGGTGGCGGTCGCGACGTTGTCATTCGGCATTCTCGGCGCCGACCGCGAAGCCGAGAACGAAGCGAAGCGCTTGTGGGCCCTCCTGCAACAAGCCCGCGAAGAAGCCGAGCTGCAAGGCATCGACATCGGCATCTACGTTGCCGCTTCCTCGTACGAGTTCCTGCGCTACGAGCCGCGCCTCAATACATGGTTGCCGATCGACGGCGACAAGCTGTACGCGACGCGCGAGCTGCCCGACGGTCTGCGCTTTCGCGTCTGGCTGGAATCGCGCGAAATCGTCCTCAAGCCGCAGCTGCCGCAGCGCACGCTCGGCGCGCGCGAGGACGATGACGAAGACGTAGACGAGTCCGTCCACCCCGCCCTGCGTCCGCCGCCGAAACGCAGCGTCGACGAGCCGCCGCCGCAGATCGTGGTGATGTCGAGCGGCGAGATCATGCCCTTCGAGCTACAGATCGAACGCGACAGCGAGGAGGCGCTATGGCGCGTCGTCGCGCAACCCGACGACGATCTGCGCGTCGAGCGGCGCACGCAAGATCGCACTTGGGTTCCGGTCGCGTCCACCAAGCCGAGCGAGCAAGAGGACGAAGAGGCATGAGCTGGATCGAGCGCATATCTGCGCGATCGCGGCGCGCGCACGCCCGCACGCGCGGCTTCACCCTCATCGAAGTGCTCGCCG
The DNA here is from genome assembly GCA_938008435.1 of uncultured Steroidobacter sp. Lineage (GTDB taxonomy): Bacteria > Pseudomonadota > Gammaproteobacteria > Steroidobacterales > Steroidobacteraceae > Steroidobacter. The sequence continues at coordinate 184,383 of CALLKK010000008.1, read as the reverse complement.
CGCTCGTCATCGTCGGGCTCGGCATGCTGGCGGTGATTCAGGCCGTGAGCCAGACAGCCAGCAACAGTACATATCTGCGCGAGAAGACGATCGCGCACTGGGTCGCGCTCAACAAGCTCACCGAGACGCGCTTGCAGCGCACGCCGCCGCCGATCGACGAAACCTCCGATGAAGTCGAGATGGCCGGGCGCACGTGGCGCTGGACGATGACGGTGACGCAGACGCCGATCGAGTCGATACGTCGCATCGACATCTCGGTGCGTCCCGCAGAGGCCGCCGCCGGCTCCTCGCTCGCATCCATCACCGGCTTTTACGGCACGGCGATCGCACCGGCGGGCAGCGCGCTCATCGATTGGGATGGCGTGTTGAACAGGCAGCGGCCGCGCGGCCGCAGATCCGACGACGATCGTGCACCGCCGACCGACGAGCAGCCGAATGAACCGAACGGCGAGCCTGTCGAAGAGCCGCCTTCGGATGAGCAACCTTCGGACCAATAGCGCGCACGACCCGGAGGCACCGATGCAGGAGCACGCAAGGGAATCGAGACGACGCGACAGCGAACAGCGCGCGCGCAGCGGCGGCTTCACGCTCATCGAAGTCTTGGTCGCCATCGCGATCTTCGTCATCGTGGGCGCCCTCGCCATGGGCGGCTACAACCAGCTCGTCAGGCACAGCGAGATCGTCGAACGCGCCAATGCGCGCACTCGCGCCGTACAGAACGCCGTGCAACGCTTGGCGACGGACTTCGCCACGCTCGAGCCGCGCCCCGTGCGCGATCCGCTCGGCGACTCGTACCAGCCCGCGCTGCGCGCCGATGCGCGCTCGAACATTCTGGTCGAGCTCACGCACGCCGGCTGGGCCAATCCCGCCGGCGTATCGCGCTCCACGCTGCAGCGAGTCGCCTACCGCATCGACGAAGAAGGTCGCCTGCGCCGCGAATACTGGTATGTGCTCGACCGCACACTGACCGCGGAGCCGCAAAGCACGATCCTGATCGACCAGGTCGAACGCGCGCAGCTGCGCTTCATGGATGCGAACGGTCGCTGGCACGAGCAATGGCCGCCGCTCGGCTACTCCGGTCCCGACATGCGCCGGCTGCGACCGATTGCGGTCGAGATCACGCTCGAGCTCGAAGACTGGGGCGAGATCAAGCGCCTCGTGGAGGTACCGGGATGAAGACCTCCAAGCTACCGGCGACGAGTCACGGGCTACGGCCTGAGAGCGCAGGTCGCTTGCGCACCGCGAGAAAGCAACGCGGGGTTGCACTAATCACCGCCGTGTTGATCGTTGCGCTCGCAACCATTTTGGCCGTGAACGTCGGCTTCAACGGCTTTCTCGATCAACGACGCTCGGCGACTCGCTACGCGCTCGATCAAGCGTTTCAAGTCGCGATCGGCGCCGAAGCCTGGGCTGCCGACACACTCCGCAAAGATGCGGCCAACAACAACAAGCAGGACCATCTCGCCGAGGAATGGGCCACGCCGATTCCGCCGATCCCGATCGAGGGCGGCGAGGTCGCGGGCTTCCTCGAGGACATGCAAGGACGTTTCAATCTCAACAACCTCGTCATGCGCGACGGCGCACTGCTCGTGCCCGATCCGCGAGCGGTCCGGCGGCTCGAACGTCTGCTCGAAATCCTCGAGCTCGAGCCCAAGTGGGCGGGCATCATCGCCGACTGGATCGATTCGGATGCGCAGGCTGGTTTCCCGGACGGCGCCGAAGATTCGATCTACACGAGCCGAACGCCGCCGTATCGCACCGCAGACATGCCGATCACGCGCACGAGCGAATTGCTCGCCCTCGTCGACTTCGGTCTCGAGCGTTATCGCCGTCTCGAACCTTTCGTAACCGCGCTGCCCATCGGCACGCCGCTCAACGTCTGCACCGCCGCTCCCGAAGTGCTCGACGCCTACACCGAAGGGCAGCGCCAGTTCACGCTCGGCCGCGACAACGTTCGCGAATTACGCAAGGAACGTTGTCATCCGACGCTGCAGGAATTCGAAAGCTCGCTCACGCCGGATGAGAGACAAGAGCTCATTCAAGGCGGGCTCGTCGGCGAACGCAGCGATTACTTCCGTTCGACGGTGTGGGTCACTATTGGCACTACTCATTTCACCCTGTACAGTTTGTTGTATCGCACCGACCGGACGAATCTCGTTCGTCCCATTTTGCGAAGCTTCGGGACGACCTAATGGCGGAATTCCTCGTGATCCGTTTGAACCCGCCGACGACGGGTTCAGAAGCCGCAGCGCACAGCCAATGGATTTTCGTCGACAGCGCAGGTGCGCGCCTCGGCTCCGTGCACGCAGGTCCGCTCGCCGACGCAGCAGCGTTCGCCGCCGGACGACGCGTCATCGTTCTCGCGCCGGGCACCGATGTGCTGCTCGCCGAACCGGTGCTTCCCCTCAAGAGCAGCGCGAAGCTCGCGCAGATCGTTCCCTTCGCGCTCGAAGAGCAGCTTGCCGACGACATCGAGAGCTTGCATTTCGCGGTCGGTCGGCGTGAGGAGCGGCCCGGCACGCCCGTGGCCGTCGTAGCACGCGCGCGCATGCAAGAGTGGCTGGATCGCCTGCAGGCAAGCGGCATTCATCCCGATGCGGTGTATGCGGAAACTTCCGCGCTCCCGACGACGCCCAACAACGTCACGCTGGTCATCGACAACGGCCGCGTGTACGTGCAGCGCGAGAACGTGCCGGGCGCCGTGCTCGAAGTCGAACCGCTGATCGAAGCATTGCAGCTTGCGCTTGCCTCCGGCGAAGAAGCGCGCGAGCACGTCACCATCTACGTTTCCGAAGCCGATTACGAACGCGAGCGCGATCTGCTCGAAGGGTTGCGCGAGTTCACGGCGAGCTTGCAGATCAAGCTCCTGCCGGACGGCCCGCTGCCGCTCATGGCGACGAAGGTCGTGACGGCGGCGCCCGTCAACCTCTTGCAAGGCCCCTACACGGTCAAGCGCAAGCTCGGCATTTCCTTTGCGCCTTGGCGTTACGCCGCCATGCTGGCGGCGGTGTTCGTCGCCGTGCACTTCGGCGTCAAAGGCTGGCAATACTGGCACTACAAGCAAGTCGAAGCAGCGCTTGATCGCAAGATCGTCGCCGTCTTCCAGCAAGCGATTCCGGGCGCGCCGGTGCCCGACCCGTTGCAGGCACGCCGACAAGTCGAGCTGCGGCTCAGTCAATTGCGCGGCACCGCACCCGAGAGCGCCATGATGGCGACGCTGGCCGCGCTGAGCGACGCATTGGCGCAGGCACCGAACACCACCGTCGAAGCGATTGCCTACCGCAATAACACCACCGACGTGCGCGTGCTCGCTCCGTCGGTCGATGCGCTCGATCGCATTCGCCAAGTGGCGACCGAAAAGGGGCTGGGCGCGGAGATTCAATCGGCCAACCCGCGCGAATCGAAGTTCGAAGGCCGACTGCAGTTCAAGTCCTCGGGCGTTTAGACGATGCAAGCCGTCAGGGATTGGTTCTTCCGTTTGCAGCCTCGCGAGCGCTGGCTCGTTGCCGGCACGGCGGTTCTCGTCGTCGCGACGCTCCTTTATCTGTTCGTACTCGCGCCGTTCTATGCCGCAACGGCTGCGCAAGCCGAGCGCGTCGCCAAGAAGCAAGGCGATCTCGCGTGGATGCGCAGCGTCGCCGGCGAAATCATCGCGCTCTCCCAGAACGCGCCTGCCGTCTCCTTGCCGACCGGCGAGTCGTTGGTGGTGATCGTCGACCGCGCGGCGCGCGAATGCGGTCTCGGCAGCTCCCTCACCGGCCAGACGCCGAACGGCACGACGGGCATCCGTGTGCGGCTCGAGCGTGCCGAGTTCGACAAGCTCGTCACCTGCCTCGCGAGCCTGCAGCAAAGCCACGCCATCACCATCGAATCGGCGACGATCGACAAGACGAACGACCCAGGCTTGGTAAACGCCAGCCTCGTGCTGCAACGCGCGCCGGGATGACACGAGGCACGCGATGAAGCTGCGCTGGTTGATCGCCCTCGGCCTGATCGCCTATGTCGTGTTCGCGGTCGCGACCCTGCCCGCCTCCGTCGTGCTCGGCCGCTTTCGCGATGCCGGTGTAAGTGCGGCCGGCGTCGAAGGCACCGCGTGGCGCGGACGCGCCCAGCTCCTCACCGTCCAGGGCGTCCCCGTCGGACGAGTCGAGTGGAATCTGCACGCTCTTGCGCTGTTTGCGTTGAAGCTGCGCGCCGACGTCAATGTGAGACGTACCGACGGTTTTCTGCAAGCGACGGTCGAAGGCGGCGCGCAGCGCGTTCGCTTCACCGATCTCACCGCATCACTGCCGCTCGCCGCACTCGGCAATGCCGCGCCGCGCGGCTGGAACGGGACGGTGAATCTCAAGCTGCGCGAGCTCGTCCTGGAAAACGGTTGGCCGACGGCGGCGCAAGGCACGGTCGATCTCTTGCAGCTCGTGAATACGACGCAGCGCGGACCGTTCACCGGCAGCTACAAGATCACCTTCCCGGAAGGCGCGGTGGCCGACGGCGCGCTGCGCGGCACCGTCGCCGATATCGACGGGCCGCTACAGGTTGCGGGCACGATCGAGCTCTATCCGAACCGCAGCTATGTCGTGCGCGGGCTGACCGCCCCGAAACCGGATGCGCCCCCAAGCCTCGTGAGCCAATTGCAGATGCTGGGGCCTCCCGACGCGCAGGGCCGGCGCAACTTCAGCTGGGAAGGCGCCTACTAGCGACGCGCGCTCGCCCTTAGACGGCCACCTCGACCCAGCGCTTCATCAGCGGGAAATAGAGCGCCGCTTTGACGGGCTCGGCGGGATTGAGGGCGCGCATCAGCATCGCATACCGTTCGAGCTGCGGCCGATAACGTCGCGCTTCTTCTTCGAGGAAGCGTTCGAGTCCCGCACCTTCGTGCGTGCTCGTCTTGAAGTCAACGATCCAGCGCACGCCATCCGCGGCAACGAACGTGCGATCGATGACGCTTTGGATCACGCGGCCGTTCACCACGCCGCTCAACGCGAGCTCGGAATGCGCGTCGCTGATCCCGCTTTCGAGCCCGAGCAGCCAACGTCCTTTCGGATCGTCGAGCGTCGCGCGAATCGCGGCGAGCACGCGCTCCAGCGCAGCCTCGCAGCGATCGTCCGGCACGCCGAGCTCGGCTAGCTCCGCGCGCATGCGTGCGCGCACGCCAGGCGATGAGTGATGGGCGTCGAGTGCGCCGGTGTCGCGGCTCACCATGCGTTCGAGCTCGCGATGTACGAGCGTACCGATGCGTCGGCTCGTCTCCGTGACCCAGTCGAACTCTGGCCCCGCGGCATCCACGATCTCGACGCGTGCGCTCTCGGGCACACGCACATCGGCATCCGGCTCGGGCGCCTGCCAGGTTAGCGGCAAGCGTTTGAGCAGCACCGAAGGCCGCTCGCTCGTCGTCTGCGCGACCTCCGGCACATAGGCGCCCATCGCCTCTCGATAGCGCGCTTCGACGTGCGGCCAGAGGAGCGCCAGCATCGTGCCCTTGCGCGGCGGACGCAGCTCGAGCCCGTCCTCGCTTTCCTTCAGCTCGACGCTGCCGATGAGGTGCAGCTCGCGCTTGGCGCGCGTTGCTGCCACGTAGAGCAGGCGCGCACGCTCATGCGCCGTACGTTCCCGTTCGAGCAACTCGGCCCAGCGATACACGGGATCGGCTTCCGCGCCGGCTGCAGTCAGCGGCGCAAAGATGAGCCCCTCATCCACGCCGGCGACGCGAGTCCAATGCAAGAGCGGTTGATCGTCGCCCTTCACGACGCGATCGAGCCCAGGAACGATCACCGTGTCGAATTCGAGACCTTTCGCCTTGTGAATGGTCATGATCTCGACTCGCGCACGCGCGTCGGCGCGCGGCCACGCACACAAACCTTCCAGGCGCTCTTCGAGCTGCGTCACGTCGGCAATGTCGCCCGCCTCATCGAGCTCATCGAGCTTTCTGAAATAGGCACGCGCATCGTCGAGATCTTGCGGCTCGCGCAACGTTGCAGGACCGCCCAAGGCGATCCAGGTGCGCTCGACCCAATCGCGCAGCGGCTGACGACCCCGCTCGGCCAGCGCAAGCTCCAGCACCCGATACGCGCGCTCAGCCCGTGCGCGGCCCTCGGACGAGAGATTGTTCGAGGCAAGCGCCCGTTCGAGCAGCTCGCGAATCGTCGCCTGCGGCGCACCTGCCGCGATCGCATGCAGATCGGCAAGCGTGAGCCCGCACCACGGCGCACGCAGCACAGCCAGCCATGCAGTGCGATCCGCCAAATGCGTGAGCGCGCGCGTCAATGCCATGAGATCCTGCACGACCGGACGTTCGCTCAGCATCTCGATCTCGACCGCTTGATGCTCGATGCCGGCAGCGGTCAACGCGGACGCAATCGACCCCAAGTGCTTGCGTCCCGCCACGAGAATCGCCACCGTGCCTTCCTGATCGCGCGCGAGCGCGCGTTGCACGATGTCTACCACAGTGCTCGCCGAATCTGCCTTCGCGCCGAACAGCGGATGCACGTACACGCCGCCGCTCTCGTCGCTCTTCGCGGCGACGCTCGCGCTGTAGCGCACTGCGCCCTGCTCCACGTCATCGTGCGGCGGAAACACCGTGCGGAAGACATCGTTGACCCAGCTGACGACCGGAATCGTCGAACGGAAATTCGACGTCAGCGTGAGCGGCTCGAGCGGCAAGTGCGCAAGACCGTGGCGTTGCAGCTCGATGAACAGACCGACTTCGGCTTGCCGGAAGCGGTAGATCGATTGCATCGGATCGCCCACGCAGAAGAGCGTGCGTCCGTCGCCTGGCGTCCAGCCGGCGGTGAGCCGTTCGAGCAAAGCGATCTGCGTGAACGAGGTGTCCTGGAACTCGTCCACCAGAATGTGACGAATGCGATAATCGAGCGCGAGCGCCAGGTCGGTTGCCTCCTCGCCCGTGCCGAGCGCACGCAGAGCGCGCAGCGCGCTTTCGACATAGTCGCAGCGCTTGTGCTGCTGGAACACGATGTGCAACTCGGCGACCGCCACCGGGAGCACCGTGAACAACGCCTCCAGAATCGTCCACTGCTCGTCGTTGTACGTCAGCGGCGGCAGCGTGCGGACGCTGAGCAGCTGCTCGCAGAATGTTTCGTCTTCAGCGAGCTCCGCGAGCATCGTTTCCATGCGCGTCTTCATCGCACCCTGCGTCGGCGGGAAGCCTTGCCTCACGGTGACGGTGCGATACAGGCCGCCGTCGCGCTTCAAGAAAATGTCGGCCACGATGCGCCATGCCGCGAGGCTGTCCGTATCCGGTCCCGGCGTGCGCGCGATGCGCTCGTAGCCCTCGAGGAGCCTGCGTCGCGCCGCATCGAGATCGGGCCGCGCCAAGAGATTGCCCGCTGCAAAGCACGTCAGCTCCCAAATCTCGCACCGACGCGCCTCGCTCAGCCCGAGGCACATCTGCTCTAGATGACGCTGCACGACGGCCCGCAGCGTGCCCTCGATGATGGCGCGGAAATCGGCGCTCGCACGCGCATGCAGAATCGCAGGCAGCCATTGGTCGCGACGTCCGAGCAAATCGACGAGCAGCTCGACCAAGCGCTCGACTTGATTGCCGAGATGCGCAATCAGCGATGCGAGTGCGCGTCCCGCCGCGTCGTCCTCGCCGAGATGGTCGAGCAAGCGCTCGACCGCTTCGTAGTAAAGCGGCTTGGCATCCTCCGCCGGTTCGAGTGCAGCGCCCATGCCGGACAAGAGCGGCAAGCGCCGCGCCAGCATGCCGGTGAGCGCGTCGATCGTCTGGATGCGCAGGCGTGCGGGATGCTCCTCAAGCCGCCAGCCGCGCTCGGCATCGAGCGCGCGCACGGCTCGCGCCAGCTGCCACGTGACGCGCGCATGGGGACGCTCGGGCTCGACGTCCGAGCTCGCCGTCACGAGCGCCTTCAAGATGCGCGCGCGCATCTCGGCCGCGGCTTTGCGCGTGAACGTGATCGCGAGGATCTGTTCGGGTTCCTCCACCGTGGCGAGCAACCGCAAATGCCGCTGCGTCAAGAGCTCGGTCTTTCCAGAGCCTGCCGGCGCTTGCACAATGAACGAAGTCGCCGGATCGAGCGCGCGTTGGCGTGCTGCGCCGTCGTCGAGCATCGGACGGTGCTCACTCATCCAGCTCGCCCTCGTCGTCATCGAGCGCCTCGCGCTCGTGCACGCGACAGAACGTCGACAGATGACAGTAGGTGCACGCGCTACGCAGCGGATCGACCGCAGCCTCACCCTGCACGTACTGAGTGGCCAGATTCGTCAGCACCTCGCGCCAATGTTCGAACAGCGCCGCCCAGTCGGGCGGCAGCACCGTCGCACGCCGCACCTTGCCGGGAAATTGCAGCACGCCGGGCGCAATCGCAGTGCCGTTGTGCCAGCCGCGATACTCGATGCTTCCCGGTGCGAGCGTGGCGAACGCCAGTCCCACGACTGGCGTATCAAGCGCGAGCGCGTAGAGCGGCAGCTGCGGTTGCTCGGGACGTCCCGGTGCGCTGTCGAGCCATTTGCGCGGCGTGTGTGCATCGCCGAGCTTGTAATCGATGAGAAATACGCCGCCTTCGACCTCGTCGATGCGGTCCGGCTGCAAGCGAATTGTGAGCCCCGCGATCGAGATCGTCTCCTCGCCTTCGGTACGCCGCACGCGGAACGGCGGTCGCTGACGATCGATTTCGAGCAATGCGCACACGCGCTCGACCACGCTTTCCACTTCGAGTCGCATCAGCGGTGCGTGCTGCGGCAGGTCTGCGACGAGCGTCGAGCTCGCCGTCCTTTCGGCAATGCGTTGCACGACTTCGCGCAGCGCCTGGGATGAATGTGCGTGCAGGCCCTCGTGGTCACGCAGCTCGGCCCAGAGCGCTTCGAGCACGCGATGCAGATACGTACCGCGCAGACGCGCATTGAAGCCCGGCCCTAGACGTTCGAGCGGCTCGGCATGGAGTCGCAGCGTGGCTTGCGCGCGGAATGGACACTGCGCCTGCAGCTCGAGAATGCGCGCGCCGCCGCGCGTATGCGCTTCGGCAAGCGTCGGTGCACGATCGTCCCGCAAGACTTCGAGCGCAGGTCGCGCTTCGAACAGACGCGAACGCACATCGCGAGCCGACGGCATCGGCAGCTCGGCGCTCGTCGCGCGCGGCAAGCCGCGCAAGAGCGGGCTCGCCTCGAGCTCGGCATCGCCGTCGCGTTGCGGCCAGCTGAGCACGACGTTACGCGCACTACCCATCAGCCGTTCGAGCTTTTGCTTGCTCAGCTGCAGGCTCGATGCCGCCGTCGCCTCCGCCACGCCGGCGCGCCGCTGCAATGGCAGCGGGATCAGCGGATCAGGATTGGCGGGCGCGGGCCAATGCGTCGCATCGAGACCGGCCACCCACAAACAATCGAACTCCATGCCGGCAACCGTCGTTGCGTCGATGACGGTGACGAACGCAGGCGGCGTTTCGGGCTCGAAAGGCGTTTCCGTCACGAGCCGCGCGAGCTCGCTGCACGCCTGGTCGAAAGTGAGCGGTCCCGCCAATCCGTCGAGGCTGCCGAGCTCGGTGAGCGCCGCTTGAAACTTGACCATCGTCTGCTGCTCGACGCTCGTGCGCGTGCGCTCACCGGGCCAACCGAAAGCCGCGAGCAGCGCGTGGAAACGCTCGGCCCAGACGCTCGGCAGCGCACGGTGCGGCAACGCGCGATGCAGCGTCGCCGCCTCACGTGCCGCGAGCGACAATGCCTTGCAGGCGCAGAGCGCGGCGAAACGCTCAAGCTCGTACGCACTCCAACGGGCGCGTTGCTCGCGCCGCAAACGTGCATCCGCCAGCGCACGCGCATCGCGCTCGCTCTGCGATGCCACCAAGAACGGCGAACGCAACAGACGCCCGACCAGCTCGCTGTCGGCCTCGCCCGAGAGCAGGCGCAGGATCAACAGCGCCGCATCGACCAGCGGATAGCGCGCCAGCGGCTGCGGTGCCGCGACGACGAAAGGCGCATGCATCGGATCCATGCCCGAGGCGAGATCGCGCGCGGCGGGCACCAGAATTTCTTCGAGGCTGCGGCGTACTTCTTCGCTGCGCGTCTGCAACGAATCGACGACGATCGCGACCTTGCGAGCGCCCGCTTCGATCTGGGCGCGCGCCCAGCGCGCCGCCGTCTCGATCTCCGCGTCGCGATCGAGCAGGCCGACGACGCGAACGTCGCCGCGCGCACTGGTCCTGTCATCGAGCTTGACGCAGCCTTGTTCGCGCCAACGCTCGATGAGTCGCGCGACGCTCGGCGTGAAAACGTCGAACCCGGCGAACACGAGCGGCTGCGTGGGCGTCAGGTGCGTGTTCCAGGCCCATGCCGCAAGCTGCGACTCTTCGATCGCGCCGAGCGTATCGAGCCGCCGCTCGAAGGCGCGCGACCATTCGTAGAGCGCCCGCGCTTCGAGCGAATCGAAGCTGCGCAAGGCCTCGCGGTCGATCAGATACTCGTTGAGCCGTTGCCAGCTGCGTGCCGCGACGCGCGCCGCGTCCGAGGCGTTGAGGAGCTCTTCGGTGAGCCGGCTTTCGCTCAAGACTCGTTCCCAGAGCACGCGCGCTTGCGCACTCGTCAACAGGCGGCGCGCATCTGGCGGGTTCTCTCTCGCGCGCGCTTCGACCCATTGAGCGCGCAACCACGTCGTCCAAGGCAGGATCTGCGGCGTGCGCCAGACCGTGAGCCCCCGCGCTTGCGCCTGCGCGGCGTAACTCAGCCGCAGCGCATGCGCGAGCCGACGGCTCGCCGTCAGCACGATCGGCTCAGCGGATCCTTCGGAGAGCGGCAGAGAAAGCTGCAAGGAACGTGACGAATGAATATGGGCGATGCGCGTGATGTAGGCGATCGGCGCGCGGAACGCAAGCCCCGCGCCGACCTTGCCATTTCGTCGCTTTCGTCCCGCGCAGCGCCGCGATCAGGCGCCCGACGTCTTGCCCTTCACCACCTTGAGCGCCGGCGCGGTGCGCGACACGGGCGTGCTGCCCGAGGCATACGTGTCGAGCAGGTCTTCCATGCGCTGGAAGACATCCTCGAGCACCTCGGCGGTGGGCAAGTTCGTGATGCGGAAGTGCGTCTTGTAGGGTGCGTTGAAGCTCGTGCCCGGCGCGACCAGGACATGCTTGTGCTCGAGCAGATCCATCGCGAACTGCTGATCGTCGAAGCTCGGCAGGACACCGGGCTTGACGCCGACGAACGCATAGATCGCGCCGCGCGGCGCGCAGAGCTCGAGATACTTGCTGCGCGCGACGCCGTCGATGATCGCCTGGCGCGACTGATAGAGCCGTCCGCCCGGCCGCGTCAGCTCGACGATGCTCTGGTAGCCGCCGAGCGCCGTCTGCACGGCCCATTGACCCGGCACATTGCTGCACAGGCGCAGCGAGGAAAGCTTGTCGACCGCGTTCAAGTACTCGCGCGCCGGCTCGATCTCGCCCGAGAAGACGACCCAGCCGACGCGATAGCCACAGGCGCGATAGACCTTGGAGAGGCCCGACAACGTCGCGCACAGGGTGCCGTGCACGAGCGTCGCCATCGGCACGAACTCGGCGCCGTCGTAGAGGATCTGATCGTAGATCTCGTCGCTGAAGACGACGAGATGATGCTTCTCGGCGATGCGCGCGATCGCTTCCAGTGTCTCGCGCGAATACACCGCGCCCGTCGGGTTGTTCGGATTGATGACGACGATCGCGCGCGTGCGCGAAGTGATGAGCGCTTCGATCTCGTCCGGGTCCGGCTCGAAGTTGTTCTCCCGCCGGCACGGGTAGTGAACGGCGCGTCCGCGATTCAGGTTCACGGCCGCGGTCCAGAGCGGGTAATCCGGGCTCGGCACCAACACTTCGTCGTCGGTGGACAAGAGCGCGCGCAAGACGAGGTCGATGAGCTCGCTCACGCCGTTGCCCATGAAGACTTCCTCGGCGGTCACGCCGCGCACGCCGCGGCTTTGCTGCTGCATGACGACCGCCTCGCGCGCCGGGAAGATGCCCTTCTGGTGGCAGTAGGCCTCGCTCGAGCGCAGGTTCTCGATCATCGCCAGCCGCATGGTCTCCGGCGTACGGAAGCCGAATAGCCCCGGGTTGCCGATGTTGAGCGCCACGATGTCGTAACCCATGCGCTCCATCTCGTGGGCGCGCCGGGCCAGCTCGCCGCGAATCTCATATCGGACGTTGGCAAGACCGGCACTGGGACGAATCGGACGCATGGTAGGGGCTACTGGTTAAGGGCCAATGTTCGGAAAGATAACAGAATGCCGGACCGGGAAAACGATACAGACATCACGCGAAGCCATCGTTACACGGGCTGCCGCGCCGTACTCAATGCTCCAGCAACAACGACCCGAACCCGTCGATCTTGTCGTCGATGCCGCTGCTGCGCAGCGCATGCCAGTACGTGCACGTGTTGACCGCGAGGACCGGCTTGCCGAGCCATTGCTCCGCCTCCCCGGCGATGCGGGCAAAAGCGAGGTTCGTTCCCACCTGCAGGATGAGCTCGACGCTCGGGTCGTCGACTTCGCGCACCGCCCGGCGCAGGCGCTCGGGCGACTCGTGCGCCATGAGCAGCGGACTGTTCGACTTCAGGCCAAGGAGGTTCACGACCTCATAGCCCATGTCCGTAAAGGCCCGGCGCACCTGCGCATCGCCCGAGGGCATGTACGGCGTGATGAGCGCGATGCGCCGCACGCCGCCATAGCGCTCGATCGCCGCCCGGCAGGCGTGAATGCCGAGAATGACCCGTGTCCCGGCGCGCGCTTCGAGATGGCTCTGCACGCCGGCCGGATCGAGCGAGCCTTCCCAGAACGTCTCCGCGGACATCGCCATGATGACGGCCGACGGGGCGCACGCCACGGCCGAATCGACGGCCGTCTCGATCGAAGTGCGCACCGCCGCCATCATCGCCGCGAATTCCTGCTCCGTGTCGACCGGCGTGTCCGGAATCACGACGCGGAAGACCTGGTTGGTGATGCCGCGCGGACGCATCGCGTCGAGCTCCGGCTGCACGATCGTATTCGTCGCTGGCGTCACGACGCCGAGCTTGAGGCGAAATCCAAGCGCGTCGGGCATTTTTCCAAGCGGTCACGTGAACAAGAGGCCGCCTAGTCTAGCAGGCCGTCGCCCCCGCCCCCGCGGTCAGCCCTAATCCGCCATCGTCCGGCCGCTTCCCGTACAATGTGCGCCCTTTGCAGGACGAGCCCCATCGGAGTCTTTCGTGAGCAAGATCCTCGTAGGTCTCAAAAGGGTCATCGACTACAACGTGCGCGTGCGCGTCAAACCGGACGGCAGCGGCGTCGTGACCGATGGCGTCAAGATGAGCATCAACCCCTTCGACGAGATCGCCCTCGAGGAGGCGTTGCGCATCAAAGAGAAAGGCGGCGCCACGGAAGTGGTCGTTGCGAGCATCGGTCCCGCCGACGCCCAGCAGCAGCTGCGCACCGGCCTTGCGATGGGCGCCGATCGGGCGATCCTCGTGCAAGCGGACGCGCCGCTCGAGCCGCTCGCCGCTGCGCGCGTGTTCCTGAAGCTCATCGAGCGCGAGCAGCCGCAGATCGTGCTGCTCGGCAAGCAAGGCATCGACGACGACAACAACCAGACCGGTCAGATGCTGGCTGCGTTGTGGAACCGTCCGCAGGCGACGTTCGCCTCGAAGGTCGAGCTCGCGGGCGCCACCGCGCGCGTCACGCGTGAAGTCGACGCAGGTCTCGAGACCATCGAGATCGACCTGCCCGCCGTGATCACGACGGATCTGCGCTTGAACGAGCCGCGCTACGTCAAGCTGCCCGAGATCATGAAGGCGAAGAAGAAGCCGCTCGATACGCTGACGCTCGGCGACCTCGGCGTCGATGCCACGCCGCAGTTCAAGGTCACCCACTACGCCCCGCCGCCGCCGCGTCAGAAAGGCATCATGGTCAAGGATGTCGGCGAGCTCGTGGCAACGCTCAAGCAGAAGGGTTTGATTCAATGACGAAGGTACTCGTGATCGCCGAGCATGCCGGCGGCAAGCTCAATCCGGCCACCGCGAAGTGCGTGAGCTGCGCGCGCGCCATCGAAGGCGCTGAAATCCACGTCGCCGTCTTGGCGGCGGACGCGAGCGAAGTCGCCTCTCAGGCTGCGCAGCTCGAAGGCGTCGCCCGTGTTCTGAAGGTCGAGCATGCGGCGAACGCCGAGCCGCTCGCTGCGGTGCTTGCGCCGCAGATCGTCGCGCTCGCGGGCGACTACACGCACCTGCTCGCGCCCTCGACGACGTTCGGCAAGGACTTGATGCCGCGCGTCGCGGCGCTGCTCGGCGTCGGACAGCTGAGCGACATCATGACCGTCGAGAGACCGTATCGTTTCCGCCGCCCGATCTATGCGGGCAACGCGATCATCACGGTCGAAGCACCGAGCGACCGCAAGCTCGTGGCAACGGTGCGCACGGCGTCGTTCCAGGCGGCGCCGAACGGCGGCAACGCCGAGATCCAAGCCGTGCAGCTCAACGTGGAGCTGCCGACTCACACGCGCTTCGTCGAGCGCTCGGCTGCAGCGACGGGCCGTCCCGATCTGCAGACCGCCGCACGCGTCGTCTCGGGCGGACGTGCGCTCGGCAGCGAAGAAGGCTTCAAGCTCATCTACAGTCTGGCCGACAAGCTCGGTGCCGCGGTCGGCGCATCGCGCGCGGCCGTCGATGCGGGCTATGCGCCGAACGATCTGCAGGTCGGTCAGACCGGCAAGATCATCGCGCCCGAGCTCTACATTGCCGTCGGCATTTCCGGCGCGATCCAGCACCTGACGGGCATCAAGGACGCGCGCACGATCGTTGCGATCAACAAGGATCCTGAAGCGCCGATCTTCGAGGTTGCGGATATCGGGCTCGTCGGCGATCTGTTCGAGGTGCTGCCGGAGCTCGAACGGCAGCTGGGATAGACGTTCGAACGTTTTCCCGATCGATTCGACGACGAGGCGGGCAAGTAAGCATTGCTTTGCTCGCCTCGTCTCTTCTGCGCACGCCTGCGCGGCGTTAAAGCTGCTCGAGCACGCTCTCTGCGCTCGACACTTTGAATTCGCCGTTCTGCTCCACGTTGACGCTCTTGACGACGCCGTCCTCGACGATGAGCGCGAAGCGTTGACCGCGAATGCCCATCCCGAACGCGGTGGCGTCCATCTCGAGCCCGAGCGCTTTCGTGTACTCGGCGTTGCCGTCCGCCAGCATCTGAACCTTGCCCTCGCAACCGTGCGCCTGACCCCACGCCTGCATCACGAAGGCATCGTTGACCGCCAGACACGCGATCGTATCGACACCCTTGCTGCGGATCTCATCGGCACGCTCGACGAACCCGGGCAAGTGCCGTGCGTCGCACGTCGGCGTAAACGCACCGGGCACCGAGAACAGCACGACTTTCTTGCCTCGGAAGAATTCGTCGGCGCTCACCTTACGAGGGCCGTCTTTGGTGGCGAGCGTGAGCGTCCCGTTGGGCATTCTGTCCCCGACTTTGATCGACATGGCTTAAACTCCGCGAAGTTGACTCGAGGCGAGTTGCGCCGGAAGCGTCCTGCCGTCGGGGGTGAGCTGTCAACCGTGGAACGCAGCGGGCGAGACGTTGCGCCTCGCCCGCCGAATCGTCAGAGCTGGCGCATCGCGCCGCGTGCTCCCAGGATGTGAGAGCGCATAAGTGCGGCGCTCCAATCGCCGTCGCGCGCTTCGAGCGCCCGCACGATCTCGAGATGATGCGACGCGCTGCGAATCAGATCCTCGTCCTGATAGGTCAGGAATGTCTTCATCATGAGCGGCGCTTCGATGAGCGAGGCCAGCGCCGTCACCAGGCGAGCGCTGCCCGCGAACTCGTGAATGCGGCGATGAAAGCGGCTGTTCAGATCGCCGATGCGCTCGAGATAGCCTTCACGCTTGCTCAACGTCTCGTGATACTGCTCCTCCGCGAGCTGGCGCAGCTCCGCGATGCCTTCCGGCGTCATGCGCCTTGCGGCGCGGGCTGCGCCGTAAGATTCGAGCAGCGCACGCAGCTCGAACACGTCCTCGCGATCCGCGCTGGTCCACTCCGCCACGATTGCGCCTTGATGAGGAATGAACTCGAGCAGCCCTTCGGCATGCAATCTGCGCAAGGCCTCGCGTACCGGCGTACGGCTCACGCCCGCGGCAGCCGCGACTTCTTGCTCGGTGATGCGCGACGCCGCCGGATAAATACCGCGGACGATGCGGTCACGCACGGTCTGGTATGCCTTATCCACTGCTTTGGCCATGATTGCCCTTTCGAATCTGTGAGAGCCCGCAGGCCCGATGGTATGCAGTGTATACGCGGCGGCCCTGACGATCAGGTAGGTATTCCTCGTAATTTTCTCGTACGACGCACACCGAATCGCTGGGCGGTGCGCCAAAGGAAATTGTCGGACGGACCTACGTTCCGACAGTACGCCGCGGAAAGCCGCCCGCCCTCGACACCATGCTCGGCACGGGCTTGCCGCGCTGTTGCCCAAGCCACAGCGCAGTGGCAATCAGGCGTTCGAGATCGATGCCCGTCGCAAAGCCGGATCGCTCCAGCATATACGCGAGATCTTCCGTCGCGACGTTACCGGTAGCATTCGGTGCAAACGGACAACCGCCGACGCCGCCGACGCTGGCATCGAGCGTCGTGACGCCCGCCATGACGGCGGCGTAGGCATTCGCGACAGCGGTATTCCGCGTGTTGTGGAAATGACAACGCAGCGGCACGTTCGGCACGGCCGCGCGCACGGCTTCGATCAACGCGGTGACCTGCGCGGGAACGGCGACGCCGATCGTGTCGGCGAGCGCGATTTCGATGGGCTCGCTTCGTGCGAGACGACGCACGATCTCGACGACGCGCTCGGGTGCGACCTCGCCTTCGAACGGACAACCGAAGGCGACCGACACCGTAACTTGAGCGCGTACCGAAGCTGCGCGCGCAAGCCGCGCGATTTCTTCCCAGGCCGCCAGCGTGCCTTCGATCGTGGAGCCTTGATTGCGCTCCGCGAAGCTGTCGGTGGCGGCGGTCACCATGCCGATCTCGGTGCAGCCTGCCGCCAGCGCGCGCTCGAACCCTTTGCGGTTCAACACCAGCCCGACGTACTGCACGTCGGGATACTGCGGCAGCGCCGCCATCACCGCCTCGGCATCGGCCATCTGCGGGACGCGCTTCGGGTTCACGAAGCTCGCCACTTCGATCCGCCGCAACCCCGCTGCGACGAGCCGGCGGATCAGCTCCACCTTCGTCGCGGTCGGCAGGACCTCGGGCTCGCTCTGCAAGCCATCGCGCGGTCCGACCTCGACGAGCTCGATGAAGCGCGACATGGCGAGCGGCTTGTTGTCCTTTAGCGCCCTCGCCGCGCCGTTGCGTGCAGATCGGCGATGCGCATCGCGAGCTCGAGCGCCTGCTCGTAATTGAGTCGCGGATCGACCTGCGAACGATACGCGCGCGCCAGATCCGCATCGGTCAGCCCGCGCGCGCCGCCCGTGCATTCGGTCACGTCATCGCCCGTGAGCTCGAAATGCACGCCGCCGAGCCACGAGCCCAGCTCGCGATGAATGCGGAACGCGGACTCGACCTCGGCCACGATGTTCTCGAAGCGGCGCGTCTTGAGCCCCGAGCTCGACGTTTCCGTGTTGCCGTGCATGGGATCGCACACCCACAACACGGGGCTGCCCGTCGCCCGCACCGCTTGAATGAGCCCAGGCAGGCGCTTGTCGACCTCCTTGGCGCCGAGGCGATGGATGAGCACGATCTTGCCCGGCTCGTTGTTCGGATTGAGCACGCTCAACAAGCCCTGCAGCCATTCGGCGCTCATCGCGGGGCCGACCTTGATGCCGATCGGATTGGCGATGCCGCGGAACAGCTCGACATGCGCGCCGTCGAGCGCCGCCGTACGCATGCCGATCCACGGCATGTGCGTCGACAAGTTGTACCAGCGCTTGCGCCGCTCGATGAAGCGCGTTTGCGCCTGCTCATAGAGCAGGTGCAGACCCTCGTGGCTCACGTAGAAATTGACGCGGCCGGCTTCGTGCAGCGGCCGGCGGCTCGCCGCCTCGAAGAACTCGAGCGCATCGGAAATCGAATGCACGATCCGCTCGTACGCGTCCTTCTGCGGCGAATGGCGCACGAAATCGAGATCCCAGTATTCGGGATGGTGCAGATCGGCGAAGCCGCCGTCGATGAGCGCCCGGACGAAATTGAGCGTCAGCGCCGCACGCTCGTAACCGCGCAGGAGCAGCTGCGGATCGGGCGTACGCTCCTCGAGCGTGAAGCCAGGCCGATTGACGTTGTCGCCGCGGTAGCACGGCAGCGTCACGCCATTGCGCGTTTCGGTCTCGGCCGAGCGCGGCTTTGCATACTGCCCGGCCATGCGGCCGATGCGGATGACGGGCTTCTTCAAGCCGTAGACGAGCACGACGCTCATCTGCAGCAGGATCTTGAGCTTCTTGGCGATCTGGTCGGACTCGCAGTCGTTCAGGCTCTCCGCACAATCGCCGCCCTGCAGCACGAAGCGCTCGCCGCGTTGCGCGGCTGCGATCTCTTCCTTGAGCGCTTCGATTTCCCAGGAAACCACGAGCGGCGGCAGGCGGGAGATCTGCGCGATGACTTCATCGAGCGCCTGTTTGTCGGGATATTCCGGCTGCTGCGTGGCCGGTTTGCCCTGCCAGCTGGCCGGGTGCCAGTCGACGAGTTGCGGATTGCGAGTCATACGGATGGTCGTGAGCTAGTGCGCCGGCACGGCGCGTGCCCTCAGACTAGCACTCCTCGTTGCGTCGCAAAAGGAGCAATTGCGGCCATTGCATACACGCGGACGCGGTGATTTACACGGGTGCAGGGCCAGGCCTTTAATGCAGGCGAGAACCCTGCGGAGACAGCACGATGCATCGAGTGTTGGTTCTGGGCGCAGGCAAGATCGGCGCCCTCATCGCGGGACTGCTCGCCCAGTCGGGCTCCTATCGCGTGGACCTGGGCGATGTGAACGGACGCACGGCAGCTGCCGTCGCTGCCGCGCATGGTCTGCCCGGCATCGCCGCCTACGAGCTCGATGCCTCCGATGCCGCGAGTCTCGACCGACATCTGGCCGCCCACCCCGTCGATGCGATCGTCTCGAGCCTACCCTACTACTGCAACGTCGCCGTGGCCGAGGCGGCGCAGCGCGCCGGCGCGCATTACTTCGATCTCACCGAAGATGTGGCCGTCACTCGTGCGGTACGCCGCATCGCGGAAGGCTCCGCACAGGCATTCGTCCCGCAATGCGGTCTTGCGCCCGGCTTCATATCCATCGCCGCCAACGCGCTCATCGGTCATTTCGATGAGGTTCATACGGTCAAGCTGCGGGTCGGCGCCTTGCCGCAGCATCCGAACAACGTCCTCAAGTACTCGCTCACCTGGTCCACCGAAGCGTTGATCAACGAGTACGGCAATCCTTGCGAGGCGATCGTCGACGGTCGGCGCATCGAAGTCGCGCCGCTCGAAGGGCTCGAGGAAATCGAGATCGACGGCACACTCTACGAAGCGTTCAACACCTCGGGCGGTCTCGGCTCGCTCGCCGAAACGTACGGCGCGCGCGTACGTCACATGGATTACAAGACCATGCGCTATCCCGGGCACTGCGCGCAGATGCGGCTGCTCATGAACGACCTCAAGCTCAATCACGATCGCGCCACGCTCAAACGCATTCTCGAGAACGCGGTGCCGCAGACGCTGCAGGACGTCGTCGTCATCTATGTGGCCGTCACGGGCAAGCAGGACGGCGAGTTGCGCGAAGAGAGCTACGTGAACAAGGTGTATCCGCAGCCGATCGCCGGTCGGCTCTGGTCCGCCATTCAAGTGACGACCGCCTCAGGCATCTGCGCCGTCGTGGATCTCGTGCTGAGCCGCCCCGGCCAATATCGCGGCTTCGTGCGGCAAGAGCAGTTCGCCCTCACCGACGTGCTCCAGAATCGCTTCGGCCGCCATTACGAGTCGAGCGGCGGCAAGGAAGTCTCCACCCGCATCATCGTGAGCGGCGAAGTGGGTCACCAACGCATCGCATGAGGAGCGAGTCATGCATGAAGCGCTCGCCAGTCTTGGGCTGCAGCCGATCAACTCCGGCACATGGTGCGCAAGCGGCGGTTGGCTGAGCGATCCTGCCGCGCCGCTCCTCGAGTCGCGCAATCCCGCCACCGGCGAAGTGCTTGCGCGCGTGCGCACGAGCACGGCGCAAGACTACGAGCGCGTGATCGCCTCGGCGCGTCAGACATTCGAATACTGGCGCACCGTGCCGGCCCCGAAGCGAGGCGAAGCCGTGCGCGTCATTGCCAAAGAATTGCGTGCGCACAAGGATGCGCTCGGCACGCTCGTGACGCTCGAGACCGGCAAGATCAAGGCCGAGGGCGACGGCGAAGTGCAGGAAATGATTGACATCGCCGACTTCGCGGTAGGCCAGTCGCGGATGCTGCACGGGGCGACGATGCATTCCGAACGGCCGCACCATCGCATGTACGAGCAATGGCACCCGCTCGGGGTGGTCGGCATCATCAGTGCGTTCAACTTTCCCGTCGCCGTGTGGTCGTGGAATGCGTTTCTCGCAGCGATCTGCGGCGATGTCTGCGTCTGGAAGCCCTCGCCCAAGACGCCTCTTGCAGCGATCGCGGTTCAGCACCTGGTCAACCGCGCGTTGGAACGCCACGGATTTCCGGGGATCTTCCAGCTCTTCATTCCGCACGACACCGCCCTTGCCGAGCGCTTCGTCGACGATCGGCGCGTCGCGCTCGTCTCCTTTACCGGCTCGACGAGCGTCGGCCGTCGCGTCGCGCAGAAAGTCGCCGCGCGTCTCGGCAAGAGCTTGCTCGAGCTCGGCGGCAACAATGCCGTCATCGTCGACGAGTACGCGAATCTGGATCTTGCGGTACCCGCGATCGTCTTCGGTGCGGTCGGCACGGCCGGGCAACGCTGTACGAGCATCCGCCGGCTCTTCGTGCACCGCTCACGGGCGGCCGAGCTCGAGCTCCGCTTGGTCGATGCCTACGCGCAAGTCGTCATCGGCGATCCGCTGGCGCCCACGACGCTCATGGGTCCGCTCATCGATGAGCAGGCGGTGGAGCGCTACCTCGCCGCGATCGAGGCCGCGGAGCAGGCCGGCGGAGAAGTGATTTACGGCGGCAAGCCGCGCCCGCCCGGGCCGTTCGTCGAACCGACGATCATTCGCGCACGCAACGACTGGCCGGTCGTGCAGACGGAGACATTCGCCCCGATTCTCTATTTCATCGAAGTCGATTCGCTCGAGCAGGCGATCGAGCAACAGAACGCCGCCGCGCACGGCCTTTCTTCGGCCATCTTCACCGATCGGCTGCAGCACGCCGAGCTGTTTCTTTCCGCCGTCGGCAGCGACTGCGGCATTGCCAACGTCAACATCGGGACCTCGGGCGCCGAAATCGGCGGTGCGTTCGGCGGCGAAAAGGATACGGGTGGCGGCCGCGAGGCAGGCTCGGATTGCTGGAGGGCCTACATGCGTCGTCAGACCAATACGATCAATTGGGGCAGCACCCTGCCGCTGGCGCAAGGCATCGAGTTCGACATCGGACGCACGCGTCGCTGAGATGCGTGCGCGATACCCGCGCTGCTACAGCCCTGCTTTCGCCTTCTCCACCTGCTCCGCCACCCGCTTCTCGGAAACAGGCAGCGCCGTGCCCAGATCCTGCGCAAAGACGGAGACGCGCAGCTCTTCGATCATCCAACGCAAACGATCGAGCTCGGGATGCGGCACGTTCGGATCCGCCGCTGCAGCCAGCGCTGCATACGCACGCACGCCCGGAGCAACGCGCGCCGCGAGCTCGGCATCGCGCCGCAGATTGCCGGGCACTTTTTCCAGACGCCGCGTCACGGCACGCAGGTAACGGGGCAAGTGCGGCCACAACGCCGACGGCACGCCTGTCGGAAAATCCTCCGGCACGAGGGAGCGCAGATGAGCGCCGACATGCTCGCGCACCGCCTTGAACGCATCCCCATTCAATGCAGCCAGCTTCTGCCGTGCAGTACGCAGCTCGCCCAGCGTCTTGAGCGTATGCGCCAGCACGCGATCGACGACCTCGCCGAAACGACCTCGGTGCGTATCGAGCAGGCGCGCAAACTGCTCCGCATCCCGCGGCAGCATCGCGCCCTCTGCAAGGAAGGTCTCCTCGAAGCACTTGAGCGCAAGCCCATCCGGCAACGGCCGCGCGAGCTCGATGCCACTGCTCAAGAGAATAAGCTCGCGATGATCCGCAAACCGCTTGCGCGCGTACTTGAACTGCTCCGCCAACGCGAGCACCGCCAGCCGCAGCACGCCTGCGCGCAGGAGCGTCTCGGCTTCGACGAGACTGCGTGCTTCGACGATTTCGACGCTGTCGCCGCGATCGCGCAGCGTGGGATAGACGGTGAAGCGTAAGCCGCGCCGTTCGACGGTTCGCTCCACGGGCAGCGCGCCGAAATCCCACGTGCGATGCGCTTGCGCCTTGGCGCGCACGCTCGCGCGCAGCTCGTGCCCGCGCAATGCGCGCTTGAGCGCCTGCAGATCGCGCGCTTGCGCCAGCGTCTTGCCGTTGACGTCGACGACGCGCAGATTGAACCGGAGGTGATCCGGCAGCGCAACGCCAGCAAGCTCTTCCTCGCGCACGACGACACCACTCGTGCGCACGATCCACTCCGCCATCGCGGCATACAGGCTCTTGCTCTCGTCGAGCTCGCGCAACGCGCGTGCCGCATGCTCCGGCACCGGCACGAAGAGCTTGCGGATGTGCTTGGGCAGACCGCGCAGTAGCTCGGTAATGAGCTCGAGCCGCCAGCCAGGTATCAACCAGGACAGTCGTGCAGCGTCCACTTCGTTGAGCAACGGCAGCGGAATCGTCATGGTGATTCCATCCGCTTCCGTGCCCGGCTCGAAGCGATATTCGAGCGGCAACTTGTTGCCCGAGACGACCCACTCGTCTGGATGCGAATCGCTGGTCACCTCCGGCACATCGCGCCGCATCCAATCCTGTAACGATGCGTGCAACGGACGCGCGCCCGGCGCCGCACGCGCGGTGTCTTTGAGCCAGCGCTCGAGCGCCGCGATCGAGTGCACGTGCTCGGGCAAGCGTTCGAGGTAGAAATCCACCATCGCCTGCTCATCGACCAGGATGTCGCGGCGACGGATCTTGGCTTCGAGCTGCTCGATGCTTCGGCGCAGCGCGCGATTGTGTTCGAGGAACTCAGCGCGCAAGCGTGTGCGGCCCATGACGAGCGCCTCGCGCACGAAGATCTCGCGCGCCTCGCCCGGCGCGACGCTGCCATAGTTCACGCGTCGCCGCGACGACAGCGTCAAGCCGTACAACGACGTCGATTCGTACGCAGCCACGAAGCCGCGTTGCTCGACCCAGTGCGGCTCGGCGTACGAGCGCTTGAGCAAGTGGGCGCCCGCCGCCTCGATCCACTGCGGCTCGACCGCCGCCACCATGCGCGCATAGAGCCGCGTGGTTTCCATCAAGCTTGCGGCCACTACCCACTTGGGCGGCTTCGTAGCGAGCGGCGTGCCCGGCGCAATCACGAAACGCATGCCGCGCGCGCCCTCGTACTCGCGGCGCTCGTCGAGCGTGCCGATGTTGCCCAGGAAGCCCGTCAGGATGGCTTGGTGCAGATCGGCGTAGGTCGCCGGCACCGTGTTGCGCTTGAGTTTGAGCTCCTGCGCGATCTCATCGAGCTGACGGTGCAGCTCCTGCCATTCGCGCATGCGCATGAACGACAGGAAATGCTCGCGGCACCATTTGCGCAGCTGATTGCCGCTCAGCGCGGCGCTGCGCTCCTGAAATGCATTCCATAGATTGAGCACTGCGACGAAATCCGAGCGCGGATCTGCGAACGTCGCGTGCTGCGTATCGGCCTGCTGCTGCGCGTCGCTCGGCCGCTCGCGCGGATCCTGCGCCCCGAGGAACGCTGCGATCACCAGCATCTCGGTCAAACACCCGTGATGCCCGGCCGCGTGCAGCATGCGCGCCAGCCGCGGATCGATCGGCAACGCCGCCAGCTGACGCCCGAGCGCCGTCACATTGCGATTCGCATCGACGGCTTTCAGCTCCTGCAGCAGTCGGTAGCCGTCGTTGATGAGGCGTGTATCGGGCGGATCGACGAACGGAAAGCTCTCCGGATCGCCGAGCTCGAGCGCCGCCATCTGCAGTATCACGCTCGCGAGATTCGTCCGCAGCACCTCCGGCGGCGTGAACGCCGGCCGCGCCAAAAAGTCGTCCTCCGCATAGAGCCGGATACAGATACCGTCGCGCTCGCGCCCGGCGCGTCCCTTGCGTTGATCGGCGCTCGCTTGCGAGATCTTCTCGATCGGCAGGCGCTGTACCTTGCCGCGCGGGCTGTAGCGGCTGATGCGTGCGAGCCCCGAGTCGACGACGTGCCGGATACCAGGCACGGTGAGCGAGGTCTCCGCCACGTTGGTGGCGAGCACGATGCGCCGCGCGTGATGCTTCTCGAAGATGCGCTCCTGATCGCGTGTCGACAGACGCGCATAGAGCGGCAGCACCTCGGTGTTCATGAGGCGCGCGCGGTTGAGCGCTTCGGCTGCGTCGCGGATCTGTTTCTCTCCGGGCAGGAACACGAGCACGTCATCGCGCGCGGTCTCGTCGAGCTCGCGCACGGCTGCGACGATACCCTCGGGCAGCGTGAGCTCTTCGTCGTCCTCATCTTCGCCTGCCAACGGCCGATACCGCACTTCGACCGGGTAGCTGCGTCCCGAGACCTCGATGATCGGTGCGCCCCCGAAGAAATCCGCGAAGCGCTGCGGATCGATCGTTGCCGAAGTGATGATGACGCGCAGATCCGCGCGTTCGCGCAGGATGCGCTTCAGCACTCCGAGCAGGAAGTCGATGTTGAGGCTGCGCTCGTGCGCCTCGTCGATGATGATCGTGTCGTAGCGCCGATAGTGCCGATCGTGCTGCAGCTCGCGCAGCAGGATGCCGTCGGTCATGAGCTTGACGCGCGTATCGGGACCGACGCGTTCGTTGAAGCGCACCTGATAGCCGACCGCTGCGCCGATCGTGGTGCCAAGCTCCTGCGCCAGGCGCTGCGCGATGGCGCGGGCCGCGATCCGGCGCGGCTGCGTGTGACCGATCAGCCCGAATGCGCCGCGCCCTGCGGCGAGGCAAATCCTCGGCAGCTGCGTCGTCTTACCCGAGCCGGTGGCGCCGCACACGATCGTCACTTGGTGCCGCGCAAGCGCCGCTGCGATTTCGTCGGCGTGCGCGCAAATCGGCAACGCCGGATCGAGCGCCAGCTTGAGCGGCTGAGCGCGCAAGCGTTCCACGTGCGCACTCGATTGCTCGATCGCCTCACGCAGCTGCGCCACCGCCTTGTCGAAATCGCCGCCTGCTGCCTTGCGCGCAAACAGCCGATCGAGCGCGCGCGCCAAGCGCGGCCGATCGACGAGTCGCGTGTGCTGCAGGCGCTCGCGCAGCGCAAGGAGCGGCGCGTACGCGCTGGATGTCGGGTGCTGGGCGCTGGACACTTGAGTTCGGGCTCTGGGCTATGTGCGCTGGGCTCGAGAAGAGAACAGCCAGCGTTGCGTGCTCGGCAAGCAAAACGGCGCGCCTTCGAGCGCGCCGCCACTGCGTACAGTCTACAGTCTAAGTCGGCGGCAACAGTACTTCCACGCGCGCACCGCCCCACGCCGAGTCGTGTATCGACACAGTGCCGCCGCTCGCCGCGACGAGCTCGCACACGACCGACAACCCGATGCCTTGACCGCTGACGCGCTCATCGAGGCGTGCGCCGCGTGCAAGGACGTGCGTACGCTGCTCGGGCGGCACGCCAGGCCCGTCGTCGTCGAAGATGAGCTTCAAGCCATCGCGCCGCGCATGCGGTGCGCTCACGCGCCGTCCCTCGACGCGAATGCGCGAGCGCGCCCACTTGAACGCGTTGTCGAGCACGTTGCCCGCGATCTCGGTAAGATCCTCGCGATCGCCGTAGAACGCACATCCCTCTTCGATGTCGAGCTCGCACTCGATCCGCCGCTCCGCATAGACCTTGAGCAACGCCCCGCGCAGCGACTCCAAGCTCTCGCGCACGCTCACGGGAGCCGAACCGAGACCGGTGCCGCCGGCGACGGCTGCACGCTTGAGTTGATACTTCACGAGCTCGTCCATGCGCGCGACCTGCTCGTCGAGCTGCGCCGCGATCGGGAGCTCCTTTGCCTGCGAACTGCCGAGCAGGTTGCGCATCACGGCCAGCGGCGTCTTGAGGCTGTGCGCGAGATTGCCGAGCGTGTTGCGATAGCGGGCCAGCCGTTCGCGCTCGCTGCGCAACAACGCATTGAGGTTCGCGGTGATCCCGAGCAACTCGCGCGGATAGCCGCTGCCGAGCTCGGTGAGCTCGCCCGTTTCGATCGCGGTGATCTCGCGCTCGACTCGTCGCAACGGTGCGAGCATGCGTTGCAGCAGCGCAGCCAACGAACCGAGCAGCAGCAACATCAAGAAACCGAACCAGCCGAACAGACGACCGCGGAAGGTCGCGAGCGAGCGGTAATATGGGTCGAGATCTTCTGCGACGCTGAAGACGAACGTACGCGTCACGCCGTCTTCGAACTGCCACTCGATGGCGCGGCTCAGCGCCCGCACCGGCGCGCCGTCGGCACGTCGAAGCTCCACGTAGACGCGCTCGCCGGAGCGCAGATTTGTCTTGAACTCGAGACCCGTGCCGCTCAAGGAGTTCGAGCGCCAGCTCGGATAGCCGTCGCCGCGCAGGATCTCGCCATACAGCCCCGAGCCTGGATTCTTGAGCCGCTCTTCGGTCTTCTCGGCGGCAGGCTGCAGCCAGCCGCCTTCCACTTCTTCGGAGGCCACGATCAACGCGAGCAGCTGGCCTTCGAGCCGATCGCGCATCGTCTGCTCGCTCAAGTTGCGAAAGACGGCATCGAGCGCCGCGACCGTGATCCCGAAGAACAGGATCAGGAGCAGGCTGGCAGACAGCAGCAGTCGTGCGCTTAACGAGCGAGGGGCCATGATGCTAGTCGGCCGATCGGGCGCGGAACGCGACCGCTATGTGGTACGGGCTGCTGTGCGCACGCTGCATCCGATGCTCGAGCCGTGCGCTCAGCTGTTTTGCTCCTGGCCCTCGCGCGCCAACGCGAACCGATACCCGCGGCCGCGCAAGGTCTCGATCGGCTTGATCGTATCGTCGGGGTCGAGCTTGCGGCGCAGACGCCCGATGAAGACTTCGATCGTATTGCTGTCGCGATCGAAGTCCTGGGCATAGAGCCGCTCGGTGAGCTCGGCCTTCGAGATGACCTCGCCGGCGCGGTGCATCAGATACTCGAGGATGCGGTACTCGAATCCGGTGAGCTCGACCTTCTGTTCGTTGACGGTGACTTCTTGAGTGCGCGGATCGAGTGCCACCGGGCCGCAGCGCAGAACCGGCTGAGCCCAGCCGCCCGAGCGCCTGAGCAGCGCTTGCATGCGCGCCAGCAGCTCCTGGAAGTGAAACGGCTTGGCGACGTAATCGTCCGCGCCCGCCTGTAATCCCTCGACCTTGTCTTGCCAGCGATCGCGGGCCGTCAGGATCAGGATCGGATAGGTCTTGCGCTCGGCGCGCAGCTTCTTGATGAGCTCGAGCCCCGGCAGCTTCGGCAGGCCAAGATCGATGATGGCGATATCGAGCGCGAACTCGCGCCCGCAATACAGCCCCTCCTCGCCGTCGGCGGCAGCATCGACGGTGAAGCCCGCCTCCTTCAGCTGCTGCGCCAAGGACTCCCGTAGGGCTGTTTCGTCTTCGACGATGAGTACGCGCATGTTCCGGCCAACGGTTAACGATCGACAAGTGCGCCGCAGGGGCGCTCGCACGAGCGCTCAGCGACTACGCGCAGCGGCGTTCAGTACATCTGGCCCGTCTGCGCATCCACGCGCACCATCCAGACCCTGCCTTCGGGACTCAACAGGCGAATCTGGTGAATGCGGCGACCTCCCTGCATCACGGTTTCCGCCCGCACCGCCTTGGCGCGGTAACGGCTCTGCGCCATGCGCACCGCTTCATCCAGCGAGACCGCATCTCCGGCACGCTGCTCGCGACGCTGCTGAGAACGACGGTCGATGAGCTCCTGCGCTTCGACGGTCACATGAACTGTCTGACCCAAGACGGACAACAGGACGACGAGCAGCAACGAAGGTCGCCAATTACGCATGTCTGCTAGAACTCGTCTCCACGTGCCGTGCACGTCGTTGTCTCGTCTTTGCAATGCTCGTCCGAGATGCGCGAGAGGTCGGATCTGCGGTCCAGGACGCTGCACCGCCAGGCGCACGCTCCAGGAAATCCAATCCCCTCAAAACGAACACCGGCTGCTTCACAGAAGCCGGTGTCCGTTCGCACTGTGTCTAGTGTACTGGCCGCGGGTCGCCAGATCACGCCCGCCGCCAATCTCGTTTACGGCGCAGGCGCCACCGCCACGCGCACGCGGATGCGGTCGCCCGGGTCGTACGGCAACTGCGTCGTGTAGCGGCGGCCGTTGTACTCGTAAGTGACCCGATAGCCCTCGATGCGCTCGTGATACGTATGCTCGACGCGCACGTCGCAGCGTTCCACGACCTCTTCGTAGCCGCCCGCCTGACGCTTCGCCGCGCTGTCGTAGCCGACGCTCGCGCCGATCAACGCACCCGCCACCGTCGCGGCATCCCGACCGCGGCCGCTGCCGAACTGATGACCGATCACGCCACCGATCGCCGCTCCCAGCAAGGTACGGCCGCCGACTTCAGGATCCGAAATGTGTGGGCGCGAGGCCACGTAGCGCGTCTCGTCCCAGCACTCGCGCCGCGGCGTCTCCACACGCACCTGACGCACGATCGGATCGACGTCGACGACGCGCGCATACTCGTACTGCGTATGCGCCGGACCGCCGTGATGATGGTGAGGCGCGGGCCGAGGCGGCGCCGCCGACGCCGTTGCTGCCGTTCCCAGCACACCCAACACGATCAACCAGCTGCGGCTACGCATGTTCTTCTCTCCCAAGTCGGCTCCCAGTCGCCGACCTTGGGGGGCACTGTAGGTTTGAGGCTCTGAATGGAAACTGAATTGAAATCGGGCGCGACGCGCGTGCCGCACGCATCGCTTCGCTCGCCTTTCACCGGCCTTGGGCCTTGCCCTCCTCCCACAAGGCATCCATCTGTTCGAGCGTCGCCTGTTCCGGCGAAAGCCCCTGCTCCGCCAGGCGCTGCTCGACGTAACGGAAACGGCGTTCGAACTTGGCGTTGGCGTCGCGCAATGCCGTCTCGGGATCGATCTTCAGGTAGCGGCACACGTTGACGAGACTGAACAACACATCGCCGACCTCGTTCGAGATCTTCGCCTGATCGGGCGCACCGGCCAGCTCCGCACGCAGCTCCTCGAGCTCCTCGGTCAGCTTGTCGAGCGCACCTTGCGTGTCGGGCCACTCGAAGCCGACTTGCGCTGCGCGCTTGCCGAGCTTGGTCGCGCGCGTGAGCGCCGGCAATGCCAGCGGCACATCGTCGAGCACGCTCTTCGTACGCTGCGCGCGTTCACGCCGCTTCTGCTCTTCCCACGCGATCGTCTGCGCGGCAGCATCGTCGACCCGCGCATCGCCGAACACATGAGGATGTCTGCGCTCCATCTTGTCGCAGATTGCGTTGACGACATCCTCGAACCCGAAGGCGCCGCGCTCCTGCGCCATCTGCGAATGAAAGACGACCTGAAAGAGCAGATCGCCTAGCTCATCGCGCAGGTCGTCCATGTCGTCGCGCTCGATCGCATCGGCCACTTCGTAGGCTTCCTCGATCGTATAGGGCGCGATGGTCTTGAACGTCTGCTCGAGATCCCACGGACAACCGCCGTTCGGATCGCGCAGGCGCGCCATGATGTGCAGCAGTCGAGAAACAGGCATGTGAAGCTCGGCTATGTGGGCGGCGCGTCGAACGCTCGCCTTTGGACTTACGGCCGACAGTCTACCGTCTCGCCGCGCAGCGCTCGATACAACGCCATCAACATGGCGGCCGTCGCGCCCCAGATGTTGTACGCACCGAATGGAATCTCGTAGATCTTGATCGAGGTCGTGCCGATCGTACGCTCGCGCGCACGATGATTGGCCGGATCGAGCACATACGCGAGCGGCACTTCGAACGTCGTCTCGACCTCGCTCGCATCGAGCCGCAAATCGAACGCCGGACGCACGAGCCCCACGACCGGCGTGACCCAAAAGCCGCTCGTGACGAGCTGCGGGGTGAGATAACCCACGAGCGTGACATGCTCGGGCGGAAGCCCGATTTCCTCGCGCGCCTCGCGCAATGCGGCGGCCGACGGCCCCTCATCCGTCGGCTCGATGCGTCCACCCGGAAAGCTGATCTGACCCGCGTGATGCCGCAGATGCGACGCGCGCCGCGTCAGGAGCACCGTCAGCTCCCGCTCGCGGTCGACGATCGGGACGAGCACGGCTGCTGCAACAGGCGCGCGGGTCAGATGCTGCCGCACGAGCGCGTTGACCGCCGATGCGCGCACCGCGCTTTCGAAATCGTCGTGTGGCGCCGTGCCGTGCAATCGCTCGAAGATCAGCGCACGGAGCTTCGCCGCATCGTCGAGCGGCAACACCGGATCAACCGCCGCCACCGACAGAACCGCCTCCTTTGGTGAGCTCGCGCGGATCGAGCAGTCGATCGAGCTCGGCGCGCGGCACATTCGTCTGCTCGGCCGCGACATCGCGAATGGGCCGGCCTTCGGCATACGCCTGCTTGGCGATGCGCGCGCCTTGCTCGTAGCCGATGATCGGATTCAACGCCGTGATCAGAATCGGATTGCGTTCGAGCGCCGCATTGATACGCGCTTCGTTCACGGTGAAACCGGCGATCGCCGACTCGGCAAGCACGCGCGCGCCGTTCGCGAGCAGCTCGATGCTCTGAAGCAAGTTGTAGGCAACGAGCGGCAACATCACGTTCAACTGGAAATTGCCGGACTGGCCTGCGATCGCGATGGCTGCATCGTTGCCCATCACGTGCGCGGCAATCATCGCCACCGCTTCTGGAACAACCGGATTGACCTTGCCGGGCATGATGCTGCTGCCGGGCTGCAGCGCTGGCAATGCAATCTCGCCCAGACCGGCAAGCGGCCCGCTGTTCATCCAGCGCAGGTCGTTCGCGATCTTCATGAGCGACACGGCCAGGGTGCGCAGCTGCCCGGACAGCTCGACGGCGGCATCTTGCGAGGACAGCGCTTCGAAATAGTTCGAGCTCGGCTGCAGCTCGATACCACTCTTGGCGCTCAAATGACGCGCGGCGCGCGCCGCAAACTCAGGATGCGCATTGATGCCGGTACCGACCGCCGTCCCGCCGAGCGCGATCGACTGCAAGCGCACGCGCGAATCCCTGATGCGTGCCGCGCCGTTGTCGATCTGACTGCGCCAGCCGCTCAGCTCCTGACCGAACGTGACCGGCATGGCATCCATCAGGTGCGTACGACCGGTCTTGACGATGCGGCCGACTTCGTCGATGCGCCGCGCGATCGTCTCGCTCAAGTGCGCAAGCGCCGGCAGCAGCCGTTGCTCGACGAGCAGCAATGCGCTCACGTGAATCGCCGTCGGGATGACGTCGTTCGAGCTCTGCCCCATGTTCACGTGGTCGTTCGGGTGCACGGCGACGCCGCCGTACTGCGAGGCGAGCCGCGCAATGACCTCGTTGGCGTTCATGTTGCTGCTCGTGCCCGAGCCGGTCTGGAAGACATCGACGGGGAAATGGGCGTCGTGCCGACCATCGGCCACTTCGAGCGCCGCCTGCTGAATGGCTGCGGCACGCTTGGCATCGAGCAGCGCGAGCTCGGCGTTCGCGGTCGCCGCCGCCCATTTGACGAGCCCGAGCGCCCGGATGAATGCGCGCGGCATCTTCAGGCCGCTCAATGGGAAGTTCTGGACCGCGCGTTGCGTCTGGGCGCCCCACAATGCCTCTGCAGGGACCTTGAGCTCACCCAGGCTGTCACGCTCGATGCGATAATCGTTGGCCGTCACGGCTGTGCCCGTCCCTTTACGAGAGCGTCGAAGAACCGACGGTTTGATTCTACAATCCTGCGCTGGCCGGAAGCGGCCGGCAATCGGCGACCGGCGCCGCTGTACACGATCGGCCCATCCGCTATCCGCGATCCGCTATCTGCAAAGCTCGAGAGTCCACCCCTGTGACTGCACCACTGAATGCCATTTCTCCCATCGACGGACGCTACGCCGACAAGGCCGCAGAGCTGCGCCCTCTGTTCAGCGAGCGCGGCCTCATCCGTCAGCGCGTGCGCGTCGAAGCGCTCTGGCTCAAAGCCTTGGTCGCCGAGCCGGGCATCGAGGAGCTGCGCGGCATCCCGCCGGCTGCGCTCACCGTCCTCGATGCGCTCGCTGCCGAGCTCACCGAAGCGGATGCGATGGAAGTCAAACGCATCGAACGGGAGACCAATCACGACGTGAAGGCGGTCGAGTACTTCGTCAAGAGCCGCCTCGATCAAGTGCCGGCCTGGCGCGGCAAGCGCGAGTTCGTGCATTTCGCCTGCACCTCTGAAGACATCAACAATCTGAGCTATGCGCTTATGCTGCGCGAAGCGCGCGATCAGGTGCTGCTCCCGCGGCTCGACGCGCTCATCACGCGCTTGCGTGCGCTCGCGCATGCAACGGCCTCCTTGCCGATGATGTCGCGCACGCACGGCCAACCGGCGACGCCCACGACCATGGGCAAGGAAATCGCCAACTTCACGTATCGTCTGTCCGAGCAGCGCACGAAATTCGCTGCCGTGCCGATCTGCGGCAAGATCAACGGCGCGGTCGGCAACTTCAATGCGCATCTGGCGGCATATCCGAACGTCGATTGGCTCAAGCTCGCCGAACGCTTCGTGCAATCGCTCGGGCTGCAATGGAATCCTTACACGACGCAGATCGAGCCGCACGATTGGATGGCGGAATTCTTCGATGCGCTTGCGCGCGTGAACACCGTGCTCATCGATCTGTGCCGCGACATGTGGGGCTACATCTCGCTCGGTTACTTCCGTCAGCGCACCATCGCGGGCGAAGTCGGCTCCTCGACCATGCCGCACAAGGTCAACCCGATCGACTTCGAGAACGCCGAAGGCAACCTCGGCCTTGCGAATGCGTTGCTGCGGTTCCTCGCCGACAAGCTGCCTGTCTCGCGCTGGCAACGCGATCTCACGGATTCGACGGTGCTGCGCAATGTCGGCGTGGCCGTCGGCTACGGACTCATTGCGTGGCGCTCGATCGAGCGCGGGCTCGAGCGCGTGGATGTCGACCCGGCGCGCCTTGCCGAAGATCTCGATGCCAATTGGGAGCTGCTCGCCGAGCCGATTCAGACCGTCATGCGTCGCTACGGGGTCGAGAATGCGTACGAACAGCTCAAGGAGCTCACCCGCGGCCAACGCGTCACCAAGGAGAGCTTGCGCGCCTTCATCGCGCGGTTGGACCTGCCCGAGCCGGCCAAGCAGGCGCTGCTTGAGCTGACGCCGGCCACCTACATCGGCGCAGCCGTCAAGTTGGCGGAAAAAATCTGACGAAGCGCACGAAACGAGCACAATTTAAGCGAGAAAGTTCACGAATCGCGGCGAGGTCGGGCGCTATACTGCCGCATTATGACAGTCCGACCCGATCTTACGGTTGCGGCCATCGTGGAGCGTGACGGCGCGTTTCTCCTGGTGGAGGAGCGCGCCAGCAACCGCTTGGTCTTCAATCAGCCTGCCGGGCACGTCGAACGCGCCGAACGCATCCTCGATGCGGTCGTGCGCGAGACGCTGGAAGAAACCGCATGGACGTTCGAGCCCGAGGCGCTCGTCGGTGTCTATCTGTGGGAACAACCCGAACGCAATCGCAGCTTCCTGCGCTTTGCGATCTGCGGCCAGGTGCGCGATCACGATCCCATGCGGGCGCTCGATCATGGCATCGAGCGGGCCGTGTGGATGACGCGCGCCGAGATCGAGCGCGCTACGCCGCGCCTGCGCAGCCCGATGGTGCTGCGCTGTATCGACGATTATCTTGCCGGCCAGCGCTTTCCCTTGTCGGCGATTCAGCACGTTGGCTACCAGGTGAACGCAACCTCGAGCACCGAGACGCTGCGCTTCGCCGCCACCGCCGCCCGTCTGTGAGCTCGCAGCACGCGTAACGTCTGCGACGCGCGCAAGTCGGCGCGCGTCCGTGCCACAATCCTTCCATGTCCGCTCCTCTCGTCATCGTTGGCATGTCCGGCGGCGTCGACTCGTCCGTCGCCGCGTGGCTCCTCCTGCAGCAAGGCTACGAAGTCCAAGGGCTCTTCATGAGCAATTGGGACGAGGATGAGGACGGCTATTGCACGGCCGCAGAGGATTTCCAAGATGCCCGCCGCGTCTGCGATCAGCTTGGCATTCCCCTGCACAAGGTCAGCTTCGCCGGCGAATATCGCGAGCGCGTGTTCGAATATTTCCTGGCCGAATATCGCGCCGGCCGCACGCCCAATCCGGACGTGCTCTGCAATCGCGAGATCAAGTTCGGCGTGTGCTTCGATTACGCACGGCGGCTCGGCGCCGAATGGGTGGCGACGGGACACTACGCCCGCGTCGAGCACGCACCTGAAGTGCGCTTGCTGCGCGGGATCGATCCCAACAAGGATCAGAGCTACTTCCTGCACGCCATGCCGGCCGATGCGCTCGCGCGCACGCTCTTTCCGATCGGCGGGCTCCACAAGAGCGAAGTCCGCGCCAAGGCGCGCGAGCTGCTGCTGCCGGTTTTCGACAAGAAGGACAGCACCGGAATCTGTTTCATCGGCGAGCGTCCGTTCGCTGAATTCCTCGAGCGCTATCTGCCCGCGCAGCCTGGCGCGATCGAAACGCTCGACGGCAAACGCGTCGGCACGCATCGCGGGCTCATGTACTACACGCTCGGGCAGCGCCAAGGACTGCAGATCGGCGGGCGTGCGGATGCGAGCGACGCGCCCTGGTACGTCGCCGACAAGGATCTCGCACGCAATGTCCTGATCGTCGTGCAGGGCCACGATCATCCGGCGCTGTTTCGCCGTACGCTCACCGCTGCGCAGCTCAGCTGGATCGCTGGCCACCCGCCGAGCACGACGTTTCGCTGCACGGCGAAGGTGCGCTATCGCCAGCCCGATCAAGCGGCCGAGGTGCATTGCGCACCGGATGGCACCTGCGAGGTCCGTTTCGACGAGCCGCAGCGCGCCGTCACGCCCGGGCAATATGTCGTCTTCTACCAAGGCGATGTCTGTCTCGGCGGCGGCGTAATCGAAACTACGCGCTAGACGAAGCGGCGTTACGCGTCCGATGAAAGATTGACAACACTGCACGGCGGCATGCCGCGAGTGTCCCGAGCCGCTATAATTCCCGGGCTTTGAACATGGTTTCGCTCGCTCGCGGCGGACCCGCCTTTAACTCCCTCGGAGGACGCATGAAAGATTCGTTCCAGGCGCGCAGGACGCTCGCTGTCGGCAACACGCAATACCAAATCGCCAGTCTGACCGCGCTCAAGGACAAGAACGTCGCGCGGCTGCCCTATTCGCTCAAGATCCTCCTCGAGAACCTGTTGCGCTACGAGGATGGCGTCAACGTCACGCGCGACGACATCGAAGCGCTGCTCAATTGGGATCCGAAGGCGACTCCGTCTTACGAAATCTCGTTCACGCCGAGCCGCGTGATCATGCAGGACTTCACCGGCGTGCCCGCCGTCGTCGATCTTGCGGCGATGCGCGAAGCGATGGTGAAGCTCGGCGGCAATCCCGACGAGATCAACCCGCTGTCGCCGGCCGAGCTCGTCATCGACCACTCGGTCCAAGTCGATACCTACGGCAGCCGCGAAGCGCTGCTCAAGAACACCGCCATCGAGTTCCAGCGCAATGCCGAGCGCTATGCATTCCTGCGATGGGGCCAGAGCGCGTTCCGCAATTTCAAAGTGGTGCCGCCGAACACCGGTATCGTGCACCAGGTGAACATCGAGTATCTCGCTCGCGTCGTCTTCGACGTCGAGAAGGACGGCGCGCGCTGGGCGTATCCGGACACGCTCGTCGGCACCGACTCGCACACGACGATGGTCAACGGCCTCGGCGTGCTCGGCTGGGGCGTCGGCGGCATCGAAGCGGAAGCGGCGATGCTCGGCCAGCCGGTCACGATGCTGATTCCGCACGTCATCGGCTTCAAGCTCACGGGCAGCCTGCCGCCGGGCGCCACCGCGACCGACCTGGTGCTCACCGTCACCGAGATGCTGAGAAAGCGCGGCGTCGTCGACAAGTTCGTCGAGTTCTTCGGCGACGGCCTTGCGAATCTGCCGCTCGCCGATCGCGCCACGATCAGCAACATGTCGCCCGAGTTCGGCAGCACCTGCGCCATCTTCCCGATCGACGACGAGACGCTGCGTTACCTCGAGCTCACGGGCCGCACGGCCGAGCAGATCGCGCTCGTGAAGGCCTATGCGCAGCATCAGGGCCTGTGGCGCGAGAACGGCCAGCCGCAAGCCGACTACACCGACGTGCTCGAGCTCGACCTCAGCACCGTCGAGCCTTCGCTCGCCGGTCCGAAGCGCCCGCAGGATCGCGTGCCGCTGCGCACGGCGAAGCAGACCTATCAGACGAACCACAAGAAGATGGCCGAGGAGCGCGCTCAGAAGAACCCGAGCGCGACGGGTGCGGCCACGGCCACAGTGCAAGGCGAGACGTTCGAGGTGAAGGACGGCGCCGTGCTCATCGCCGCGATCACGAGCTGCACCAACACCTCCAATCCGGCCGTGCTCATCGGCGCGGGCCTGCTCGCGCGCAATGCGCGTCAGCGCGGCCTCAAGGCCAAGCCGTGGGTGAAGACGAGCCTTGCCCCCGGCTCACGCGTCGTGACCGACTATCTCAACAAGGCCGGTCTGACCGAGGATCTGGAAGCCGTGGGCTTCTACACGGTCGGCTACGGCTGCACCACGTGTATCGGTAACTCCGGTCCGCTCCTGCCCGAGATCTCCGAAGCCGTGCGCAACGGCGACGTCGTCGCCTGCTCGGTGCTCTCCGGCAACCGCAACTTCGAAGGCCGTGTGCATCCGGAAGTGAAGATGAACTTCCTCGCCTCGCCGCCGCTCGTCGTGGCGTATGCGCTCGCCGGCACGCTCGACATCGATCTGACGAGCGAGCCGCTCGGCGTCGGCAGCGACGGCAAGCCCGTCTACCTCAAGGACATCTGGCCGTCGCCTGCGGAGATTCAGCAGGTCATCGCCGGCGCCGTCGATGCCGAGATGTTCAAGAAGAGCTACTCGGGCGTGTTCTCGGGCGACGAGAACTGGAACGCGATCAACGTACCGAGCGGCAAGCTCTACTCGTGGGACGAGAAGTCGACCTACGTGAAGAACCCGCCGTACTTCGAAGGCATCACGATGAAGCCCGCGCCCGTCTCCGACATTCGCAATGCGCGCGTGCTCGCGCTGCTTGGCGACTCCGTCACGACGGACCACATCTCGCCTGCGGGCAACATCTCGAAGACGAGCCCGGCAGCGAAGTACCTCATGTCGCTCGGCGTGCAGCCGTTCGACTTCAACTCCTACGGCTCGCGGCGCGGCAATCATGAAGTCATGATGCGCGGCACGTTCGCGAACATTCGCCTGCGCAACCTGCTCGCGCCCGGCACCGAGGGCGGTGTGACGATTCACATCCCGAGCGGCGAGCAGATGAGCATTTACGATGCCGCCATGCGCTATAAGCAGGAAGGCACGCCGCTCATCATTCTCGCGGGCAAGGAATACGGCACCGGCTCCTCGCGCGACTGGGCGGCCAAGGGCACGATGCTGCTCGGCGTGAAGGCCGTCATCGCCGAGACCTTCGAGCGCATCCATCGCTCGAACTTGATCGGCATGGGCGTGCTGCCGCTCATGTTCAAGGAAGGCGAGAACGCGCAGACCCTGGGCCTTACCGGCAAGGAGAGCTTCGAGATCATCGGTCTGAACGGCGGCGCAGCGAAGGTCGTGACGGTCGTGGCGACCGACGAGACGGGCAAGCAGACCAAGTTCGAGGCGCGCGTACGTATCGACACGCCGAAGGAACGCGAGTACTACCAGCACGGCGGCATCCTGCACTACGTGCTGCGTCAGCTGGCGAGCTCGAGCAAGGCGGCGTAAGCCTGGCGGCGACCGAGCGAAAGGTCGCCGCGTAGTGACGAGACGCAAGCCGGCGTTCGTGCTGTGCAAGCGCCCCATGCGGCGCCCCGCGACGCGGGCGCCGCATGCGTGCTCGTTGCTACGTTGCCGCGTCGCTTAGGTAGCTCGCCATGGCCGTCACCGTCTCACTCCGTGACCACATCCTGCACCTGACCCTCGCACGGCCAGAAAAGAAGAACGCGCTCAACGGGCCGATGTACGAGACCCTCGCCTCGGCGCTTGCCCGCGCCGAAAGCGATCCCGAGGTCCATGTCGTCCTCTTCGATGCCGAAGGGGACGCTTTTTCTGCAGGTAACGACCTATCCGAATTCGCCGCCGTCGCCAGCGGCGCAGTCGATCCCAACACGCTCAAGGTACGAGCGTTTCTCGATGCGCTGGCCGAGGCCACCGTGCCGTATATCGCGGCCGTGCAGGGCGCTGCGGTCGGCATCGGCACCACCCTGCTCCTGCATTGCGATCTCGTTTATGTCGCCGACGACGCGCAGCTGACAGCGCCTTTCGCCAATCTCGCGCTCGTGCCCGAAGCAGCCTCGAGCTACCTGCTGCCGCAGCGAATCGGACATGCGCGCGCCTTCGCGCTCTTTGCGCTCGGGGAGACGCTCGATGCCGAACGTGCCGTCGAGCTGGGGCTCGCCAATGAGATGGTGCCGCGCCATGCATTGCGGGAGCACGCCTTGCGCCAGGCACAGGCGCTCGCCGCCCGTCCGCCGCAGGCATTGCGCGCGACCAAACGACTCATGCGCGATGCCGCGCTCATCCGCGGCGTCATGGCGCGCGAAGTGGAGACATTCTCGGAACGCCTGCGCAGCGCGGAGGCCCGCGCCGCGTTCGCAGCCTTCGCCGCACGCAAGCGTAGCTGACGCCTGCAGCAGCTTCAGCGCGGACGCTTGGCGCGCTTACGCTTCGCGGGCTTGCCCAAGCGATAGGTCTTGTTGTGAATCCGCAGCGTCACGGGCGGCAGCTCGGGCTCGTCTTCGACGCTCCACTGTTCTTTGAACGCTTGGATCGCCTCGCTCTGTACCTCCGCATGGCGGGTCGACAGCATGAGCGACGACGGTGCACACACACGCGCCCGGATCAGGCCGAGATCGGCCGCCGCGTCGAACAAGGACGGATACCAGCTCTGCCAGTTGGGCAGCAGCAGCTCCACTTGCTCGCGCAGGCTCAGGCGCCGCGATTCGTCGGGGGGTTTCATCGCGCTCTTGTACCACGAATCGGCCGTCGATAAGAGCCAACGATGGCCGACTTCGCTTACCTGGCTACTCCCCGACCGCGCCGATGCGATACCAATCCAGTCTGCGCGTGATGAGCATCACGGACGCGAGCGCTGCGAACAAGCTAACGGCGCCGAGCAAGAGCGCATAATCCTCGGCGACGACGAGCACGTACATGAGGCCGTACACCGCGCCGAGCGCACCCGCCACGATGAGCCCGAGCCTGCGGCTTGCGACGGCACCTGACACGTAGACGCCGACAAGCACTGCCAACGCCGTTGCGGCGATGCCGTACGCGATCGGAAACGGGATGTGCTCGGAAAGCGCGATCAACACCAGATAGAAGGTGCAGAGCGCTGCGCCGACGAGCAAGTACTGCAGCGGATGCAGGCGCACTTTGCTGAGCTGTTCCCAGCCGAAGAAAGTGAGAAACGTGAGCGCGATGAACAATACCGCGTGTTTGATCGCCCGCTCGGTTCGCAGATAGACATCGCTCGGCTGGTACAACGCGACACCGAACGCCGAGCTCAGCAACGCAGCGCGATCGACCTCGCCGCCCGTCCACAGTTGCGGAAAGCCTCGATTGAGCTTGAGCACTTGCCATTCGGCGCTGAAACCATCGGACGTGATGGTGCGTGCCGCGGGCAAGAACGCCCCCTGAAACGCAGGATGCGGCCAATTGGCGTTGAGTCGCACGTGCGTTTCGCTGCCCAACGGCAGCATGGAAATTTCCTTGCTGCCGGCCAGCGTCATGACCAGCTCGAAGCTCATTGCTTCTTCGGCCGAGATTGCGCCGCTCAAGCTCACCGGCGCCACGATACCGTTCAGCACTTCCGTGCTCGACGGCTCGAACACAAGCGCCGTTCCGGCCAGCGTCGCGCGCTCCAGCTTTCGCAGCGTACGCACGTCCGACATCGGCAACAGCAAACGGCTGCGCTCCCACAGATAGCTCCGCGACTCGTCCGCGACGAGGCCTTCGAGCGCGGCAATGTCGAAGCGGCCGCGCACCCGCACGTCGCTCAGATGAACGGGTGCTTCGTAGATTCCCACGCGCAACGCCTCAGGCTCGACTCTGACGTCGATTTCGATGTCGAGCTGTGCCGGCAAGAGCACGATTTCGCTGCGGCCGGTTTCCCGGTACGTTCGTTCGGTCGAGATCACCAGCATCGGCCCGCCGACCAGCATCGCACCACCCCAACCGTCCGCAATGCGCCGATACGCATGCTCGCGCAGCGTCGCACGCTCCGAGACGAGCCCGCGAATCATGTGCAGCGGCACGAGCAGCGCGGCCGCGATGAGCCCGATGACGAGCGCCTTGAAACCGATGGTCTTGGTATCAACCTCAGGCAGCATGTTCTCCTCCCTCGTCGAGTCTCGGCCGCGACGGCCGCATGCTCGCCCCCATCGACGAGCCGCGCAGGAAGGCTCGCCCATCATTCAGGCCTGGCAGGGGCGGAATCGGGGCAAAACATGGCAAGGCGCTGCCACATGCTGTTGTGCGACGCTCGCGCCGCAGGATTCGATGCATTAGCTTGAGCGGCCCAGACTCAAGTGCGATAAAACCGCTACTCGCACGGTCATAGAGAGCACGGCGACAAGGCCGGTGCCTCGTCGGCAGTCCAGCGGAGAGCAGCGATGTGGATCAAGCGGTTTCGTCCCGGCGATAGCGCAACGATCGCGCCATCGGAGATCACGCCCGAGCACGTGTACTTGAACCGCCGTCAAATCCTCGCAGCCGGTTTGGCTGTGGGTACCGCTGCGATCGCACCCCATTCATTCGCCGCCGGCGCACAGCGCAAGCTCGAATTCGCGCGCCATGAACGCTTCAGCACGAACGAACCGCCGACGAGCTACGACGACATCACGACGTACAACAACTTCTACGAATTCGGCACCGACAAGTCGGACCCCTCGGACAACTCCGGCGCGTTCAAAACCACGCCGTGGTCGGTCACGATTGCCGGCGAAGCCGAGATCACCGGCACGTTTGCGCTCGAGGATCTGCTCAAGCCGCACGCGCTCGAGGAACGCATCTATCGCATGCGCTGCGTCGAAGCGTGGTCGATGGTGATTCCCTGGGTGGGCGTACCGCTCGGCGCGGTGCTCAAGCGTTTCAAGCCGACCTCGCGCGCCAAGTACGTCGCCTTCAAGACGGTGCTGCGTCCGCAGGAGATGCCCGGACAGCGCAGCCGCGTGCTGCCGTGGCCGTATGTCGAAGGGTTGCGCATCGACGAAGCGATGCATCCGCTGACGCTGCTCGCCGTCGGCCTGTACGGCAAGACGCTGCCGAATCAGAACGGTGCGCCGTTGCGGCTCGTGGTGCCCTGGAAGTACGGCTTCAAGGGCATCAAGTCGATCGTCGAGATCCGTTTCACCGAGGAGCAG
Source organism: uncultured Steroidobacter sp. (assembly GCA_938008435.1). Taxonomy (GTDB): domain Bacteria; phylum Pseudomonadota; class Gammaproteobacteria; order Steroidobacterales; family Steroidobacteraceae; genus Steroidobacter. Next base: position 142,709 of record CALLKK010000008.1, on the reverse strand, counting down.
CCGCCGACGACGTGGAATCTCCTGGCGCCGCATGAATACGGCTTCTACGCGAACGTCAATCCGAATGTGGATCACCCGCGCTGGAGCCAAGCGCGCGAGCGACACATCGGCGGCGGACTGTTCGAATCGCGCCGGCCCACGTTGATGTTCAACGGCTACGAGAAAGAAGTCGCTAGCCTGTACGCCGGCATGGACCTGCGGCGCTTCTATTGACGCGTCATGACGCGCGCCGCTCCGTCGGCGCTCCGCGCATGAAACCGACAACCGTACGTCGCCTCATCAAGCCTGCGCTCTTCATTGCATGCTTGTTGCCGCTCCTGTCCGTCCTCTGGCGCGTGTTCGGGATCGGCGGCGCTCGTCTCGGAGCGAATCCCATCGAAGAGATTCAAGATACTTTCGGACTCTGGGGATTGCGATTGCTCGTCGTGACGCTTGCGATCACGCCGCTGCGCGATTGGCTCGGCGCACCGTGGCTTACGATGCTGCGTCGAATGCTCGGCCTGTTCGCCTTTGCCTATGTGCTGCTGCACTTCTTGACGTGGCTCGTCCTGGATCAAGGCTTGTACTGGCCGGGCATTCTCGAAGACATCGCCAAGCGGCCATTCATTACGATCGGTCTGATCGCGCTCTTGCTGCTCGTGCCGCTTGCCGTCACGTCGACGAAAGGCATGATGCGCCGGCTCGGCAAGCGCTGGCAGGCATTGCATCGGCTGATCTATCCGATTGCGCTCCTTGCCGTCTGGCACTTCTACTGGCAAGTGAAGGCCGACATCCGCGAGCCGCTCTGCTACGCCGCCATCGTTGGGGTGCTGCTCGCGTGGAGAGCGTGGAAAGCGATGCGACGGCGCGCCGCGCGGCAGGAGAACATGAGCGCCGTCAGAGAGGCATCCGGCGACGGCTTGTCCTGAGCCGCCTCCACCGCACCTGCTTCACATCGACGTGCGGATCGTCCACAGCTCCGGGAACGCGCGCAGATCGAGCGCCTTCTTGAGATACGCCACGCCGCTCGTGCCGCCCGTGCCGCGCTTGTAGCCGATGATGCGCTCGACCGTCTTCATGTGGCTGAAGCGCCAGTGCTGGAACTTGTGGTCGAGATCGACGAGCTTCTCGGCCAGCTCGTAGAGATCCCAATGCGCGCCGCGGCTGTGATACACCGCCAGCCATGCCGCCGCCACCTGTTTGTTGGGCTCGTACGGCTGCGACCAATCGCGATCGAGATACTCCTGCGGAATCTCGAAACCGCGCCGGCTGAGCAAGCGCAGCGACTCGTCGTAGATGCTCGGGCTGTGCAGCGCGCGCTCGAGCGTCGCGTAGACGCTGGGATCGCGCTTGTGAACCGCGATCATGTCCGCGTTCTTGTTCCCCATCAGGAACTCGATCATGCGGTACTGGTACGACTGGAAGCCCGAAGCGCGCCCGAGATGGTTACGAAACGCCGAGTAGTCCGCCGGCGTCATCGTGGCGAGCACGTCCCACGACTGCATGAGCTGAGCTTGAATGCGCGAGACGCGCGCCAGCATCTTGAACGAAGGCCCGAGGTCGTCGCGGCGAATGTGATCGAGCGCGGCGGTGAGCTCGTGCAGGCACAGCTTCATCCAGAGCTCGGAGGTCTGGTGAATGATGATGAACAGCATCTCGTCGTGCTCGAACGAGAGCGGCCGTTGTGCGCTCAGAATCTGATCGAGCGCCAGGTATTGGCCGTAGCTCTGCGAGTCGCCCAAGTCCCAATAGACTTGTTCGTTCGACAGATCGACCGGTGCGTTTTTCGGGGAGTCGCTCATAGGAAGCTGCCAGCTGCGCCGGACGGCGCACGATACCTCAAACCGCTCAGGCGAACACCCAGCCCGGTACGCTTTGCCAGCCTTTCAGCAGCTCTCGATCGAGCCGCTTGTAGTCGGGCTCGTGCGTCTCGACGAGCGCCCAGAAGCGAGCCGAGTGATTCATGTGGCGCGTATGGCAAAGCTCGTGAATCAGAAGATAGCGCACCACGGCGGGATCCAGGAACAACAGGCACATGTTGAGGCTGATGGTGCCTGTGGCCGAGCAGCTGCCCCAGCGCGTGCGCTGACGGCGGGCCTGCACGCGCGCGAACTGGAAGCCGCCCGCTTGCGCAACCTGCGCGAGCAAGCGCGCAAGCTCCTTGCGCGCCACCTGCGCAAGCCAAGACTGCAGGGCACGCGCGACGGCCTGTTCGGAGTCGACGGCACCCGTGAGCACCAGCCGGTCGGCGCGCTCGTCGGTGCGCACCGTGATCGTCCGCTCGCCCGACGGCACGTAGGACAGCTCGAAGGTGCGGCCGATCGCGCGCAGGTCGATGCGCTCAGGACGGCGCTCGGCGGCCTGCGGCGCGGCTGCCGAGAAGTCGGCAATCCGCTGATCGATCCAGTCGCGATGCGCGTGCACGAATCGATGCACCGTCGCGGCGGATGCACCCGGCGGAACCACGACTTCGACGCGCCCGCCCGGATAGACGCGCACCGACAGACGCCGCGCGCGGCGGCTCACGCGCACGTTCCACGCATTGCTCGCCGCGCGCGCCTCGAATAGCTGCAACTGCGTCGGCTGAGGAGTGCTGGTGGACATTCAACGCGCTCGCTGCGAGACGGCTTCGAGCAGCTCACGGGCCGCATGATAGTCCGGCGCGAGGACCAACGCGCGTTCCAATGCGTCGCGCGCGGCGAGCGTATCGCCCTGCCGGATGAGCTGCGCGCCCAACATCGCCAGCGCCTCGGGCTCGCCCCAATCGGGCTGTCCCGCCAAGGCCGGCGGCGCCGCCGCGAAGGCCGCCACCACGCGCTGCCAGCGTGCCACGACCGAGGCATCGCCCGCGCCTGCGCACATGGCCTCGATGAGCCGGATACGCGGATTGTTCGGCTCCAGATCGAGCGCGGCGCGCAGCGGCTTGCTGCGTGCACACGAACCCGTCAGGCCTTCGGCCGCCAAGTAGGCACGCGGCATGCCGTCGCACACTGCTTCGAGCGCGAAGGCTTCCGCCAGTCGAGGATCGTGCGCCCGTGCCGCACGCGCATGCTCGACGCAGCGCTTGGCGGCCGCGCTCGCAAGGCTGGCCGCCGATTTCGTCCCCGAATTGTTGCGCGCCTGACGTGCATAGACTTGCGCGAGCTTCCAATACCCGTGCGCCAGCTGATAGGACTTCGTCGCCTGCCAGCGCGCGTCGGTGTCGTATTGCGCGATCTCGGCGAGCACACCTTCCAACGCGCGCGCGTCGGCGGTGAGGAATGCGTACTGAACGCGGGCTTGAGCATCGGCCAGCTCGGCGACCGTGGCGGCATGCGCTTCGAGAGCGGACCCGGCGAAAAGACTCGCAAGCGCCGCGACCCGCCACACGGCGCTCAAAAAGCCAGTTGCACTACAATCCATATTTCGAACGATAGCGCGTCCCAAACGTGCTTCAAAGCTGCGCGAGCGAACGTTCCACATGGCCAACACCGCAATGCTCCACTCGATCATCGCTCCCAGCCGAGCGCCCCTCGTCGACATCGGCATCAACCTCGCCCACGACAGCTACGACCACGATCGCTCCGCAGTCATCGCGCGCGCCGTGGCCGCGGGCGTCACGCGCATGGTCATCACCGGCAGCTCGCGCGAGAGTACGATCCGTGCGATCGATCTCGTGCGCGAGCAGCCCGAGCGATTCCGCTGTACGGCCGGCGTTCATCCGCATCACGCGACCGAGCTCGACGAATCCCTGGCGGTTGAGCTCGCGCAGCTCGCCCGCGGCGACGAAGTGGTCGCGGTCGGCGAATGCGGGCTCGATTACTTCCGCAATTTCTCGCCGCCGGCGGCGCAGCAAGCTGCCTTCCGCAAGCAGCTCGAGCTCGCCGTCGAAGTCGGCAAACCCGTCTTCCTGCACCAGCGCGACGCGCACGAGGATTTCTTGGCGATTCTGCGCGATTATCGTCCGCGCCTCGTCGGCGGCGTGGCTCATTGCTTCACCGCCGGGCTCGAGGAGATGCGCGCCTATCTCGATCTCGGGCTCTATATCGGCATCACGGGCTGGATCTGCGACGAGCGGCGCGGGCTGCACCTGCGCGAGGTCGTGCGGCACATTCCGCGCGAGCGGCTGCTGGTCGAAACGGACGGTCCCTATCTCCTGCCGCGCGATCTCGACCCGAAGCCCGCATCGCGCCGTAACGAACCCATGTATCTGCCTCATGTGCTGCGCGCCATCGCCGCGGCGCGCGGCGAGGATCCCGAGGAACTCGGCGCGATCACGACGCGTAACGCCCTCGAGCTCTTCTCCTGGCACTCACAGGTCGTACCCGCATGAACATTGAGCGTCTGCGCGATTTCATCGTCGATGAATGGGAGCGCTCGGTCGTCCCGACCTTGTGCGATTACATCCGCATTCCGAACAAGTCCGCGCATTTCGATCCGCAATGGGCCGAGCACGGACACATGGATCGCGCAGCGCGCCTGCTCGAAGAGTGGTGTCGCGCGCACGCGCTGCCGGGAATGACCGTCGAAATCGTTCGTCTGCCGAATCGCACGCCCGTGCTCTTCATCGAAGTGCCGGGCCGCGGCGGCGACACGGTGCTCCTCTACGGTCACATGGACAAGCAGCCCGAGTTCAGCGGCTGGTCGCCGGGACTGTCGCCGTGGACGCCGGTGCTGCGCGACGGTCGCTTGTACGGCCGCGGCGGCGCCGACGACGGCTATGCCGTATTCGGCTCGCTCGTCGCCTTGCGCGCGCTCGCAGCCCAAGGCATTCCGCACGCCCGTTGCGTGATCCTCATCGAGGCGAGCGAAGAAAGCGGCAGCCCCGATCTGCCGGCATACATCGATGCGCTCGCGCCGCGCATCGGCGAGCCCTCGCTGGTCGTGTGCCTCGACGCCGAATGCGGCAATTACGACCAGTTCTGGGTGACGAGCTCGTTGCGCGGCAATCTGCTCGGCACGCTCAGAGTCGATGTGCTGAAGGAAGGCGTCCACTCCGGCATGGCGAGCGGCATCGTCGCATCGAGCTTTCGCGTCATACGCGCGTTGCTCGATCGAATCGAGGATCCCGTCACGGGTCGGTTGAAGCTCGATGCGCTGCACGCGCAGATCCCGCAGGAGCGCATCGAGCAAGCGCACGCTGCAGCACGTGCGCTCGGCGCGAGCGTCTATGAAAAGCTGCCGCTCGTCGACGGCATGCGCCCGACCTCGGACGATCCTGCGCAGCTGCTCATCGACAGCACGTGGGCGCCGACGCTCTCGATCACGGGGGCCGACGGCCTGCCTTCGCTCGCGGACGCCGGCAATGTCCTGCGCCCCTTCACGGCGCTCAAGCTCTCGTTCCGCTTGCCGCCCGGCGTCGATGCCGATCGTGCCGCTGGCGCCGTCAAGGAAACGCTCGAGCGCGATCCGCCCTACGGCGCAAAAGTTTCGTTCGAGGTCACCTCTGCGATGGGCGGCTGGGACGCGCCGCGTACCGAGCCGTGGCTCGCGGATGCAATTCAAAGCTCATCGCAGCACTTCTTCGGCCGCGAGGCGATGTACATGGGCGTGGGCGGCACGATTCCCTTCATGGGAATGCTGAGCGCGAAATTCCCGCGCACGCAGTTCCTCGTCACCGGCGTGCTCGGACCGCACTCGAATGCGCACGGCCCGAACGAGTTTCTCGACATCGAAACAGGCAAGCGCGTCACCGCCTGCGTCGCGGAAGTGATCGCTGCGCACGCGCAGCGCGCCAGGAAGTAACGGCACGATCGGCGACAGCGCCTCGAGCGTTGTCGCACCCTCACGCAGCCAGCGGATTCGGCTCGGCGTTCTTCTTGACGTTCGCCCAGACGTCGCTGAATGCGGCGGTGACGTTGCCGCGCACGTTGTCGACCGGCGGGAATTCGCGGATCAGATCGTCGATGCGCATCACATTGCGCGGCCTGCCCTTCGGGAACTCGCTCTTCATGGTGAAGACGATCCGCCCCTCGACGGGCACGTCGCCGGTGAGCAGCCGCACCGCCGCCATGCGGTCGTAGAGCGCGTGCAGCGGATTCGGGAAGGTGTAGCGGCGCTTCTTGCCGATCGCGGTCCACTCGATCATCTGCTCGCCGCCGAAGATCGCGCCCGGCATGTCGAGCACGTCCGCGACGAGCAGACCGCGCTGCGTGAGCAGCAGGTAATGGACGTGAATGTGCCCGCCGTTGCCGTTCGGGATCAGCACGTCCCGGAGCATCTCATAGGCGATGCTCGCGATGGTCGCCTGCGTCTGCTTGCGCTCGCGGTACCGGCGCCACAACAGGTAACACCAGACGGCCAGCGCCGCGACGACCAATCCGGCCGCCGCGAAATACGCCCAGATCGGCACGTGGATAGGCATGGACTGCGACAAAGCGCGCCTCAGCTATTCTGCAGTTCCGCCCGTAACGCATCGAGCGATGCGTCGAGTTCCTTTTCCTGGCGCGGCCGCGCCAACAGCTCCGCCAGCGCCGGCGGCAGCGGCACCTCGCGGCCCGTCTGCGCCTCGACGATGTCGTTGAACTTCGCCGGATGCGCCGTCGAGACGATCACCCAATGACCGCGTGCACCGCGGGCGAGCAAGCGGCGGAACACCTTGGCGGCCGTCGCGGTATGCGGGCACCACAACTGGTCGAGCTCGTGCGAATCGCGCCGAATCGTGGCGCGGATCTCGATGTCATCGACGCTCGATGCGCCGATCTGCGTCTGCAGCTCGTCGAAGTCGGGGTGCAGCGAGCGCAGCCGCTCCATATTGCTCGGATTACCCACGTCCATCGCGGAGGCGAGCGTCGGCACGCTCTGGCGCGGCTGCCAATCGCCCGTGCGCAGGAAATCCGTGATCGTCTGATTGGCGTTCGTGGCCAGCACGATCTCGCCGATCGGCAGACCCACGTGCCGCGCCCAGATGCACGCCAGCGCATTGCCGAGGTTGCCGGTCGGAATGATGAAGTTCGGTCGGCGTCCGGTTTCGCGCCACAGCTCGAGACTCGCCTTGGCGTAATAGACCATCTGCGGCAACAGACGGCCGACATTGATGCTGTTGGCGGACGAGAGCTGATGCGTCTGCGCGAGCGACGGATCGAGGAAGGCTTCCTTCACCATGCGCTGGCAGTCGTCGAACGTGCCGCGCACCGCGAACGTGCGCACGTTGCCGCCCCAGCACGCGAGCTGATGCGCCTGACGCTGCGAGACGAGCCCCTTCGGGTAGAGCACCACGACCTCGACCCACGGACGATTGTGGAAGGCCGCAGCCACGGCAGCGCCCGTATCGCCCGAGGTCGCGACAAGAATGGTCAGCTTCTTCGGCGCCGAACGGCGCAACCGCTCGAGCGAAGCGGCCAGGAAACGCGCGCCGAAATCCTTGAAGGCCGAGGTCGGCCCGTGGAAGAGCTCGAGCACCGACGCCGGCGCAGGGGCCTTGTCGAGTGCGACCAGCGGCGCCGGGAAGTTGAACGCTTCGCGGCAGATCTCGGGCAGCTCGGCCGCAAGCTGATCGCCCTCGGCGAACGGAGCCAGCAACTTCGCGCCGATCTCAGGCAACTCGACGTCGCCGTCGAACTGCCGGCAAGTGAAATGCGGAAAGTGCTCTGGGATGTAGAGCCCCCCGTCGGGCGCAATGCCGTTCGCGATCGCTTCGCCGAGCGACACCTTGAGATCGGGGTTACGAGTACTGACGTAATGGAGCATAGGGAATCGAAACGAGCGAAACGATCAGTCGACGACGCGCGCGCCGGCCGGGTCCAACGTGGAAATCCAAGCGTCGCTGGCCAACCCGTGCGCCGCGAAGCCTTGCACCATCGCGTCGCGAATGCGCTCGGCGTGCTGCTCTTCGCACCACGCGAACACCGTCGGGCCGGCTCCGGAAATCGAGCAGCCGAGCGCACCGTTGCGCATGGCGCCGTCCTTGACGTCCTGAAAACCGGGAATCAGCACTTTGCGCTGCGGCTCGATGATGACGTCCTCGAGCGATTCGCGAATGAGCTGAAGGTCCGAGGTGAAGCATCCCGTGAGGAAGCCGGCGAGATTCGCCGATTGCCAGATCACGTCGGACAGATCGATGGAGCGCTTGAGGATCTCGCGCGCCTGGCGCGTCGAGAGAACCATGTGCGGATGCACGAGGACGCAGCGCACCGTCGCCGGCACGGGAATCTGCTTGACGTTCGGATTGTCGATGCCGACCGTGAGCACGAGGCCGCCGAACAGCGACGGCGCGATGTTGTCGACGTGCACCGAGCCGCTCGCGACCGCCTCGCCCTGCATCGCGAACTTGAGCAGGCCCAGTTTGTCGAGCGGCGTGGCGAGCAGCGCGTTGGCGGCGACGACGCCGGCCACTGCCGAAGCAGCAGAGCCGCCGAGACCCGAGCCGAGCGGAATGCCCTTTTCGATGTCGAGCTCGACGCCGAAGTCGAGCCCGAGATCGCGCACCATGCTCAACACCGCCATGCCGGCGGTATTGCGCTCGGCTTCCGTCGGCAGCGGCGCATTGGCGCCCGTGATCGAACGGATCCGCACCGTGCGTTCCGGGATACGCCGCGCCGTCACGCGATCCCCGATCGCCTGAAAGCTGTGGCCGAGCACATCGAAGCCGACGGCGACATTGCCGACGCTCGCCGGCGCAAAGGCGGTAGCTATCTCACGCATGCTCAAAGTTTCGCACCAAGGTACGCGCAGACGCGCAGCAGATCGGCGAACACCCCGCCGGCGGTGACCTCAGGTCCCGCACCCGGACCTTGGACGACGAGCGGATTCTGGTTGTAGCGCTGCGTGATGAACCGCACGACGTTGTCGGTCAGATTGATGTTCGCAAATGTGTGGGAACGCTCGAGCTCGACGAGCCCGACCGTCGCCTTGCCCGTCGCTGCATCGAGCGAGCCGACATAGCGCAGGACGCGGTTACGGGTGCGCGCGGCTTCGAGCCGCGCCGCCATCGGCGCATCGAACTCGTGCAGTCGATCGAGGAATTCCTGCGGCGAGCAGTTGGCGAGCGCCGGCGGCACCAGGCTCTCGAGCTCGACATCGCTCAGCTCGAGCCGCAGCCCCATTTCGCGCCCGAGGATGATCAGCTTGCGCGCGAAGTCCATGCCGGACAGATCGTCGCGCGGATCGGGCTCGGTATAGCCCTTGGCCTTCGCCGCACGCACGACGTGCGAGAACGGCTCGCTGCCGTCCCAGACGTTGAAGAGATAAGCAAGCGTGCCCGAGAGAATGCCTTCGATGCGACGGATCTCATCGCCCGTCTCGCGCAGATCGCGCAGCGTTTGAATGATCGGCAGACCCGCGCCGACGGTCGCTTCGTAGAGGTAATGCGCCCCGCCCTGTCGCCGCGCTTCGTGCAAGCGTGCGTAGAACTCCAGATCGGCGCTGTTGGCCTTCTTGTTCGGCGTGACGATGTGAATGCCGCTTGCGAGCCACGCCGGATAGCGCGCCGCCACCTCGGCACTCGAGGAGCAATCGATGATGATCGCGTGCGGCAGATGATCCGCATGCACGTGCTGTGCGAACTTGGCGAGATCCGCCGGCTCGCTGTCGGCCTTGAACGTCTCGCGCCAGTTGGCAAGGTCGATCGCCGAGCTCGCCAGATGCATCTGCTTCGAGCTCATGATGCCGCGCACGCGCAGATCGACCTTGAGCTCGCGCGAAAGCCGCTCGGTCTGCTTGGCGAGCTGATCGAGCAGCACGCCGCCGACGACGCCCGGACCGATGAGGCCGATCGAGATCGTGTGCGGCGAAAGATAGAAGCTCGAGTGCACGGCGCGCAGCGCGCGCGAGGCCTGCTTGCTGTCGATGACGACCGAGATATTGCGCTCGGACGCGCCTTGCGCGATCGCACGCACGCTCACCGCCGCAGCGCCGAGCGCGCCGAACACCTTCGCTGCGACACCGTGCGCACCGGCCATGCCGTCGCCGACGGCCGCAAGGATGCTGCAACCCGGATCGACGTCGACGCTTTGAATCTGACCTTCGCGCAGCTCGCGATCGAAGGCTTGCCGCACGACCTGTTCCGCGCGCGCGGCTTCCTGCGCCGGGATGGCAAAGCAGATCGAATGTTCGGAGCTGCCCTGGGAAATCAGGATCACGGAGATGCCGTGCTCGCGCAGCGCACCGAACAGACGATGCGCCGTGCCCGGCACGCCGATCATGCCGGCGCCCTCGACGTTGACGAGCGCCACGCGATCGATCGAGGTGATGCCTTTGACGGGCAGCTGCGAGGTCGGCGTCTCGCAAATGATCGTACCCGGCTTGTCCGGCGCGAAGGTGTTCTTGATCCAGATCGGGATGCCCTTCTTGACGGCCGGCGCCATCGTCTGCGGATGAATGACCTTGGCGCCGAAATACGCGAGCTCCATCGCCTCGCTGTAGGACAGCGAGTCGATCACCTTCGCATCGGGCACGAGCCGCGGATCGGCGCTCAATACGCCGTCGACATCCGTCCAGATATAGATCTCGCTCGCATCGAGCAGCGCACCGAAGATCGATGCCGAGAAATCGCTGCCGTTGCGGCCGAGCGTGGTCTGCAAACCCTTCGGGTCGCGCGCGATGAAACCCGTGATGATGAGCGTGGCCGGTTCTTTCGGCACGAGGCGCGCGGCATTCGCATGCGACGCTTCCCACTGCACGGCGGGCCCGAGCGGTCCCCACTCGACGCAGACGACTTCGCGCGCATCGAGCCATTGCACGGTGCCGGGCCGGCGGCCGCGGCTGCGCAGGTACTCGCTGAAAAGACGCGTCGACCAGATCTCGCCGTAGCCGGCGACGAGATCGCGCACCGCCTGCGAGGCCGTGCGAATGAGGCGCACCGTCTGCAGGATGCCGAGGATGTCGCGGCAGTCCTGCGCGAAACGCGAGAGGTATTCGGTCCGCGACTGTTCGGTCAGGAGGGTCTCGGCAATCGTGCGATGACGCGCTTCGAGCGCTTCGAGGCGACGCTCGAGCGAATCCTCCTGGCGCTCCGCGGCGCTCACGAGGTCGAGCAATGCGTCCGTCACGCCCCGGCAGGCGGACAGTACGACCCCGAGCTTCGGATGCGGATCGGCCTCGAGAATGCGCGCGACCCGCTCCATGCATGCCGCGTCCGCTACGCTGGACCCGCCGAATTTATGAACGCGCCATCGCTCCACAGATCAACACTCGTATCTTTCGTCGTCACGGTCCGACGAGCCGCGCCGCGCAGCCGCTCGAGGATGCGCAAACGCCGCGCAAGCGCGCGTGCTCGTGTACGACCAGGGGACACGAGCCAGTCAGCACGAAGGCGGGACTGCCGTAAAGCGCACGAGAACGTCGGGAGGGCGACACTCTACTGGGCGGAACGATAGGCGGCAAGTTCACGGGTCTCGCGTCGGCGCAACGCTGCCCGCGCGGCGCGCCCGCGCCGTTTACGTCGCTCGATGAATGCATCGGCAGGCAATCAGGCAGCGGGTCAGCCGGCTTTCGGCGTCTCGTGCCGGCCGAATGCGACCAGCGTGTTCGGTCCCTCTTCGCCGGCCGCGGCAGGCGGTACGCCAGGACGCGCCAGGCACAGGGTTTCCCCGGGATCGCTTTGCAGGTTCTGCGCCTGCTCGTTCAGATACACCACTCGCGCCGGACCGATCTGAATCAAATCGCGGTGCTGCAGGCGCCGGCGCCCGACCCGACGCGAATTGACGAGCACGCCGTTCGTGCTGCCGAGGTCGAGCAAGAGGTCCTCGCGGCCGTCGCGCACGATCAGCGCGTGATAGCGACTCACGAACACCGAGTCGATCTGCACGTCGGCGTCTTCGCTGCGGCCGATCAGAATGCGCCGCGCCGTGAGCGGCACGTCGCGATCGACCATGCCCTGCATGGAAATCCTGAGCGTGGCCGCGCTGGACGTGACGCTCTGCGTCTCGACACGCTCCTCGTCCAGGACGGCGGCGGGCAGACGACGATCCTGCCATCCAAGCTGCGCGATCGCCTCATCGAGCGCGCGTGCCCCGATGCGCTCCTCGCCGGCGACGACGGCGCAGGCCATCGCGCGTTCGCACAGGCGACTGATGGGGCCCGGCACGCCGCGCGTGCAGGCATGAATTTGGCGCATCAGCGTGTGCGGCACGAGCGCATCGGGATCGGCCGCGCCCGCGGCTCGCAGCCGATGCGCAATGTAGGCTGCCGTTTGATCCTCGGTGAAGGCAGGCAGCGCAAAACGCTGCACGCCGGAGGCGAAGAGATCGATCATGCGCGGCGAGGCGAGCACGAGCTCCAACGACGGCTGTCCGAGCAACAGGATCTTCAGGATCCGCTGCCCTTCGACTTCGAGCGCCGCGAGCCAGCGCAGCTCCTCGAGCACCGAGGGATGCATGCTCTGCGGATTCTCGACGATAAGCACGCAGAGCCGGCCGATGGTGCCTTGATGAACGAGAAACCGCTCGAGCACGCGCCGCCGATCGGTCTTGTCCTGGTCTTCGAGCGGAATGCCGAACTGGCGCAGGATCTCGAGTAGAAAATCGCGCGGAGCGATCTGCTCGCGTTGCACCGCTGCCGCCACGAACCGATCGTCGAGCTGCGCCAGCAGGCGGCGGATCAGATAGCTCTTGCCGCAGCCATGCTCGGCGATGACCACCGCCGAGCGCGTATCCGTCCAGAGCGCGCCGCCGAGGAACTGCAGCGCGCGCAGATGTTGATCGCTGGGAAAGAAGAATGCGTCGTCAGGCGTATCCGCGAACGGCGCGCTTGCGAGGCCCCAAGGAAACCGATCGCCGCTCGAGGACGGCGCGCTAGCGGATTCGGTCATGCCAAAGAATATGCAGGATGTGTTCTAAGCCGTTGATTATACCAGCCCTTTTGTTTGGATTCATCTATTCCCTGACACGCGGATTTGACAATAGTCGCTACGCTGGCAGAACACAAGAGCGCTGCAACACGAAGAAGGAATGGTGGGTCGGGAGGGAATCGAACCCTCGACCAGCGGATTAAAAGTCCGATGCTCTACCGACTGAGCTACCGACCCGCACTGAGCTGAGTTGTGAACGCTGGCTCCGCTCGCAGGCGACGTTCGCGAGCCGTCCGGCGTCCGGTCCTCGATCGAAGGGCGCGCATGATACAGAAACCCGCGCCCGCGATCACCGGAAAATGTTCTTCAGGCGACGTACCGCGTCGGATCGGGCAGCCCCGCCGCACGGAATCCTTCCCGACGCAACCGACACGCATCGCACTTGCCGCAGGCCCGCCCCGCCTCGTCCGCCTGATAGCACGACACGGTCAAACCGTAGTCGACGCCGAGCTCGGTCCCGCGCCGAATGATTTCCGCCTTCGTCAGATCGATCAGCGGCGCGGCAATCCGAAAGCGCATGCGCCCTTCGACCGCCACCTTGGTCGCGAGATTCGCCACCTGCTCGAATGCCTGGACGAATGCAGGACGACAATCGGGGTAGCCCGAGTAATCCACCGCATTCACGCCGATGAAGATCGTCGGCGCTTCGAGCACCTCCGCCCAACCGAGCGCGAACGCCAGCATGACCGTATTGCGCGCTGGCACATAGGTGACGGGAATGCCGACTTGCGGCGTTTCCGGCACCGCAATGTTGGGATCCGTCAGCGCCGACCCGCCGATGCCGCCCAAATCGATACGCAACGTGCGATGCTCGACGGCACCGAGCGCCTGCGCCACTCGCGCGGCCGCTGCGAGCTCGGCGCGATGCCGCTGCCCGTAGTCCACACTCAGGGCGTAGCATGCATAGCCTTCGGCCCGCGCGATCGCGAGGGTCGTGGCCGAATCGAGGCCGCCGGAGACGAGCACGACGGCGCGTTGTTGCTGCTGGTTCATGATGCAGTGAACGTATCGGCGAGCGCGCGGTTCAACGCCCGGGCGCATCTCCCCACAGGTACTTGTGCAATTGCACTTGCAAGCGCACGGGCAAGCGCTCGTCGAGAATCCATTGCGCGAGCGTACGCGCCTCGAGCTGCGATGCGCTCGGGCTGAAGAGCACCATGCAGCGCTCGTGCAGCCTGCGCGCGCGCACGAGCTCGCGCGCCCATTCGAAATCTGCGCGATCGCAGATCACGAACTTGACCTGCTCTTCAGGCCGCAGGAGCTCGAGATTCTCGAGACGATTGCGCCCAACCTCGCCGCTGCCCGGCGTCTTGACGTCGACGACGCGCACGACGCGCGCATCCACGCCCGAAATGTCGATCGCACCGCTCGTTTCGAGCGAGACCTGGTAGCCCGCATCGCAGAGCCGTGCGAGCAGCGGCAAGCAACCCTTCTGCGCCAGCGGCTCGCCGCCGGTGACACAGACATGCCGTGTGCCGAACGAGGCCACACGCTCGAGCACGGTTTCGATCGGCGTCCACTCGCCGCCGTAGAACGCATACTGCGTGTCGCAGTACTGGCAGCGCAGCGGACATCCGGTCAGGCGCACGAACACCGTCGGCCAGCCGACGGCATCCGCTTCGCCCTGGATCGAGTGAAAGATCTCGGTCAGCTTGACGCGCGCCGCGCTCGGCTGCGGCGCAGTGGAAACGCTGACCTCTTCCGAACGCTCAGTCATCGAGGTGCCGACGGGAACCGATGCGACGTAGACAGCGCGCGGCGACGGACAGAGGCCCGCTCACGCCGTCGCTGCTTCGTCACGTCGTCGCACCGCCGCTCCGTCCATCCGGCACGCTCAATGGCCCTCGCTCTCCATCTTCGTGAGACGTTGCGCGGCCAGCCGCGCCGCCGTGGTATCGCCGAAGCGCGAGACCACTTGGCTGAGCGCGGCACGAGCTGCCGGCCAGTTCTTCAGCTCGTAGTTGCAGTAGCCGATCTTGAGCAATGCATCCGGCACTTTGCGCGAGTCAGGATACTTGTCGAGCACGGCCTGGAAGTGACGCAAGGCTTCGGCGTACTTGCGCGTCACATAGTGCGCTTCGCCGAGCCAATACTGTGCATTGTCGGCAAGCGCGCTGTTCGGGAACGTGGTCAGGAACTCCGAAAAGCCGCTGATTGCTTCCTGATACTTGCCGTCCTTGAGCAGGTCGAAGGCCGCCTGATAGTTGGCGCGATCGTCACCCTGCGGAATCGGCAGCCCCGACGTGGCATTGCGCCCCGCGCCCGCACCGCCGCCCACTCCGCCGCCTTCGAGCGCGGCCAAGCGGCGATCGACATCGCCGTACATCTGGCGCTGCTGATCCTGCGTCTGATTGAGCGCGTGCTGGAGCTCATCCAACTGCCCGCGCAGCATCCGCGTCTCGTTGCCCACCGCTTCGATCCGCTGCGACAGATCGAGCAGGCTCTGATTCGCGAGCACGCGCTCGATCCGAAGCAGCCGCCCATCGAGCTCGGTGAGCTTCTGCACGACGGGATCTTCCTCGGGCGGCGTGCTCACGCACCCGGCAAAGAACGTGCACGCGGTCAGCGGCACGAGCGATCGCAGCAATACGGCACGCGGCTTCATTGATCCGTCCTGTCGGTCAGCGGCTGTAGACGAACTCGACGCGACGATTCTTCGAGTAAGCGGACTCGTCGCTGCCGAGGACGGCGGGCCGCTCTTCGCCGTAGCTCACCGTCGTGATCTGAGCCTCCGAGACGCCTTGCAGCATGAGCGCACGGCGCACCGCCTGCGCACGACGCTCGCCCAGACCGATGTTGTACTCGCGCGAGCCGCGCTCGTCCGAATGGCCCTCGAGACGCACGCGGCGCTCCGGATTGCCGTTCAGATACTTCGCGTGCGCAGCCACGATCGGCACGTACTCGGGCTTGATCTCGGCGCGGTCGTAATCGAAGTAGATGATCGTGCCGGCGCGCCGCGCCTCCTCGAGCGCGCGCTGCTCGGCCGTGAGCGCACCGCCCGACACCTCGCTGTCGAGCGAGCCGCCCGTCGCGGCGCCGCCCACTTGTTCTTGGGTCTGCCCTTCCGGGATCGTGGCCGGCTTCTTGGGGCAGCCTGCGAGCACCAAGCCACTCGCCGCGATCAGCAAAAGCTGCGTGAGACGCATTCGGTTCTCCTGAGCTTAAGAAACGATTCGAACGAACAGAGATCCGACGCTTCGACCCGCACGCCGCAGCGTGCGCAGAACGCGGTCGGGCGCAAAAAACTTGGGAAATTCTGCCACAAGCACCCCGTAAGCAACATGGCAGCAGCGCGTTACGGCGTTTGATTGAGCGCCGTACGCGACGATTCGGGCGGGAACGGCGACCAGGCCGGCTCGCGCACATCGCCGCTGCTCGCGGCCAGCTTCTGCTGCACGCGCCCGTCGACGGAAACGGTCGCGAGCACGCCGCGGCCGCGATCCTGCGTGGCATAGATGAGCGTCGCCCCGTTCGGCGCGAAGCTCGGGCTTTCGTCCTGCCGGCCCTGCGTCAGCACTCGCACCGCCTTGGTCGCCAGATCGACCAGTGCGATGCGGTAATTGCCGCGATCGAGATGTACCACGGCCAGATGCTTCCCGTCGGGCGAAATGCGCGGCCGCGCGTTGTAGCTGCCTTCGAATGTGACGCGAGTTGCGCGATTCGGGTTCGCGACGTCGACCTCGTAGATCTGCGGTCCGCCGGCGCGATCGGACATGAAATACAGCTTGCGTCCGTCAGGCGACCACGCCGGCTCGGTATCGATGCCCGGATCGAAGCTCATGCGCGTCAGCACCTGATTCGCGAGATTGAGCGTGTAGACGTCGACGTCGCCGTCCTTGCGCGAGAGCGTCAACGCCAGCATGGTGCCGTCTGGCGACCACGCCGGCGCACCGTTGATGCCGGCGCGTGCCGACACGCGGCGTCGCTCGCCGGTGCGCAAGGTCTGCACGTAAATCGCGGATGCTTTGTTTTCGAACGAGACGTAGGCAATGCTCTGTCCGTCGGGCGACCACGCCGGCGACATGAGCGGCTCGTTGGAGCTGGCGATGACCTGCTGATTCTCGCCGTCGGCATCGGCCACGATGAGCTTGTAGCGTTGCTCGGGCGGCGTGCCTTCGACGCTGATGAAGGCAATGCGCGTCGAGAACGCGCCGCGAATGCCCGTCAGCTGTTCGAACACGATGTCGGCCACGCGATGCGCCATCGCGCGCAGCGAGTTGCGCGCGGCGGTCAGGCGCTGGCCGGTCAAACGCTGACCCGTGAGCACGTTGTACAACTCGAACTCCGTCGCGAAGCGATCCGCGCCGTCCGGGATCAAGCGGCCGACCACGATGAAGTCGCTGCGCAGAAGCCGCCAGTCCTGAAAGCGGATTTCATCGCCGCGCGTCGGCCGATCGATCATGTCCTTGCGATCGAGCGGTGCGAAGCGCCCGCTCCTTTGCAGGTCGGCAGCGACGATTTCGGCGATATCGATCGGCGCGGTCCCGGTCGACTCCCAGCCGAAGGGCACGACCGCGATCGGCACCGCGTCTTCCTGCCCGCGCGTGATCTCGATCACGAGCTGTGCGCGTGCGCCCGTTGCCGCGAGCAAGAGCAGCACCCAGCACACGATTCTCCTGACGTTCTTGATCATGCAACGAGTCTCCTGGGCGTTAGTTCTCGGCTTTGAAGACTAGCAGCAAAGTCCGCTCGAACAACCTCGGATCGGACGGCTGCGGCAACGGCGAGGCGCGCATGACGGCCGACTCGATCGATTGCCGTACCGCCATGTCGCCGTTGCAGCGAGTCACCTGCGCAGACAGCACGGTGCCGCCCGGCGCCTGCGTCACCCGCACCTCGCATTCCAGATCCGGACGCACCGACGGCGGCCGATTCCAGCGCCGCTCGACGTGCTGCTTGATGATCGCCACGTACTCGGCCATCGCGCTCGAGCCGCGCGCCTGCATCATCTCCTCTTCGGCAGCGAGCTGCCGGCGCAACTCTTCTTCGCGCGCGGCCTGAGCGCGCGCTTCTTCGGCTTCGCGCCGCTTGCGCGCTTCTTCTTCCTGTTTGCGCTTGATCTCCTCGGCACGCTTACGCTCGGCTTCGGCTTGCCGTTTCCTTTCGGCCTCCGCCGCTTCGCGGCGCCGTTGCTCTTCCTGGCGCTTGCGTAATTGCTCTTCCTCGGCGCGCTTGCGCTGTTCCTCCTCGATGCGCCGCTGGCGCTCGACCTCGCGCTCGCGCGCGGCGCGCTCCTCGGCTTGGCGCCTTTCGGCTTCTTCGGCTTGCCGGCGCCGCGCCTCCTCCGCTTCGCGTTCGCGCTGGGCACGCGCTTGTTCGTCTTGGCGCCTGCGCGCAGGCTGCTCCAGGACCGACGAGTCGACCACGACGGCCTGGATCGCAAGCTGCGGCGGCGGCGCTTTACGCGACATCTGCAGCATCGTCAGGCCGAACAGGCCTGCGAACAGGACGTGCAGCAGCAGCGCGCCGAGCAGATACAACCAGTGCTGACGAACGAACTCGAGCATCGGTCAGCGATTGCTGCGGCGTGGCGTGGTGTCGCGCGGGTCCGTGATGAAGCCCACCTTTTCCGCGCCGGCCTCCTGCAGCAACACCATGCCCTCGACGACACTGCCGTATGGGACGGTCCGATCCGCTTTGACGAGCACCGGCGTCTTCGGCTCGCGCCGAAGCACCGCCGCGACGCGCTCGATGACCGTATCGGCGTCGATCGGCTTCTCCTCATCGCCGCCGATGTTCAGATAGTAGTTGCCCGCTGCATCGACGCTCAGCACGAGCGGCTGCTGCTCGTTCATGTCCGGCGGCAGCGGCTCGGCGCCCGCCTTCGGCAGATCGACTTTGATGCCTTGGGTGAGCAGCGGCGCCGTCACCATGAAGATGATGAGCAGCACGAGCATCACGTCGATGTAAGGAACGACGTTGATCTCGCCCATGAGCCGCCGGTGGCGCCGGCCCGAGGTTGGCGTGAGC
Organism: uncultured Steroidobacter sp.; assembly: GCA_938008435.1. Classification (GTDB taxonomy): domain Bacteria; phylum Pseudomonadota; class Gammaproteobacteria; order Steroidobacterales; family Steroidobacteraceae; genus Steroidobacter. The sequence goes on along the minus strand of CALLKK010000008.1, from coordinate 123,994 downwards.
GGCGTCATACGCGCGCCTCGGCGGCAGCGTGGTTCTGCGCGCTGCGCGACAGATTCGCATGCCGCTGCAGAATCGACGACAGCTCTTCGGCGAACGTGTCGTAGCGCAGCTCGATGCGGCTGACCTGATCCGCGTAACGGTTGTAGGCGATGACCGCGGGAATAGCGGCGAAGAGACCCATTGCGGTTGCGATCAGCGCTTCTGCAATACCCGGCGCTACCATCGCCAGGGTTGCCTGCTGGACGTTACCCAGGCCGTGGAACGCATTCATGATGCCCCACACCGTACCGAACAGACCGACGTACGGGCTCGTCGAGCCGATCGTCGCCAGCATCGAGAGGCTGTGCTCGAGACGATCGCTCTCGCGCAGGAGCGCGACGCGCATGCCGCGGCGCGAGCCCTCGATCAGCTGCTCGGCGCTGACGCCGTGCTGGCGCAAGCGTGTGAACTCGCGGAAACCCTGCTCGAAGATCGCCTCCATGCCGCGCGTCACCTTGCGACTCTGGTCGATCGCGCGAAACATCGCTGTCAGATCGCCGCCCGACCAGAACATCTCCTCGAAGCGATCGGCATCCTGGCGCGCGCGGTGCAGCTCCGAGCGCTTACGCAGCATGATGGCCCAAGAGACGATCGATGCGAGCAAGAGCAGCGCCATGACGAGCTGCACGATGATGCTCGCCTGCAGCACGAGCTCCAGCGGATTCAAACTATTCGTCATTCGCTCTTCTCCTCGAGTAACCCTTCCGGCAACGGCCGCGGCCGATAGCTCTGCGCATCGAGACACGCCACGCGCACACGGCCATCGAGCAGCAGCTCCCCGCCCACGCCCTGCCTGTAGATCTCCTGTTTGAACGTGACGCTCGCCCGCGCGGCCTCGGCCACCTCGCACGTCACGTGCAGCAGGTCCCCGTAGCGCGCCGGCCGCCGAAAATGCGCCTCCACGTCAACGACAACGAACAGGCGATTGTGTTCCTCGCGCAGCGGTTCCTGCTCGATGCCGCGGGCACGCAGCCATTCCGTCCGCGCCCGTTCCATGAACTTGAAATAGTTGGCGTAGTAGACGATCCCGCCGGCGTCGGTGTCTTCCCAATAAATTCGAACCGGAATCGAAAACGGCGTCATGAGCTCGATCTTCAATGGAACGCAGAAGCGCCGCGCTGTGGCTGGCGCGGCTCGATGAGTCGCGAGCAGGGCCGACCGCGGTCGCTATTGTTGTTCTGGATTGGGCCGCTGCACATTCGCTCGCTTCCTCGCAGGCTCACTCCCGCTCGAACAAGTCGCCGCTCACGTTACGCTCCGGCGCCTTCAGGCCGAAGTGCAGATAGGCATTTCGCGTTGCGACGCGGCCGCGCGCCGTGCGCATCATGAAACCCTGCTGGATCAGAAACGGCTCGATCACGTCTTCGATCGTGCCGCGTTCCTCGCCGAGCGCCGCCGCAAGGCTCTCGACTCCGACCGGACCGCCGTCGAACTTCTCGATGATGGTCAACAGAAGCCGGCGGTCCATGACATCGAACCCCTGCGGATCGACGTCGAGCAGATCGAGCGCCGCTTGCGCCACCTCGTCGGTGATGCGTCCGTCGGCTTTCACCTCGGCGTAATCGCGCACGCGTCTCAACAAGCGATTGGCGATTCGTGGAGTTCCGCGCGAGCGCTGCGCGATCCGCCGCGCCCCGCCCTGATCGGTGGGTACGCCGAGAATGGCCGCAGAGCGCGCGACGATCCGCTGCAGCTCATCGAGGTCGTAGAACTCCAGGCGCTGCACGATGCCGAAGCGGTCGCGCAGCGGCGAGGTCAGCAATCCCGCCCGCGTCGTGGCACCGACGAGCGTGAACGGCGGCAGATCGAGCTTGATGGAGCGCGCGCTCGGGCCTTCGCCGATCATGATATCGAGCTTGAAGTCCTCCATCGCCGGATAGAGGATTTCCTCGACCGCCGGGGTCAGCCGGTGGATCTCATCCACGAACAGCACATCGTTCGGCTGCAGATTCGTGAGCAGCGCCGCCAGATCGCCCGCCCGCTCGATCACGGGACCAGAGGTCTGTTTGAGATTCACCCCGAGCTCGTTGGCGATGATGTTCGCCAACGTCGTCTTGCCGAGACCCGGCGGGCCGAAGATCAGCACGTGATCCAACGCCTCGCCGCGGTTGCGCGCCGCCTCGATGAAGATCTCCATCTGCGTCTTGACGGCCGTCTGCCCGACGTAGTCGGCCAGACGCTTCGGACGCACGGCGCGATCGAAGGCGTCTTCGTCGCCTTGTGCGCCGGCAGAAACGATGCGGTCATGCTCGATCATGATCGGATCCTACGCTGTAGGCGCGCGGCCATAGGAGCGCTGAACGGGAAAGCGCATCGTCATCGTGGGCCTATTTCGCCTTCGCCGCCGCCTGCAAGGCCCGACGGATGATCTCTTCGGTCGTCTGCGCCGATTCGTCGACGGTCTTGAGCAAGCGCATCGCCTCGGCCGGCTTGTAACCGAGCGCGATGAGCGCGCTGAACGCCTCGTTCTGCGGCCCGCTGCTCGCCGGCGCAGCCGGCGTGCCGGGCAGCGTCGCCGGGCCGAGCTGGCCGAACGTCTTGATGCGATCGCGCATCTCGACGACCAAACGCTCGGCGGTCTTGCGGCCGACGCCCGGAATGCGCACGAGCGCATCGACGTCCTCGGCTTCGATGCACGTGAGAAAGCTCTCGACCGTCATGCCTGACAGCAGCGCGAGCGCCAGCTTGGGACCGACGTTCGACACTTTGAGCAGCTCGCGAAAGAGCCGCCGCTCGCGCTCGGTCCAGAAACCGAACAAGACATGCGCGTCTTCGCGCACGACGAGATGCGTGAAGAGATTGACCTCGGCACCGGTCGCCGGCAGCTCGTAGAACGTGGACATGGGCGCTTCGAGCTCGTAGCCGACGCCGCCCACGTCGATGACGAGCTGCGGCGGGTGTTTGGCGGCAAGACGCCCGCGAAGGAAACCGATCATCGAGTCGCGCCCGCCGCAAGTGAGGCCAACGAACGCAGCTTGCGCGAGTGCGCATGACACAGCGCGATCGCCAGGGCATCCGCTGCGTCCTCGGCGAGCGTCCCGGAAATGCGCAACAAGCGTTGAACCATGAGCTGCACCTGCTCTTTCTGCGCCCCGCCCGTGCCGACCACCGCCAGCTTCACCTCGCGCGGCGCGTACTCGAACACCCGCGGCCGAATCGCGAACGTCGCGCTCAACGCGGCGCCGCGGGCTTGCCCGAGCTTCAACGCGCTGTCGGCATTGCGATGCATGAACACGCGCTCGATGGCGACTTCGTCCGGCCGATATTCCTCGGCGAGCCGAGCGACTCCCAAGAAGATCTCTTGCAGGCGTTCCGCGAGCGTCGCACCGCTCGTGCGGATGGCGCCGCTCACGAGGTAGGCAATGTCGGAGCCGTTGGCCTCGATCACAGCGTACCCGGTACGTTGGGATCCCGGATCGAGCCCCAAGATACGGACCTGCGCCGGCAGCGCGCCTTCGCACGGGGGCGTCGTGAGGGTTGCAAGACTGTGCGGGCGCCGCAGCCTGCGCAAGGAGTTCTCCGCCTCTGATTCGAATGTGACGGGCCGGTATGATACGGGAAACCGCCGCACCCCGGCACCAGGTTACGCGATGCAAACTGCCGACACGCACACCGACGCGCTTGCCGCTACGAACAGCAGCTCTTCCTCCAAGCGCGACATGCTCATCGCCCGGCTGCGGGGGGAAGGTACGCCTGCGCCCGAGCTGCTCGATCGCGCCGAAGCGATCTGCGCGATCGTTGCAGATCTGACCGACGACGAGGAGCTCCTGGCGGGCGCCTTGCTGTTTCCGCTCGTCGAAGCCGGCGCGCTCACCATCGAGCGCGCGGCCCTGTTGGGCGGCGACAGCGCGGCGCGCATCGCGACCGAGCTCATGCGCATCGGCACGTTGAACGTCGCCGCGTCCTCGAAGGGCGTCGGTGCGCTCTCGGCCAATCAGGCCGAAGCGCTGCGCAAGATGCTCCTTGCGATCGTGACCGACCCGCGCCTGGTGCTCGTCAAGTTGGCAGCGCAACTGCACCTGTTGCGCGCCTCGAAGGACGCACCCCAGGCCGTACGCGAGCAGATCGCCTACGAGACCCGCGAGATCTACGCGCCGCTCGCCAACCGCCTCGGCGTCTGGCAGCTCAAGTGGGAGCTGGAAGACCTGAGCTTCCGCTACCTCGACCCCGAGAACTACAAGCGCATCGCCGGGTGGCTCGCCGCCAAGCGCGTCGACCGCGAGCGTTACATCGAAGAGGTCAAAGGCATTCTCAAGCAAGAGCTCGACAAGGCCGGCATCAAGGCGGACGTCGCCGGACGCCCGAAGCACATCTACAGCATCTGGCGCAAGATGCAGCGCAAGCACTTGTCGTTCGATCAGCTCTACGACATCCGTGCCGTGCGCGTCATCGTCGAGACGATCGCCGACTGCTATGCCGTGCTCGGCGTGGTGCACGGCCTCTGGCCTTACATTCCCGGCGAGTTCGACGACTACATTGCAACGCCCAAGGACAATTTCTACCGCTCGCTGCACACCGCGGTCATCGGTCCGGGCAAGCTGCCGCTCGAAATCCAGATCCGAACCCGCGAAATGCACGAGCATGCCGAGCTCGGCGTGGCCGCGCATTGGAAGTACAAGGAAGGCGCCAAGACGACCGCTGCCTACGAGCAGAAGATCGTGTGGCTGCGTCAGCTCCTCGAACCGGGCGACCGCGACGCGGAAAGCGAAGGCGATTTCCTCGAGCGCGTGCGTTCGGAGCTGTTCGAAGACCGTGTGTATGCGCTCTCGCCGCGCGGCGAGGTCATCGACTTGCCGCGCGGGGCGACGCCGCTCGACTACGCCTATCAGGTGCACACCGATCTCGGCCATCGGTGCCGCGGCGCCAAAGTGAACGGGCGCATGGTGCCCCTCAATCAGCCGCTGCAGAACGGCGATCAGGTCGAGATCATCACCGGCAAGCAGCCGAATCCGAGCCGCGACTGGCTCGTGCCCTCGCTCGGTTACCTCGCCTCGCCGCGCAACCGCAGCAAGGTGCGCGCCTGGTTCCGTAAGCTCGACGAAGAGCAGAACCGCATCCAGGGCAAGCAGATCCTCGAGCGCGAGCTGCAGCGCCTCGCCATTCACTCGGTGACGCTGCCGGAGCTCATCAGCGAGTTCAACATGCAGAATGCCGATCAGCTCTATCAAGCGATCGGCGAAGGCGAGATCAACGTCGCGCAGATCACGGGCGCGATCCAGCGGCGCGCCAAACCGCAGGAGCTGCCCTCGCCCGTGCCCCGCAAGCCCGCGGAGGCCACTCCCGGCGGCCAGGGCGTCACTGTCGAAGGCGTGGGCGATCTCTTGTCGCACTTCGCGCGCTGCTGCGGTCCAGTGCCGCCGGAGCCCATCATGGGCTACATCACGCTCGGCCGCGGCGTCAGCATCCATCGCGCCGAGTGCCCCAATCTCAGGCGCCTCGAAGAAACGCATCCGCAGCGCGTGATCGCCGTCGAATGGGGCAGCGCCGTCGAGCGTTCCTTCTCCGTCGAAATCAACATTCGCGCCTTCGATCGACGCGGCCTGTTGCGCGACATCACCGCCGTGCTCGCGGACATGAAGATCAACATTCAGGGCATGAACACGATCACGCACGAGCCCGACGGCATCGCCGACATGAACGTGAAGGTGCTGGTCAGCGATCTCGAAGAGCTCGCGCGGATCTTGGCGCGCATCCAAGGCCTGCCGAACGTGTTGAGCGCGCGGCGGAAAGGCTGATGGATGGGCTGGGGCTGGAGGCAGGAGGCTGGCGCAAGAAGCCGAGCCCCTACTGCCGCTTTTCTGTCGCCCGTAGCCCGTAGCCTGCGCCTGTAGCGCGTTGCTATCTCTGTCGCAGTGCTCGCAGCGCGTACAGCGTCAGGATGATCGCGAGCGCGGCGATGAACGCATAAAGCTGCGTGATGCCGCCTTCGGCTTGGTTGCGGATCGTCTCGAAGCCGAGCCAGACGACGGCAATGCAAGCGAGGATCGGTACGAGCGGTCCGCCGGGAATCACGAATGGTTCGCCGTCGCTGCGCACGTTGCGTCGGCGCAGGAGCAATGTCGACACCGCGCAGAGCAGATACAGCGCGAGCGCCGCAAGATTCGAGAATCGCGTCAGCCATTCGAACGTGCCGATGAGCGCAAAGAAGGCGACGAGGCAACCGTAGACCACGATCGCGACGTTCGGCGTGCGGAACACCGGGTGGACGGCGGTCAAGGCAGCGGGCAAGAACCGATCCCGGCTCATCGCAAACAAGCCGCGCGGCTCGGACAGCATGTTCGCGCTCAGGTAACCGAACATCGACACGATCGCCGCCGCGATCATCACGGTCCGCGCACTCGGCCCGAGCGCCACGCCGGCGGCTTCAGCGAGCGGCGTGCGGCCGGTGTGCGCAAGATCGAGCCCCATGATGCCGAGCGCGACGAACTGAATCGCAAGATACAGCGCCGTGATGCCGCCGAGCGCAAGGAAGATCGCGAGCGGCACCGTTCGCGAGATGTTCTTCACCTCTCCGCTAGGAATCGTCGCGCCTTCGATGCCGGAGAAGGCAAAGATCATGATGCCGGCCGAGCCGAGCACCGTGCTGATGTCCGGAACGCTCGTCCAACGCAGATGCTCGGGCTCGACGAAGAAAACCCCGATCGCGACGAACAGCACGAGCGGCAACAGCTTGATGAGCGTGATCCCTTCGAGCACGCGCGCGCCGAAGCGTACGCCGCGCAGATTGATGGCCACGAGCGCGCCGACCACTGCCACGATCAGCACCTTGATTGCCCAGGCCGGCGCAGGCATGCCGACGAGCGCGAGCAGCGAATGCACGAAGCCGTTGACGATACCGGACGCAGCGAACAGCCCCGTCGTCAGCACCAGGCATCCCGCCACGAATCCGAACAGCGGCCCCATCGCAGTCTCGACATACGCATACGAGCCGCCTGTCGCCGACAAGCGGCTGCCGTTCTCGGCAAAACAGAGGACGACGAGCCCGATGACCACGGCGCAAGCCACGTACGCGAGCGGCGCCGCCGTGCCGAGCGCGATGACCGCCGTGGCTGGCAGAAGAAAAATGCCGCTGCCGACGGTGTAGTTGAAGATGTTGGCCGCGAACTGCCGGACACCCAGCTCACGCACGAGCAAGCCATCGGGATTCTGGCTTCGATCCATCGTTGCTGCCTTCCGCTTGAGGTGATCGACAAGGTAGCTGGTATGGGACGTGGTGGGAACGTCTTGCTTACACGGGCAGACGGACGCTGCGCGCGGGAGTGGACGCGACCAGGCAGGCTGCGGCAAGGAGGGCCCCCTAACGCGTCATGGAGGCCACTCGCTGTTGCGACGGCATGGCGGCTGCGGTTGCGGCAGGAAGAAACGCTGATGCGCCGCCGATACGCTAAGGAAAGTAGAGCCGGCAGCAGGCTGCCGAAAACAAAGAGGCGCGCAGTGCGCGCCTCTGGCTAGAGCCTACGGCCTACGGATAGGCGCTTCGCGCCTATCCGTTCACCGATTCGGAAAATCGATCGCGATCTTGTCCGCATTCAACGCCGCTTCGTGCAGCGCTTCGGACAAGGTCGGATGCGCGTGGATCGTCCGCTGGATGTCCTCGGTGCTGGCCGAGTACTCCATCGCGAGCACGGCTTCCGCAATCAGCTCGCCGGCCATCGGGCCGATGATGTGCACGCCGAGAATTTCGTCGTCGTCGGTTGCGGAAATGATCTTGCAGAAGCCCTGCGCCGCTTCCATCGCGCGGGCGCGGCCGCTCGCCATGAACGGGAACGTGCCGACCTTGTACGGGCGTCCGCTCTTCTTCACTTCTTCCTCGGTCTGTCCCACCCAGGCGATCTCGGGCGCCGTGTAGATGACCGACGGGATCGTCTTGTAGTTGACCTCGGCCACTTTGCCCGCGATCAAGTCGGCGACCATGACGCCCTCTTCCTTGCCCTTGTGGGCAAGCATCGGGCCGCGTACGAGATCGCCGATCGCCCAGACGTTCGCTGCATTGGTGCGGCAGTCTTCGTCGACCTTCACGAAGCCGCGTTCGTCGAGCTCGACACCGGTGCCCTCGCCGAGCAGATCCTGCGAGTACGGCCGACGGCCGACCGCCACGACGACTTTGTCGACTTCGATCTGCTGCGCACCTCCGGCATCCGTGTACTTGAGCACGATGCCCTTCGACGTCTTCTCCGCCGCAGCGACCTTCGCGCCGAGACGAATGTCGAGGCCGAGCTTCTTCAGGTGCTTGAGCGCTTCCTTCGCGACGGCGCCGTCAGCCGCCGGCAGGAAGGTATCCAGCGCTTCGAGCACGACGACTTCCGAGCCGAGCCGCCGCCATACGCTGCCGAGCTCGAGCCCGATAACGCCGGCGCCGATGATACCGAGCCGCTTCGGCACGCTGTCGAACTCGAGCGCACCCCACGAATCGACGATGTCGCGGCCGTCGAACGGCAGGCTCTTGAGCTCGGTCGGCTTCGAGCCGGTCGCGAGCACCACATGCTTCGCGGTGAGGATCTGCTTGTTGCCGTCCTTGTCCGTGTACTCGACCCGGTTACCGGAGAGGAGCTTGCCGTGGCCCTGCAGGCCCGTCACGCCGGCCGCCTTGAACAGCGCGGCAATGCCGATCGTCGATTGCTTGACGATCTGCGCGCGGCGCTTCTGCATCGCGGCCAGATCGAGCGAAATCTCGCCCGCCTTGATGCCGTGCGTCGCGAACTCGTGCTTGAGGCGGTAGTAGAGCTCCGAAGACTCGAGCAAAGCCTTGGAGGGAATGCATCCTGCGTTCAAGCACGTGCCGCCGAACGCATACGAACCGTCTTTATTACGCCACTCGTCGATACAGGCGACCGACAGCTTGTTCTGAGCGGCGCGAATCGCGCACGGATAGCCGGCGGGGCCGCCGCCGATGACGATGACGTCGTATTGAGAAGCCATTCTGTCTCCAACCGGGTAGTCGTGATCCGGGGCCGTTCGCGCTGGCGCCGAGGCTAGCCGCTACGACGACCCCGCACCACGCAGACGACCGCGTGTTCTCAAAGCTGCAGCAGAAGCCGTGCAGGATCCTCGAGCGCCTCTTTGATCGCCACGAGGAATTGCACCGACTCGCGACCATCGACGATGCGGTGATCGTAGGTGAGCGCGAGATACATCATCGGACGGATCTTGATCTCGCCGTTCACCACCATGGGACGCTCCTGGATCTTGTGCATTCCGAGGATGCCCACCTGCGGCGGATTGAGGATCGGCGTCGACATGAGCGAGCCGAACACACCGCCGTTGGTGATCGTGAAGGTACCGCCCGTGAGCTCTTCGAGCGAGATCGAGCCATCGCGCGCCTTCTGCGCGTACGTGCCGATCGCCGCCTCGATCTCCGCGAAGCTCATGTTCTCCGCATTGCGCAGCACCGGCACCATCAGGCCGCGATCCGTCGACACCGCAACGCCGATGTCGTAGTACTCGTGGTAGACGATGTCGTTGCCGTCGACGGAGGCGTTGACCACCGGGAATTTACGCAGCGCCTCGATGGCCGCCTTCACGAAGAAGGACATGTAGCCGAGCTTGACGCCGTGCGTCTTCTCGAACTTGTCCTTGTAGCGCGCGCGGATTTCGTTGACGGCCGTCAGATCGACCTCGTTGAAGGTCGTCAGCATCGCGGCCGTCGACTGCGCCTGGATCAGACGCTCGGCGATACGGGCGCGCAGACGCGTCATCGGTACGCGATGCTCGCTGCGCGAGCCTGCTGCGCTGGGCAGCTTCGCCGCCGGAGCGCTGGGCGCGGCCGGCTTCGCCTGCGGCGCCGCCGCGTCCTTGTTCGCAAGGTGCTGGATCACATCGCCCTTGGTGACCCGCCCGTCGCGGCCACTGCCGGCGATCTTCGCCGGATCGAGCTTGTGCTCTTCGACGAGGCGCTTTGCCGCCGGTGCGAGCTTGGCCGCTGCTTGCGCGCCTTCCGCCTTGGCCGCGGGTTTGGCCGCTGCAGGCGCAGCTTCCGCCTTGGCCGGCTCGGCGGCCGCCACGGCGCCTTCTTCGATGATCGCGAGCACCTGACCGCTCGTGACCGTCGCGCCGTTCTCGACCTTGAGCTCCTTGATCACGCCCGCCGCGGGCGCCGGCACTTCCAGCACGACCTTATCCGTCTCGAGATCCACGAGATTCTCGTCACGCGCGACCGCATCACCGGGCTTCTTGTGCCAGGCGACGAGCGTCGCGTCCGTCACGGACTCAGGAAGTTGCGGGACTTTGACTTCGATGCTCATGAACACGTCTCGGAAAATAGAAATAAAGGATGGCGGCGCGCGAACAGCGGATGGCCGAGACGGCGTTCAATGGCATCGGAGCGTGCGTAATGCCCGCACGCTCCGCCGCCCGCGACCCATGACTCGATATCCGCTTTCATCCGCATTCTAGTTCGACTTGCCTACGGCCTTGAGCCGCATCGTCTGGCGCACGGTCTCTTCCGTTCTGGTCGAACGCAGCGCCGCATCGACGAGATCGCGCTGCTGCTCGATATGCATCTGCGGAATGCCGGTCGCCGGCGCCGCGGCCGGTGCACGGCCGGCGTACAGCAGCACCTGATCCTGCGTGAGCGGCTCCTGCAGACGATGGCGGATCTGATACCAGCTGCCTTGGTTCTGCGGCTCTTCCTGGCACCAGACGATCTCGTGCGCGTTCGGATACTTGCGGATCACCGCCGCGTACTCTTCGATCGGGAACGGATAGAGCTGCTCGATGCGCACGAGCGCCACGTTCTGGATGCCGTCGGAGCGGCGCGACTCGAGCAGGTCGAAGTACACCTTGCCCGAGCAGAACACGACGCGCGTGACCTTCTCCGGCTCGATGCGATCGATCTCGTCGATGACGTTCTGGAACGAGCCCTGCGCGAGATCCTCGAGCGAGGACACCGACAGCTTGTGTCGGAGCAGGCTCTTCGGCGTCATCACGATGAGCGGCTTACGGAACGGCTGCTTCATCTGCCGGCGCAGCATGTGGAACATTTGCGCCGGCGTGGACGGCACGCACACCTGCATGTTCAGCTCTGCGCAGAGCTGCAGGAAACGCTCGAGGCGCGCCGAGGAGTGCTCGGGGCCCTGCCCCTCGTAGCCGTGCGGCAGGAACAGCGTCAGCCCGCACAAACGGCCCCACTTGGCTTCGCCGGAGCTGATGAACTGATCGATGATGACCTGCGCGCCGTTCGCGAAATCGCCGAACTGCGCTTCCCAGATCGTCAGGCAGTTGGGCTCGGTGGTCGAGAAGCCGTACTCGAAGCCGAGCACCGCCTCTTCCGAGAGCAGCGAATCGATGACCGTAAAGCGCGGCTGACTCGGCGCGATGTGCTCGAGCGGCACGTACGTCTCGCCGGTTCCCTGATCGTGCAGGACGGCATGACGATGGAAGAACGTGCCGCGCCCGCTGTCTTGTCCGGTGATGCGCACCTGGAAGCCTTCGCTCAGGAGCGTCGCGTAAGCGAGCGTTTCGGCAAAGCCCCAGTCGAGCGGCAGCTGACCCGCCACCATCTTCTGGCGCTGCTGAATGATGTTCGACACCTGGCGATGCAGCGTGAGCTTCGGCGGCAAGGTCGTGAGCTTCGTGCCGAGGTCGCGCAGCGTCTCGACGCTCACGGCGGTGTCGATCTGCGCCGGCCGCTCCTTGAGCTGGAACTTGGTCCAGTCGACCGTGTGCTTGTTGCCGATCATGCCGAGCGAGTTGCGCACGGTCGGACGGCCTTCGTCGAGAATGCGACGGTACTCGTCGACCATCGCGTCGACTTCCGCCTGCGTCAGCACGCCTTCGCCGATCAGCTTCTGGGCGTACTTCTGGCGCGTCGTGGGCTGCTCGCGAATCCGCTTGTACATGACCGGCTGCGTGGCGGCCGGCTCGTCGGCTTCGTTGTGACCGCGACGGCGATAGCAGACGAGGTCGATGACGACGTCCTTGTGGAACTTCATGCGGTATTCGAGCGCAAGGCGCGTGACGAACAGCACGGCCTCGGGATCGTCGCCGTTCACGTGGAAGATCGGCGCCTCGATCATCTTCGCGACGTCGCTGCAATAGAGCGTCGAGCGCGAATCGCGCGGATCGGAGATCGTGAAGCCGACCTGGTTGTTCACAATGATGTGCACGGTACCGCCGGTGTAGAAGCCCCGCGCCTGCGACAGCTGCAGCGTCTCCATGACGACGCCCTGTCCCGCGAACGCGGCATCGCCGTGGATCAGCACCGGCACCACCTTGTCGCCCTTGGTGTCGTTGCGGCGCTGCTGGCGCGCACGCACCGAGCCCTCCACCACCGGATTGACGACTTCGAGGTGCGAGGGGTTGAAGGCGAGCGCAACGTGAACGTTGCCGCCCGGCGTCCGGATGTCGGTCGAGAAGCCCTTGTGGTACTTCACGTCGCCCGAACCCTGCATGTGGTTCGAGTCGTAGTTGCCTTCGAACTCCGAGAAGATGATCTGCGGCGGCTTGCCGACGACGTTCACGAGAACGTTCAAACGGCCGCGATGCGCCATGCCGATGACGATCTCCTCCACGCCGGACTTGCCGCCCTGCTGGATGAGGTCATCGAGCATCGGGATCAGGCTTTCGCCGCCTTCGAGCGAGAAGCGCTTCTGCGCCGGGTACTTGGTGGCGAAATAGAGCTCGAGACCTTCCGCCGCGGTGAGATCCCACAGGCAGGTCTTGCGCTCTTCGGCCGAGAAGCGATGCCGCACCCGTCCTTCGAGGAAGCGGTTCTGCAGCCACAGACGCTCGGTCGAATTCGACACATGGGCGAATTCCGCGCCGATCGTCCCGCAGTAGATCTCGCGCAGCTGCGACAGGATGTCGCGCAGCTTCATGCGCGCCGGAATCGCGTCCGTACGGGCGCCCGTGTAGAACTCGGTGTCGAGATCGGCTTCGCTCAGACCGAAGTACTTGAGCTCGAGCACCTCCGGCACGGGACGCTGCATAAGCCCGAGCGGATCGATGTTGGCGAGCAGGTGGCCGCGGTTGGAGTACACCTGAATGAGGCGCGAAACCGCGCCCTGCTTGGCAGAAAGCTCCGCCGTTGCGCTGTCCGGTGCTGCCGCAACCGCAGTGCCGCGCGAACGTGCGCGTTCGGCCAAGGCCCGGCGGATGGGCTCGTGCGCCGTCTCGCTCCGCGAGGCGGCCCCCAGCGAAGCGAAAAACTCGCGCCACCGAGGTTCGACCGTGCCCGGATCCTCCAGGTACTGTTCGTAGAGAGCTTCAACGTAGGAGGCGTTACCTGCCCCAAGGGGAGTGGAGTCGAGCAAAGCTCGCAAAGAGTCGCTCATTGCGGATTGTGGCTTCCCGTGCGGAGTCGGAAATGTAAGAAAGACGTCGTTACGTCAAAGGCTGCTAGTGTAGCCGAACACATGGCGTGTAGAGAAACACCGGCATGGCGCCCGAACGCGGTTTCGTGATGTATCGCTCGCATGCCGAACATGCACGGAGAGGCGGCTGGCGCCTTCCCGCCGATTGCATCGGATCGGGCGAAACCTGCCTTCGCAATTGACGGCCGCGCAGACCGTCGAATCCGTCAACCGCCCCGCTGCAGACCGACCGGAAACCGCATCACCGAACCGTCGGACGACACGGGCGTCTCGATGATCCGGTTCGCCCCGACCACCGTCGCCCCGGGCGGCACGTCGCGCGTCACGACAGCGTTAGCACCGATCGTCACGCCATCGCCGATCCGCACATCGCCTAGCACGCGCGCACCAGCCCCGATGAACACATCGTTGCCGATGACGGGCGCCACGTTCTCGCCTTGGTCCTTATCCCCGATCGTGACCTGCTGCATGATCGTGACCCGTTCGCCGATGGCCGCCTGCGCATGCATCACGATGCCGTACGGATGCGGCATATAAATATGAGCGGGCAGTCGGCAATAGATATCGCTGTTGTACAAGATTCGTACGAGCCGACTCAGCACCGGGATGTGCCGTCGGCAGAAGAACAACAGGACTTCGGTCGCAAAGGGATTCTTGGGGACGGGCACCGGCAGGCGCAGACGCTCGGCCGTGCGGTCCGCGAGATACGAAACGATGGCCCGTTCGGCGGCGGCAACCACTCTCTCGAGCGGCTCGCGCGCATCGAGCACGACGACGTTTTCGTAGCCCCGTAACAGACGCCGGTATTCGCTTCGCTGACGCTTCGTCTCTTCCGCCGAGAGCTCCGTCCCGCGCTCGCTCAAGAGCTGCGACGGTGCATCGAGCACGAGCCACAGATCGGGACGCGGAATCCACGGCAAGAGCGCCCGCGCCAAGGCCAACGGTCGACGCATGCGATAGCGCAACGGATCGACGAGCACGTCGTCGTAATAGCGGTTCGACAGCACTAGCATGCTGCGAGACAGCCGCGGCCGGATCTGCCAGCAATAGCCCAGCCAGTAATCGAAGGCGAACATGATCAGCTTGGCCATCGTCGCAAGCCGTCCGCGCGGCCGCTGCGCCCGACCAGGCGTCGACGAGCCGCGGAAGATCTGCGGCCGCAAGTCCATCGTGTACACGCCGCGGAACGGCGCGAGCGGCCGCTCCTTCAATGCGTTGATCACGCTCGCCTTGCCGACGCCGACCGGCCCCAAGCACGCGAGCAGCAAGCCCGACGGCCGAATCCATTCGTTCACGCGCGCACGGATTTCGTAGAGCCAATCGAGCGGCCGGAAATGCTTACGGCGCCGAATACCCTTGCGCAGCAACGGCATGATCTCGCGCACGACCTCCCAGTCGCCGCTCTCCGCTGCGCGCGCGATCACCCCGCCTTCGCGTGTCGGATCCCAGAACTTTGCCGTTTGCGCCGCGGCACCCAGCGGATCGCGCAGCCAGCATTCCTCGAGATGCTGTCCCTGCGCATCGCTCAACGTGCCCTCCTCCACGCATCGCAGCAGGTAATAAATGAACTCCATCGCCGGCGTCGCGACGACGAAAGCCGGCCGCAGCCGCACGGTGCCGGGTTCCAAGTGGCGATCCTTGAGCAGCTCACGCCCCTCGAGCAGCAGCCGGCCGCGACGAATGAAGCTCGCGAAGACCTCTACGGCGACGAACTCGGGCCGCTGATCGCGATGGAGCAAGCCGATGAGGCTGCGCCAACCGAGCCGCTCTTCGCGCACGCACGTCACGAGCTTCGCCTCGTTGCGTCGGCAGAACTTGTGGAGCACGAGCGGCACCTGCTCCAAATATTCCTGACCGATCACGATCTCGATGCGCTGGGCCCCGCCCGTACGCGCCGGCGAGCACGCATCGCCGAGCAACGCGTAGTCGATGCGTTCCTCTTCGAAGAACCGGCACAGCTCGGTTGCAACCAGATGGACGCTTCGCATCGGGTCCGCGTTCAATAGGCGTTCTTGTCGGTCAGGATGATGCGTGCGGTGCGCAGCAAAATGGCGATGTCGAGCGCGAGCGACCAATTGCGCAGGTAATGCAGGTCGTATTCGACGCGGCGCTTCATCTTCTCCAAGCTCTCCGTTTCGCCGCGAAAACCGTTGACCTGCGCCCAGCCCGTGATGCCGGGACGCACTTTGTGACGCAGCATGTAGCCGTCGATGAGCTTGCGGTATTCCTCGTTGTGGGCCACTGCGTGCGGCCGGGGGCCCACGAGGCTCATGCTGCCGCCGAGCACGTTGAACAGCTGCGGCAGCTCATCGAGCGAGGTGCGACGCAGGAAGCGTCCGAACGGCGTCACCCGAGGATCGTCCCGACGCGCCTGCGTGACGGCATCGTCGTCCTCGCACACCCGCATCGTGCGGAACTTGTAGACGAAGATGCGCTCGCCGTAGAGACCGTAGCGACGCTGCTTGAAGATGATCGGACCCGGCGAGCTCAGGCGCACGCCAATCGCGATGGCCAGCATGAGCGGCCAGAGCAACGCAATGAGGATCAGCGCGAAGACGATGTCGCTCGCGCGCTTGAGCACGCCGTTCATGCCGCAGAACGGCGTCTCGCAAACGGCCAACACCGGAATCCCGTCGATCTCGGCCAGCTGCGCCCGGATGAGATCGAAGCCGAAGATGTCCGGCACGAAATACACCGATGCCGTCGTATCGCGCAGCTCTTCGAGGAGTCGCACGACGCGTTCCTCCGCGCGAATCGGCAGACAGATGTAAATGTTGCTCACGCCGTTGAGTCGCACGTAGTCCGCCACATCCGACATCGTGCCCAGCAACTCCTCGGGCGGCAGATTCTCCAAGCGATCGCTGACGCGATCGTCGAAGAAGCCTTTGAACGTGCCGAGATGCGGATTGGCTCGCAAGCGCTGCGCCAGACGCCGACCGCATTCGTTCGCCCCGACGATCACATGGCTTTGTACGATGGAGCCGCGCAATGCCGAGAACGCGGCGAATCGTCGTAGCCCTATCTGCGCGGCGATCACGACGAACGGCGTCACCGCAAACCAGGTAAGGATTACTTTGCGCGAGTACGTGTCGGTGACTTTGAACGCGAATGCCAAGAACAACAGCACCGCCGACACCATCAACCACTCGCCGAAGATGTGATGCCGTAGGATGGCGCTGACATCCCTGCGGCCTGAAATGTCCAGCACCGGTGCGCTGACGATCTGCGTGGCAACGATGAACGTCAACGCTGCCAGCGCCCAGTACGGCGGCGTGATGCGCTGACCGTAGATCAACGCGCATGCGAACAGCGTCGCGACGATGACGATCGGATTGAACGTGTACTTGAGCAGCGTGACGGACGGCGGCTCGGCCGTCCCGCGCCGCACGCGCGCGTAATGGCTACGCTGCGATGCCCGCGCGCGCGACGCGCTTGGCACCGGTGCGCGAATGACCTTGGCGTGTGCAGACTCGCGCATGAAGAAGTCGCGTCGGAGAAGTCAGACAGACAGGTGTCTAACTAACTCGTTCTGAAAAAGTTCCGCGTGTAGCATGCACGCAATAAAGCACGACGCGCGGCGCATCGCGAATGTTGCACGACACAGACGCGGCAGTATTACAAAGCTGTTCTAGGGAAGATGACGTGCACTTCAAGAGTGCGTGTCGTTGTCTATGAGCGTCCTCACTCCCGAGACGACAGAAGGAAGCTTCGCCGCTTGGCGGCCTGTGCTTCGCCAAGGCAGGGAGGCTGCTTTCGCAGCATGGAGAACGCTGCGGCATCACGGCGCCCGCTTCGCCGCAAGGCGAAGTCGGCGCGAATGAGACTTTGGATAGTCACTGCACGATCGCCTCGCACAGAGCGGTTCGCGAGATTCGGGCGTTGCATGTCTCGCATGCAAGCGACGACTTGCCTGAGCTCTTTATAACTTAGACAAGGCGAGCCGATCGACCGAACGTGTCATTGGGCGCTCACTGCAAACCGCGCCAGCCGAAAGAAGGCTGCTCTGCGCACTTCCGGCCAAACGGTCGGTGAGCGAACGTGGCTCGCGTCGCTGCGCAAGCGGCGCCCCTGCCGCTTTGAGGGAGCGTACCCGGCATGAGCGCGCGCAAACCCGCATTGCTTGCCGCGCGAACGCTCCCCTATGATCGGTTTTACATGGCGCCTCCTTCTTGCAAAGGCGCTTCGAACGAGAACAGGACTGCCGATGGATCTGAACTTCACTCCCGAAGAGCTCGCCTTCCGCGACGAGGTACGCGAGTTCGTGCGTACGAAGCTGCCGGCCGACTTGAGCGAGCGCGTCAAAGCGGGTCAGGCGCTGCGCCTCGAGGATTACCGGCGCTGGCAGAAGATCCTCTTCGAGCGCGGCTGGGGCGCCCCGACGTGGCCCAAGGAGTTCGGCGGCACCGGCTGGGATCCGATTCGGCTGCACATCTTCGAAGAAGAGCTCGCGCTGGCCGGCGCACCGAAGCCCGTGCCGTTCGGCTTGCGCATGGTGGGTCCGGTCATCATGGCCTTCGGCAGCCGCGAGCAGCAACAACGTTTTCTGCCGCGCATCGTGAGCGGAGAGGACTGGTGGTGTCAGGGCTACTCCGAGCCCGGCTCCGGCTCCGACCTCGCCTCGCTCAAGACGCGCGCCGAGCGTCAAGGCGACTATTACATCGTTAACGGACAGAAAACCTGGACCACGATGGGCCACCAGGCGGATTGGATCTTCTGTCTCGTGCGCACCGATCCGAACGCCGCCAAGCCGCAGCAAGGCATCAGCTTTCTGTTGATCGACATGCGCTCGCCCGGCATCACGGTGCGTCCGATCATCACGCTCGATGGCGCGCACGAGGTCAACGAAGTCTGGTTCGAGAACGTCAAGGTACCGGTCGAGAACCTCGTCGGCGAAGAGAACAAGGGCTGGACGTACGCCAAGTTCCTGCTCGGCCACGAGCGCACGAGCCTCGCCGGCATCGGTTCCTCGAAGCGCGAGCTCGGACGCTTGAAGCGCATCGCGCGCGAGGAGACGAAGAACGGTCGACCGCTCATCGAAGACCCGCTCTTCGCCGCGCGGATTGCGCAAGTGGAGATCGAATTGATGGCGCTCGAGATCACGGCCCTGCGCGCGTTGTCCGCCGAATCGAAGCAGCAGGCGCCCGGGCCTGAAGCCTCCATTCTCAAGATCAAGGGCACCGAGATCCAGCAGGCGCTGAGCGAGCTCATGATGTATGCGGTAGGCCAGTACGCCTTGCCGTTCGAGCGGCACTCGGCGGAAGAGAACGATTTCGCGAGCATTGCCGGGCCGGACTACGCCGCGCCGCTCGCCGCGACGTACTTCAATCTGCGCAAGGCGACGATCTACGGCGGCTCGAACGAGATTCAGCGCAACATCATTGCGCAACGGATTCTCGGACTGTGAGCGCAAACGGCTGAACGCGCCCGAGCCACCCTCACTCATTTCTATCTGACGCTGCCCATGGACTTCACCTTTACCAACGAACAGCAGCTCCTCGCCGATACCGTGCAGCGGTTCGTGCGCGAGCATTACACCTTCGAGGCGCGCCGCGAGATCCTACGTTCGGCCGCCGGTTGGAGTCGCGAGATCTGGCAAGAGCTCGGCGGTCTCGGGCTGCTCGCGATCAACGTGCCGGAAGAACACGGCGGCCTCGGTGCCGGCCCCGTGGAGACGATGCTGGTGATGAACGCGCTCGGCGCAGGGCTCGTGCTCGAGCCGTATCTCGGCGCCGCCGTGCTGACGCCGTCGTTCCTGACGAAGTTGGACGACGCTGCCGCGTCCGCCGAGCTGCTGCCGCTCATTGCAACCGGCGAACGCATCGTCATCGTCGCGCATCAAGAACCGAATGCTCGCGGCGAGCTCGCCCTCGTCGCCACCCGCGCCGAGCGCAGCGGCGACGGCTATGTTCTGCAAGGCAAGAAGAGCGTCATCGCGCACGCTCCGACCGCGGACGAATTCCTCGTGACGGCGCGCACGAGCGGCAAGGCCACCGACGCCGCCGGCGTGCGCGTCTTCCGCGTGCCGCGCGCGACGGAAGGTCTCGCGGTGCGCGCCTACCGCACGTTCGACGGTCAATGCGCGGCCGATCTCGAATTCGAGCGCGTGCGCGTACCGAGCGAGAATCTCATCGGCGCCGAGGCGGATACCCTCGCCGCGCTCGAAGCGGCGCGTCACGTCGCCCTCAGCGCACTCTGCGCGGAAGCCGTCGGCATCATGAAAGCGGTGAACGACGCGACGCTCGAGTACACGAAGAATCGCAAACAATTCGGTCAGCCGATCGCCCGCTTCCAAGTGCTGCAGCATCGCATGGTCGACATGTTCATCCATGCCGAGCAAGCGACCTCGATGAGCTATCTTGCGGCCATCAAGTGCCAAGACGCCGACGTGCAGGAGCGTCGCCGCGCGCTCGCGGCCGCCAAGACGCTCATCGGTCAAGCCGCACGCTTCATCGGTCAGCAAGCCGTGCAGCTACACGGCGGTATGGGTCTGACCGACGAGCTGATGGTGAGCCATTACTTCAAGCGGCTGACCGCCATCGACCTGACGTGGGGCGATGCGGATTTTCATCTGCAGAAGTTCGCCGAAGCGCTGTAGCGAGCGGCGGCGACGGTCGCGCGCCCGCCTCGTCATTTCACCATCCTGCCGCCGTACTCGCGCGTTCGGCGCCGCTCCTCTTCCACGAGCGCATCGAAGCCGGGTCCGCGCGCGGTGCGCTCGAGCACGCGCGCCTGCCGATCCAAGCGCCGCAGCGCTGCAAGCCGTTCGTCGTTACCGAGCTTCGCGCGTGCGACCGCGTCCTTGAGCACGCGGATCGTCTCGTCGTACACCTTGAGGGGCACGGGAAACGGCGCACCGTCCTTGCCGCCGTGCGCGAACGAAAACCGCGCCGGATCCGAGAAACGCGCCGGCGCGCCATGGACCACTTCCGCCACCAAGGCGAGCGCCGCGACCGTGCGCGCACCGACGCCCGGCGTCAGTAAGAGATCTGCAAAATCCTTCGGTCCTCGATCGGCAGCCGCCGCCAGTACGCCATGCAGACGCCTGAGCACGACGTCGCTGGCGCGCACCTCGTGACGGCCCGGCATCTGCAGATGCGGCAACGGCTCGGCGGGCATTGCAGGAACGGGCTCTGAGAATAGATCGCGTGCCGTATTGTCTGCTTCGCGCAAACGCTTCAGTACGCCGATCGTGCGATCGGGTCCGGCATGAACGAGCTCGAGTCCCGCAGCGCGATTGCGCGCAGCGCGCGCGTCCGCGAGATTGACGATCGTGCCCTGATGGCGGCCTTCGATGCCGGTATGCGGCGAATCGAAAAAGCCGCGCAGCCCTTCCGACAACCAGTGGTAACGCCGTGCTTCGCGCCGCTCTTCGTTCATGCCCTGCTGTACGACGCACCAATGACCGTCGCGCGAGACAACGAACGTATGCAGATACAGATCGAATCCGTCCTGCACGGCCGCACTGTCGACCTTTGCGACCAGTTTGCTCGCTTGTACGAGGGACGGCGCATCGAGACCGGTTCGATCGCCGATCGCAAGCAGCTCGGTCGGTGTCGCACGCGAATGCGCACCCTTGCCGCCGCAGATATACAAACCGAGCTCGTCTTGCACAGGCGCAAGCCCGCGCTTGAGGGCGCCCATCACGCTCGTTGTGATGCCGGAGGAGTGCCAGTCCATCCCCATCACCGTACCGAAAGCCTGGAACCAGAAGGGATGGGCCAGCCGCCGCAGCACTTCGTCGCGACCGTAGTGAAGCACGATCGCTTCGACGATGACGCGCCCGAGCCGCGCCATACGCGCGGCAAGCCACGGCGGCACGAAGCCGCCGTGGAGAGGAAGATCAGCGCTGCCGGTGCGTCGAGCCATGGTGCGCCATTTTGCGCGCAACGCCGTGCGCAGTGAAAGCGCGCGGCCGGCTCACGCGCGCCTGCGCCGGCTACGAAGCCTGAGACGAATCAGCTCCCTTCGCGCGCTCGGGCCGTGAGCTTGAGCAGTCGGCCGCCTTTGCCGTCCTGCTCGTCTTCGAGAATCCACAGCGCGCCATCCGGGCCTTGCTCGATCTCGCGGATACGCGCGCCCATGTCGAAGCGCTCCGCTTCGCGCGCGCTCGTGCCGTCGAACTCCACGCGAATCAGCGCCTGCGAAGCCAAGCCGCCGATGAAACCGCTGCCCTGCCACTCGGGAAACTCGCTGCCGCTGTAGATGACGAATCCGGCCGGCGCGATCGACGGCACCCAGCTGACCACCGGCGCTTTGAATTCCGGCCGCGTCGCATGATTGGGAATCTCCTTGCCGTCGTAATGCGAGCCTTCCGAGACGAGCGGATAGCCGTAGTTGGTTCCGCGCTCGATCAGATTGAGCTCATCGCCGTGCTGCGGACCCATCTCATGCTCCCAGAGGCGACCTTCCGCGTCGAATGCCAAGCCGAGCGGATTGCGATGCCCGAGGGACCAGATCTGCGCCGTCACGCCGCCTTGCTCCGCGAACGGATTGTCCGCCGGCACCGAACCGTCGTCGTTCAAGCGCACGATCTTGCCGAGATTCGTCTGCATGTCTTGCGCCGGATCGAACTTCTGCCGCTCGCCGGAGCTGATCCACAAGTACCCTTGCGAGTCGAATGCAATGCGATGACCGTAATGGCCCGAGCCCGTCACCTTAGGCACTTGCCGCCAGATGACCTCGAGGTTCGTGAGCTTGCCGCCTTGGTCGCCGAGCTCGAGCTTTGCCCGCGCGACCGCCGCACCGCGCGTATCGCCCTCGCCCGGCTCGGCGTAGCTCAAGTACACCAATTGGTTCTCCGCGAACTTCGGATGCAGAACGACGTCGCCGAGACCGCCCTGTCCTTGATAGGCCACTTGCGGCACGCCGCTTACCTCGTATGCGTCGCCGCCGCTCGTGTACACCTTGAGCACGCCCTTCTTTTCGGTCACGAGCAGACGCCCGTCCGGCAGAAACGTCATTGCCCAAGGCTCGTTGAACTTTGCGATCTCGTGGACGACGAAGGGGCGCTCCTGCCCTGACTTGGCGGCCACCTGCGCCTGCGGCGCTTCGGACTGCTGAGCAGCCTGCCGCTGCTCGCCGCATGCCGCGAGCACGACCGTCATACAGGCAAGAACGATGAACCGTGCACTCATGAAGCCTCCGAATTACTCGCGTGGAAAATTGCCCCTGATTAATCCGCCGGCGCCGTGCGGGTTCCCTCCGCACAGGCTCAGCCCACCGCACGCTCGATGATCTCGGCGCCCCGAGCGAGCAGGAAGGAACGAAATGCCACCGTGATCGGCGACAAGCGCTTGTCCCGCAAGTGAATGACGTACCAGTCGCGGAGCAGCGGCAAGCCGCTCACGTTCAGCGTCACGAGCTTACCGGCGGCGAGCTCGAGACTCACAGTGTGCCGTGAGATGAAGCTGATGCCCATGCCCGCCATCACCGCCTGCTTGATGGTCTCGTTGCTGTCGACCTCCATCGAAGCGCGATACGTCACGCCCCGCTCGCGGAACACGTGCTCCATCGAGGCGCGCGTACCGGAGCCCTGCTCGCGAATGATGAAGTTCTCGGACTCGAGCCGCTTGAGCGGGATCTTGCGAGTCGACCTCGCCAGCGGATGATCGGGCGCGGCGATGATGACCAGCGGATGTTTGGCAAACGGCTCGGCCGTAGTCACCAGCTCGCGCGGCGGCCGTCCCATGATGACGAGGTCGATCTCGTTGTTCGCGAGTTGCTTGATGATCTCTTCGCGATTGCCGACGCTGAACTTGATCGACACCTGCGGGTACTCGAGCGTGAACGCCGAAAGCAGCGAAGGCGTGAAGTACTTGGCCGTGCTCACCGAGCCGAGCTTGAGCACGCCGCGCCTGAGCCCGCGCATCTCGGCAAACGTCTCGTTCGCGGCTCGCAACACTTCGTTGATCTGCTGCGCGTAACGCAATAGCGCCTCACCCGCTTCGGTGAGATGAATGCTGCGACCGACGTGCTCGAACAGCGGCATCCCCACTTGCGCTTCGAGCAGCTTCAGTTGTTGCGATACGGCAGGCTGCGTCAGGTGCAGCTCGCGCGCGGCGCGCGTGAACGAACGCTGCTGCGCCACAGCAGCAAAGACGCGCAATTGCCGCAAGGTCACATTGCGCATCGCACCTTCTGCATGCAGACCAGGCATAAGCCGATCTTATCGCACGACAAAGATTATTCCATTGGACCTAATGGCGCTCGCGGTCCACGCTTCGACGCACATCCCTTGGCTCGAGGACACGACGATGAAGCAGAT
Organism: uncultured Steroidobacter sp.; assembly: GCA_938008435.1. GTDB lineage: Bacteria > Pseudomonadota > Gammaproteobacteria > Steroidobacterales > Steroidobacteraceae > Steroidobacter. The sequence continues at coordinate 100,381 of CALLKK010000008.1, read as the reverse complement.
CGGGCACCGAACACTGAGCGCCGCGGAGCGCTACAAGGCAGGCGTCCTCAAGTATGCGGACATGGGCTATTGGGACGGCGACTACGAGCCGAAGGACACGGACGTGCTGGCGGTGTTTCGCATCACGCCGCAGGAAGGCGTCGATCCGACCGAAGCGGCTGCTGCTGTCGCAGGCGAATCGTCTACAGCCACTTGGACGGTGGTGTGGACGGATCGCTTGACGGCGTGCGAACGCTACCGCGCGAAAGCCTACCGCGTCGATCCCGTTCCGGGCGCGCCGGGCCAGTACTTCGCGTACATCGCGTACGACCTCGATCTGTTCGAGCCCGGCTCGATCGCGAACCTGAGCGCTTCGATCATCGGCAATGTCTTCGGCTTCAAGCCGCTCAAGGCGCTGCGCTTGGAGGACATGCGGTTACCCGTCGCCTACGTGAAGACCTTTCCTGGCCCGCCGACCGGCATCGTGGTCGAACGCGAACGACTCGATAAGTTCGGTCGACCGCTACTCGGCGCGACCGTCAAACCGAAGCTCGGACTTTCCGGCAAGAACTACGGACGGGTGGTGTACGAGGCGCTGCGCGGCGGACTCGACTTCACCAAGGACGACGAGAACATCAATTCGCAGCCGTTCATGCATTGGCGCGACCGCTTCCTGTACTGCATGGAAGCCGTCAATCGCGCGCAGGCCGCCACGGGCGAAGTGAAAGGGCACTATCTCAACGTCACCGCTGCGACCATGGAAGACATGTACGAGCGTGCGGAATTCGCCAAGGAGCTCGGCTCGGTGATCGTCATGATCGATCTCGTCATCGGCTACACGGCAATCCAGTCGATGTCCAAATGGGCGCGCAAAAACGACATGCTGCTGCACTTGCATCGCGCAGGTCACAGCACCTATACGCGCCAGAAGTCGCACGGCGTCTCGTTCCGCGTGATTTCCAAATGGATGCGCCTGGCCGGCGTCGACCACCTGCACGCGGGCACGGTCGTCGGCAAGCTCGAAGGCGATCCGAACACGGTGCAGGGCTACTACGGCGTGCTGCGCGAGACGCACAACGCCGTCGATCTGCCGCGCGGCCTGTTCTTCGAACAGGACTGGGCGGGGTTGGGCGGCGTCATGCCGGTCGCGTCTGGCGGCATCCACGCCGGACAAATGCATCAGCTCCTCACCTATCTTGGCGAAGACTGCGTGCTGCAGTTCGGCGGCGGCACCATCGGTCATCCGATGGGTATCGCCGCCGGCGCGACCGCCAATCGCGTGGCGCTCGAAGCGATGGTGCTCGCACGCAACGAAGGCCGCGACATCTGGAACGAAGGCCCCGACATCCTCGCGAAAGCCGCGCGGCACTGTCAGCCGCTGCAAGCGGCGCTCGATACGTGGCGCGACGTCACGTTCGACTACGCGAGCACGGACACGCCCGACTTCGTTCCCACCTCCACCGCCGCTGCTTGATGGAGAGCCCCAATGCGACTGACTCAAGGCACGTTCTCGTTTCTGCCCGACTTGACCGACGAGCAGATCCGCGCCCAGATCGAATACTGCCTGGCGCGCGGCTGGGCGCTCTCCATCGAGTACACGGACGATCCGCATCCGCGCAACACGTATTGGGAGATGTTCGGCGCACCGCTGTTCGACTTGCGCGATGCGGCGGGCATCATGCAAGAGCTCAACGCCTGCCGCGCCACGTTTCCCAATCACTACATCAAGCTGAATGCGTTCGATGCCACCCGCGGCATCGAATCGCTGCGGCTGTCCTTCATCGTGAATCGCCCGGCCGATGAGCCAGGCTTCGGCCTCGTTCGCCAAGAGGGTCCGGGCCGGCAGCAGCGCTACACCACGCGCGCATATGCCACCGAGCGTCCCGAAGGCAAGCGCTACTGACGCTGCCGACGAAGAGCCGCACGATGCAAGACGCCGCAATGAACGCTCTCAGCGAAACAGCCGGGCCCACAGAGAACCGCGCGTTCGACATCCACGCGGCATTCCGCGACTCGCGCGTCGCCGACGTGCTCGCCGAGCTCGACCGCGAGCTCGTCGGTCTTGCGCCCGTGAAGAGCCGCGTGCGCGACATCTGCGCCCTGCTGCTCATCGACGCCTTGCGCAAACAAGCGGGCTTGTCGACCGCCGCCCCGTCGTTGCACATGAGCTTCACCGGCAACCCCGGCACCGGCAAGACGACCGTCGCGCTGCGCATGGCACAGATCCTTCATCGTCTGGGATACGTGCGCAAAGGTCATCTCGTCGCCGTGACGCGCGACGATCTCGTCGGTCAATACATCGGCCATACCGCACCGAAGACGCGCGAGGTGCTCAAGCGGGCGATGGGCGGCGTGCTGTTCATCGACGAAGCCTACTACCTGTATCGACCGGAAAACGAGCGCGACTACGGTCAGGAAGCGATCGAAATCCTGCTGCAGGAGATGGAGAACAGCCGCGACGACCTGGTCGTCATCCTCGCCGGGTACAAGGACAGGATGGACCGGTTCTTCCGCAGCAATCCGGGCCTGTCCTCGCGCATCGCGCACCACATCGACTTTCCCGATTACACCGACGAGGAGCTCTTCGCCATCGCGCAGCTCATGCTCGATGAAATGCAGTACCGACTGAGCGATGCGGCAGTCGAGACGCTGCGCGAGTACATCGCGCGCCGCCGCGCGCAGCCGCACTTCGCAAATGCGCGCTCGATTCGCAACGCGCTCGACCGCGCGCGACTGCGTCAAGCCAGCCGTCTCTTCGCGCGCGGCGGTCCGCTCACGCAGACCGATCTCGTCACCATCGAAGCGCAGGACTTGCGTGCCAGCCGCGTGTTCGGCGCCGGAGGGAATGACGCATGACGCACACTCCGAAGACCTTGACGCGCTTTCTCATCGAGGAAAGCCGTCGACGCTCAGAAGTGCAGGCCGATTTCATCACCCTCGTCACCGACGTGCGGCTTGCCTGCAAGCGTATTGCCGCGCTCATCGGCAAGGGGGCGCTCGGTCGAGCGGACTCGACGAACGTGCAAGGCGAAGAGCAGATGCGCCTCGACGTGCTCGCCAACGACATCTTCGTGCGCACGACCGAATGGAGCGGACAGCTGGCAGGCATGGTATCGGAGGAAATGAGCGCACCCTACGCCATTCCTGCCGAGTATCCGCGCGGCCGCTATCTGCTGCTGTTCGATCCGCTCGACGGTTCGTCGAACGTCGACGTCAACGTCGCGGTCGGTAGCATCTTCTCCATCCTGCGCTGTCCCGACGAGACGTGCGAGCCGCTCGAGACGGATTTCCTGCAACCCGGCACGGCACAGGTGTGCGCGGGCTATGCGATCTACGGACCCTCCACCATGCTCGTGCTCACGACCGGCCACGGCGTGCATGGCTTCACGCTCGACCGCGAGATCGGCGAGTTCCTTCTGACGCATCCGAACCTGCGCATCCCCGAGAGCACGTCCGAGTTCGCGATCAACGCGTCGAACTCTCGTCATTGGGAAGCGCCGATCAAGCGCTACGTGAGCGAATCTCAGGCCGGCGCCGCCGGGCCTCGCGGCCGCGACTTCAACATGCGCTTGATCGCTTCGCTCGTGGCCGAGACGCACCGCATCCTCATGCGCGGCGGCGTCTTCCTGTATCCGCGCGACCGCAAGGATCTGACGCGCGCTGGGCGGCTACGCCTGCTCTATGAGGCCAATCCGATCGGTTTCATCGTCGATCAGGCGGGCGGCCGCGCCAGCACGGGACGCGAGCCATTGCTCGAAGTGACGCCCACCTCGCTGCACGAGCGCATCGGCTTGATCTTCGGCGCGCGCGCCGAAGTGGAACGCATCGAGCGCTATTACCGCGAGTACAACGACTTCGAATTCGACGCCCCGCTCTTCGGTACACGCACGCTGTTCAGGAGCCCTGCCTGATGTCTGCCATGCACCCCATCATTGCCGTGACGGGATCCTCGGGCGCCGGCACCACATCGGTGATGCGCACCTTCGAGCAGATCTTTCGTCGCGAAGGGATCAACGCAGCCTTCGTCGAAGGCGACAGCTTTCACCGCTACGACCGCCTCACCATGAAGGAGAAGATGGCCGAGGCGCTCGCACGCGGCGACGTGCATTTCAGCCACTTCGGACCCGATGCCAATCTGTTCGAGGAGCTCGAAGCGCTCTTTCGCAGCTACGGCGAGAGCGGCCAAGGCCGCCGGCGCCGCTATCTGCACGACGAGCAGGAAGCAAAGCCGTACGGACAACCGGCCGGTACGTTCACGCAGTGGGAACCGTTGCCGCCCGATACCGACTTGCTCTTCTACGAAGGACTGCACGGCGCCGTGGTCACGGACAAGGTCGACGTCGCACGCCATGTCGACCTGCTCATCGGCGTGGTGCCGGTCATCAACCTCGAATGGATTCAGAAGCTCCACCGCGATCGCTCGACGCGCGGCTATTCCGCCGAGGCGATCACCGACACGATCCTGCGGCGCATGCACGATTACGTGCACTACATCTGCCCGCAGTTTTCGCGCACGCACATCAACTTTCAGCGCGTACCCGTCGTCGACACGTCCAATCCGTTCATCGCCCGCTTCATTCCGACGCCGGACGAATCGTTTCTCGTGATCCGTTTCGCGCGACCGAATGGCATCGATTTTCCGTATCTGCTCTCGATGCTGCACGGCTCGTTCATGTCGCGCGCCAATACGATCGTCTGCCCTGGCGGCAAGATGGACCTCGCGATGCAGCTCATCTTCACGCCGATGATCCTGCGCTTGATCGAAAGGCGCAAAGAAGCGCTGGCGCGCAAGAAGAGCGCACCGCGGCTTGCAGCGCCGCTTGCGATCGAGGCCCCTGCTCTCAGCGGAGCCGGCGGATGATTCGCGCGATCGCGTTCGATCTGGATGGGACTCTCATCGATACGGCGCCGGATCTGGCTGCTGCGCTCAATCGAGTGCTGGCAATGCTCGGGCGCAATCCGGTTTCCGAGTCGCACGTGCCGCGATTCGTCGGCGCGGGGCTGTCGTGCTTCATCGAGCGCGCCCTGGCGGCGAGCGACCGTGACACACCTGCGACACCGGCCGTACGCGCCGGCGCCGAAGCGCTGTTCCGCAAGCTTTACGGGGAGCACCCGTTCGAACGAAGCAGCGTGTGCGCCGGCGTACGCCAGACATTGCGCGCACTCGATGCGCTCGCGCTGCCGCTCTGCTGCGTGACCAACAAGGAATCCGGCTTTGCGCTGCGAGTGCTCGAAGCGGCCGACCTCGCCCGCTATTTCGCTTGCGTCTTGTGCGCCGACTTGGCCGAAGACCGCAAACCCAGCCCCAACCTGCTGCTTGCCGCCTGCGCCAAGCTTGGCATCGAGCCCGACGAGCTGCTCTACGTAGGCGACTCGCGCACCGACATCATTGCGGCGCGTGCCGCCGGCTGTCGTATCGTCGCGGTGACCTACGGCTATCAGACGCACGAAGCGCTCGCTGCGCTTCGCCCGGATGGTCTGATCGACGACATGCGGGAGCTCATGCGACTCGTGCGCATCCCGACGGTCGTCGAGCCGCACACGATCGGACGCGAGCTCGCGGATTAGCGCGCCGCTTGCGCCTTCGCGCTCTAATAGCTCCCGCCACGAAACCTTGTCCTTGCATCGCGCGTCCTTTTCGTGACGTCGCACGCGACGCGCCGCACGTTGCCGCCTTCCAGCTTATGTCCTGCCGTCCGCATGATCTTCCGCTGCTCGCGCTGCTGTGGCTCTGCGCGATGCTTGCTGGCCTCGCGCACGCCGACGTCGTCCATCGCGTACACATGGAAGGCAAGGGCCGACCGACGGTGATCTTCGCCACCGGCCTCGGCGATACGTTAGAGGTGTGGGAACCTGTCCAACACGCCGTTGCGAGCTGCACGCGTACGCTCAGCTACAACCGTGCCGGCTATCGCGGCAGCGAGCTGGCGCGAACCACTCGCGACGCCGCCACGATTGTCGCGGAGCTGCGCAGCGAGCTCGGCAGACGCGGCATCGCGCCGCCCTACGTGCTCGTCGGCCATTCGCTCGGCGGGCTGTACATGCAGTACTTCGCGCGGCAGCACGCGAGCGAAGTCGTGGGACTGTTGCTCGTCGACTCGACGCACTGGAGCCAGCAGCTCTTGCTCGGCGCGCCCAGCGAGCGCGCCGACCAACGCGGCCGCGTGGTGCTCTTCATGGATCTCATCGCGCGGCGCGAGCTGCACGACAGCGCGCTCGCGGGACAGCAGGTTCACCTGAGTCCGCCCGCGACCTCCATTCCGACGATCGTGCTATCGAGCACCGGCGTGTTTCTCGGCGAGACGCCGGCACGCCGCGCCGAAGCGGCGCGGCTCCAGGAAGAAATCGTTGCGGAGTTTCCGGCCGCTCAACACATCCGTGTCGAAGGCAGCGGCCACTACATCCAGAAGGATCGCCCGGACGCGGTCATCCAGGCGATTCGCCAGTTGGCCGGGTGCAAGAGCTAAGCCGCGCGCCGCACCATCTCGCGACGCATCGTCACGTGGAGGCTTCCTTCTTCTCCTCGCCGAGCATTTCCTCGCCCACCATCGCATCCGCCGGCGCCGCCGGCCGCGTGGTGGCCATCAGCCGATCGAGCATGCGGCTCACGTACTGCGGCGAGCGCGTCTTGCGCGCGATGATCGAGTACACCGCCGGCACGGCAAAGAGCGTCAAGAACACCGAGACGATCGTGCCGTAGAAGACCACCACGCCGATGGGCTTGCGCTGCTCCGCACCGGCACCCGTGGCGAACAGCAGCGGCAGCGCCCCGAACGCGGTGCACAGGCTCGTCATCAGCACCGGACGCAGGCGGGTCTCGGCCGCCTTCGTGATCGCCTCCAGGAACTCTACCCCGCGATCGCGCAGCTGATTGGCGAACTCGACGATCAACACGCCGTTCTTCGCCGCGATACCGATCAGCATGATCACGGCAATCTGACTGAAGATGTTCACGGTCATGCCGTACAGCTTCAGGCCGAACACGGCGCCGAGCAGCGCAAGCGGCACGGTCACCATGATGATGAGCGGGTGCACGAAGCTTTCGAACTGCGCCGCGAGCACCAGGAACACGACGGCCAAGGCGAACACGAACGTGAAGTACATCTGCCGTCCGGTACGCGTGTACTCGCCGGCTTCGCCGTCCCACATCAGCGTCGCTTCCGGCGGCAGCTCGCGCGCCACCGTTTCCTCGAACCACTTGATCGCCTCGCCGAGCGTGTAGCCGTCGGCAAGGTCCGCCGAGATCTCGATCGCGCGCAGGCGGTTGAAGCGCGCGAGACGCACCGCACCGGAGGTTTCCGTCACTTGCACGAGGTTCGACAGCGGAATCAGCTCGTCGCTACGTGTCGAGCGCACGTGAATGCTGGTCAGATCGGTGATCGTTTCGCGGATATCGTCGCGCCCTTGCAGGATGACGTTGTACTCGCGACCGCGGTCGACGTACGTCGTGACGATGCGCGAGCCGAGGATCGTCTCGAGCGTACGGCCCACGGTCTGCAACGACACGCCGAGCTCGGCCGCACGGTTGCGATCGATGGCCACGCGAATCTGCGGCTTGCGCTCCTTGTAGCTCGTGTCGACGTTCTGCAGGCCCGGGTTGGCGCGCGCCAGCTCGAGCAGCTTGTTCGACCACTGCGCCAGCGTTTCGTAGTCCGGACCGCCGATATTCGCTTGCACCGGGGCGCCGAAGCCGCGCCGCCCGATACCGCCGGCCTGGAAAGCCATCACGCGTACGCCCGGAATCTTGCGCAGCTCCGCGACCAGCTTCTGCGAGATCTCGCGCGCCGAACGCTTGCGTTCGTGCCAGTCCTTGAGCACGACGATGGCGCGCGCATTATTGACGTCGCCCGTGCGCGCATCGCCGCCGCCCATCGCAGGCAGACGAATCATCACGCGCTCGATGTCGTCGCTGCGGTCGATCTCCTCCATGATGATCTGTTCCATGCGCCGCGCCTGACGGTCCATGTACTCGAAGCTCGAGCCTTCCGGACCCTCGATCGTGATGAAGATGCGTCCGACGTCCGCGGGCGGCGAGAACTCGGCCGGCACGGTCATGAATGTAGCCGCCCCCAGCGCGACCAGGGCGCCGACGGCAGCGATCACGAGCCACGGGCGGCGAATGAGCGAGCGCAAACGCCGGTCGTAGCCGCGCGCCAAGCGCCTGAAGATCTCATCGACGGCATGCGCGACACGGCCGCGTCCCGTGTGCGCCGGCAGCTTGGACGCCATCATCGGCGTGAGCGTCAGCGCCACCAACGCCGAGAACAGCACCGATGCGGCGAGCGTGAAGCCGAATTCGCTGAACAGCCGTCCGAGATCGCCCGGCAGGAACGAGATCGGCACGAACACCGCGGCGAGCGTCAACGTCGTCGCGATGACGGCGAAGCCGATTTCGTGCGAGCCCGTGACCGCAGCCATCAACGGCGCCTCGCCGAGCTCGGTGCGGCGATGGATGTTCTCGAGCACCACGATGGCATCGTCGACGACGAGACCGATGGCGAGCACCAGGCCGAGCAGCGTCAGCACGTTCACGGAATAGCCGAGCGCATACATGACCATGAACGAGGCCAGCACGGACACAGGAATCGTGACGGCCGGGATGATCGTCGCGCGGAAGCTGCCCAGGAACGCATAGATGACGATCAGCACGCCGCCGAGCGAGAAACCCACCGCGAGCAGCACTTCCTTGAGCGCTGCCTCGATCGCCACCGCGTTGTCGACCGCGGCTCGCAGCGTCGCGCCTTCCGGCAGGCTCTGTTGGATGCGCGCGATCTCGGCGCGCACGCCGCGCACGACATCGAGCGTGTTCGCTTTCGACTGAGCCTCGACGACCAGCGAAATGCCGGCTTGGCCGTTGTAGCGCGTGTAGGTGCGATCGTTCTCCGCGGCAAGCTCGACGGTGGCCACCTCTCCCAAGCGCACCAGATGGCCGTCCGCGCCGCGCGCGATGACCAGCTTGCGGAAATCCTCTTCCGTCTCGAGACCGACGATGGTGCGCAACGAGAACTCGCGCGTGCGCGACTCCAGTCGGCCCGCGGGCAGCTCGACGTTCTCGCGCCGCAACGCGTCCTCGATGTCGCCGACGGTCAACCGCCGCGCGGCGAGCGCTTGGCGATCGATCCAGATGCGCATCGCCTGGCGGCGCGCGCCGCCGATGCTCACGCGCGCCACGCCGGGCACCGTCGAGAGCCGGTCGATCAGATTGCGCTCGGCGTAGTCGGTGATCTCCAGCATCGACATCCGGTCGGAGCTGAAGCTCACGAACATGACCGGATCGGCGCTCGCATCCGCCTTGATGATCTGCGGCGGATCGGCCTCGTCCGGGAGCGAGCTCATGACGCGCGAGACGCGATCGCGCACGTCGTTCGCCGCCGCATCGATGTCGCGACTCACGTCGAACTCGATGCGCACCTGCGAGCGCTCGTCCTCGCTCTCGGACTCGATCTTGAGAATGCCTTCGATGCCGGCGACGGAATCCTCGATGACCTGGGTGATCTTCGTTTCGATGATGGGCGCCGACGCACCGAGGTAACGCGTGGTCACCGACACGACCGGCCGGTCGATGTCCGGATACTCGCGAATCGACAGCCGCTCGAGCGAGACGAGCCCGAAGATGACCAGCAGCAAGCTGATCACCGTCGCGAAGACAGGTCGGCGGACCGAAATTTCCGAGATGCGCATATCAGGTACTCGGCCACTCCTCGCTCGGCTGCGCCTCGACGCGCGACCCGTGACGCACGATGTGCGTGCCCTCGACGACTACCATCTCGTGCTCGCGCAAACCCTCGACGATTTCGACTTCGCCGGGTCGGCGTTTGCCGATGCGAACCTCGCGCTGCTCGACGACGCCGTCGACCACCACGAAGACGAACGTCTTGCCCTGCTCCGGCACGATCGCAGCCTCGGGTACGAGCAATGCAGGCTCGGGCTCGCCTTCCAGCGTTACGGTCATGAACATGCCAGGACGCAGCAGACCGTCGCGATTCGGAATCTCGGCACGCACGATGATCGAGCGCGTCACGGGATCGACCCGCGAGTTGATCTTGGCCACTTTGCCTTCGAAGGTCCGATCCGGCAAACCCGCCGTGCGGGCGGTCACGGCCAGTCCGGGCTTCAATACATAGAGGTACGTCTCGGGCACGGTGAAGTCGAGATGGATCACCGAGGTGTCATCGAGGGTCGTGATGACCGTACCTGGATTGACGAGGCTACCGATGCTGACGCGGCGAAATCCGGTGCGACCGTCGAAGCTCGCTCGAATCACCGTGTCGTTGAGCCGTGCACGCGCTGCGCTCACACGCGCGCGGTTCGCCTTCAAGGTGGCTTCGATCTGCTCGAGCTGCGACACCGACAGCGCCTGCTGCGCGAACAGATCCTGGCTGCGCTTGAATTGGTTTTCGCTTTCGGCCAGCGCCGCTTCGGCCGCTTCCAGATCCGCGCGCGCTTCGGCGCTGTCGAGCTCCACCAGCACCTGTCCGGCACGCACGAAGTCGCCTTCCTCGAAGCGAATGGCCACGACGGTGTTGGACGCCTTCGATGTGACCTCAACCGACTCCTTGGCCCGCGCCGTGCCGACCGCCTCGATCTGTACGCCGAGCGGACGCACGGTTGCCGCGGCCGTGACGACCGAGACGACATTGGGACGCTGCGCTGCGCCTCCTGGCTCGCCGTTCGAGCCCGAACAGCCCACCAATGCAACGAGACACCACAGCAACGGGAATTGCGCCGACAACGGCGTTCTATGTTTGCGACTGGCCATTCGCGAATGCTAGCGCGACTTGAGCGCAAACGTTCGCCAAACATGCGCACGCAACGTTTCTTGACGTGGGCTGACGCCCACATGCTCGCGCCGGCCCTGCGCTGGCTCGTAACAAAACGGTGCGTGACATCGTTGTAACCGCGCTGACAACGCGCGCCACTCGTGCACGCTCACGTCGGCGCCGAATCCGCGGCCGACGCCGCGGATTCCGATGCCGACGTTAGCAGTTGACGAAGCCTTCAGCCGCCCGCACCTAGCGCGCGCCGACTCGCCTTGGCGAGCCGCTCGCGCTCGCCTTGGAAGTCCAGCGCGACGACGGCACCCGCGCGATCGGTCGTGCATGTCGCCGTCCCGTAGACCTTGCCGGTGCGCTTGCTCTTGGCCGAGACCGTGAACTTACGCCCGCGGGCCTTGAGCATCGAGCCCGGACGCGTGTCGTGCTTGACGATCTCGACCTTGCTGTCGCGCGGCAAGTGCGCGGCGACGAAAGTCCGAATGCAGTTGTCCATGGCGAGCGCATCGCGCGCCTGACTCGTCGTCGTGCATGCAAACAACGCAGCGGCGCTCGCCGCCAACAACAGATGCTTGCGAAGAATCATCGTCGTCTCCTCTTTCCTTGATTGCCCGAGTTGCAGACGCACCGTGTCAATGGCAGTGCGCCGTGATCGCGCGGCACTCTAAGGAGCCTCCGTGAACCCTTCGGGACAGGCAGCGTGAAACGAACGTGAATGTTGGGGCGGGCAGCGCGTGCGGCGCCCCCTGTGCATCGGCTCCGCGCATTTGGACAGTTGCCGAGATGACGTTAGGCTAGCTGCCCCTACCCGCGGAGCTCGCGCCATGAGCCAGCGTCTCGTCCGGCTGTGTCGGGACATCGCGATCCTGCTGCTCCTCGCAGCGCTCCCTCACGGCGCGTTCGCCGCGGACGCTCCAACGCGCCTGCTCGTGCTCGATCTCGAGCTGATCGGCGATGTGGGCGAGGACTCATCTGGCCACGCAGCGCGACTGCGCCTTGCGAGCGAGCGGCTCCGAGAAGAGCTTGCGCGGCTCGATCGGTACGAGATCGTAGACACGACGCCGGCGCAGGCGCACATCGAAGCGCTGGCCGCAACGCAATACCTGCACAAATGCAACGGCTGCGAGCTCGACCTCGCCGTCGAGCTCGGCGCCGAGCAGGTGCTCGTTGCGTGGGTCGATCGCATCAGCCAGCTGATCCTCTCGCTCACGTACGAAATCCGCGACGTGCCGAGCGGCCGCACCCTCAAGCGCAAGTCCTTCGACTTCCGCGGCGACAACGACACCAGTTGGCTGCGCGCCGTGACGGTGCTCGTGCGTGATCTCGCAGCCGATCCGCCGCCTTGACGCGCAAGGCTTCGGGGTTTGTGCGGATTGCACCGGAGCTAAGCGTGCGTTGACGTTGCTAGGAGGAGGCCTCGCCATGCTACGCGTCCGTCATCTGCTCACGCAAAAGGATCCTGCGATCTGGTCCATCGATCCCGAAGCGCCGGTCTTGGAAGCCATTCAGCTCATGGCCGACAAGCGCATCGGCGCCCTGCCCGTCGTGCAAGCCGACAAGCTCGTCGGCATCGTGTCGGAGCGCGACTATGCGCGTAAGGTCATTCTGCTCGGCCGTTCGAGCAGCGACACGCCGGTGTGGCAGATCATGAGCACGCCCGTCATCACGGTGACGCCGGAAGAAGACGTGCATCGCTGCATGGAGATCATGACCGAGCGGCGCATCCGTCACCTGCCCGTCGTCGAGCGCGGCAAGATGGTGGGCATCATCTCGATCGGCGATCTCGTCAAGGCCGTCATCGACGAGCAGCAACGCACCATCGATCAGCTCGAGCGCTACATCGTGGGCTAGGCGCGCACAAGCCGCCCGCGTTCTGCGCGATCTCCGCCACATATAAAGAGCCCCGGCAGAGCCGGCTACAGCTTGTGTTAAGCTCTGCCCCGTACGATCGCCGTACCCCTCGCTCGCGCGGGGAATAGGAATAGACAGCATCCGATCGACCTCGGCGAGCGCAGGCACAACCCTGCAGCGGCTCAAGTCAAAAAACCGACCCGGCTTGCGGACTTATTGTCGAGGCTAGCGGGCCGGCCTCGCCGCGAGATCGAAGTGGTCGCCAACGATTGAAGGTAATGACAGTGCATCACGTACTCGGTGCGCGCCGCCTCGCGGCCGTCTTGTCCCTGCTTGCGCTTGCCGCCTGCGGCGGCAGTAGCGACGAAGGCGAAGGCAAAGGCCGCTCGACGGATACCACGGTTTCGACGAACGCCATCACCTTCTCCGTCCCGGCACCCGATGCCGAGACGCCCCCCGCGCAGACGTTCACCGCAACCTTCGACGATGCCGTCGCGCACCTCGCCGTCATCCACAGCGGCAACGGCATCGCGAGCGTCTCATCCGTCGTGAACGGCCGCACGGCCGAGATCACGGTTCAGCCTGCCGCGCCGTCGGAAATCGGCTCCGGCATCTTCCGCGGCACGATCGCCGTGACCGGCTATTTCTGCGCCAACACCGCCTGCTCGTCGCTCGTGGCCGGCAACACGGAGCAGGTGGTCGTCACGTACCAGATCTCGCCGGTGATCCTGACGATTTCGCCGTACGTCGGCACGGCGGGCGTAGCCGGCACGGCGCTGATTCGCGGCGTCGGTTTCAGGAGCTTCCCGCCGCAAAGCGTGCGTCTCGGCGAAGTGAGCGCGACGGAATTCACCCTCATCAGCGACGAGGAAATCGAGGTCGACTATCCCGCGCTGCCCGTCGGCCGGTATCCGGTGCAGGTCGAAATCCCGACGCACGAAGGGACGCTGCAGTCCGAGGCCGAGCTCGTGATCGTCGAGCCCACCTCTTACGCGGCCGCCACGGTCGCTTACCCCACGAGCGGCGGCAATGTTCGTGAAGTGATTTACGACTCCGAGCGGCGCGCGGTCTTCGTAGCCACCGACCAAGGCGGCGGCTCGCTCGTGCGCTTCGCCTATGGCGAGAGCGGTTGGGACACGCCCACGCAGGCCGCCGTGGCCGATCTCCAAGACATCGCTTTGTCCACTCGCGGCGAGCATTTGCTGGCGGTGACGAAGAGCGCGCTCTTGCAAATCGATCCGCAGACGCTCGCGGTCCGCAAGTCCATCGACCCGCCGGAGCTCGAGAGCACCGATTATCTGCGCACGATCGGCGTCATGAGCGACGATCGCGCACTCATCACCACTGGACGCGACAAGTCGGAGATCTCGCCGCTCTATCTCTACACCGGGCGGCGCGACTCACTGACGAAGCTCAACACCGCGCTCAACAACGCGACGGCCGCAGCCACGCTGCGCGGCTCGTCGATCGTGTTCATTCAGGGCATCACCGACACTCAGACTCCGCCGGCCATTGTCACCTTCACGACGCTCACCGGTTCGTTCGACGGCGTGCCGGTGTATCTGCTGCAGAACTCGATCGCGCCGGCGATCGACCTCGTCGGCACGCGCGCTGTGCTCAACGGCACGAATGTCTATGGCGGCGGTTTCGCGCTGCTCGGCAAGCTGCCGGCGACGACCGTCGCCGTCGCGCTCAAGCCCGACGGGTCGCGCGCCTACACCTACGATCCGACGGCCGGCGGCATCCTGACCTTCGATGTCTCCAAGAACAACGAAGGCAAGGATTACGAAGCGCTCGGCGCAGCCGTGCCGCTCGCCGGTAATCCCGGGACCAACGCGCGCATGACCATCAGCCTCGACGGCAAGACCTTGTTCATCGCCGGTCCGACGCAGCTCGTCGTTCAACCGACTCCCGCCCTGTGAGTCCGCTCATGAGATCACGTCGCCTCCTCTTCGCCTCGGTTATTGGCTCGCTGCTGACCGCCACAGGGGCCCATGCGCAATCGCGCGCCGTCGAGACGTTTCATTTCGAGGGCGAGCTTCACAGCACGGACAGCGACACGAAGGGCAGCACCTCCAACGGCACGCTCGGCATCGATTTCCGCGGTACGCTGCCGCTCGGCAGCTACTTCGGCGCATCGCTCTCGGCCGGTTATGCCGAAACCCGCGTACGCACGCGCCGCGTCGTCGAGAACGAAGACGGCACGCTGTCGGGCATCCGGCCGTCCTGTAACTTCGATAATCTCGACGGCGAAGTGGCGTTGTTCGCGCGGCGCCCGACGCTCGGCCGCATCTCGGTGAGCTATGGCATCGGGCGGCTCGGTTCGGACTGCAGCGACAACTCGTTCTTCATTCCGAGCGGCGGCGATTCGCTCGACACCGAGCGTTACAGCGTCTCGGCCGAGGTGTATTGGCGCAACTTCACTCTCGGCGCGTCGCAGACGACGCTGAGCATGGACAACGGCCCCGAGCTGGACGTGACCGAGGTGAAGGGCAGCTGGTATCCGCTCCAGAGCCTGCGCGTCACGCTGTTCGGCAACGATCTGTACGACGAAGACACGTACGGCATCGAGCTCGAGCACCAGCCGCAATTCCTCGGCGACGGCTTCGGCGTGCGCCTCTCCTACTCCGACAGCGACGCAGAACCGAACACGCGCACGGTGCAGCTCTCGCTCACGTATTACTTCGGCAAGCGAGTGCCGTTGTTGGTGAGAGACAGGCAGTATCGCTAACGCCAAGCGGAGAGCCTTCGGCAAGAAGGCCTCTGCGCCTCCGCCGGCACCAAGAGCACTTCGCTACACGAAGTCGAACACGTCGCGTCAGAAAACAAGCGCTACGCGACAACAAGCGCCCACGGCGCGCGTTCTAGTACCCGCGCCCTCTGCCTACAGCCTACAGCCTACAGCCTAGAGCCCAGAGCCCAGAGCCCAGAGCCCAGAGCCCAGAGCCCAGAGCATAGAGCCTACCGAAAGTATCTCTCCGCAAACTCCAAGAACACCGGCCAATTCGGCCCCGTCACGTGTCCTTCGCTGTGTTGGCGAAATGCGATGTCGCCGTCGATCAGTGCAGTGCCGACAGGCGGAAACATGTCGGTGCCGAGATCGCGTGCGCCGAGGAGCTTGTAGACGGGGCCCGCCGCGACGGCCGCCATGAACATGCCTTTCGGATCCACCCAGCCGTCGCCCTTCTCCACCGTCCCGGTGCCGATGAACACGGGTCGCGGCGCGGCGAGCGCAATCAGCTCGTGCGAATCGACCGGCAGGTCGTTCCACGTGAGCGGCCCTGCGTACTTGAGGTAGTTGCCGGCGACCCAGTGATATTCGGCCGTGCTTGCGATGTTCTCGACGAGCTCGCCGAAGTTGCGCCGATGCGGCTTGGCGCCCGCGGCACCTGAAGAGCTCACGAAGCCGATCGCAAAGCGCGGATCGTCGGCCATCGCGACGAGCGTCGCCTTGCCGAAACGCGAGTGGCCCGAGAGCCCCACCTTCTTCGCATCGACCGCGGGATCGGTTTCTAGATAATCGAGCGCGCGGCTCGCGCCCCAGCCCCACGCACGCAGCGCGCCCCAATCGTCGAGCTTGCGCGGCTGGCCCTTGTTGACGAGGCCGATGATGCCGCGCGTGAGCCCTGCGCCGTTGTCCGCCTGCACCGAGTACGGCATGTAGAGCGCAAAGCCCCAGCCCTTCGCCAGCACTTGCTGCTGCCATTCGTGGGCGGCCGCCCGCGCGCGGGCTGCGAGCTCCTCGCCGAAGCTCGGCGGGAAGACGAACGTGAGCTCCATGATCACGGGGACCGGCTTCGTCGCCTCGGCCGGAGTGGTCAGCGTGAGCTCGATGTTCACGTCGATCTGCGGATAGGCGCTGTTGTCGACCTTGCCGAGGAGCTGTTTCGTGATGACGGGAATCGCACCGTGCTGTTCGCGCACGGTGTTGACGACCTGCCAAGTGACGGCAGGCGTCTTGGTCGGCATTCGGCCGTACACCTCGCGCGCAAAGTCCTCGACGATCTCGGGGCGCCTCAGCGTCCACCATTCCTCCGCCGTCGCAATGCGCTTGCCGTTCTTCAGGCGCAGCGGATCGGGCAGCACCGGATAAGGATTCGCCTTGGCCTCGTCGTAGTTCGCGGCATTCGGCGCCTGTGGATCGTTGCCGTTCGCGCCGGGCCGCAGGGATTCGATACCGAGCAGATCGAGCAGCCGGCGATGATCTTCCTCGGTCGTCAACGACACGTTCGGCGTCTGCGCGTTGCACAGAGACATGGCCAGCTGGGCCAGCAGCCCGCAGGCGACGAGACGAAGCCCCCCACGGTTCGCGCGGTTCGAATACTGCATACGAGCGCTCTCCGAAATCGACGCGTCAAGATTGTGCCTGCAGACAACGCCCGCGTGCGCCAAGAATCGTAAGCCCGCACGTTCGCCGCATTCGCCGGTCGTACGCCGCAATTGGCCGGTGACACGTCAAGACGCTGTAACCCTCGGCCTGCCTGTCGTGTCTCAAGCTCAAGCGCCGCAATTGCGGTCGTTGGAAGAAACGAGGAGAAAGGCCATGATCACCGCGATCGAGTTCAGCAAACGGATGGAGCGCACGGTGTGCGTGATGTTGTCGGCCGTGATGGTAGCCGTCGTGCTCAGCCTGTCTGTGCAGGGCGCGCTCACCGCACCGAAGCACGTGCCTTACTCGGTCACGGTCCACTACTAACCCGCCGCGCGACGGGAGCCATCGCGGCTGGGCGGCACAGCGGCGGGTCGTATGACCCGCCGCGGCGCACGACTCGATGGCGACCGACGCGCCGTAGGTTCGAGAGGAGCCAGGCTAGCGATGAAAGGACCACTGCGACGTTCACGATCCAACCGCATGCTCGGCGGCGTCATCGCCGGCTGGGCCCGTTACCTCGACATGGACGTCACCTTGGCCCGCGCGCTCTACGTGCTTGTCTCCATCTGCTCGGCCGCGTTCCCCGGCGTGCTCGTTTACATCGTGTTCTGGATCCTGATGCCGTTGGAGCCGGAGGCGATCGAGGGCCAAGTGGAACGCTGAACGCGAGCCGCTACGAAGCGATTTGGGCTCATGCGGCCGATGAGAATCGGCGCATGAGCCAGTCGCAATTCAGCTCAGTGAAAGAACGCCTCGCGCGGCAACGCATTGCGAATCGCCGCTTCGCCGTGCCGCGTCAGATCCTTCGCGATCTCGCCGGCCACCACGCCTTTGCAGGTTTCGGGCAGCTCCTGACGTAGGAGGCCGAGCATCTTCGGCGCGGCGATGATCACCAGCCGATCGAATTCGTGCTTGACGCGTCCGCTGTAGATGCGCTGCGCCACTTCTTTCGCGAACAGTGCGAGCTCATGGCGCTCGGTGCTGCGCTCGCCATTGACGCCGTGATGGTGGGCTTGCTGCGCGCCGCCGGAGCGGCGGCCCGGGCGATCCGTTTCGAGATCCGTGTCCTTCAAACCGCCGGCCGGATTCTCGACGGTGAGACGGTGAATGAAAGGAGCACCGTACTTCAGGGCATCGAAGAAATGCGCCTGCCGTTCGTCAGCAACGACCACCCTTACGATCATAAAGAACCCTCCGCGTGCCTTTGATGCGCGGCGCTCGCACGCGCCGAGACGCCAGTCAGCACGGGAACGCCCCGCAAGGCCAAAGGTTCGAGGACGCGCGGTTTCGCGGCGGTCACGGGTCGGCCGACGGCAGGTCGCGCGAGCACGGCACGGCCGGAACGCCAAGAGAAACCTAAAGACGGAGGCCGCGGTCTGGTGCCCCCGGCAGGAGTTGAACCTGCGACCTACCGCTTAGGAGGCGGTCGCTCTATCCACTGAGCTACGGGGGCGCAACTTGGATGATGGCGAACCGCAGGTAGGTCGGGTGCTGGCCTGCGGCGCGATTCGGGCGACAGCCTACAGCCTCAAGCCAGCAGGTTCAAAGTTGGTGGAGCCGAGGAGGATCGAACTCCTGACCTTCTCATTGCGAACGAGACGCTCTCCCAGCTGAGCTACGGCCCCACCGATGGGAAGGGCGCGCATTGTAGCATCGAGAACTCGCCTGGCAAGCGCCTCGCGGTCCACAGTTTTGCGCGAAAGCGCATCCGCCCCGGCCCAGACCCGGACGCCCCCTCTGCCGCCCCTTCGGGGCGCCTAGGTCCCGACGACGGTGACGATCACCTCGCGCGTGTGCCGCGAGGTGCGGTGCTCCCACAGATAGATGCCCTGCCACGTACCGAGCGCGAGCCGCCCTTCCATGACGGGCACGCTGACGCTCACGGCGGTGAGCATCGTGCGGATATGCGCAGGCATGTCGTCCGGCCCTTCGATGTCGTGCTCGTACTCCGGGCTGCCGTCGGGTGCGATGCGCTGCATGAAGCGCTCGAGGTCGCGACGCACGGCGCTGTCCGCGTTCTCGGTGATCACGAGCGAGGCGCTCGTGTGACGAATGAACACGTTGCACAGGCCGAACCTGACCTGCGAGCGCGCTACCACGCTCGCCACTTGCGAGGTGATCATCTCGAAGCCGCGCCCGCGCGTGGGGATGGTGAGAATTTCCTGGATCATGCCGCTCGCCTCTGACTACCGGCGACTACGCCGTTGCGCGTTCGGGATCAATAGCGGATGCGCACGACCCGCTTCTTCGAGATCTGCGGGACGAACACGATGAACATCGCGTCGTACTCGTCGTCGCGCAACGTCACTTGCTGGCCGGACAACGCTTCGACGAGTCGCGGCACGGAGCTGACGCTGCCCGCAACGAGCACGTACTCGCCGCGATGTTCGCGCGTGATGCGCTTGGCGAGATCGTCCCACGCTGCGCTCGGCACCAGATTGACCGGCAACGCAAGCGTTTCGGAGATGGGCGTGACCGTTTGGTGCGTGCGCCGATACTCGGACGCGTAGATGGCGTCGATGCCGCGCACGGGCTGCGCCTGCGCGAGCATTCGCGCAAGTCGCGCTGCCCGCTCGCGCCCGTCGACGCTCAGATTCGGATCCGGATCGGCGCCGGGCTCGGTCTCGGCATGCCGCACGACGAACACCACAGTGGTCGCACGTGCATCGAACACCCATGCCGCCACGACCACTAGGCCGACGAAGACCAGCACGGGCAAGATCAATGGGAAGAAGAACGGCTGGCGCCGCATCTTGTCCAGATGGCGATCCATCCGACCATCATACCATTGCGGCGCGAGCGACCCGCCGCCTTCGCTCGGACGTCGCCGCTGGCCGCACCCCGCCTGGCGCTCAAGAACGAAACAAGCGCGTGTATTGCCGCTCGTGACAGGCGCTCGCGAAAGCTTGCATCACGCTGCCCGTGCCGATCTCTGCGTCGCTCAATTGCGACGCGCGCTCGACGATGCCGTCGAGCTCCGCACTCAGCGCATGCAGAATCCGCTGGCCGGCGCTCTGTCCGAGCGGCACCAGCTTCACGGCGGCGAGCGTTTGATTCTCGAGCCAGGTCCAGGCGTACGTGCTGAGCGCATCGTGTTCCGGCACGTGCCAGATGGCGCAGGCGCGCGCAAACGCTGCCGGATAGCTCACGATCGCCGGATCGATCGGCTCCTCGCGCGGCACGACGCCGAGATCGACGAGGATGCGCGTGAGCGCTTGTCCCATGTGGCGATCTTCGGCGCGCAGCTCTTCCGTTTCGCGGCTCGCGACGACGAACGCGCTCCATTCATCCGCAGCGCGCCGATCCTTGCGCGCCCATGCACGCAGCACACGTGCGACCACCGGCAAGTCGAGCGTGCCCAAGCTCTCGCGCGCCAGCCCACCGATCCATTCACGAGCCGACGATTCGTCGCTCACCCAGCCAAACTCGACGGCTTGCTCCAGCCCCTGCGAGAAATGGAATGCACCGATCGGCAGCGCCGGGCTCGCAAGATGCAGCAGCCGAACGAGATATGCGCCGCTGGCCATGCTCATCCGTGCGCATGCGCGTGCACGTGGTGGTGATGGTGATGCGATGCGAGCACCGAGTGGCCGCTGTAGGCGCCTGATTCCGGCTCGAACGAAGCTTGCTCGACGCTCACCTCGAGCCCCAGCCCGCGCACCATATCGTCAAGCACATGGTCGTGCTGATAGCGCAGCCAGCCTTCGCCGATCTGCAGGGCCACATGACGATTGCCGAGGTGATAAGCGGCCCGCAGCAACGCGAGCGGATCGCTCGATGTCACCGTCGAAACAGTTTCCGGCGCCGCCACGACACGCACCACCCGTCCATCGTCCGCCATGAGGAGATCCCCGTCGCGCAGCACGCTGCCGCGCTCGAGGATCAGACCGACTTCTTCTCCCGACGGAAGCTGCGTGCGCAATCGGCTCTTGATGCGCAGCTCATACGGCAGCACGAGCTCCACATCGGCGGGCCGTGTCGTATTTAGGCGTTCGGTGATGGTCAGCATGATGCGTAATCTCACGGCGCTCGCGGA
The DNA here is from genome assembly GCA_938008435.1 of uncultured Steroidobacter sp. Classification (GTDB taxonomy): domain Bacteria; phylum Pseudomonadota; class Gammaproteobacteria; order Steroidobacterales; family Steroidobacteraceae; genus Steroidobacter. The sequence continues at coordinate 79,371 of CALLKK010000008.1, read as the reverse complement.
TCGGCCTGCGCTTGCGAGCGCGCTCGTCAAAACAGGAAATATCTCTGCGCAAGCGGCAGCACGCTCGCTGGCTCGCACGTGAGCAGCACGCCGTCGGCTCGCACTTCGTACGTTTGCGCATCCACTTCGATCTTCGGCTGATAGTCGTTCAGCACCAGATCGCGCTTGCGAAGCGTACGCGTGCCCTTGACGGCCACGAGCCGCTTCTTGAGACCCAAGCGTTCGGCCATGCCGCTCGCCAGACCCGCTGCCGAGACGAAGCTCACCGACGTCGCGCTTCGCGCTCCGCCGTACGCGCCGAACATCGGCCGGTAGTGCACCGGCTGCGGCGTCGGAATCGATGCATTCGGATCGCCCATCGGCGCCGCGACGATCATGCCGCCCTTGATGATGAGGCTCGGCTTGACTCCGAAGAACGCCGGATGCCAGAGCACGATGTCGGCGAGCTTACCGACCTCGATCGAGCCGATCTCGTGCGCCACGCCGTGCGTGAGCGCCGGATTGATCGTGTACTTCGCGACGTAACGGCGCGCGCGAAAATTGTCGTTGCGCGCAGAATCCTGCGGCAACGCGCCGCGCTGCACTTTCATCTTGTGCGCGGTCTGCCAGGTGCGCGTCACGACTTCGCCAATGCGGCCCATCGCCTGCGAATCGGACGAGATCATCGAAAACGCGCCGAGATCGTGCAGGATGTCCTCGGCGGCGATCGTCTCGCGCCGGATGCGCGATTCGGCGAAAGCCACGTCCTCCGGAATGCCCGGGTCGAGGTGGTGGCAAACCATCAACATGTCGAGGTGCTCATCGACCGTGTTGATCGTGTAGGGCCGCGTGGGATTGGTCGACGACGGCAGCACATTCGCTTCGCCGCAGGCTTTGATGATGTCCGGCGCGTGACCGCCGCCCGCGCCTTCGGTGTGATAGGTATGGATCGCGCGACCTTTGAACGCAGCGAGCGTATCCTCCACGAATCCGGACTCGTTGAGCGTGTCCGTGTGGATCGCCACCTGGATGTCGTATTTCTCGGCGACGGACAAGCAATTGTCGATCGCGGCCGGCGTCGTGCCCCAATCCTCGTGGAGCTTGAGCCCCATGGCGCCCGCTTCGATCTGCTCTTCGAGCGCGCGCGGCAGGCTCGCATTGCCTTTGCCGAGAAACCCGAAATTGAGCGGCAGCTCTTCCACCGCTTGATACATCCGCTCGATGTACCATGGCCCCGGCGTGCAGGTCGTGGCATTCGTGCCCGTTGCCGGCCCCGTGCCGCCGCCGATCATCGTCGTGATGCCCGACATCAACGCCTCTTCCATCTGCTGCGGGCAGATGAAATGTATGTGCGAGTCGATGCCGCCGGCCGTTGCGATCAACCCTTCGCCTGCGATCACTTCCGTGCCTGCGCCGATGACCACGTCGACATTCGGCTGCACATCGGGATTGCCGCCCTTGCCGATCGCGACGATGCGCCCGTCCTTGATGCCGATGTCGGCCTTGACGATGCCCCAGTGATCGAGAATCACGACGTTCGTGATGACCGTATCGACCACTTCCGCCGCCGTGCGTTGGCTCTGCCCCATGCCGTCGCGGATGACCTTGCCGCCGCCGAACTTCACTTCCTCGCCGTAGGTCGTGTAATCGAGCTCGACCTCGATGATGAGATCGGTATCGCCGAGCCTCACACGGTCGCCGGTCGTGGGACCGAACATCTCGGCATACGCCTGACGGGTAATGCGGCTCATAGCTTGCCCATCACTTTCGCATTGAATCCGTACACGATGCGGTCCCCCGCATACTCGACGAGCTCCACTTCGCGCACCTGCCCCGGCTCGAAGCGCACCGCCGTGCCCGACGGAATGTTGAGGCGAAACCCACGCGTCGCCTCGCGATCGAAGCGCAGCGCGGCGTTCGTTTCGTAGAAGTGGTAATGCGAGCCGACCTGGATCGGCCGATCGCCCGTATTCGCCACCTTGATGCGTATCGTCGGGCGGCCGGCATTGAGCTCGATCTCGCCGGCCTCACAGAAGATCTCACCGGGAATCATGTGTCCTCGCTGTACTGAGCGTTGCGTTGCCGGTCCGAAGCACTTTCGCCCTCTTGCCGCCTCAGGTGATCGGGTTGTGCACCGTCACCAGCTTCGTGCCGTCCGGGAACGTCGCTTCGACCTGCACCTCTGCAATCATCTCGGGGACGCCCTCCATCACGTCATCGCGCGTGAGAATCGTCATGCCGTAGCTCATGAGCTCGGCGACCGACTTGCCCTCGCGCGCGCCCTCCATGATCGCCGCCGAAATCAACGCTACGGCTTCCGGATAATTGAGCTTGAGCCCGCGCGCCTTGCGCCGCTCGGCGACGAGCGCGGCAGTAAAGATGAGGAGCTTGTCTTTCTCTCGTGGGCTTAAGTTCATGACCTTGGCTCGTTACGGGCTACGCTTACGTACGCACGACGCACATCATGTTTGCCAGATTCTCGGCAATGCCGCTTCGCGGCCGAGCAAGACCGGACGGATCCGCTGCCAGATGCGGGTGAGCGCTTGCTTGACCGGCTCGGCCTGCGCCCCGAGCACGCGGCATACGAGCACCTCATCGACGATGCTGCATGCGACCGCCATGTCGTGACCTTCGCTGCGTACCGACTCGCGCAATGCGCCGTCTGCGGGATACGCGAGCAGCGTGCCGATGGCCGTGCAGCTGCTCAGGCCCCATACCGCTGCGCGCGCAGCGTTGTCGCCGTCGATGCGCAAGCGATCGACCACGCGCGGCTGTCCGTCCACGGCAAGCTCGAAACCGAGCCGCAGCATGCCCTCGCCAAATGCTTCGCCCCCCGCCGGTCGACCGAGACACGTGATCTCCCAGCCGATGAAGCGTGCACCGCCGCGCAATGCCACCGTGGTCGCACTGCGCACGCGCGCTGCTTTGAAATAGATGTTCTCCTGCGGCAGCCATTCGAGCGCCGCCTCCTCGACTTCGAGCGCTTGTCGCACGACTGCGAGCGCGCCTTCCGAGCGATAGAGCTTCGTCGCAGCCGGCGTCGTTACCAGGGCGTGCGCGCCGCGCTCGACCGCGACCTGCAGCGACAGCTCATCGCCCCCCACGATGCCCCCCGGCGGATGCACGAGATAGACATGGCATACCTCGCCCTCAGGATAGAAAGGTCGCTGCACCACGAGCGGCCCGACATGCGCGCGCTCGATCAGCTGTGTTCGCGCACCGCGCGGCGCAAGGCGCAGCGTGAGCGCGGCACGCCACCCTTCGGCTTTGCAACTGAGCGGTATCGCGTTCATGTCTCTCAGGAGCGCACGTCAGACGGTCAAGTGCTGCTTGACGAGATCGTCGGTCAACGCCTCGATCGGACCGCTCGCCACGATGCGTCCTTTGTCGATCATGCGAAACTCGCTGGCGACGCGCCGCGCGAACGGCAGCTTCTGCTCGACGAGCAGGACGGTCAGGTTCGCCTCCTTGTTGAGCTTCAGAATGATGTCGCCGATCTCGTGCACGATGTTCGGCTGGATGCCTTCGGCGGGCTCATCGAGAATGAGGAGTTGCGGCTCGAGCACCATCGCTCTACCGATCGCAAGCTGCTGCTGTTGTCCGCCGGAAAGGTCGCCACCGCGCCGATGCAGCATCTTCTTGAGCACGGGAAAGAGCTCGAAAATCTGCTCGGGAATTTCGCGCCGCTTCTTGCGTCCCGTCGTCAGTCCGATGCGCAGGTTCTCCTCCACGGTGAGCTGCGAGAAGATCTCGCGTCCCTGCGGGACATAGCCGATGCCGAGTCCGGCCCGCCGATCTGCCGGTACCGTACGCAAGTCCTGGCCCTTGTAGAGCAACGCACCCGACTCGATGGGCAGCAATCCCATGATGCACTTGAGCAGCGTCGTCTTGCCCATGCCGTTGCGGCCCATGAGACAGGTGCACGAGCCCTTCGGCACATGCATCGTGACGTCCCAGAGGATGTGACTGCCGCCGTAGTACTGATTGAGCGCTTCGATTTTCAGCATCGAATTCCGACTGCACTTGATGTGGGCCCGCACACGCACGGACCCGCACGTTCATTCGCCCAGGTACACTTCCATCACGCGCCTGTCGTTCTGCACTTCGTCGATCGTTCCTTCGGTGAGCACCCGACCTTCGTGCAGCACGGTCACGCGCCGCGCGATCGAGCGCACGAAATCCATGTCGTGCTCGACGACGACCACCGAGTGCTTGCCGGCCAGCGACACCAGCAGCTCCGCAGTGCGCTCGACCTCTTGCGGCGTCATGCCCGCCACCGGCTCATCGACGAGCAGGAGCCGCGGGGACTGCATGAGCAGCATGCCGATCTCGAGCCATTGTTTCTGCCCGTGCGAGAGCGCGCCGGCCCGCATGCCTTGCAGATCCTTGAGGTGAATCGTTTCGAGCACCGAATCGAGCAGATCGCGCTGCTCGGGCGTGAGCGGCCTGAACAGCGTCGTCCAGATGGATTTCTCGCCCGCTGCTGCCAGCTCCAGGTTCTCGTACACCGTGTGCTGCTCGAACACGGTCGGCTTTTGAAACTTCCGTCCGATGCCCGCTTGCGCGATCTCGGGTTCCGTCAGCGTCAGCAGATCCGTCGTCTGACCGAACCATGCCGAGCCCGCGTCCGGACGCGTCTTGCCGGTGATGACATCCATCATCGTCGTCTTGCCGGCGCCGTTCGGTCCGATGATGCAGCGAAGCTCTCCCGCGTCGATGTACAGCGTGAGCTTGTCGAGAGCTCGGAAACCGTCGAAGCTGACCGTGATGTCTTCCAGATAAAGGATCGTGCCGTGCGATGCGTCGCCCGGCGGCGGCCGCTCGCTGCGTGCACCGGTGCCGAAGACCTTTTGCCAGCCGTTGCGGATTGCCGTCGACGCGTTCATGCCGTCACTGCCTCCGCCACCTGTGGCTCCTTCTTCGCGAAGCGATCCGCCAAGCCCACGACGCCGCGCGGCATGAAGAGCGTGACGATCACGAACAAGGCGCCGAGCGCGTACAGCCAGAACTCAGGCAGCGCCGCCGTGAAATACGTCTTCGCGTAGTTGACGAGCACTGCGCCCGCCACTGCGCCGTAGAGCGTGCCGCGACCGCCGACCGCCACCCAGATGACGACCTCGATCGAATTGATGGGCTGAAACTCGCTCGGATTGATGATGCCGACCTGCGGCACGTAGAGTGCACCGGCGATACCCGCGAGCACCGCCGAGAACGTGAACACCCAGAGCTTGTACGACTCGATGCGATAGCCAAGGAAGCGGGCGCGGCTCTCCGCATCGCGCACCGCCTGAATCACTCGGCCTGCACGCGAGCGTGTGATATAAGCGCAGGCCAGATACCCGAGCGCCAATGCGATGCCCGAGGCGATGAATAGCGCGACGCGCGTACCCGGCGCATTGATGTCGAAGCCGAGAATCTCCTTGAAGTCCGTCAGGCCGTTGTTGCCGCCGAACCCCATGTCGTTGCGGAAGAACGCGAGCATCAGCGCATAGGTCAGCGCCTGCGTAATGATCGACAGGTAGACGCCGGTCACACGCGAACGGAACGCGAGCCAGCCGAATACGAAAGCCAGCGCCCCCGGCACGATCACGACCATCAAGGCCGCGAACCAGAACATGTCGAAGCCGTGCCAGAACCACGGCAGCTCGGTCCAATTGAGAAACACCATGAAGTCCGGCAACACCGGATGCCCGTAGACGCCGCGCGGACCGATCTGCCGCATGAGGTACATGCCCATCGCATAACCGCCGAGCGCAAAGAACGCTGCGTGCCCCAGGCTCAGGATGCCGCAGTAGCCCCACACGAGGTCGACCGCGATGGCGAGCAGCGCGTACGTCATGTACTTGCCGAGCAGCGTCATCGTGTAGCCCGACAGATGCAGCCCCGAGTCCGCCGGCACCGCAAGATGCAGGATCGGTACGAGCACGAGCGCCGCCAGCAGCACGCCGAAGAACACCTTCGTGCCGCGATCGCCAAACAGCAGACTCGGGAGTGACTGTGTATTCATGTGTATCGAAATCGATCGCCGTTACGCTTCCGCCGCTCGGCCCTTCTGCGGGAACAGGCCGCGCGGACGCCGCTGAATGAAGAGGATCAATGCAATCAGGACGAAGATCTTGGCGAGCACCGCCCCCGCATGCGGCTCGAGCATCTGATTGACGACGCCGAGCGACATGCCGCCGATCAACGTCCCCCAGAGATTGCCGACGCCGCCGAACACCACCACCATGAACGAATCGATGATGTACGACTGACCGAGATTGGGACCGACGTTGGTGAGCTGACTGAGCGCCACACCGGCGACGCCCGCGATGCCCGAGCCCAGCCCGAATGTCAGCGCATCGACCCACTCGGTGCGCACGCCCATTGCCTTCGCCATCGAGCGGTTCATCGAGACCGCGCGCACCTGCAATCCAAGTCGCGTGCGCTTGAGCACGATGACGAGCAACGCAAACACGGCCAGCATGAACACCACGACGTAGAGGCGGTTGTAGGTGAGCGAGAGCGCCTCGTTGATCTGCAGCGATCCCGCCATCCACGACGGGGTCTCGACGGGCCGGTTGTTCGCGGTGAAGAGATCTCTCACCACCTGCTGCAGAACGAGGCTCACGCCGAAGGTCGCAAGGAGCGTTTCGAGCGGACGGCCGTAGAGGAAGCGCACGATACCGCGCTCGATCAGCACGCCGACCGATCCCGAGACGAGGAACGCCATCGGAATGGCGATCAGCACCGACGCCTCGATGTACGACGGCATTGCTTGCTGGATGACATACGTGGTGTAGGCGCCGAGCATGATGAGCTCGCCGTGCGCCATGTTGATCACGCCCATCACGCCGAACGTGATCGCCAGGCCGATCGCCGCGAGCACGAGCACCGAACCCAAGCTCAAACCGAAGAAGAGCGTTTCGATCGAGGCGTAGAAGTTGCGCCAGGACTTGATGCTGTTGACCGCGGCGAGCGCCGCCGCACGAACCTTTTCGTCAGGCTCCACGTACTCGCCGTCCGCATTGCGCTCGAGCAGCGCGGACAGCCGATTGAACACCTCCGGGCTCAAGTCGTCGCGCAGCGTTTCGATCGCGGCCAAGCGCACCTCGACGTCGCTGCTGTCAAGGTCGGCCAACGCCACCGCCGAGCGCATCGCGCGGCGCACCGCGTCGTTGGATTCCTCCTCGATGCGCTGACGCAGAATCTCTGCGCTCTCTCGATCGAGCGAGCGCATCATTTCGCGCACCGCCGCGAGCCGCACTTCCGCATTCGGATCGGTCAGCGCGAAGCTTGCGAGCACGCCCTTGATCTGCTTGCGCAGCTGATTGTTCGTCGTGATCCGCGTGAGCTCGCTGGCGGGCGCAGATCCGGCGGCTTGCAAGGTGAGCGGATCCGTGAGCGCGAGGCCGTCCTCCTTCGCCTCGGCGATGAAAACCTGTTGGTCGGACTTACGGAAATAGAGCGTGCCATCCAAGAGCGCGCTCAGGACGGCACGCGTGTTGGGGTGCCGCTGCTGCGCGAGCGCTTCGACCGCTCGTTCCTTGACCTTGAAGTTGGTCGAAGCAAGCGTCGCCACGGTCTGCGAGAACGTGTCGTCTGCTGCCGCGTCAGCTGCGAGCGCATCGGCGGCCCGAAGCATCGCGAGCGCATACAAGACCGTCACGATCACGGTTCGCATGCAGACAATCCACGTGTTCTCTTTCGTCATGACTGCTTGTGCGTTCTCTCGAACAGTGGGGCACCAACGCGCGCCGCTTCGATGCCCTCAATTGCGCCCCGCGGTTCTCCGCCCTCCCCCGCCTGCGCGGGGGGGGAACGGAGAGGGGCTACGGCTGCTACTCGTAGTTCTGTCCGGAGCACTTCTTCGTCTTGGTGTTGTAGTTGCCGCACTTGAGCGTGACCCAGTCGGCCTCGATGTCCTTGCTGCCTTCGAGGTAGTCGGACCACGCATCGCCCGGCACGAGACCGTCGGTCTGCCACACCACATCGAACTGGCCGTCGGCGCGCACCTCGCCGATCAGGACGGGCTTGGTGATGTGGTGATTGGGCAGCATCTTGGCCACGCCGCCGGTGAGATTCGGCACTTCCACGCCGATGATCGCGTCGATGACCTTGTCGACGTCGGTCGTGCCCGCCTTCTCGACGGCCTTCACCCACATGTTGAAGCCGATGTAGTGCGCTTCCATCGGATCGTTGGTGACGCGCTTCGGGTTCTTGATGAAGGTGTGCCACTTCTTGATGAACTCGGCGTTCGCCGGCGTATCCACGCTCATGAAGTAGTTCCAGGCCGCGAGGTGGCCGACGAGCGGCTTCGTGTCGATGCCCGAGAGCTCTTCCTCGCCCACGGAGAACGCCACGACCGGAATGTCCTCAGCCGAGATCTTCTGATTGGCGAGCTCCTTGTAGAACGGCACGTTCGCGTCGCCGTTGATCGTCGAGACGACCGCCGTCTTCTTGCCCGCCGAACCGAAGCGCTTGATGTCGGCCACGATGCGCTGCCAGTCCGAATGACCGAAGGGCGTGTAGTTGATCATGATGTCTTCTTGCTTGACGCCCTTCGACTTCAAGTACGCCTCGAGAATCTTGTTCGTCGTGCGCGGATAGACGTAGTCGGTGCCGGCGAGCACCCAGCGCTCGACGCCCACTTCGTTCATGAGGTAGTCGACGGCCGGAATCGCCTGCTGATTCGGCGCGGCGCCCGTGTAGAACACGTTACGCGAGGACTCTTCGCCCTCGTACTGCACCGGATAGAACAGCAAGCCGTTGTGCTTCTCGAACACCGGCAACACGGATTTGCGCGACACCGACGTCCAGCAGCCGAACACGACGGCCACCTTGTCCTTGACGAGCAGCTGCTCGGCCTTCTCCGCGAAGAGCGGCCAGTTCGACGCCGGGTCCACCACGACGGGCTCGAGCTTCTTGCCGAGCAGACCGCCCTTCTTGTTCTGCTCTTCGATGAGCATGAGCACGGTGTCCTTCAGCGTCGTCTCGGAAATCGCCATCGTTCCGGACAGCGAGTGCAGCACGCCGACCTTGATCGTGTCGGCTGCTTGCGCCGCGCCTGCGGCCACGACGGCCACGGCAGCCGCGAGCTTGGCAAGCCCGCTCAAGATGCGTTTTCTCCTCATCTTCCTCTCCTCATGAAGTGGTTAGTCAGGATCAGATTTGCACTTGCAGTCCGAGCCCGATCTGGCTGTAGTCGCGGCCGAGCGCCGGATCGTCGCTCACGTCGATGTAGAACAGGCTGATGCGCGCCTTGAAGTCCTTGATGATGTAGTTCAGGTTGATCTCGAGCGTTTCCTGATCGACGTCGCCGAAGGGCGTGTTCTCGTACGTCGCCTCGCCGTACTTGCCGAGGAGCTGGAACTTGCCGATGCCGACGGTCTGCGGGAACAGATACGCGCCGAGCACGTAGTAGCCGCCGGTTTCGTCGTAGCCGCCTGCTGCCGGCGGCGGATAACCGCCCAAACCGTCGTACCACGCGTATTCGGCTTCGACCGTCACGACTCCGCCGCCGCCCAGCTTCTTCTCGAGCAGGAAGTCGACTGAGTAGGCGCTGTCGCCTGCCGCAGTTTGACCGGCAAGACCGATCGCCAGCAGATCCTTCTCGCCGTAGTACGTGCCGTTCAGGTAGTAGCCGCCTTCCGGATCCCAGAAGTCGAGCTGCAAGCGGCCGGCCCACAGCACATCCGAATCGCCGCCCGTGACATTCGTGATGTCGAAGGCACCGAAGGAGACTTTCGCGATGCCGAACTGTCCCCAGTACATCAGGCCGTCAGCGCGTCCTTCGGTCTCGAACGGATAGCCGTCCTGCACGCCGTCGCGATAGACGCCCCAATGGCTCGCGTAGTACGGGCCGTAGAGATTCGCGCGATCCGAAGGCGGCAGGAAACGTCCTGCCCAGATGTTGAACTTTTCCGAGAACGAGAACTGCGCAACGGCGTCGATGACGCGGATCTCTTCGTCGTCCGAGTTGTACTCGGTGTTGAACATCAGGCTGATGTTGTCGGTGACCTTGCCGCTGATGTAGATGCGCGCGCTGTTCAACGCGAAGTCATCCACGTCGTCGCCGATGTCGGGATTGGTGTGCGCGAAGCTCGAACGCACGCCGGCTCCGACCGACACCGGCGGCAGATCGAGATCCGCCGACCAGGCCTGAAGCGACGGCAAGCTCAGCAAAGCGACTCCGGCGCAAGCGGTGCTGAGATGCCGCTTGACGGAGAGTTGTCGTAGTTGAGAACGCATGACGTTTCCTTCTCGAGTTGCGGGCCAGACATTCGCTTTGCCGCGAAACTAGTCGCGTTCTGCGACGCCGTGTACGCGTCATTTGACGTAGATGGACCCGCGCGCCCCATCGCGGTGCGCAGTCGAATTTGCTTGCACTGGGATGGCGCGTGGTGTGACGAGGATTTGCCTACTGCCTGTCCGAGCAGGCTTCTGCGCGCGCGTGCGGATGAGGGTTCGTGCGCGATGCAAACGCAATGGTGCTCACGTCAACGGCGCAAATAAGTGCTCATTTCGCCGCCGCTACGCGATGTGTCCGGCAGAGCCGTGACAGGCAACGCGCAAGACGCGCCACTTGCCTGATCTGGCACAGCCCTTGCTCTCACTGGGCCGTGCCGCTCACCTGGCAGGCGCACTTGTGCCGTGAACAACGAAAATCAACAACCGCATCCCCGACAGCGGATCGTGCGCGAGCGACGCCAATACAACCAATGGGTCGCGAGCCAGACGCTTGAAGACTACGCGCTCCGCTACACGGCGGATCGGGCGCGCAAGTCGTGCTTTCGCGTCGGCAACACCGCCTTCGGGCCCATCGCATTCCTGGCCTGCGAGGCGATCGGCGGCGCGCTCACGATCGCCTACGGCTTTCCGAATACGGCGTGGGCCACGCTCGCGTTCTCGATTCTCATGTTCGCGATCGGCCTGCCGATCTGCTACTACGCCGCCAAGTACGGCGTCGACATCGACCTGCTCACGCGCGGCGCGGGCTTCGGCTACATGGGCTCGACGCTGACGTCGCTCATCTACGCCTCGTTCACTTTCCTGCTGTTTGCGATCGAGGCGACGATCATGTCCCTCGCGCTCGCCATGCTGTTCGACATCCCGTTGGCGATCGCGCACCTCTTCAGCTCGCTCATCGTCATTCCGATCGCGCTCTACGGCGTGAGCCTCATCAGCAAGATGCAGATCGTCACGCAGCCGATCTGGCTGGTGCTGCAGTTCCTGCCGATTCTCTACCTCGCCTGGAAGGCGCCCGATGAGCTGCACGCTTGGACGGACTATGCCGGCCAGCACGGCCGCGCCGACGGCAGCGTCGATTTCATGTTGTTCGGCCTAGCCGCCTCGATGCTGCTGTCGCTCCTGCCGCAGATCGGCGAGCAAGTCGACTACCTGCGCTTCCTGCCGAATCGCACACGCAAGAACCGCATTGCGTGGTGGACCGCCGTCATCGGCACCGGACCCGGTTGGGTGGTGCTCGGCGCCTTCAAGATCCTTGCGGGCTCGTTCCTCGCGTTTCTCGCCATCCGTCATGGCATTCCCGCGGCGCAGGCCGACGAGCCGACGGAGATGTATCTCCTCGCCTTCAGGGAGACAGTGAGCTCGCCTACGCTTGCGCTCGTCCTGACCGGCATCTTCGTGATCGTCTGTCAGCTCAAGATCAACGTCACGAACGCGTACGCCGGCTCGATCGCCTGGTCGAACTTCTTCTCGCGCCTGACGCACAGCCATCCGGGCCGTGTCGTGTGGCTCGTGTTCAACGTGCTGCTCGCGCTGCTGCTCATGATCACCGGCATCTTTCAGGCGATCGAGAGCATTCTCGTCATTTACGCCAACTTCGCCGCCGGGTGGATCGGTGCGCTCACGGCCGACCTGGTGGTCAACAAATCGCTCGGTTGGAGCCCCAAGCACATCGAGTTCAAGCGCGCGCACCTCTACGACATCAACCCCGTCGGTGTCGGTGCGCTCCTGCTTTCGTTGCTGGTCTCGAGCCTCGCGTTCCTGGGCGTCTTCGGCGAAGTGCCGCGGATTCTCTCGCCCTTCGTTGCGCTCACGGTTGCGTTCGTCGCCGCGCCTGTCATCGCCTGGGCAACGCGCGGCCGGTACTACCTCGCGCGCCCTGCCACGGGCCTCGATCCGGACGCGAAGGAGCTGCGCTGCACGATCTGCGAGAACGTCTTCGAGCGCAGCGACATGGCGCTCTGTCCCGCCTACTCCGGTCCGATCTGCTCGCTTTGTTGCACCCTCGAAGCGCGTTGCCGCGACATGTGCAAGACGAACAGCCGTGCCGCCGAGCAGCTGCACGGTCTTGTGCAGACGACTCTGCCGCCGCGCGTCGCCGCCGCCCTCAACACGCGCGCCGGGCACTTCTTCGGCTTGCTGCTGCTCTTCACCCTGGCGACGGGCTTGCTCCTGTCGTTCATCTATCACCAATACGGTGAGCGTATCCCCGAGCATCGCGACATCATCAGCGCCACGCTGTGGCTCGTGTTCCTCGTGCTGCTCATGCTCTCGGGCGTGGCCGCCTGGCTCATCGTGCTCGCGCACGAGAGCCGCAGAGCCGCGGAAGCCGAGTCGGCCCGGCAAACCACGATGCTCATGGAGGAGATCGAAGCGCACAAACGCACCGACGCGGCGCTGCAGAAGGCCAAGGAAGCGGCCGAATCGGCCAATCTCGCCAAGACGCGTTACATCGTGGGGCTGAGCCACGAAATTCGCACGCCCCTCAATGCGATCTTCGGCTATGCGCAGCTCCTCGAACGCGGCCTGCAGGGACCGTCGGACAATGCCATTCGCGTGATCCGGCGCAGCGCCGAGCATCTCGCCAATCTCATCGACGGCCTGCTCGACATTTCGAAGATCGAAAGCGGCATGCTCAAGCTGTCGCGCGATTGCGTGCAGCTGCCGGAATTCCTGGCCCAGTTGGTCGACATGTTCCGGCTGCAGGCGGCCAGCCGCGGAATCGAGTTTCGCTACGACGCTCCGCCGACGCTTCCGACCTTCGTTTACACGGACCAGAAGCGTCTGCGTCAGATCCTGATCAACCTGCTCTCCAACGCGATCAAGTACACCGAACGCGGATACGCGAGCCTGACGGTGCGCTACCGCAACCCGATCGCTGAATTCGAGATCTCCGATTCAGGCGTCGGCATTCCACCGGAAGACTTGGAGCGCGTGTTCGAGCCGTTCGAGCGCGGCAGCTCGCCGAACGTGCGCTCCATTCCCGGCACCGGGCTTGGACTCACCATCACGAAGCTGCTCACGCAAGTGATGGGCGGAGAGATTCAGGCGCGGAGCGCACCCGGAGAAGGCACGACGTTTACCGTGCGCCTCTTGCTCACGGAAGCCAATCAAGCGGCAGTCAACACGACCCTGACGCCCGTTCGCGGCTACGAAGGCCCGGCCCGCACGGTGCTGCTCATCGACGACGATCCTGTGCATCTCGACATCGTGCAGCACCTGTTGCGCTCGCTCGAATTCGTCGTCTTCACCGCCGCCGACGGCGCTCGCGGCGTCAAGCTCGCGCGCGAGTGCAAACCGGATCTGGCGCTCATCGATATTTCGATGCCGGACATGTCCGGCTGGGACGTCGCACGGGCACTGCGCGAGGAGCCGCAGCTTGCGGCGCTCAAGATCGTCATGGTCTCCGCCAATGCGCACGAGTATCACCAAGGCGGGGAGAGCCAGCTGCACGATGCCTTCGTCATGAAGCCGGTCAACGTGCAGGTGCTCCTCGATACGATCGCCAATGTGCTGCGCCTGAAATGGAAGCACGATCCAGCACCGGGCAGCGCGCCGGAAGAGGCTTCGCAGGATGTACCCGAGCTCTCCGCGCAGCATCTCGCCGACCTCTATCGCCTCGGCAAGATCGGACACGTGCGCGGCATTCAAGCCAAGCTCGAAGAAATCGAGCGCGAGGATCCGCGCCACGCCCGCTTCACGGCCCAGCTACGCGAGCTGATCGGCCGCTTCGAGCTCAAGCGTTACATGAGCACGCTCCAGGACGTGCAACCCACGGGCATCGAGCAGGATGCGTCGGGGTCCCGTTAGCGATTGCAAAGTGAGGTGTCGATGTACAGCCAAGCATTGTTCGACCAGCGCACCGGGAAGACGCCGTTCGTCGAGCCGACCAAGCGCGACACGGTGCTCGTCGTCGACGACACGCCGGAGACGCTCGGGTTTCTAACCGACACATTGGACCAGGCCGGTTTCACGGTGCTCATCGCCACCGACGGCATGAGCGCGCTCGAGCTCGTCGATCAGATCACGCCGGATCTCGTCCTGCTCGATGCGGTCATGCCGGGCCTCGACGGCTTCGAGACCTGCCGGCGGCTCAAGCGCGAAAAGCTGCTCACGCATCTGCCCGTCATCTTCATGACGGGCTTGAGCGAAACGGAGCATGTCGTGCAAGGACTCGCCTCGGGCGGCGTCGACTACGTGACCAAGCCGATCGTCGTCGACGAGCTGCTCGCACGCATTCGCGTGCACTTGGCCAATGCGCGCATCGCGTCCGGCACGCACGCCGCGCTCGATGCTGCCGGCCGCTTCCTCATTGCCACGGACCGCGCCGGCCGCCTCGCCTGGTGCACGCCGAAAGCCAGACAGCTCCTGAACGAGCTGCTGCCGGACGCCCACGAGACGGGCGCGTGTCTGCCGGCCGAAATCGTCAAGCAGCTCGTGCAAGCGCGCGGCGACGGCTCGGCCAGCGATCGCGCCGTGCTCGAACTCGGCAATCGCAAGCTGGAAGTCTCGCTGGTGAGCCGCATCGGTCCCGACGAAATCCTCTTTCGCATTGCCGAGGTCGGCACGCGCGCGGAGGAGCAGATCCTGCAGAAGAAGCTGGCGCTCACCACGCGCGAAGCGGAAGTGTTGCTGTGGATCAGCCGCGGAAAATCGAATCGGGAAATCGGCGAGATCCTGTCGATCAGCCCGCGCACCGTGAACAAGCACCTCGAGCAGATCTTCGTGAAGCTCGGCGTCGAGAATCGCGCGGCTGCGGCGGCGCGAGCGGTGAGATTGTTGGCGGAGTGAAGGGCCTTGGGTGCTGGAACGGGGCGCTGGGCCCTGGGTGCTGGGCTCTGGCAAGAGGGGCGCTTGGCGCGCTTCCGCGGGCTAGCGCACGTTGGTGAAGAGGCCTTGGCGCTCGATGAACTCGATCACCGTGTCCAAACCTTGGCCGGTCTTCAGGTTCGTGAACACAAATGGTCGCTCGCCGCGCATCTTGCGTGCATCGCGGTCCATCACTTCAAGGGAAGCGCCGACATACGGCGCGAGGTCGATCTTGTTGATGATGAGAAGATCGGACCGCATGATGCCGGGGCCGCCCTTGCGCGGAATCTTGTCGCCGGCAGACACGTCGATGACGTAGAGCGTGAGGTCCGAGAGCTCGGGGCTGAATGTCGCCGCAAGATTATCGCCGCCGCTCTCGACGATGACCATGTCGAGCTTGTCGAACGTCCGCATCAGCTCGTCGATCGCCGCAAGGTTCATCGATGCGTCCTCGCGAATGGCCGTATGCGGACAGCCGCCCGTCTCCACGCCGCGGATACGCTCCTTCGGCAAGGCTTCGCTGCGGATCAGGAACTCCGCATCTTCGCGCGTATAGATGTCGTTGGTGACGACCGCGATCTCGTATTTGTCGCGCATGCGCTTGCACAACGCATCCACGAGCGCCGTCTTTCCGGAACCGACCGGGCCGCCGACGCCGACCCGTAACACATCTGAGCTTGGCATGGAGGATTCATGAGATTGGCTACCGCGCCGATCATACGGGTCGGCCTCGAAAACGGATCACGTCATTTGACGTATCCACCGCCCAGCGGGAAGTTGCTAGTGTCGGCGCGTCCGGCGTACTGCCCGAAGCTTTCATTGAGCGCTGCGAGATGACGACGATGAAGAAATATGCGGGTTGCGGGATCGGTGGCGCGTCGCTGCTCTTGCCTGTCCTGGCTTTCGCCCATCCTGGTCACGATACGGTCACGTTCGCCGACGGCTTCTTGCATCCGCTCGGCGGCATCGATCACCTGCTCGCCATGGTTGCGGTCGGCGTGCTCGCGAGCCGCTTTGCGGGATCGGCCCGCCTGCTGCTCCCCCTCGCCTTCATGTCGGCGATGACGCTCGGCGCGCTGCTGTCCGTGACGGCCTTGCCGTTCGTCGAGACGATGATCGCGTTGTCCCTCGTCGCCTTCGGGCTCGCCATCATGCACACGCGCACATTGCCCTTGTCGGTGGGCATGCTCGCGGTCTTTCTCTTCGGCGTCTTCCACGGTCATGCGCACGGCACCGAAGCGCACGGTGGGCTCATGCCGTTCGCAGCAGGCTTCCTGCTCTCGACCGGCGTGTTGCACGCCCTTGGACTTGCTGCGACGGCGAGACTGCAGCAGGCAACACAACGCTACCGCCTCGCGCTGCGCACCATGGGCGGCATCGTCGCGGGCGCGGGCGTGGTGCTCTTGGGAGTGGGCTGACGTCCACCCCCGCAGCTAGCAGGCTACGGGCGACGGCCAGCAAGCGATTCGCTCAGCCTTCGCGAACATCGTCTTCTCTTACGATTCAAAGTCGCTCGTGCTCTTGCGAGAGCAAGACGCCTCGCCTCGCAGATTCACGCTCAATCGCGACGCTTTCACGCAGAGTGTGAGTCCTTCCCTGCAGCCGATTGATGCCGCTTCGGTGCACTCTGCCCGTAGCCCATAGCCCTTTACACGCCGCGCTCGACAGGCTACACAGGCGGGCCGCTCGGAGGCGGCACCGTAACCCGGTAAGATGCCGATCCTTCCGCACCGACCTTCGACTTGGAGAGGTGGCAGAGCGGTTGATTGCACCGGTCTTGAAAACAAGGATAGCGATGCGGAGAGGTGGCAGAGCGGTCGAATGCGGCGGTCTTGAAAACCGTTGAATCCGTAAGGATTCCGGGGGTTCGAATCCCTCCCTCTCCGCCAACCGCTATCCTTGGAGTTGCACTCCCAGTTTCACTGGGGTGCCACTTTCGCTGTAGATTGGCTCCTGCGTGCTTTTACGTGCCACCTGCGGAGCCAACCGTGCCATCGTTCCAGAAGCGCCGTCTCGACGACGGGTCGCTCAGCATCGTCGCCCTCGTCCGCATCAAGGGGTTCAAGCCTGTCTCCAAGGCGTTTCGGGACGAGAAGGAGGCGAAGGTCTGGGCCGCATCGACCGAGGCCGAGCTGAAGCGCCTGAGAGATCGCGGCAGCGGTCGCAACGACACCACGCGCATGACGATCCGGACTCTTTGCGAGTCCTTCCTGAACGATCCCAAGACGCTCGCGCTCAAGAGCTACGACACGTTGGAGCGGCTGATCTCCTGGTGGATGAACGAGTACGGCAACGAGCGCGTGATGGGTTTCGGCGTCACAAAGGTTCGCGAGGCTCGCGACCGGCTGCTGCCGGGGCGATCACCGGGAACGGTCAACAGGTATCTGTCGGCGATGCGTGCGTGCTGGAACTGGGGACGACACGCCGGGCTCATCTCCAACGAGTCATCGTGGCCCGGCAAAGTGATGCTCGCGGAACCGCCGGCTCGCGCCCGCTTCCTCGACGATGATGAATTGAAGAAGGTGCTCAAGGCCGCGTCGGAGGAAGCCGCATGGTTCAACGCCGCCGTGCTCGTCTCCATCGGCACCGGCGTGAGGCAGGGCGAGCTGCTGCGCCTGCGCTGGAAGGACGTTGACCTGGAGGGATCGCGCATCGTCGTCCTTGAGACCAAGAACGCGACGCCTCGGGCCGTACACCTGCCGGGACCGGCGGTGCGGGCGCTGAAGGCGCTGGGTCGAGATCACGATCCCGGTGAGCGCGTGTTCCCCGTATCGAAGTCGCTGCTCGAACAGAAGTGGAAGGCGGTGCGCGACCGCATTGGGCTCAAGGACTTTCGCTGGCACGATCTCCGCCACACGTGCGCAAGCTATCTCGCTCAGGGCGGTGCGTCGCTGCTTGAGATCGGTAGCGTGCTCGGCCATAAGAGCCCGAGCGCGACGATGCGCTACGCGCACCTCGTGCAGGGCGCGCCGCTCGCCGCGCACTCGAAACTCGAAGAGAGGCTGAAGCGATGAGCAAGAGGAAAGTGCGCGCAGCGGTCCAGCAATTGGACCGGCTTGTTGCGAAGGTGGCAAAGCTCGACCCGGTTCTTGCCGTCGAGTTCGACACCCTTCGCACGCAGATCGTGAATATCGAATCGAACGATGACTGGCGCGAGTACTTGGATTTCTGTATGGACATCGCGAGATCACAGGTAGAGTTGGCCAAGTTTCTTGGTGTCAGCGAGAAAACGGTGCAGAAGGAGTTGCGCAAACGCGGCGTCGGCCCGATGAAGGCCGGAAGAAAGCCGGCCAGTATGAAGTACCCCTTCCGGATTTACGTTCCGGATTCCAAAGCCCGCAAATCATAGGTTCGAGCGCTTCATCGAGGCGCGCGATTCCGGATTCCTGTTCCGGATCAAGTTGTGTACGCCCGCGTGCCGTGCACGTATCAATTAGCACACCCGAGTAACCGGAGTGTGCGAGATGAGCGAGAATAAGTTCCGTTCCTGGTCGTTGGCCGACTGGCCCGCCGACGTCTATCCCAATGACTCGCTGCGCGCACGCCGCGTACTCCGTGTTCACCGCAAGGAGCTGATGAGCTGCGGCGCTGTCTCGCGCGTCGGGCGTGAACTTGTCGTCTTCGCCGAACCGTACATCAAATGGGTCAAAAGCAAGGCGTCCAATGTCGCGAACTTCAAGGTGGCAGCGAACGAGAGGCGACCTGCGAGCAACGTCGAAGAGTCTGCGACGTGATCCGCTCGCAAAAGAAAAGGCCCGACGCTGTTCACGTCGGGGCCGAAGCGCAAAGGTTGCCATGAAGAAGAAGAAGAAGAACCCACCGCGTCATCTGGAGACAGCGAGCAGTGAGCAAGGCAGATAGTACCGCGAACCGTCTAACCGTGTTGACGACGCGCGGTGGCATCAAGGCGGTGAAGACCTACAGCCTCGACGACAAGGGGAAGATCGTTGTCGAGGGGTACGGCCGTGCGAAGACGTACACGCATCGCGAGATTGAGGTGGACGAGCGCGGCGAATGGCTGCGTGCGCTCGGGCCTGAGTCGCAGTCGTTCGTCGTGCTCGGCGAGGTGATCGACAAATCGCGGCGAAAGATCCGCCGGTTGAGCTCTGCCCGGGACGGCGACGAGGCGACGCTGCGAGACGTGCCGCGCTCGTGGATGCCTTTGGATATCGATCAGTTCGACGTCCCGCTCGACACGCTCTACGCGCCCGACGACGGCAAGCGCATCGCGAAAGAGGTGATGCGCCGGCTCGGGATCGCGGGCACGTGGTGCGTCTGGCATTTCACGAACAGCCACGGCTTCAACGGTCGATACCGCATACGCCTCTGGATCATGCTCGCGGAACCGGCGACGTGCGAGCAGATGAAGGCGTACGCGAGGGAGCGATGGGGCGGAGACGAGTTCCGCGTCGATGCGCTCGACAAGAACGGTCGATCCGTCAGAAAGCCCATCGTGGATCCGGCTGTGTTCCAACCGCAGCAGCCCATCTATACGGGCGACCCGATCCTGCGGGGCGTCTCCGCTCCCGTTAGCAACAGGGTCGGGTTCATCAAGGGCCGTCCGCTTGAGCTGCGAGTCGCAGTCTCGAAGCGCAAGCGCGGCGACGAGTCGCCGGACGAGAACATCCGGAGACTCAAAGCCGCCGGGCTCTACATCGGGAGGCTCAGACCGGGACAGCACATGATCCGGTGCCCGTGGGAGGACGAGCACAGCGGGGACGAGCGCGACGACGACACGTTCTACTTCGAGCCCCACTACAACGGGCACGGCGAGCCGCGATTCGTCTGCCATCACGCGACACACAAGGACGCGAAATGGTGGGAGCACGTGATCGAGTGGATGGACGAACGCTCGCAGCGCGAGGCAGACGACGCCGAGAGCCCGGGCTATGTGTACGTCGCGCGCGCCGAGCGGTTCTGGGACGCGAGGGACGGCGCGCTGGTCACGCCGTCGGCCTACGCCGCTCGCGCCGGCTGCAAGCGCGACGAGGCCGTGCCTCGATTTCGCAAGAAGGGCGGTCGCATCGTCGACGACGCACGGTTCGAGCCGGGGCGTCCCCGCTTCTTCGAGGAATCCGGTCTCGAACTGCTGAACACCTACATCGACCAGCGCGTGAAGCCGGACCCTTCCATCGACGCATCGCCGTGGGTCGAGCATCTGGCGTGGGTGATCCCGGACGAGCGCGACAGGGAGCGTCTGTGCGACTGGCTCGCGTGGGTTTACCAGCGACCCGGCGAGAAGATCACTTGGGCTCCGATCCTCTACGGTCCGCCGGGTACCGGCAAGACGACGATCTTCAACTGCCTCGCCGAGTGCGTCGGGCGCAACCACGTCTCCGAGCCGACGCAGGCCGAACTCGAAGACAAGTTCAACGACTGGTGCTTCGGCAAGTTGCTCGTGAAGATCGAAGAGCTGATGAGCGGCGACAAGTTCCACGTCGCGGAGAAGCTCAAGCCCGTCGTCGCGAACCCGACGGTGAGCGTGCGCAGGATGCACCAGACCGGCTTCACGATCCGCAACACGGCGAACGTGTGCGCGAGCACGAACCACATGCAAGCCCTTCCCATCGAGAGGGGCGACCGGCGCTACATGCTCATCCAGTGTGTCGAGGCCGATGAAGGGGAGCGTCGCCCTCGGTTGCGCGCGTTTCACGAGTGGCTGAGCAAGGTCGGCTACGGAGGCATCGCGCACTGGCTCGCGACGCGAGACGTGTCGGCATTCGTGCCGACGAGCGAGGCTCCGATCACGAGACTCAAGCAGGTCGTCGCCGAGGCGAGCAAGACGGACTTCGAGCGCGCGGTCGATCTGTGCGACGTGTTCGACGGGTACGAGATCGTCACCAGCAGCGTCGTTTCGGAATACCTGCTGCGCAACGACTGCAAGCTGAGCGCGTCGAGGCTCGGGCTCATCGCGCAGAGGCGCAAATGGGCCGCGCTTCCCGACAAAGAGGGACGCTGCCTCATCGAAGGCTGGAAGGTGACCACCTGGAGCCCGGTGGGGGACAAACAGGCCATCCGGGAGTTCGTGCGGGCGCGTCCAGAAGAGAGGAAGCGCAGGCACGAGGCGCTGAGCGCAAGGCTGTCGTTCGACCCGGTCGCGCGCCCGAAACTGACCGTGCACAAAGGCGGGAAGAGCGATGAATAGCGGGGTTTCCGTGCTCTCCGGCGCTGGCTCGAAGCCGTGGACACCTGGACACCTGAAGCTTCAGGTGCCCGAGGTCAGGTGCCAGCGATCTTTTGCGGGGTCCGGCGTCGTTTTGGACACCTGGACACCAGAACCTTTTTTCTACGCGCGTACGCGCGTACGCGACGCGCGCGCGCATCGCCGGGATAAGAAAAAGATTAGATCAGGTGTCTGGTGTCCAAAGCCGGCGCGAAGCAGCGGAAAAACACGCTGCCGGACGACTGGACACCAGCTCAGGGCCGGTGTCCGGTGTCCAAAGCCGGGCCGGGGCGATTTCAACTGCTACGAGGTGGACAACGATGCTCGACGCAACGAGAACGATGGAACAGGCCGGCATGACGGCCCACGACTGGATGATCGAAGCGAAGTCCTTTGTCGAGGATTACTTCGCCGAGTACCCGCCATCCGCGAAGGCGCAGCTCATTTCCGCATACGTGATGGCCGCCGCGGGGACGAGCTTGCGATGTATGTGCGATGCGTGGTCGAGGAATTCGGCGGTCCGCTGAGGGCGATTGCCGATCATTTCGAGGCCGACTACTGAACGGAGAATGTCGATGCCCAAACCGTCGCAGTCCTACGCCGTGAATCACCTGCGCAAGTTCGTCGCCGACGAGTTGATCCTCGATCCGAAAGGCGTAGTGCGGCTCGGAGCTCTCGGCCGGATCTACTTCGATTGGTGCGAGCTGCACGGAGTCGTCAATCGCCGCCTGCCGTCGAGCCTTCTGTTGCTCCGCCTCGAAGAAGAATTCGGCCTCAAGTGCGGTCGCGTCTATGCGCCTGCCGCGGATCGAAAGGACGGCGAGCCGGTGATCGTCTACGCGCTGCTGGGGGCGCGGTTGAGAGACCCTAAGCTCAACGGCCGCCAGACGATGAAGGCCCGCGTCCCTGTGGCGAGAGCGTGGCGCCCCATCATCGAGGGTCTTGCGCCGGACCGCGCGACGCGGATCGACGCGGTGATCGACGACGAAATGATCGGGACGGATGAGGACTGACGCATGAACAGAAGAACGCCCAAGAACCTGGCGAGCGAGCGGCGAGTGAAGCAGGTCGAGCGCATGTTGTCGGCGTGCGTGGAGACCGTCGCCGCTCTCGAAGATCAGGTGAAGTCCGATCGGCAGAAGATCAATCGCGCCTTCAAGGAGCTGGGCGAGAGAGTTTCACGCCTGCAACGGGAGATTCGGCAATTGAGCTTGCGAGATGAGGACGAGGATCGTCCGCGCTCGCGCCGTCGATACGCGGAGGACATCTGATGAACGCGGCAACGTTACAGGGGGAGGGGTGCATCGAAAGCTGCAGCGCTTTCGTCTGCGCATCCCGCGCGCCGGCAAAAAATCGCGGCGGCCTTGGCGCTTGCGTTGGAAACATCGAGGTGAACGACGATGAGCGGAAATCCGAGAGATCCTGAGTACTGGACGAAAGAGCGTCGCGCGCGGCAATCGGCCATCGCGCGAAGAGCATGGGCTCAGAAGCCGAAGCACGCCCGCAGTCGCCGCAAGATGCTCGCGGATAAGATCGACGACGAGGAATACGTCGCCGCGATGGCGGCAATCGCGACCGAGGTCTTCGCCCGAAAGGCGAGCGCGCTGCTCAACATGACCAAGGAAAGGTTCGTCGAGCTGGCGGTCGCCGGCGGTGTCGATCCGGAGACGGCCGAAGCCGTGCGGGCTCGGTTCATTTGCGAGACGGGAGACGACGATGAACGATGAGCCTGACTTCGACGCGATCAAGCGTATCGCGATGGCGTACTTCGGCACGCACTTCGACAGCTTCCTCGCGCTGCCGCCCGAGGCGCTGGTCCGACTGATGGACCTCGCGGGCGTCGAGAGGGAGCGCATCGGCGGCGTGCTCGCCGCGCTCAGAACGATGACACCGGAGGAAGTATGCAGGCGCGTTCTGAACTGACGCTGCTCGATCGTCTGCGACTTCGTCTATGGTCGTGGCGTCTTCGTGAGCTTCGCTGCACCCAGTGCGACTCGGCCGTTGACAGGATCGAGTTACGGCATGACAAGGGATACGTTCATCGCATCGTTGCGCACTGCTCCGTGTGCGACCACTGGGACGACTGGAGGCGCTAAATGCTCGCCGCGCTACTCCGAAGATGTCGCCTCTGCCGACGCGTGCTCGACTGGCTCACACGGCTCGGGATGTGATCGCCGGCTGTGTAACGCCGATGGCAAGGCGCAGTAGATTGATCAGCACGCGAACGCCCGTCCCGGTTCGCACAGCGCGACGTTGTGCAGGACTCGACGACGCGATACTCGCGAGGCTCTGCGCGAGCCGCCGATGACGATGCCCTGCGAGATGCCGGTGCTCGGCTGAGGTGAGAGACAAATTTGCCAATTCACTATTCGGAGCACCACGACTATGGACCCTCAAGAGAAGCAGGCCCTTATCGCCGCGATCAAAGAATCGATCGGGGAGCGACTGAAGGCCGCAGGCATCAACGACGACAACTTCCTCGCCGGCATCGCTGGGCGACTCGCCGACCTCGAACAGAAGTACGCGGAACTCGGCGGGCAGGCGCCAGCGATTCGCGGGCTCGGCATGGCCGATCCGTTCGCGGCCGACTCCTTCAAGAACCGCGTCAATCAGGTGATCGACGGACAGCCTTCCAGCGGCAAGATCCATCTGCCCAACGTCGGTATCAAACACCTCAAGGCGCTTGTCACCTTACCGAGCGGCGGCGGCACGAGCGGCTTTCCGACTCAGGCGGAGCGCGGCCCGACGCTGCCCCCGGTGATCCCGCCGCTGAGCCTCGTGGACGTGTTGCCCTCGACTCCGGTCAACTCGGACAGCTACGAGTTCGTGCAGCTCACGCGGGAGAGCAGCGCGGGCGTGCAGCAGAACGAGGGCGACCAGAAGCCGCAGACGGAGTTCGACGTGAACCTCGAGACGGCGAAGATCGCGACCATCGCGCACTGGGCGCAGGCGTCGCGGCAGGTGCTGGCCGACAACTTGCAGCTTCGCGAGATGCTGGCTCGCATCCTCGCGATCGATGTCGTCGCGAAGTACGAGAACCTGCTGCTCAACGGCAACGGGACCACGGACAAGATCCACGGGCTCGTCTCGCAGGCGACGCCTTTCGCCCACACGAAGGCGCACAAGCCGGACCGCATCAGCGAGTGCCTCGCGGCGATGTGGGCTTCCGGGTACGTCGGTACGGTCGTCGTGATGAACCCGTTCGACTGGAGCGACTTCGAGACGGAGCGCGCGGACACGGGGAATGGTCAGTACGTCGCGGGCGGGTGGGCGAACCCCGCCGCGCCGACCGTGTGGCGCACGCCGGTCGTGCGAGCGGCCGGGCTCGCTCAGGGCTCGGCGCTCGTGATCGACACGCGTTTCGTGACGATGCTCGACCGCACGCAGGTGCAGACGATGATCTCGAACGAGGACAGGGACAACTTCATCAGGAACCTCGTAACGCTGCTCGCGGAGATGCGCGGCGGTCTCGCGGTATACGACACGCAGGCCGTGCAGCTCGTGGACTTGGCGAGCACCTGATCGAGGCGAAAGGAGTCATCCGCGCTGCGGCGCGACGGGTCTTGTTCCTCTTCTACGTTCAGCCCGTCGCACCGTTTCCTGATGTCGCAGCCTCCGCCGGCATCTCATCAAAGTGCGGGAGCGGAGGCACTTCCTCCTCACGGAACGTCGCGTAGCCTGGTGCGCAGGTCCTCGATGTGCTCCAGCATCGCCTGCATGGTGGCGGCGGTGACGAGGTTGCCTCGACGACGCGCCTTGGCCTGCTCGCCCTGCGCGAAGCGCGTCAGCAGGTCCAGCCCCAGGAGGACCGTCGCCACGTCTTGGGGCGTGAGGACGACGGCGCTCACGACAGATACTCGTCGACGGTGCCGTCGGTCCGGCGGGCGGGGCGGCGAGCCTTCTCCTTCTTTGACTTCGGCGCGGCCTTTTTCTGGCCCTTGCTCTTCTTCGCCAGCCAGTTGATGTAGCCGGTCGTCGGGTTCTCCTTGGGAAACTCCTTGCGCGCCCGCTCCAGGATGGTCTGGACGGCGCAACCCCGAGCGAGCAGGGTCCGGATGAAGCTCGCCTGGGTCTGCTTCTGCTTCTTGGCCATGGTCTGGGTCCTCCACCGGCGGGATTGCCGATGGCGGCCCACTGCACCCTGATTCGTCGAACTCGTACACGGCATTTCTGTAATTTTGTAGACTGCGTGACCGGTCACGCGGCTCTATGCATAGACGTTTCACGTGAAACGCGATCGCCGTTTGGTTACGGAATGCCGCAAAAACAAGCCCTCTTGTTGAGCGGGCTAAACGATACGTTTAGAACGGACGCAAAAGCATGCATAGGGATCTTGCGCTCTGGGTAAGGCTGTGGCAAATTGGCGGACAGATCGGATTTCATTATTTCGATGACGGGTTAACGCGATGGACGAGCCCAGTTCGCAGAAGCTCAAGATCAAGATCGGCAATGCCGAGTTTGAAGCGGAGGGACCGACTGAACTCCTGAAGGATCAGTTTGAGCGCTTTATGACGGTGGTCGAGAGGATTGGCGACCGACCGGCTGTCGCCACGGGACAGGGCGCTCTATCCGCCCCCTCGCCGGTGGTTTCGGGCACAGGCACGGTTACGCCGGGTCCGGCATCTCTTGCCGTCAGCGGGACGACACCGGCTTCAAATCCTGGCAGTGGCAACGGGGCCGACGGTTCGTCCGCTCCGATCGGCGAAGACCTTTTAATACGCATGTTCCGCCGCGATGCGGACGCGATTAGCCTGCTCGCTCTGCCCAATGGTGACGACGGTGGGGCCGACGCGCTCGTTCTCCTGCTGTACGGATATCAGCGGCTGATGAGTCGCTCGGCCGTCAATGGCTATACGCTCATCCGTGCGGCGAAGCAGTCCGGCGTGAACATTCCTCGCGTAGACACCGTGATGGCCAAACGCAAGGACTATGTGTTGGCGGCGGGAGCGAAGCGCGGTCGCGTGTATAGCTTGAACAATAGGGGCGTTGCGTACGCCGAGGGTGTCCTGCGCAGGACGCTGGAGTAGGAGGGCTTCACCGAATCGGGGATGGCGGAATTGGCATACGCGGCGGGCCCCCCGGGCCGCTGAGCCCTCTCAGTCCGGTGGCCGCCGGCGGGGAGGATGCTCGTGAGGGTTCGAATCCCTCTCCCCAAATCCTAACACTGGGCGGCAGGCAGCGTCATGCGGCTGTCACGCACGGCCATCTCTGGCCGGCTATCCCCGCTTTTCCGGGCCTCTAGGCATGGCAAACCACGGGCCCCCTGGCGTGCGCATCTCCTGGGCGCTCACGTTTGACCGGCCCGGATCGGGGCCCCAAGGCCCCCAAAGTTGCACTCTGAGTTGCACTCGGGCCCGAAAGCCTGTGATTTACGCCGTTTGCGCGCTTTTCGCCTTTCACTCGATTCATGCACTTACGCGCTGGTACGATGCGCATACGGGCAGATCGGAACTCTTGAAAACCGGCAGGAGTGCAAGCTCCTCGTGGGTTCGAATCCCACCCTCTCCGCCAGAAATAACAAGGGGCCCCGACGAGGGCCCCGTTTTTCCGTCTGGGTGGGATCAAAGAACCCGCAAGGAACGCGTGGGTTCGACACATCGGCAGGATAGCCGTTTTGCGAAGCCTCGCTGCCTGTAGGCGAGGCACATGGATGTGACGAGTGCAATCCCACTCTCTCCGCCCAATCTCAGAACATCGTTCTCTGGCGACTACAGAATCCACGGCGCTCCAGCCGTCTTGCGCCTCTGAACTGGACCCCCACCTCTGTCGAGCGATATGCCGAGCTCTCATGCCCAACTTGTTGAATTTACTGACTCCGCAACGCTTGAGTGATGGCCGCCGAATGTTGTTAGAATCGGTCCAGCCATCGGCTTCGATGGCATGACAAGTTTCGCAACGGGTTCGGCCCGAGGAGTATTGGATGGAGCGTTATCCTGGTTCTGCCGTCAGCACCGCACGCGCGTCCGCGCTGGCGACAAACAAAGTCCTTCGCAACACGTATCTGCTGCTCGGTGCAACGCTGGCGTTCAGCGCCGTGATGGCCGGCGTGTCGATGGCGCTCGACTTGCCGCCGTTCGGCCTCATCACGTTGCTCGTTTACTTCGGCCTGCTGTTCGCGGTTCACAAGACGCAGAACAGCGCTTGGGGCCTCCTGTGGACGTTTGCGCTCACGGGCTTTTTGGGCCTGACGCTCGGCCCGATCCTCGAGATGTACATCAAGTTCCTGCCGAACGGCTCGCAGCTCGTGATGACTGCGCTCGGCACGACCGCAGCGGCGTTCCTCGGACTGTCCGCCTACGCGATCAAGAGCGAAAAGGATTTCAGCTTCCTCGGCGGCTTTTTGTTCATCGGCGCCATCGGCGCGTTCGTCCTCGGACTCATCGCCTACTTCTTCCACCTCTCCACGCTCTCGCTCGTGGCTTCGGGCATGTTCGTGATCGTGAGCGGCGGCTACATGCTCTGGCAGACTAGCCACATCGTGCGCGGCGGCGAGACGAACTACATCATCGCCACGATCACGTTGTACGTGAGCATCTACAACATGTTCCTGAGCCTGCTCCACCTGTTGGGCGCGGCGTCGGACGATTGACACCATCCAACGCAACACCAAACAAAAAAGGGCGCTGCAACCGTAGCGCCCTTTTTCTTTTCACGGAACGAAGCGGCGCGGCCGAGCAACCTCGCCCACGCTCGCATCAATCGATCAGCCCGGCGTGATGCGCTCCAGGCCGCCCATGTACGGCCGCAAGACCTCGGGCACGATAACGCTCCCGTCTTCCTGCTGATAGTTCTCGAGCACCGCGACGAGCGCGCGGCCTGCGGCCACGCCCGAACCGTTGAGCGTGTGCAGCGGCTCAGGCTTGCCGGTTTCGGGATTGCGCCAGCGTGCCTGCATGCGACGCGCCTGGAACGCTTCGAAGTTCGAGCACGAGGAAATCTCGCGATAGGCCTGCTGACCCGGCAGCCAGACTTCCAAGTCGTACGTCTTGGCCGAACCGAAACCGATGTCGCCGGCGCACAGCGCCACGACGCGATACGGCAGCCCGAGGCGCTTGAGCACTTCTTCGGCGTTCTTCGTGAGCAGCTCGTGCTCGGCGTACGAATCCTGCGGACGCGAGATGTGCACGAGCTCGACCTTCTCGAACTGGTGCTGACGAATCATGCCGCGCGTGTCCTTGCCGTAGGAGCCGGCCTCGGAGCGGAAGCACGGCGTGTGCGCGACGAAGCGCAGCGGCAGGCGCTCAGCCTCCACGATCGTCTCGCGCACGAGATTCGTGACGGGCACTTCAGCCGTCGGAATGAGGTAGAAGCCGCTTTCGCCTTTGACCGCGAACAAGTCGGCTTCGAACTTCGGCAGCTGGCCGGTGCCGGTCATCGACTGCGCGTTCACGAGGTACGGCACGTAGACCTCGCGATAACCATGCTCGCGCGTGTGCAGATCGAGCATGAACTGGATCAACGCGCGCTGCAGCTGGGCGACTGGACCGCTCAGCACCGAAAAGCGCGCGCCGGAAATCTTGCTGGCCGCTGCGAAGTCGATCTGCCCGAGCCGCTCGCCGATCTCGACATGATCTTTCGGCTTGAAATCGAACTTACGCGGCTCGCCCCAGCGGCGCACCTCGACGTTCGCGGTTTCATCGCGCCCGTCGGGCACGCTCTCGTGCAGCAGATTCGGCAGACCGAGCAGCAGCTGATCGAGCTCGCTCTGCACCTTCGCCAGCTCGCCTTCGGCTTCCTGGAGCTGCGCACCGAGCGACTCCGCCTGCTTGAGGAGCGGCGCGATGTCCTGACCTTGCGCCTTTGCCTTGCCGACGGCCTTGGCGTGTATGTTGCGCTCGTTCCGCAGCTCGTCCGCCCGCACCTGCCATTTCTTCCGCGCTTCCTCGAGCGCGCTCAAGCGCGCCACATCGAGCGTGAAGCCGCGGCGCGCAAGATTCGCCGCCACCGCAGCGGGATCGGAACGAAGCAGCTTGGGATCGAGCATGATGAGCCGTTACAGTGAGTTAAGCGTCGTGGAAGCGATAGTGTAACGCGACGCACGGCGCGACTGGGGACCCGCGGAAGAAACGGCCGAGGATCGAACGCTGCCGGGTGAGGCCCGCGCAGCTATTCCCCCTTCGTACGCGTCCTGCGCCGCTCCAAGGCCTCGGCAATCTTGATTTCGAGCCCGCGCGGTACGGGACGGTAGTACTGCCGCTGCGGCATGCCGTCGGGGAAATATTGCTGTCCTGCGGCGTACGCATCGGGCTCGTCGTGCGCGTACCGGTAGCCCTTGCCGTAACCGAGCTCTTTCATGAGGCGCGTCGGTGCATTGCGCAGATGCATGGGCACTTCGAGCGAGCCGAAGCGCGCGGCGTCTTCCATCGCTTCCTTGAACGCGACATACACCGCGTTGCTCTTGGCCGCGCAGGCGAGGAACACCACGGCCTCGGCAATCGCCAGCTCGCCTTCCGGGCTGCCGAGCCGTTCGTAGATCTCGCAAGCTTCGAGCGCGAGCGTCTGCCCGCGCGGATCGGCGAGTCCGATGTCCTCGAACGACATCCGCAGCACGCGCCGGGCGATGTAACGCGGATCGCAGCCGCCGTCGAGCATGCGGCAGAGCCAATAGAGCGCCGCATCCGGGTCGCTGCCGCGCACCGCTTTGTGGAGCGCGGAGATCTGGTCGTAGAACGCCTCGCCCTGCTTGTCGAAGCGCCGCAAGCCGCCGGCCGCCACTTCTTTTGCGATCTCTTCGGTGAGCTCGGGCGGATCGTTGCCGAGCGCCAGGTCGATCGCCAGCTCGAGCATGTTGAGCGAGCGCCGCGCATCGCCGTCCGCAGCGCGCGCAATGAGCGTGAGCGCGTCCTCGTGCGCCGTGACCGCCGCGCCGCGCTCGGCTTGCGTGCGCAACGCTCGATCGAGCACGCGCCGAATGTCCTCTTCCGTGAGCGAGCGCAGCACGTAGACGCGCGCACGAGAGAGCAACGCGTTGTTGAGCTCGAAGGAAGGATTCTCGGTCGTCGCGCCGATGAACACGAGCGTGCCGTCTTCGACCCACGGCAGAAACGCATCCTGCTGCGACTTGTTGAAGCGATGCACTTCGTCGAGGAACAGCACGGTGCGCCGGCCCGAGCGCTCGCGAACCTCGCGCGCCTGCTCAGCCGCCGCGCGAATGTCCTTGACGCCCGCCAGCACCGCGGAGAGCGCGATGAACTCTGCGTTGCAGGTATCGGCGACGAGCCGCGCAAGCGTCGTCTTGCCGGTGCCCGGCGGTCCCCACAGGATCATCGAATGCAGATGTCCGCCTTCGAGCATGCGCCGTAGCGGCTTGCCGGGACCGAGCAGATGGGTTTGCCCGACGTAATCGTC
The DNA here is from genome assembly GCA_938008435.1 of uncultured Steroidobacter sp. Classification (GTDB taxonomy): domain Bacteria; phylum Pseudomonadota; class Gammaproteobacteria; order Steroidobacterales; family Steroidobacteraceae; genus Steroidobacter. Next base: position 48,845 of record CALLKK010000008.1, on the reverse strand, counting down.
GAGCGAGCGCGGCCGCATGCGATCGGCCAAAGGACGCGCGTCGAGGTCGGCTGCGCCGGAAGGTGCGCTCGGTTGATTGGGTGTGCTCATGACTCAACGCACGCGAGCTTCGCCGCGCAACGCTCAGCGCCGCGGCACCAGCGCTTCGACACGCTGCGCCCAGCCGCCGAGCCCAAGCAGCGCGGCGACGAGCCCGAGCGCAATGCCGAGCGTATTCGCAACGATGTCGTACACGTCCGCCTGTCGCCCGAGATTCATGGCGCCTTGCGCCCACTCGATGAAAAGTCCAAAGAGGAACAGCAAGATGCCGATCAACGGGTAGCGCGACCTCGGATAGATCCCGCTGAACCACAGCGCCAGCAGCGCATAGGCCGCCATGTGCTCGACCTTGTCGCTCGCACCGAGATTCGGCAGTTTCCGAGCCGGCAGCAGGCTCGCAATCGTGGCCAATGCAATCAGCGACCAACCAGCCGCGAGCCAAAAGCGCGGATAACGAAGCGGCAAGAGCATTGTCTCAGGGTTGTGAAGCGGACGCGCTGGGCGTCGGATTGCCGATCACGTCGACGCCGGGAGGCACCTGGAACGTGAAGCGCGACGGATCGAGCACCGGATTGCGCTCGACGTTCGTGAACGTGAGCATCGTCGTCTGGCCGAGCTTGTCCGCAAGCTGCATGTACCTGAGCGTCGTGCCCTCGAAGCCCAAGCGCACCGACTTGAAATCGGTATCGGTGCGCTTCGGCTCCATCTGCACCCACTCGATGCCGCTGTCGCGCTCCACGCCCGTGACCGTGAAGCTGTCCTCGAGCGCGCCCTCGCCGCTCAACAACATCGCGGGCGTCGCCGACAGCGTGTCGTCGAGCTTGCGCACCGTTACTTGTTCGAGATCGGTGTCGTAAAGCCAGATGCGCGTGCCGTCGGCCACGATCACCTGCGTGTACGGCTCGCGATAATCCCACCGGAAACGATTCGGCCGCCGGATCGCGAGCACGCCGCTCGATTCTTCGATGGCCCGGCCGCTGCGATCGGTGAGCACTTGATGAAAGTCGGCCTGCAGTCCTTGCAAGCCTGCGAGGAAGGATTCGACGCGCTTGCGCCCGCTCTCGATCTCGGCTGCGTCGGCGGCGAGCGAAAGCACCAAGGCGAGACCCGCGAGCGCGCTCGCGATCACGGCACGCGCACGCTTCATCGCGACGGCGCTCCCTGCCGAGAAACCTGCGTGCCGCCGGAGCGGCTTCGGAAGCGACGATCTGCTTTGCTCTTCATGAATCTCTGTCGCGCCTGACTGCGCGTACGCGCTTCGACACATTCAGCGCCGCTGCCATCGCTGGCGATGCGGCGCCGTCTCAATCTTCCGCCCCTGGCGGCGGCGGCGCGAGCACTTCGCGCATGCCATTCGACTGCGACGGGCCGACGATACCGGCCGCCTCCATCGTTTCGATCAGGCGTGCCGCGCGGTTGTAGCCGATCTTCAAACGCCGCTGCACGTACGAGATCGACGCCTTGCGGGTTTCGACCACGATGCTGACCGCCTGGTCGTAGAGGGGATCCTGCTCGCCGTCGCCATCTCCTTCGATGCCGCCGCCATCGGATGGTTCACCCGGCAGGCCAGGAATCGGGGTGGTCGGCCCTTCGAGCACCTCTTTGATGTACGACGGCTCGTTCGTCTTCAGCGCAGCGACGACTCGGTGCACCTCTTGGTCCGAGACGAATGCGCCGTGGACGCGCACCGGCACCGAGGTGCCCGGCTGCAGGAACAACATATCGCCGTGGCCGAGCAATTGTTCCGCGCCCATCTGATCGAGGATGGTGCGCGAGTCGACTTTCGAAGACACCTGGAAGGCGATGCGCGTCGGGATGTTCGCCTTGATGAGGCCGGTGATCACATCGACGGAAGGACGCTGCGTCGCCAGGATCAGGTGGATACCCGAAGCGCGCGCCTTCTGCGCCAAGCGCGCAATGAGCTCTTCGACCTTCTTGCCGACGATCATCATCATGTCGGCGAGCTCGTCGACGATCACGACGATGTACGGCAGCGGATCGAGGAACGGCACCTGGTTCGGATCGCCGTCCGGGCCGAGCTGTTTCAGGAGCAACGGATCGCGCAGCGGCTGACCGGCTTCCTGCGCTTCCTTGATCTTGCGATTGAAGCCCGCGAGGTTGCGCACGCCCATCGCGGCCATCAGCTGATAGCGTCGCTCCATCTCACCGACACACCAACGCAACGCATTGGCTGCTTCTTTCATGTCGGTCACGACCGGCGCGAGCAGATGCGGAATGCCCTCGTAGACGGACAGCTCCAGCATCTTCGGGTCGATCATGATGAGGCGCACCTGCTCGGCTTTCGCCTTGTACAGGATCGACAGCACCATCGCGTTCACGGCCGTCGACTTACCCGAGCCGGTGGTACCGCCGACCAGCAAGTGCGGCATGCGCGCCAGATCCGCGACGACGGGCGCGCCGCTGATGTCCTTGCCGAGCACGAGCGCCAACGGCGAATTCATTTCGTCGTAGGTCTTCGACTTGATGATCTCGCCGAGCGTGACGAGCTCGCGCTTCTCGTTCGGAATTTCGAGGCCCACCGTCGACTTGCCCGGGATGACCTCGACGATGCGCACGCTGATGGCCGACAACGCGCGCGCCAGGTCCTTCGCCAGATTGCTGATCTGGCTGACCTTGACGCCCGGCGCCGGCCGCAGCTCGAAGCGCGTGATGATCGGACCGGGATGCACTTCGACGACCTCGGCCTCGACGCCGAAGTCGCGCAGCTTGAGCTCGACCAGGCGCGACATCGCTTCGAGCGCCTCGGCCGAATAGCCGGCCTGCCGCTCCGGCGGATCGTCGAGCAGCGACAACGGCGGCAGCTCCTTCGCCTCGGGACGCTCGAAGAGCGGCACTTGACGCTCCTTCTCGACGCGCTCGCTCTTCTCGACCTTCTGTACGACCGGCTCGATCTTCGGCGGCGGACGTTTGGCGACGCGGCGCTGCTCTTCGCGCAGCACTTCCTTGCGCGCCTCTTTGCGCTCGCGGCCGGCTTTGATTTCCCGTTCGGTCGAGATCTTGCGCTTGAGCCAGTCGATGCCGTTCAGCGTGAGGCGTCCGATGCCGTCCATCACCTCGATCCAGGACACGCCCGAGAACAGCGAGACGCCGGCGAGCCAGAGCGCAAGCAGAAGCAGCGTGGCGCCGAGGAAACTGAGCGCCGACTCCAGTCCTTCGCCGACCAGCGCGCCGAGCACGCCGCCTGCCGAGCTCGGATAGCTCTCGATCGTGAAGTGCAGGGTCGCAAGCCCGCAGCTCGTCGCCAACGTCAACAGGAAGCCGAAGCCGCGGAAGGCAAGCGTTGCGCGCGAGGGCGTATCGGTCTTGTCCTTGTCTCGATAGAGCAGCCACCCGGCCAGCCCGATCATCACCGGAAACAGAAACGCGGGCGCGCCGAAGAGCAGCACGAGCAATCCCGCAAGATGTGCGCCGACGGGACCGATGAGGTTCGAGAGCGGGCCCGGCTCGCCGGTCGTCGCGAACGATGGATCGTTGCGATCGTAGGTCGCGAGCGCCGCGAAGACGATCAGCGCAAGCGCACCGAAGACCCAAAGCGCGCCTTCGCGCAGCGAGCGCACGACGGCTGCACCGAGCCGCGATCGTCCGCCTTGCACCTCAGCTCTCGTCGCCAATGGACCTTGCCTCAACTTGTCGATGTAAAGGATTGATATTCAAGAGAACCAAGCTTTCGATTGCAACCGCAGCGCGACCTCGGGCAAGCGCTGCCTGCACGCCACGGCAAAACGCTCGCCGAGCGATCGGGGTACGCTGCACGCCGTTCGTCTCACGGCGCCAAGCCTCGTTCCTAGCGAGCCGATCACCGCCATTGAAGTGATCTATTTGGCGGCCATATTGCCAGTTACTTACGATACGCCGTCGCTCGCCGCTGGGCGCGAGCGCATCGGCTGTCCGCAACTTCGAGGTGAATGATACATGACGACTCCCCGCCACTCGCGGCTCTTGATTCTCGGCTCCGGTCCTGCGGGCTACACGGCGGCCGTGTACGCCGCTCGCGCCAATCGCAAACCGGTGCTCATCACCGGCCTCGAGGAAGGCGGTCAGTTGATGACCACCACCGAAGTCGACAATTGGCCCGGCGATCCGCACGGCTTGACCGGACCGGGCTTGATGGAGCGCATGCGCAAGCATGCCGAGCGCTTCGGCACGGAAATCATCAACGACCACATCAACTCCGTCGACCTGTCGCAACGTCCCTTCCATCTCGTGGGCGATCGCGGCGCATACACGTGCGATGCGCTTATCATCGCCACGGGCGCAACGGCCAAGTACCTCGGCCTGCCGTCGGAGCAGAACTATCGCGGTCGCGGTGTGTCGGCCTGCGCGACGTGCGACGGCTTTTTCTTCAAGAACCAGAAAGTTGCCGTGGTCGGCGGCGGCAATACCGCCGTCGAAGAAGCGCTCTATCTCTCGAACATCGCCGCCCACGTGACGCTCGTGCATCGGCGCGATAAGTTGCGGGCGGAAAAGATCCTGCAAGATCAGCTCTTCGAGCGCGTGCGCGAAGGCAAGATCGCGATCGAGTGGAACCATGTCGTCGACGAAGTGCTTGGAGACGACAGCGGCGTGACGGGCCTGCGCATCGCACCGGTCGACGGCGGCCCGAAGCGCGATCTCGAGGTTACCGGCGTGTTCATCGCGATCGGCCACAGCCCGAATACGCAGCTGTTCCAGGGCCAGCTCGAGATGAAAGACGGTTACCTCATCGTCAACTCGGGCTTGAACGGCAATGCGACGCAAACGAGCGTGCCGGGCGTCTTCGCTGCTGGCGATGTGGCCGATCATGTCTACCGGCAGGCGATCACGTCGGCTGCCACGGGCTGCATGGCCGCACTCGATGCCGACAAGTACCTCGACCTGATCGACGCGCAACAGCGTTGATCGGTCGACGCCTCGGCGGCGGGCGGTGAGACACGCGCGTGCGTGTGCCCCGCCCGCTCATCGCACCACCGGCAAAGCGAATCAGCGAGCGCATTTTCGACCGTGCCAGCCGAGACGATCAGCTCCATTCACGACATCCCGGCATCCGCCTGGGACGCGCTCGCCTCGAGCGGCAATCCGACGATCAGCCATGCGTTCCTCGCGCTGCTCGAAGAAACGCGCTGCGTCGGCCCGCATGCGGGCTGGATGCCGGCGCATCTCGTGGTACGCGACGCGGACGGCACGCTGACGGCGGCCGCACCGCTTTACCGCAAGACGCATTCGTGGGGCGAGTTCGTCTTCGATTTCAGCTGGGCGCAGGCTTACGCTCAGGCGGGGCTGCGCTACTACCCCAAGCTCGTGTGCATGGTGCCGTTCACGCCGGTCACCGGTCCGCGCCTGCTCGCACACACGTCCGATGCGCGCAGCGCGCTCATCGACGGGCTCATCGACAGCGTCAAGACACACGGCGCCTCGTCGCTGCACGTCTTGTTCATTCCCGATGAGGAACGCCCGCTCTTCGAGGCGCGCGGATTTCTGCTGCGCAAGGATTGCCAATTTCATTGGTTCAATCGCAACTACGCGGACTTCGACGCCTTCCTCGCCACCTTCCGCTCGGAGAAGCGCAAGAAGGCGCTGCGCGAACGGCGTCGCATCCAAGAAGCCGGCGTCACTCATCGCACGCTCAGCGGCCGCGACATGGATCCCGAGCTCTGGAACATCGTCTTCGCCTTCTCGGCGCAGACGTTCGCGATGCGCGGGCACGAGCATTACCTCAACGTCGAATTCTTCCGGCAGCTGTCGGCCGCCATGCCCGACGCCGTGATGGTGAAGCTCGCCGAGTACCGCGGGCAGCCGATCGCCGCGGCGATCTTCTACGTCGGCGGCGACACCCTCTACGGGCGCTACTGGGGCGCCGCAGCCGACTTCCACAGCCTGCACTTCGAGACCTGCTATTACCAAGGCATCGAGTACTGCATCGAGCGCGGGCTGGCACGCTTCGAGCCTGGCACGCAGGGCGAGCACAAGGTTCCCCGGGGGTTCGAGCCGACCCCGACATGGTCGGCGCATTGGATCGAAGATCCTCGTTTCAAAAGCGCGATTCGGAGTTATCTTCGTCAGGAAGAAGCGGCGGTCGACCGGTACATGGCCGAAGTCCAGGCGCATGTGCCCTTCCGTCGCGACGCGGCAAGCGGCAACTCGTGAGACTCGCCATGAAAGGCTCGATCGTTTGGTTGTCCGAGCGCGACTCGCCGCAGGCCTTCCCGCCTGTGGAACGAGCCCTGACAGAACCCGACGGATTGCTGGCCGCAGGCGGCGATCTGTCGCCACCTCGTCTGCTCGAAGCCTACCGGCGCGGCATCTTCCCGTGGTATTCGCGGGGGCAGCCGATCCTGTGGTGGTGCCCCGATCCGCGTGCGGTCTTGCGTCCCGAGTGCATGAAGGTCTCGCGCAGCCTCGCCAAGTCGTTGCGCAATCGCGGTTACGAAACGCGCATCGACACCGCCTTCCGCGACGTGCTGCGCTACTGCGGCTCGCCGGAGCTGCGTCCCGGCGGCACGTGGCTTTCGCCGGAGATGCGCGCCGCCTATTTCCGGCTGCATCGGCTCGGCTACGCGCACAGCGTCGAGACTTGGCTCGATGGTCGGCTCGTCGGCGGGCTGTATGGCATCGCCCTCGGCCGGGTGTTCTTCGGCGAATCCATGTTCAGCATCGAGCGCGATGCCTCGAAAGTCGCGCTCAAGCGCCTGTGCGATGAGCTGATCGCCCGCGGCTATCGCATCATCGACTGCCAGATGGCCACCGCCCACCTGATGAGCCTGGGCGCCGAGCTCATGCCGCGCACCGAGTTCATCGAAACCCTGCGCCTGTACGTCGGGAACGACCTCGAGCCCAAGCCCTGGACATAACGGGCGGCTTCCGCGGCACAAATCGCGGGAGCCGTGCGTTTAGAGGCGCGAATGGCTGCGGTCCGCACTTCGCGCGCATTTTAAAGACGCGCGTTCATTGCATTGAGGTGGGGCTTTATGCACAATTCGCGCGCTTTCCCGTCGCGACCAGGCAACTTAATAGAGAGTGCATGCCGAAAGAGGATGCAATTCAGATGGAGGGGCGTGTCATCGACACGCTGCCTAACACGACCTTTCGTGTTCAGCTCACGAACGGCCACACCGTGATCGCACACATCTCGGGCAAGATGCGCAAGAACTACATCCGCATCCTGACGGGCGATCAGGTTACCGTCGAGCTCACCCCCTACGATCTGACCAAGGGACGAATCGTCTACCGTGGCCGCTGAGCCCATCCGTCTGCGCATTGCACGGTGCGCGCCGGCCGGGATACTGGCGATGCGTCGCTGACGAAGATCCGTACAGCAACAAAAAGGCCGGCTGAAGCCGGCCTTTTTGCTTGAGATGCTCCGCCAGCGCGTTAGCTGCCTTCGAGCAGCGCCTGTTCGCTGTTGGCGCGGGCCTCCACCTTGAGCTTGTTGTCCGGGCCCACCGTGACGAACGCGTGTCCGCCGTTGACCAGCTGACCGAACAGCAGCTCTTCGGCAAGCGGCCGCTTGATCGACTCCTGAATGACGCGGGCCATCGGACGCGCGCCCATCTTCGGGTCGTAGCCTTCGCGAGCCAGCCACTCGCGGGCAGCATCGTCGACGTGCAGCTGCACGCCCTTCTGCTCGAGCTGCGCCTCGACTTCGACGAGCAGCTTGTCCACGACGCGCTGAATCGTGCGCGCGTCCAGCGGATTGAACTGGATGATGCCGTCCAGACGGTTGCGGAATTCCGGCGAGAACAAGCGCTTGATCGCCTCCATCGCGTCCGTGGTGTGATCCTGCTGCGTGAAGCCGATCGACGGACGGCTCATCTCGAACGCGCCCGCATTGGTCGTCATCACGATGATGACGTGGCGGAAATCCGCCTTGCGGCCGTTGTTGTCGGTGAGCGTGCCGTGATCCATGACCTGCAGCAGCAGGTTGAACACGTCGGGATGCGCCTTCTCGATCTCATCGAGCAGCAGCACCGAATGCGGATGCTTGTTGATCGCTTCGGTCAGCAGGCCGCCTTGGTCGAAGCCGACGTAGCCCGGAGGCGCACCGATCAGACGCGAGACCGTGTGGCGCTCCATGTACTCCGACATGTCGAAGCGGATCAGCTCGACGCCGAGGGCGATGGCAAGCTGCCGCGTCACCTCGGTCTTGCCGACGCCGGTCGGACCTGCGAACAGGAACGAGCCGACGGGCTTGCGCTGATCGCCGAGACCCGAGCGCGACATCTTGATGGCCGACGCGAGCGCTTCGATTGCCGCGTCCTGACCGAAGATGACCAGTTTCAAATTGCGCTCGAGGTTGCGCAGCACGTCCTTGTCGGACATCGAGACGTTCTTCGGCGGAATGCGCGCGATGCGCGCGACCACGTCCTCGATCATGGCGGTCGTCACCACCTGCTCGCGCTCGCTCTGCGGCTTGAGCCTGAGGCGCGCACCGGCCTCGTCGATGACGTCGATCGCCTTGTCGGGCAATTGCCGATCGTTGATGTGGCGTGCCGCGAGCTCCGCCGCCGCCTTGAGCGCTTCGTCGGAATACTTCACGCCGTGATGCTCTTCGAAGCGCGGACGCAGCCCTTTGAGGATCTCGATCGTCTCGGGCACGGTCGGCTCGACGATGTCGATCTTCTGGAAGCGGCGCGCGAGCGCATGGTCTTTCTCGAAGATGCCACGGTACTCGCTGTAGGTCGTCGAACCGATGCAGCGCAGCTCGCCGTTTGCGAGCGCAGGCTTGATGAGATTCGACGCATCCATGACGCCGCCCGACGCCGCGCCGGCGCCGATAACGGTGTGGATCTCGTCGATGAACAGGATCGCGCCCGGCGTCTTCTTGAGCTCCGCCAGCACGCCTTTCAAGCGCTTCTCGAAATCGCCGCGATACTTCGTGCCGGCGATGAGCGCGCCCATGTCTAGAGCGTAGACCGTGCAGTCGGCGAGCACCTCCGGCACCTTGTCCTCGACGATCATGCGGGCCAGCCCTTCCACCAGCGCCGTCTTGCCGACGCCGGCCTCGCCGACGTAGAGCGGATTGTTCTTGCGACGGCGGCACAGGATCTCGATCGTGCGCTCGATCTCCATCCGCCGGCCGATCAGCGGATCGATGCGCCCTTCCATGGCGAGCTTGTTGAGATTCGTCGTGTACTTCTCGAGGATCGTGCCGCCTTCGGTCTCGCGGTCGCCTTCGGCGCCCGGAGCCGCTTCGTCCTTCTCGGCGCGGTCATCGGCGATCTTCGAGAGGCCGTGCGAGATGTAGTTGACGACGTCGAGCCGCGCGACGTCTTGCATCGACAACAGATACGCGGCGTGCGAGTGCTTCTCGCTGAAGATCGCGACCAGCACGTTGGCGGCGGTGACTTCCTTCTTGCCGCTCGACTGCACGTGGAAGACCGCCCGCTGCAGCACGCGCTGAAAACCGAGCGTCGGCTGCACTTCGCGATCGTCGTCGTCCTTCAAGCGCGGCGTCGTCTGATCGATGAAATCCTTCAGATCCTTGCGCAGCCGCGCCACGTCGGCGCCGCAGGCTCGCAGGATCTCGCGCACCTTCGGCGTGTCCACGATCGCGAGCAGCAAGTGCTCGACGGTCATGAACTCGTGCCGCGCCTCGCGCGCCGCTTGGAACGCTTCGTTGAGACAAATCTCGAGTTCGCTACTTAACACTGGACGGGTCACCTGTGGTTCGGAGCTCCTCGCAGCGGAGCGTCCATTGCGGCCGAGCTACCTACGCTGTGCGATAGATGAGACTCAACGACCGGGGGGTTTTGTTCCGCGCCGAGCCTCATTCTCATGTCACGCCTCTTCCATCGTGCACAGCAACGGATGCTGATGCTGTCGAGCATAGGTCGTCACCTGTGCGACCTTGGTCTCGGCGATCTCGTACGTGTAGACGCCGCAGACGCCCTTTCCCTTGGTATGGACCTCGAGCATGATGCGCGTCGCCGTCGTGCGGTCCATGGAAAAAATGCGCTCCAGCACGTCGACGACGAACTCCATCGGAGTGTAGTCGTCGTTCAACAGAACGACCTTGTACAGCGGCGGGCGTTTGAGCTTCGGCTCCGCCTCCTCTGTAACAAGCTCGCGTTCATGTCGTGTGCTCTCTTCCGTCATTCACGTCGATGCAGAATCGGTTCTGCCTCTTTATAGGGGGGAACTACAGACAATACAAGGCAGCATCCCACGCAATCGGCTGCTGCCTGACGCGATTCGAGACGCTCGGCAAGCCCCGCGGGAAAGCCCGTTCCGGTGCTCGCCATGTGCGCACCATGCCGGCGCATCGGCCCATGCCGCCGCTCTGGCCCGACCCGCGCGCCGGGCGCGACTTTCGGCCGTTGGCGACACACTTTGCCAAGCGGGACAATCTCTTGTGACAATCTCGCGCGAATCCTTATCATGGTGCGCGATCCTCGACCGGCGCTCTATATCAACGCATCCGCGACTTATAAATGTCCCTCTCGGCCAGTCTTCAGGAGCTTCAGAGCCTCTCGGCGCAGCAATGGCTGGACCGCGTGATGCGTACGTTGCCGACGGTCGTTGCGGCAATCCTCGCCGTCGCCATCGCTTGGCAGCTCGTCCAATTGACCTGGCTGCTGCTCGAGCCCGCGCCCGAAATCGACAGCGCGCCGATCGTGCCCGCGGCCACGGCGCCGGCCCGTTCCAAGGGAGTGGATGTTCAAGCCATCGTGAACGCTCATCTGTTCGGGACGCCGAAAGCACCGACGCAGGACGTCGGCCCTGCGCCCGAGACGCAGCTGCCGCTCGTGCTCTCGGCGGTCTTCGCGGCCGAAGATCCGCAAAAGGGCCTGGCGATCATCGGCGAGTCTGCGCAACAGACGAAAGTCTATTCCGTCGGCGATAGCGTACGGACGGGCATCCGCCTGCACTCGGTTTACCCCGATCGCGTCATCCTCGATCGCAACGGCAAGCTGGAAGCTCTCGCCTTGCCGAAGCGCATGCTGGCGACCGCGATGGCCCGGCCCGCGCCGGTGCCGGCGCAGAACCGCGTCGTCGACAACCTGCGCCGCGTCGCCGAAAGCAATCCGACCGCGCTCACGGAGATCGTCCGTCCGCAGCCGGTGTTCGCGAACGGCGTGCAACGCGGCTATCGCGTCTATCCGGGCCGCAACCGCCAACAGTTCTCTCGGCTCGGACTGCAGCCAGGCGACTTGGTGCTCGCGATCAACGGCACGCCCCTCGACGATCCGCAGCGCGGCATGGAGATCTTCAACACCATGGGGACGTCGGACCGCGTACAGTTGACCATCGAGCGCCAGGGACAGACGCAGGACATCACCCTCAACATGTCCCAGGTTTCCATCCCGGACGTGGAGACGGGCGACGGATCGCCGGACCGCGGCGCTCACCCGCCCCTGCAGTGATGCTGCATGGAGACATCCGACATGGAGCACGGCCAGGACCTCGTCGGAACGAGACTTCCGTCGCATTTCGCCGCGCCGGATCGCATTTCAATGCGGCCGCTGTCCGCCGCACGTTCAACCGAGTAAAGGACGCCCAATGACGCTTTGGCATGACACGAACGCTGCCCGCCCGCGCGCTCGCGCGAGCCGCCCGCATTGCGCGGTCCGGCTGCTCGCGTGCGCCCTCTTCGGCACGCTCGCTTGGAATGTCGCTTCCGCCCAGCAACAGCAGACCATCACCCCGGCCTTCCGCGACGCCGACATCACGCAGATCATCGAAGCGGTCAGCACCATCACCGGCAAGACGTTCATCGTCGATCCGCGCGTGCGCGCGAACGTGACGATCCTGTCGTCGACGCCGATGACGCCGGACGCCTTCTATCAGACGTTCCTGTCGATCCTGCAGGTGTACGGCTTCATGGCCGTCGAGTCGGGCAACGTCACGAAGATCCTGCCCGATCAGAACGCGCGTCAGTGGCCTGCGAACGACCTGCCCGAGCGGATCAGCCCCAACTCCGACGAGATCGTCACGCACGTCATCAATGTACGAAACGTGAGCGCCGCCCAGCTCGTTCCGAGCCTGCGTCCGCTCATCCCGCAGCAGGGCCACCTCGCCTACATCCCGGGCACAAACTCCCTCGTCATTTCCGACCGCGCCAACAACGTTCATCGTCTGATGCGCATCATCGAGCGCCTCGATCGTGCGAGCGACGATGAAGTCGAGCTCATCCGGCTCGAGAACGCGAGCGCCGCGGAAATCGTGCGCGTGGTCAACACGCTCTACACCAGCGCCGGCGGCGGCGCGCAAGGCGGCGACCCGACGAATCGCGTCAAGGTCGTCGCGGATGATCGCACCAACAGCGTGCTCATTTCGGGCGAGCTGTCGCAGCGGCTGCGCATGCGCGCGCTCATCACGCATCTCGACACGCCGCTCGAGCAAGGCGGCGACACGCAGGTGCGCTATCTCGAATACGCCGATGCGGAAGCGCTCGCGACCAAGCTCAAAGAGCAAGTCCAGGGCCTTGTGCAGGCCTCGACGCCGGGCGGTCAAGCAGGCGGCCAAGCAGCGCAAGCCGAACGCAGCGTGAGCATCTGGGCGGACCCGCAGAACAACGCGCTCATCATCACGGCGCCGCCGAAGATCATGCGGCAGATCAACTCGATCATCGACAAGCTCGACATTCGCCGCTATCAAGTTCAGGTCGAAGCGATCCTGGTCGAGATCACCGCGTCGAAGGCGTCCGAGCTCGGCATCAACTGGGCGATCGACGGCACGAACTCCGACTCCACGGTGCCGATCGGCACTTTCAATCAGCCCGTCGGCGGCACGAGCATCCTCGACATCGTGCAAGCCGTGGCCAATCCCGAGGCCGTCTCGGCCGGCGCGCTGCGCGGCGTCACGCTCGGCGCGGGCCGCTTCGGCGACCGCGGCACCAACTTCGCGGTGCTGCTGCGGGCCCTGCGCGGCGACGGACGGAGCAACATCATCTCCACGCCCTCGATCGTGACGCTCGACAACGAAGAAGCGGAGATCAAGGTTGCGCAGGAAGTGCCCTTCATCACCGGCCAGTACGCGAGCACGGGCGTCTCCCAGGGCGGCAACTTCGTCAATCCGTTCACCACCGTGCAGCGCGAAGAGGTCGGCAACATCCTCAAGATCACCCCGCAAATCAATCGCGGCGACACGGTCCTGCTCAAGATCGAACAAGAGTCCTCGTCGCTCAGCCAGGGCGTCGAAGGCGCGGTCGACTTGATCACCAACAAGCGCACCATCTCGACCAAGGTCATGGTCGAGGACGGCGGCATCATCGTGCTCGGCGGCTTGATCGACGATGTGGTGCGCGAGAGCGAGAACCGCGTGCCGATTCTCGGCTCGGTGCCGATCATCGGCGAGCTGTTCAAGACGCGCAGCGGCCAGACCGAAAAGCGCAACCTGATGGTGTTCATCCGTCCGACGATTCTGCGCGACGGCGTGCAGGCGGCGATCGAAACGAACGCCAAGTACAACGTGCTGCGCGATCAGCAGCTGCGTCGCAACAACGGCCGCGTGACGTTGCTGCCCGGCGAGCGTCAGCCGACGTTGCCGCCGATCGAGGAGCTCTCGCGCTACGCCGATCCGACGGCCGGCGCCGCGCCGCCCGCGGAAGGCACCGATCGCACCGAAGTCGAGCCCGTCAGGCCGCAGCCGCCGGTCGAATCGCAACCGCTGCCGCCGCGCGACGAGTCAACCGAACGACCTTCGGATTCACCACAGTAGGTGCGTCCGTCGCGCAATGACGAGGCACCGCTCTGCTGGCAAGCTAAGCGCGTGCATGTGCACGCGATGAGAGCCGCCCGGCAATCGACCCGAACCTTCGAGCCGCCCCATGAGCGCACAAGCCGAATCGACCCCGACATCTGCCAGCCTGGCGGCGCCCGCCGCGCCTGCGGCCGAGACGCAGAAGTTGTCGTTCGCGTTCTGCAAACGCCATGGCGTCTTGATCCAGCGGATCAACGACAACGTGGCCGAAGCGGTGTATCGCGCCGGCGCGCAACCGGCGAGCATAGCCGAGGTACGCCGCGCGCTCGGCATGCCGCTGCAGCTGCGGCGCGTCGACAGCGACACGTTCGATCAGCTCCTGCGCGAGCATTACGAAGGCGGCACGAGCTCGGCGATGCAGATGGTCGGCATGGAAGACGACACGGATCTTGCGCATCTTGCGCAGGATTTGCCCGAGCCCTCGGACTTGCTCGAAAGCGACGATCAGGCGCCGATCATCAAGCTGATCAACGCGATCCTCACGCAGGCCGTCAAGGAGAACGCGTCCGACATTCACATCGAGCCGTTCGAGAACCGGCTCGTCGTGCGCTTTCGCGTCGACGGCGTGCTGCGCGAGGTGCTGCAGTCGCGCCGCGCGGTCGCCGCGCTCGTCGTCTCGCGCATCAAGGTCATGTCGAAGCTCGACATCGCCGAGAAGCGTCTGCCGCAGGACGGACGTATCTCCTTGCGCATTGCCGGCCGCGCCGTCGACGTGCGCGTCTCGACGATCCCGGCCGGCCACGGCGAGCGCGTCGTGCTGCGTCTGCTCGACAAGCAAGCCGGTCGGCTCTCGCTCGATGCGCTCGGCATGGACCCGCGCACGCAGCAGCTCGTCGACGAGCTCATTCACAAGCCGCACGGCATCATCCTCGTCACCGGTCCGACCGGTTCGGGTAAGACGACGACGCTCTACTCGGCTCTCGAGCGCATCAACGACAACACGCGCAACATCATGACCGTCGAGGATCCGATCGAGTACTACATCGACGGCATCGGACAAACTCAGGTCAACACCAAGGTCGAGATGACGTTCGCGCGCGGCCTGCGCGCGATCCTGCGCCAGGACCCGGACGTCGTGATGATCGGCGAGATCCGCGACCTGGAAACCGCGCAGATCGCCGTGCAGGCGTCGCTGACCGGCCACCTCGTGCTCTCGACGCTGCATACGAACACGGCCGTCGGCGCAGTCACGCGTCTGCGCGACATGGGCGTCGAGCCGTTCCTGCTCTCTTCGAGCTTGATCGGCGTGCTGGCGCAACGCCTGGTGCGCGTGCTCAACCCTGCGACGAAGGTGCCGTACCAAGCCGGCGAACATGAGCGGCGCTTGCTCAATTTGCCGCCCGATGCCCCTGCGCCGACGCTCTACCGCCCCGGCAACGATCCGAATCACGGCTTCAAAGGCCGTACGGGCATCTACGAGCTCGTGCTCGTCGACGACACGATGCGCACGATGATCCACGACGGCGCGGGCGAACATGAGCTTGAACGCTACGCACGCACCCAGACGCCGAGCATCCGCGACGACGGCCGCGCCAAGATCCTCGCCGGCATCACCACGATCGAGGAAGTGCTGCGAGTCACGCGCGAAGACTAGCCTGCGCGCAAGACGCTACACTGTAGGCTGTCGCCAGAGGAAAGACGCTCGCCTACGATGCGCAAGTCGGCCTTCGCAGCCTTGGAAACGCACCGACCGCCGCATCCGTGCGGCGCGCGTCACTCGGCCACCGACTGCCCGCAGCCGCCGATCTGACATGGCCGCATTCGAATACACCGCTCTCGATCCGACGGGCCGCGAACGCCGCGGCGTGCTCGAAGGCGACACCGCGCGGCAGGTGCGCCAGCTCCTGCGCGAACAGAACCTGCTGCCCGTCACCGTCACCGAGGTCTCTCAAACCGAGCGCGGCCGCAAGCGCGGCATTTCGTTTCGCCGCGGCGTCTCCGCCGCCGATCTCGCGCTCATGACGCGCCAGCTTGCGACGCTGGTGCACTCGGGTCTGCCGCTCGAGGAAGCCTTGCTCGCTGTGTCCGAGCAGTCGGAGAAACCGCGCATTCGTACGATCGTGATGGGCGTGCGCGCCAAGGTCATGGAAGGACATTCGCTGGCGGAGGGCCTCGCAGACTTCCCCGCCGTGTTTCCTGAGCTCTATCGCGCCACGGTCGCCGCGGGCGAGCAATCCGGCCACCTCGACACCGTCCTCGAGCGGCTTGCGGACTACACCGAAAGCCGCGAGCAGCTGCGCAGCCGCACGATCAACGCACTGCTCTATCCGGTGCTGCTCTTCAGCGTCTGTATCCTGATCGTGTTCCTGCTGTTGACGTTCGTCGTGCCGAAGATCGTCAAGCAATTCGAAAGCTCGAAGCAGGAGCTGCCCGTCCTGACGCAGGCGCTGATCGGTTTGTCCGACTTCCTCCGCGACTGGGGCCTGGCTCTGCTGGTCCTGATTGTCTTGGGCGTCGTGCTCTTCATGCGTTGGCTGCGCGATCCGGGTGCACGCCGCCGCTTCCATGCCTTCTTGTTGCGCCTGCCGCTGTTCGGCAAGGTCGTACGCGGCACCAATAGCGCCCGCTTCGCGCGGACGTTCGCGACGCTGACCTCGAGCGCCGTGCCGGTCTTGGATGCCTTGCGTATCGCCGGCGAAGTCGTGACGAATTTACCGATGCGCGATGCGGTCGAGCTCGCCGCCACCCGCGTGCGCGAAGGCGCCCCGATCGGTAAATCTCTCGGCGCATCAAAGATTTTTCCGCCGATGATGATCCACCTCATCGCAAGCGGCGAGACGAGCGGCGAGCTCGAGACGATGCTCGACCGCGCGGCGACGAATCAGGAACGAGAGATGGACGCGATTCTCGGCGCCGTCGTCGGCCTGCTCGGTCCGCTCATGATCCTCCTCATGGGCGGGCTCGTGCTGCTGATCGTGCTCGCCATGCTGCTGCCGATCTTCCAGCTCAACGAGCTCATTGCATAAGCCGTGCCTGCACGACGTTGGAGCGCTGTCCAAACGTCGCTTCCGCTGGCGCTTTACCGGCTTTAGCTTGGCGTCTGAGCACCGCGTAACACGGCGCTTGCGTCCCTCTTGATGACCTTCGCGCTTGGCTTTATATACTCGCCACGAAGAGTCCTTTCGTTTCGACCTCAAACCGCAACTTCGACTCGATGAGCGAGAAGCCGGATTCTGACGACTTCGATGAGGAAGAGGACGACGACACCACAGTCGATCCTGAAGAAATCGATGTCGACCATCTCATCGAAGATCTAGACAAGCGCAAGAAGTCGGCGACCAAGGTGGGCGAGCCGGCATGGCGGCGTCTCGAGCGCATTCGCGAAGAACGCCAGACGGCCGAGCAGCTCTCCGATTTCGACGACTACGACATCGGTTTGGACGACGACAAATAGGCTGTAGGCTCTAGGCCGTGGCCGGAAAGCGCGCCGCGCGCACTTGGGGCTTTGCGCACTGGCTCTGGTTGGAAGCGCGCTTCGCGCGCTGCGCTTTTTTCATCCCTGACGCATTGGTGTTTTCCTTGCTGCGCAAGCAGACTCCTTGACGCGGCAGCGTCCTCCCCGCCTTCGCGCAGCGGAGGCTTCCAGTACTTTGCGATGCAAACTCGCTTAACTCGCCGGACTCCGCCCAACGCGCATTAAATCGTCGGGCACTTGTACGGCACCGAGATCGCGACGTAAGTGCTCGCCTGGTCGGTGCCGACCACTTTCAGATTCAGCTCGTTCGGCGTGGGTTGCGAAACCTCGGCTTCGATCGGAATGGCTTCTTCGCGCCAGCGGATGCGCGTGTCCGAAATGACGCCCCACTCCACGACGCGATGGCCCTCGACGCACGAGCTGCGCAGCATCGTCTTGTCGGGCAGGAAGACGATGATCGTGCCGGGCGGATCGCGCCGCGTCACCGACAACCAGACGCGACCCACGAAAGGCGGCAGTGACTCGCCGTCCGCTGTCGTGGTTCTCGGCGGGGGTGCAGCGGTGCTCGGTCCTTGACCGCAGCCCGCCAGGAGTAACAAAGCGGTAACCACGTAGCCTGTCATGCGTCTCATCGTGTTTCTCCAACGCGATCGGACGAATGCGTTGCCTACCACCCGCTGGCGATGCGTGAGAGCGGTTCGCGCCTGCATGATGAATCGCTGCGGGTCGTCCGGCGTGATCACGACCTTGCGATTCGCGTACGTCAGGATCACGGCACGGGACGGATCGGTCGCAAAGGCGCGGTATCGTCCGATCTTCCGATTCCAGAAAATTCCGGTGAACGACAGCAGCCCGCCGTTACCGAACAGTCGCAGCGAGCGCGTCATCGCTTCATTGTCGCCCGCGATCGAAACGAGCCCCTGCCATGGCAGGCGTGTCGTCCAGCCCAGTCGCTTCACGACAATGGCGTCGTCGGTCAGCACATAGCCGTTGACCGTGCAAAGCGCCGCGCCTACCCACGTCGCCACGAGCAAGCAGGCGATCAGCAAAGCCTCGCCTGCGCCATGCGCGCGCCACCCGTACCAAGCTGCGACCGCCCCCACGGCGAGCAGCAGCGAAAAAACGAGCGACGCCGTCTTGAGGGTCCGGCCCCAGGGTGCGCCGAATTCGATTGGCAGGCTCATGGAGATATTAGACCGCGAGAGCGGTGGGCCGTGCTAGAGCGTCGCACCGAGCGGACTTCATGTACGCACGCATTGCCTCGAACGCCCAGCAACGGCGAAGGGGCCTGTCTATAATCGCGCCCTCGAATCACGTCGCCCGAGGACGCCGCTCATGTACTGTGCCGACCCGCAACGATACGACCGGATCCCCTATGTGCGCTGCGGACGCAGCGGCCTGAAGTTACCGAAGATTTCGCTCGGGCTCTGGCAGAACTTCGGAGGTACGGCACCCTACGAGAACGCGCGCGAAATGGTCCTGCGCTCGTTCGACCGCGGCATCACGCACTTCGATCTCGCCAACAACTACGGACCGCCGTTCGGCTCGGCCGAGGAGAACTTCGGCAAGATCCTCAAGTCCGATCTCGCTCCCTATCGCGACGAGCTCATCGTCTCGACGAAGGCCGGCTACAACATGTGGCCGGGACCGTACGGCGAATGGGGCTCGCGCAAGTACCTGCTCGCCAGCCTAGACCAGAGCCTCAAGCGCATGGGGCTCGAGTACGTCGACATCTTCTACTCGCACCGCTTCGATCCCGAGACGCCGCTCGAGGAAACGATGGGAGCGCTCGACACCGCGGTGCGTAGCGGCAAGGCACTCTATGTCGGCATCTCCTCCTACGGTCCCAAGAAGACGCGCGAAGCGGCCGCGATCCTGCGAGAGCTCAAGACTCCCTTCATCATCCATCAGCCCTCGTACTCGATCCTGAATCGCTGGGTCGAACAGGGCTTGTTGCGAGTGCTGGAAGAAGAACGCATCGGCTGCATCGCCTTCTCCCCGCTCGCCCAAGGCCTGCTCACGTCGCGTTACTTGAACGGCGTCCCGGCGGACTCGCGCGCCGCCACCAGCTGCTCCATCAATCAGAGAATGCTGAGCGACGAATGCCTGAAGAGCATCCGGGCGCTGAACGAGATCGCGCAACGCCGCGGGCAGACCCTCGCGCAAATGGCGCTCGCGTGGGTGCTGCGGCAACCCGCCGTCACGAGCGCCCTTATCGGCGCCAGCCGCTGGTCGCAGATCGAGGACTGCCTCGGCGCACTCAACAGCCCCGCATTCACTGCCGAAGAGCTCGCGCAAATCGACCGCTGCTCCGCGGAGAGCGGGCTCGATCTTTGGAGAAGTCCATCCGAGTGAGCGAAGACTGCGTCAGGAAAGGAGACGTCCGCTGCGCGAAGGAAGGGAAGACGCAACCACATCAAGGAAAGTAGAGCGCCCAAAGAGAGCGCGCAACTGCGCGCCCTCTGGCTACAGCCTACAGGCTACAGCCTACAGCCTCCCGCGAGCCGCGCGATTCTGACCAGAGTCCAGGGCCCAGGGCCCAAAGAGAGCGCGCGCAACTGCGCGCCCTCTGGCTACAGTCTAGAGCCTAGAGCCTCATCTGACCAACGGCTGCTTATACGTCTCCCGCAAGAACAGCGTCCCGATCACGGCAGACATCAGCGCGACGATGATCGGATACCACAGGCCGTTGTAGATATCGCCGGTTGCAGCCACGATCGCGAACGAGGTCACCGGCAGGAAGCCGCCGAACCAGCCGTTACCGATGTGATACGGCAGCGACATCGACGTGTACCGGATACGGGTCGGGAACAGCTCGACGAGCCATGCGGCGATCGGGCCGTACACCATCGTGACCAGGATCACGAGATAGGCGCACAGCAGGATGACCACCGGATAGTTGACCTCGTCCATGTTCGCCTTTTCCGGATAACCGGCCTCGGTCAGGGCCGCACGCAACCGCTTGCCGAAATCCGCCGACGCCGCGGCGAATTCTTCGTTCGACATCGTGTTGCCCGCGAACGATGGAATCTCCACTGCATTCGCGCCGGAGCCGATGCGAACCACTGCGACCGTGCCTGCCGGTGCCGCTTCGTTCACGTACGGAATGCCCGCGCGCGCCAAAGCGCCCTTGGCCACGTCGCATGACTTGGTGAACTTGGCCTTGCCGATCGGATCGAACTGGAACGAGCAATCGTCCTCTGCGGCAACGACCGTCACCGGCGCACGCTCCACCGCCGACGCCAGCGCCGGATTGGCGTACGTGGTGAGTCCCTTGAACACCGGGAAGTACGTGACCGCCGCGAGCACGCAGCCCGCCATGATGATCTTCTTGCGGCCGATACGATCGGACAATGCGCCGAACACGACGAAGAACGGCGTACCGATCAGGAGCGCAGCAGCGATGATCAGATTCGCCGCTTTCGCATCGACCTGAAGGATCTTCTCCAAGAAGAACAGCGCATAGAACTGGCCGCCGTACCACACGACCGCCTGCCCAGCCGTTGCACCGATCAGCGCGAGCAGCACGATCTTGAGATTGCTCCACTGCCCGAAGGCTTCCTTGAGCGGCGCCTTGGACAGCTTGCCCTCCGCCTTGATCTCCAGGAACGCTGGCGATTCTTCGAGCTGCATGCGGATGTACACGGAGATCGCCAGCAGGATGATCGACACCAGGAACGGCACGCGCCAACCCCAGTCGTCGAATGCTTCGCCGAACGCCACGCGGCAGCTCAGGATCACGAGCAGCGACAAGAACAAGCCGAGCGTCGCGGTCGTTTGAATCCAGCTCGTGTACAACCCGCGTTTGCCGTCGGGCGCGTGCTCGGCAACGTAAGTGGCCGCACCGCCGTATTCACCGCCGAGCGCCAGTCCCTGCAACAGTCGCAGCGTGATCAAGATGATCGGTGCTGCCACGCCGATCGACGCATAGCTCGGCAGCATGCCGACCAGCGCGGTCGACAAGCCCATGATGACGATCGTCACCAGGAACGTGTACTTGCGCCCGATCAGATCGCCGAGCCGACCGAAGAACAATGCACCGAAGGGGCGCACGAAGAAGCCGGCTGCAAACGCCAGCAGCGCGAAAATGAACGCGGTCGTTTCGTTGACGCCGGAGAAGAACTGCTTCGAGATGATGACCGACAACGAGCCGTACAAGTAAAAGTCGTACCACTCGAACACGGTGCCGAGCGATGAGGCGAAGACGACTCGCCGATGGCTCTTGTCCAGGGCACGGCCCGTCGCGACCGTGGCGTCTGCTGTCGATACCATTGGATCTCCTGGTTCTTGTACGGATGCTCGCGCTCGCCTCCCGTCTGCCGCGCGTCATTCGCGCGCACACAGATGCCGGCCGAGCGCTGCGGCTGATCTCGCCGCCTGGAAGAATCGTGCGGCGCCGTGCTGTTCTATCTGCGTATCGCCTGCCGACGGCCCAACGAGGAGGAAGCGTCGCGGACGCGCGCGCTACGGACGAATGTCGTGCTTCGTGACATGGTGCATCCCCCGTCATTGCCCTCGACGCACCGCTCACGCTGTCGAGCTCCCCGCCGCGCCCCTGACTGGGCGGTTGGGACGGCTCGATCGTGACGCGCCGACGGCGCCGCTTGGGTTTGTTGTTCGTAATGGATCGGCAAAGGTTACCAAAGATCCTAAGGCGCGATGCTCGCGCAACCGGCCGCGCCCGCGCAAGCAGGATGAGCGCTCGACCGGCATCCTGACTCTCAAGATCGGTCAACGCCTAGCCCCGTACGGACCCACCCGAGCGCGACTGCGCTAGACTGCGGCGCGTTCCGTGTCGCTCACGCCGCTTTAGGAGGTTGACATGCCAAAGCGCATCCCGCCGCTGCACGGTCTCATCGGCGCCCTGTTCTGCCTGCTCTTTGCCGTCGCCACCTGGGCGCATCACGGTTGGAGCTCGTACGACGCGAACAAGGTCATGAAGTTCGACGCCGAGCTTCTCGAGGTGCGTTACCGCAATCCGCACGCCGAAGTGGAAGTCGACCACGAAGGCCGCCGCTGGCTGGTCGTGCTCGCACCGATCGCCCGCATGGAAGCGCGCGGCTTGCCGGAAGGCGCGCTGACAAAGGGCAAGACGATCACGATCGAAGGATATCCGCGCTCGGACGGCACGGCGGAGCTGCGGGCCGAGCGCATCACGGTCGACGGCAAGACGGTCGAGCTGCGCTGACGTGGACGTGTACGCATGGGCGGCGCAGCTCGCGAGCTCGCCGTTCGGCGCATGGGTGCGCACCTCTGCGCTCGCCTACCCCATCGCAAATGTCGTGCATCTGCTCGGGCTCGTGCTGCTCGTCGGGCCGATGCTGCTGCTCGACCTGCGGCTGCTCGGCTGGATCCGTGCGATACCGCTCGCCGCGATGAGCACGTTGACTTCTTTCGCGCTGGTCGGGCTAGCGCTGCTTGCCGTAGGCGGATTCACGATGTTCGCAGCCGACGCCGCGCCGCTGCTCGGCAATCGCATCATGCAGATCAAGCTCTGCGTGATCGCGCTCGGGCTTGCGAACGCCATTTTGTTCCGCGCATTGTGGCAACGTCGGCTTCCCGTCTGGGATGCCGCGCCGCCGCTCGTCGGCCGGATGCAGGCAGCGCTCTCGATGTGCGTCTGGCTGGCCGCCGGCGCGCTCGGCCGCTGGATTGCATATTCCTGACATTCCGCGGCTGGCCGGACGGCTCCATGTCCCTCTATCATGCACCGGCTTCCTGCATGAGGTAGTCGAGCCTATGAGCACACAACAAACAGTCGCACCCTTTCAGCCGAAGTACATGAAGCTCAGCATCCTCACGGCTGCGCTCCAGGAGCTGACCCCGCGTGAGAAGCGCGATCCCGATCCGGATCTCGCAATCGAAGAATGGCTCGAGTTCGCGCGTGAGATCGGCGCTCCGAACATTCAGTTGTCGGCAGCGCTGCACCCGACGCAGGCCGACGTCCCTGCAGAGGCCATGCTCGACCCCGTCGCCAATACCCTCGATCTGCGCGAGCCGTTCAACAAGCAACGCGCCGCGCGCGTCCAGGCCGCGATGCGCGCCACCGGTGTCGGACTGTCCGATATCGCTTACTTCGACAACATGCTGGCTCCCGACGAAGCCGAGCGGAAGAAGAAGCACGATTTCATGCTGCGCGTGTTCGACGCGGCCGTGCTGCTCGGCACCGATGCGGTGTGCGGCTTCGTGGGGCGCAATCCCAAGCTCGAGATGGACGAGAACCTCGAGATGTTCGAGGCCGTATTCGTGCCGCTCCTCAAGGAAGCGAAGGCGCGCGGGCTCACGTATCGCGTCGAGCAATGTCCGATGCCGGGCTGGAACGTGCTCGACCGTTGGCACAACAACATCGCCTATGCGCCCGGCCCCTGGATCGCCCTGCATCGCATCTGCGAGAAGCACGGCGTCGGCGATCAATTCCGCATCCACTACGACCCGTCGCACGCGATCCTCATGGGTCAGGACACGCGCTCGATCTTCCAGTACCTGAAGGATGAGGGCTACAACTTCCTCATCTCCGGTTTCCACGTCAAAGGCCAGGTCATCGACCCCCGCGGCGTGGCGGCTTGGGGTTACGGCGGACAGACCATGCAGCGCGGCGACTGGATCAACGGCAAGCCCTCGCCCAATTCGGCCGATCAGCTCAATGCCTGGAAGAAGCAGGTCGTGCTGTGCGAGCACGAGCTGCCGGGCACGGCGCGGCACGATCCGCTTGCGTACCTACAGAACCGCACCGTCGACTGGCTCGATCATCAGCTCGCGGCGCGCGAGCTGCTCGCGATCGATCCCGCCAATACCTATCTCGTCGTCGAGCACGAGTATCCGAAGGCGCGCATTCAGGACAAGGCGCGGCTCGCGCCGATCCTCAAGGGCTCGCTTGCGTTCACGAAGGCGATCGACGAGGCCGCAGCGGCCATGTACGCGCTTCAGCACGAAGTGCTCGCGGCACAGGGTATTCCGGTTCAAGGCATCGGCCGTCAGGCCTATCGCAGCTGATCGAAAGCGAGCGGCGGGTCGGCAGGCCGATCCGCCGTTCGCGCTCTGCGCCCCTCAGTGGGCGACGCGGAAGTCGACGCGCGCCGGCGCCGCGCTCGGCACGCAGAAGATGTCGATGGGATTGGTCCGGCCGCGCAGGATCAGCGACGGCAGCGGCAAGGCGTCGAGGTCGAAGCCGTGTTCGTCGAGCACGGCCTTGACCGCATCCGAGAACAGCATCTCGCCGGCGCGCGCGCGTTGTCCCAATCGCGAAGCGACATTCACGGCATCGCCGATGATCGTGTAGTTCATGTAGCTTGCGGAACCGACGTTGCCGGCGATGACCTCGCCGAAATTGATGCCGATGCCGAGCCCCGTCTCGACGCCGTAACGCTGCTTCCAGCGACTCGCCAGCACCGCAAACTCATCGAGCATCTCGCGCGCGGCGCGGATGGCGCGCAGCACACCGTCGGTCTGCGCCACCGGCACGCCGAAGCCGACCATCAAGCTGTCGCCCGCCATGCTGAAGACCGTGCCGTCGTAACGGAACGTGATCTCCGTCAGCAGCGCGAAGAATTCATTGAGCAGCTCCACCACTTCGGCCGGCTTCAAGCGCTCCGCCAAGCTCGTAAAGCCCCGCATGTCGGCGAACATGATGGCCGCTTCGGTACGCATCTGCGCGCGACCGTACATGCTTTCGCGCAAATCGGCGTTGGCCAGGATCTGATCGGCAAGCTTCGGCGAGAGATAGCGGCGGAACGCCGCGCGGATGGCTTCGCGGCGCTTGACTTCCTCGGCCAGTTGCTCGGCCGCAAGCTGCCGACGCTGCGCGCTGCTGCGAAGCAGACAGCGCATGCGCACGAGGAATTCCTCGCGCCGCACGTGATGCAACAGGAATTCGTCGGCGCCCGCTTCGAATGCACCGAGCCGCGACTTGGCCGAGCGCGCCAGCGCCACGATGGGCACGAATACCGTGGCCGGATTGGCGTGCAGCACGCTCGCGACGTGCGCGAGCCCATCGAGTTCGCCTTGCAAGTCGACGATCACGAGATCCGGCGTCTGCCGGGCGATGCTCTGCGCGATTTCCTCGGCGCGGATGACTTCGCCGACTTCGATGTCCGAGGCTTCGATGAGCTTCCCGACGCGGACCGGGCTGGCAGGACCGGTGCCGACGAGCAGAGCCCGGTAGGTCTGCGTCGTCATGACAGCGCTACACCAGCAAACGCGCTCGCGAATGCGCGGGCAAAGTCAGTGTGCATGGGAACCTGATACCTCGTCGGGCATGGAGATAGGTTAGCAAGCACGCGCAGTTGTGCAATATCTACACGATGCGCGCTGCAGCTATCTCTTTCATCGCCTCGACGGGCAGCAGTCTGTGCGGGACCTCGGCCGCGATTAATCAGAGCTTCCCTAGTTCTTGACGAGGCGCGCCATGAACTCGGTAATCGGCAGGCTCTCTAGCTTGTCGCGCTCGGCGAAGAGCGTCTTGATGGCCTCGCTCTGCTTCGGGGAGAAGTGCGCCCGAACCGCGCTCTCGAATTTCTGCGTCAGCACCGGAATGGCCTCGGCGCGGCGCTTGCGGTGCCCGAGCGGATAGTCGATCGCGACGCGCGGCGTAGCGGTGCCGTCGCGGAAGAACACCTGCACGGCATTGCCGATGTAGCGCTTATCGGGCGCGTAATACTCTTCCGTGAACTTGGGGTTCTCGCGCACCACCATCTTCTCGCGCAGCGCATCGATCCGCGGATCGCGCGCGATCGTGTCTTCGTAGTCGTCCGCGCGCAGCCGTCCGAAAATGAGCGGGATCGCCACCATGTACTGCAGACAATGATCGCGGTCGGCAGGATTGGAAAGCGGCCCCGTCTTGTCGATGATGCGCACGCCGGGTTCCTGCGTTTCGATGACGACGCGCTCGATGTCGTCGAGCCGCTGATTGACCTGCGGATAGAGCGTCATCGCCGCCTCCACCGCAGTCTGTGCATGGAACTCGGCCGGATAGGAGATCTTGAAGAGCACGTTCTCCATCACGTACGTGCCGAAAGGCTGGGCGAGCACGATCGGCTTGCCCTTGAACAGCACGTCCTGAAAGCCCCAGGTCTTCGCGGACAACGCCGACGGATAGCCCATCTCGCCGCTGAGCGCGATGAGCGCAAGACGCACGCCGCGACTCGTGGCATCGCCCGCCGCCCAGCTCTTGCGTGAACCGGTGTTGGGCGCGTGCCGATAGGTGCGCAGGGCGCCGCCGTCGATCCATGCGTTCGAGACGGCATTGATGATTTGATCCTTCGTGGCGCTGAGCATGGCCGCCGTTACCGCCGTCGTGGCGACTCGCACGAGCAGCACGTGATCGAGCCCGACGCGGTTGAAGCTGTTCTCGAGCGCGAGCACGCCTTGGATTTCGTGCGCCTTGATCATCGCCACGAGCAGATCGCGCACCGTCATCACTTTCTTGCCCTGCGCCGCATCGCGCCGCGCGAGGTAATCGGCAACGGCCAGAATGCCGCCCAGATTGTCGGACGGATGGCCCCATTCGGCCGCAAGCCACGTGTCGTTGAAATCGAGCCACCGGATCATCGCGCCGATGTTGAACGCGGCGGTGACCGGATCGAGCTCGAACGAAGTGCCCGGCACCCGCGCACCGCCCGGCATCGTCGCGCCCGGCACGACCGGCCCCAAGAGCTTCGTGCACGCCGGATAGCGCAATGCCTGAAATCCGCACGCAAGCGTGTCCATCAGGCAGTAATACGCAGTCTCGAAAGCCACTTCGCTCTCGATCCGATACGACAGCGCGTACTCGGCGATTTCGACCAGCAACGGATCCGGTTCTGGGCGGGCGGCGGACAATGACATAGGCGGATGAAAGCTGCTCAGGATGAAGAGGAGCGCATTCTAGCTTGCAACGGTTGGCGCGCTTCGCGCTTGCTCGAAGCGCGCCACGATCCGCAGCGTCACTTGCGCTGTTCGATCGGCACGAAGGCGCGCGGCGCCGGCCCCACGTAGTTGGCGCTCGGACGGATGATCTTGCCGTCGATGCGCTGCTCGATCACGTGAGCGGCCCACCCCGTCGTGCGCGCGAGCACGAAGAGCGGCGTGAACATCGAGGTCGGCACGCCCATCAGGTGGTAGGACACGGCCGAGTACCAATCGAGGTTCGGGAACAGGTTCTTCGCTTCCTTCATGACCTGCTCGAGGCGCTCCGCGATCGCGAACATCTTGGTGTCGCCCGCTTCGTTTGCGAGCCTGCGCGCGACTTCCTTGATCACCTGATTGCGCGGATCGGCCACCGTATAGACGGGATGACCGAAACCGATGATGACTTCCTTGTTGGCGATGCGCCGGCGGATGTCCTGCTCGGCCTCATCCGGCGTCTCGTAGCGCTGCTGAATCTCGAACGCGACTTCGTTCGCGCCGCCATGCTTCGGTCCGCGCAACGCACCGATCGCGCCCGCGATGCACGAGTACATGTCGGAACCCGTGCCCGCGATCACGCGCGCAGCGAAGGTCGACGCATTGAACTCGTGCTCGGCGTACAGGATGAGCGAGGTGTGCATGGCGCGCACCCAATGCGTCGGCGGCCGCTGACCGTGCAAGAGATGCAGAAAGTGCCCGCCGATCGACTCGTCGTCGGTCTCGACCTCGATGCGCTTGCCCGAAGTGCTGTAGTGATACCAGTACACCAGCATCGAGCCGAGGCTCGCGATCAACCGGTCGGCGATGTCGCGTGCGCCGGCGTGATTGTGGTCCTCCTTCTCCGGCAGCACGCAGCCGAGCGCCGAAACGCCGGTGCGCATGACGTCCATCGGGTGGCTCGCGGCGGGAAGCTGCTCGAGCACGTTCTTGACGCTGGCCGGCAAGCCCCGCAACCGCGCCAGCTTGTGCTTGTATGCATCGAGCTCGACTTGCGTCGGCAGATGGCCGTGAATCAGTAGATAAGCGATCTCCTCGAATTCGCAGCGATCGGCGATGTCGAGAATGTCGTAGCCGCGGTAGTGCAGATCGTTGCCCGAGCGGCCGACGGTGCACAACGCGGTGTTCCCTGCCGGCACGCCCGAGAGCGCGACCGACTTCTTCGGCTTGTGCACGACTCCTGGTTCGCTCATCTGATCCCCCTTCGATTGCATCGCGAATCATGGCGCGCCCGAGCACGCCTTACGGTCGGTGCGAATCCAGTCGAAAGCACACGGTTGCGCTCCGTGCACCTTGCATTCGAGACAGGTGGATCGTACTGCGAGCGAGGCAAAGACAAAATCGGTATCGGTGCGTGTATGCACCGTGCGCGCTTGGCGCGGAGTGAGCGGGGTCACGACGAACTGACGCTCGCAGGTGCTGCGAGCGGCGCGATCGTCGCACGGAGCGAGCGGCCTACGCCGCTCGCTCCCGCCCCATCAGGCGCTTTCGACTTGAATGCGCCGCGGCTGCGCCTTCGGCTGCTTGGGAATCGTCACTTCGACGACGCCGTTGCGGCCGGTTGCATGCACGTTGGCGACATCGATCGTGTCGGGCAGCGTGAAGCGCCGATGGAAGCGACCGTACGGGCGCTCCGTGCGCGTGCGCTCGACACTCTTGTCCTCGACCGGCCGCGGCCGCTCGCCGCTCACCGACAGCACGCCCTTGTCGAGCGTGATGTCGATCGCCGCGACATCGACGCCCGGCACATCAAGGCGCAGCACGAAACGGTCGGCATACTCCTCGACGTCGGCGGGCGGAATCCAGTCGGCGGTCGCGGCGGAGCTCGGACCCGCCTGGTCGAACTCACGTTCCAGAATGCGATTGATCTGGCCGTGCAACTGATTCAGCACGCTCCAGGGTTCGTAACGTACGAGGGCCATATCCATCATCTCCACGGTTCTGTTGTCGATTCAAATCGGAGCGCCTGCGGGCGTGTTGCCCTCGCGCTTTGCTCCGGGAGATGAGGCGGTGCCGGGAAAATTCAAGTGAGACGCGCTTCGCACTGCGACGATGTCCCCGGCACGCATGGCCTGCAAACCGACTCCGCCCGACGCTTCGGTTACACTCGGCCTTCCGCAACTGCGTACCGCCCGGATACGACGGCTCATGAAATTGACTGCCTACCTCGCCCTGCTCTGTGTCATGGCCCCCTCGCTGGTCGCCGCCAAGACCTACGATGCGCGTTACACCGTAGAGGTCCGGCCGCCCGAGGGCATTATGGCCGTGGAGCTCGAGCTCACGGGCAATACGCTGCCGAGCCAAATTCGTCTCGGCATCGACTCGAAGCGTCATCGTGCGTTCCGCACGAGCGAGCCTTTGGAAGTGTCGGCGAACGAAGTGATCTGGAAGCCGCGCGGCAAGTCCTCGCGCTTGAGCTACGAGTTCGTCGTCAATCACGAGCGCGATCGCAATCGCTACGACTCGCTCATGAACAAGGATTGGGCGCTCTTTCGCGGCGACAAGCTCGTGCCGCGGCTGCGCGTGACTGCGAAGGAAGGACTCGCGGCCAACACGACGATGACCTTTAAGCTCCCCGAGGGCTGGTCGCTCGCGACACGCTACGCCCCGCACGGCACGCTCACCTTCCCCATCGAGGAACCCGGACGCAAGCTCGACCGTCCGACCGGTTGGATGATCGCGGGCAAGATCGGCGTGCGCGCCGAGAAGATCGCGCACGTGCAGGCGACGATTGCCGCGCCGGTCGGCGAGAGCGCACGGCGGCAAGACATGCTGGCGTTCTTGAACTGGAATTTGCCGAAGCTCCTCGAGGTGTTCGACAACTTTCCGTCGCGGCTGTTGATCGTCTCCGCCGGCGATCCCATGTGGCGCGGCGGCCTCTCGGGGCCCGGCTCGCTCTATGTGCACAGCTTGCGCCCGCTCATCAGCGAGAACCGCACGAGCACGCTGCTGCACGAGCTCGTGCACGTTGCCACACGGCTCCATAGTGACGAGGAAAGCGACTGGATCGTGGAGGGCCTCGCCGAGTACTACTCGATCGAGACGTTGCGCCGCACGGGCGGCATCAGCGAGCGCCGTTATCAGCAAGCGCTCGCCGACATGGAACGCTGGTCGAAAGACGTCGGCACGCTCTTCACCAAACGCTCGAGCGGTCCCACTACGCTACGAGCCGTGCTCGTGTTCGTCGCGGCCGATCGCGAGATCCGCGCGCTCACGAACGATCGCAAGAGTCTTGATGACGTCGCGCGTGCGCTGGCCGCCGACGGCGGTGAGATCAGCTTGAAGCGGCTGCAGGACACCGCTGCGGCAGTGGCCGGCAAGCCGCTCAAAGCTTTCGAGCGTAAACGCTTGGAGCAACGACCGGGCAGCAACCGGGAGTAGTTGCAGAAGCGGACCGAGAAACCGCCGTTGCTTCTTATGCGCCGCGTGCGCTCGCGGATGCCTTCACCAGCTCGGTGATCCGCATCGCGGTCTCGAGCGCGCGCAAGCCGTCCTCGCCGGTGACGACCGGCTCGCTGCGCGTGCGTACCGCGTGCAGGAATGCTGCGATCTCGTCGCGCAGCGCATCGCCTTGATCGAACGATTCCTCCTCGATCGACACCTGCGCGGGCGATTCCACCGCCGCGACCGCGTCCTTCTTGCGGATGACGCTCAGGATCTTCTGCTGCATGTCGATCGACAGATAGGCATCGTCCTGAAAGATGCGGATCTTGCGTTCCTGCTTGAGGCTGATGCGGCTTGCGGTCGTGTTCGCAACGCACCCGCCTTTGAAGCGCAGCCGCGCGTTCACGATGTCGATCTCGCCCGAGAAGACACTGGCGCCGATCGCATCGATGCTTTCGATCGGCTCACCGACGAGCTCTTGGATGAGGTCGATATCGTGAATCATGAGGTCGAGCACGACGCTCACGTCGATGCCGCGTTGCTTGAACGGCGCCAGCCGGTGCGACTCGACGAAGCGCGGCGCGCTCAGGCGCGCGACGGCGGCCACGACCGCCGGATTGAAGCGCTCCAGATGGCCGACCTGCAGGATCGAGCCGCGCCGTTTCGCGATGTCGATGAGCTCGCGCGCCTCTTCCACGGTCGTTGCGATCGGCTTCTCGACGAGAACATGGATGCCGCGGTCGAGCAGCTCGCAGCCGATGCGATGGTGCAGCGGCGTCGGCACGGCAAGGCTCACCGCGTCGACGCGTCCGACGAGCGCACGATAGTCGGTGAGCGCCTCGACACCGAGTTCGGCCGCCACCTTGTTCGCGGTCTGCGCATCGGCATCGACGACGGCGATCAGCTGCGATCCCGGCAACTGCGCGTACTTCTGCGCGTGGAAGCGGCCGAGATAGCCGACGCCGACCACCGCCGTGCGGATGGGAGTTTCAGTTGCAGTCACGAGTGCTCTCTCGTATTGGCCTCGGCGCATGATAGTGGAAGCCGGGCCCACGCGGGCGCGGTTATCGGCACCAAGCGCGAAACGCTTGCGAGCCGCGCTCGTACCCGCCAACATGCGCGCGCAAATTCTTCAGGTGAGCTACGGTCGGACGACGCATGAGCACGGCGAAGGCATCCTCGGCAGCCCAGCGACGCTTACGTTTCGAGCTCGTCTTCGCGAGCATCTGCATTGCGTTCGGCCTGTTCGTGCTGCCGGCGCTGATCTACGTCGTGGGAATCCTCTTGCTCGGCCCGTATGGGGACGGCGAGGGTCTCGGCCGCTTCTATGCCGACTACTTCCGCGATCTCGCCGAGCCCTCGGCTCGCGTCTGGACGCTCGTGCTCGGGCCCTGGGTGCTGCTCAGCCTCCTGCGGCTGCTCCTCGTGCGCCGCCGACCCGCCCCGCCCGTGGACGAAGAACCGGCCGCCTCCCCGCCCCCTGCGTCAGCGCCGCGGACGCAGGAACGACGCCGCGTGGAACCCCGTGTCTCCCTCTAGCGCGATTCGACAGAATGTCGACGAAAAACGTGTGACGCCCGTCACACTTCTCGTCGTCGGTGATTTGCGACGTTCCCTTACTCGGTAAGCTTTCCACCGATAACAACAAGAACAAACGGATGGTTGGTTTCACTTGCTGAGAAGGGCTCACGATGTGGTTCGCTAAGTGGTTTGGCGGACGAAAAAGGAAGGAGGAGGAACTGGACGAGCCGGCGCGCTTCGCCCCGCCGCCTAGCATCCAAGCGCCGCGTCCGAAGAACGTGTCGCTCAAGACCCCCGCGGAGAAGCAAAAGGGGTTCGATCCCTACAACAGCGGCGCCTTCAAGCGCCACAACGCGTGGGAGCGCACGAACCTGCGTTAGCCGCGCAGGTTTCGGGTGCGTCGGCGTAAGCGGGGGCCGCGACCTATCCCGCCCCCCGTAAGGCTCATCGGCACAGAACCGGCCGCACCGAACCGGCGCCATTTCGGCGTCGATGCGCTCTCATTCGCAAGAATTCCCGCGTCCAAACCCCAAAATAGGGGTTTCCCTCATGTCTGGCCGTCACTCAGGCCAGTACAAGAATCCCAGTATCAGCACGCAAACCCACATTGCGCCCTGCGCCACGTGGCGCCAGGAGCGTCGCTTCAAGGTGGCGAACAGGCTGATGCCCGAGCAGAGCGTCAGCAAGGCGAACATGCCGCCACCCTGCAGGAGCGCGCCGAGCTCGTTCAGCATCTCGGGGTATCTGCCTTTCAGGACTAGGAAAATGATCAGGACGCCCCCAAGACCGAAGGAAATGGCAGCGGCAGAGCCGAAAATGATGGCGTTCAGTACGGCAAAAGGTCGCATCGGCCTAGTCAACCACGGGTTAATGTACGGCGCTCTCGTACTTGATCGGCGTGCTGCGTCTCTCTAGCCTAGCCGTTGATCGGTTCTGACCACCGTAAGAGGCTCATTCGGGCAGCTAACGCTCAACGAGGAATCCAAACAGTGTACCAGTCGGCCTCCAAGGACCGCGCTTCGACCGCGCCGGCACGTCGGCGCTCCACCCTGCTGTTCAGCCTGCCGGCCCTCATCGTGGTCTGCGGCTTGCTCGCAGGCACAGCCCAGGCCCCGGTTGCAAAAGCGGTTGCGACGGCGAGCACGCAAGAGATCGCGCCCACGGAACGGCACCGTCGCGTGGCCAAGCTCGTGAGCAACGTGATCGAGCGCTCGCACTATCGCCAATCGCCGATCAACGATCCGGTCTCCTCGCTCGTCCTCGATCGCTACCTGGCGCAGCTCGACAACTCGCGCAGCTACTTCCTGGCGAGCGACATTGCCGAGTTCGAGCGCTACCGCTATCAGCTCGACGATGCCCTCGTGTCCGGCCGGATCGAGCCGGCCTTCGTGATCTTCAACCGCTTCCAGCAGCGTAACCGCGAGCGCATCGCCTACGCGCTCAAGCTCCTCGAGACCGAGCCGGACTTCACCGTCGAGGAGTACTTCGAGTTCGATCGCGAGAAGGCGCCGTGGCCGAAGGACGAAGCGGAGCTCAACGAGATCTGGCGCAAGCGCGTGAAGAACGACGCGCTGACGCTCATGCTCACCGACAAGAAATGGCCGGAAGTGCGCGAGATCCTGCAGAAGCGCTACCAGCGCGTGCAGAAGCGCAATGAGCAAGTGACGACCGACGATGTGTTCGAAGTGTTCATGAACTCCTTCGCGCACGTGTTCGATCCGCACTCGAGCTATTTCTCGCCGCGCAACTCCGAGGAATACAAGATTCAGATGAGCCTGTCGTACGAGGGCATCGGCGCCTCGCTCCAGCTCATCGACGACTACGTGACCGTGCTCAACGTCCTGCCCGGCGGTCCGGCGGCCGTGGCCGGTACGCTCAACCCCAACGATCGCATCATCGCGGTCGGCGAAGGCAAGGACGGCAAGATGGTCGATGTGGTCGGCTGGCGTCTCGACGATGTCGTGCAGATCATCCGCGGCAAGGTGGGCACGACCGTGCGCCTGCAGATCCTGCCCGCCGGCGCGGCGCCGGGCTCGCCCGAGAAGACGCTCGAGCTGGTGCGCAACAAGGTGACGCTCGAAGCGCAGGCGGCGCAGAAGCAGGTGCGCACGCTGCAACGGCCCGACCGCGACGTCAAAGTCGGCGTCATCAATGTCCCGAGCTTCTACCAGGACTACGAGGCGCGCTCGGCCGGCGCGAAGGACTATCGCAGCACCACGCGCGACGTGCGGCGCCTCATCGATGAGCTCAAGAGCGAAGGCGTCGAAGCGCTGGTCATCGACCTGCGCGGCAACGGCGGCGGACATCTGACCGAAGCGACCGCCCTGTCGGGCTTGTTCATCCCGCAAGGTCCGATCGTGCAGCTGCGCGAGACCGGCGGCCGCGTCGAAGTGCTCGACGATCCGGAGCCCGGCGTGGCCTGGGACGGGCCGCTCGTGGTGCTCGTCGATCGCTTCAGCGCGTCGGCATCGGAGATCTTCGCGGCCGCGATCCAAGACTACGGCCGCGGCATCATCGTGGGCCAGCAAACCTTCGGCAAAGGCTCGGTGCAGAACCTCTATCCGCTCGATCGCTACGCGCTCGGCACGGATCCCGGCTTCGGCCAGCTCACCGTGACCATCGGCAAGTACTACCGCGTCACGGGCGAGAGCACGCAGCACCGCGGTGTGCAGCCGGATATCGCGCTGCCGACCGCGATCAATCCCGAGGAGGTCGGCGAGAGCACGCGCGAGAGCGCCCTGCCCTGGGATCGCATTCGACCGGTGGAGTTCGGCAAGGACGTGACGCTGACGCAGCAGCTCATCGCTGCGCTCACGCAGGCGCACGAGGAGCGCATCGCCAACGACGCCGACTTCCGCCTGTTCCTCGAAGAGCTGGAGGCCCACAAAAAGACGCGTGCGCAGAAGAAGCTCTCGCTCAACCTGCAGGAGCGCCTGGCCGAGCGCGAGCGCATCGAGAAGGAACGCCTCGACCGGGAGAACCGCCGCCGTGCGGCGCGCGGCTTGCCGCCGGTGGCAAGCCTCGCCGAGCTCGACGACAACGACACGCCGGATCCGCTGCTCGATGAGACATTGCAGATCGCGGCCGATTTCAGCCGCATGCAGGCGCTCTATCTCTCGCGGGTGAAGGCAGATGCGGCCGCAGCGACGCGGCCAGTGAAAAGTCCGCTCTAATCTGAGCCGCTTTCCATTGCCGAGCCTTGCGTCCTCGCGGACGCAAGGCTCTTTGTTTTTCCGGGCGCCGCTATTGCAGCAGCGCCTTGTACACGTCCCAGTAGTCGTCGACGAGCACGTTGATGCCGCTGCGATTGGCGGTTTCCAGGCCCGAGACGAGCGCCGCAGGCGTCGGTAGCGTGCCGATCGAATCCGTGAGCGGAATCGTGTCCGCATCGCTCCGGTAGCTGACGCTCGCACGCAGCGCGTCGGTGCGCTCTTTGAGTCCGGCGAGGTCCGCCGAGCTGCGCTCGATGATCGCTTCTGCCTTGCTCAACAACGCGAGCAACCGCTCGCAAGCCGCTCGATCGCCGTAGCTCACCTCGAGCAAGCGCTTCGTGGTGGTCTCCTTCGCAAGCATCGCGAGGCCGCCTTCGGACAACGCGACGACGAGCTGCTGCGCGTAGGCGATGACGGCGGTATTCACGATGCGCCGCCCATCGACGGAAAGACCAGGAAACGGCGGCGCCTGCGCTGCCTCGAGCTGCGCACGCTCGTCGGACAGATCGGTGACTTGTGTGGCGGCTGCATCCCATTTCGCGCGCTCGGTCTCGATCTCCTCGAGCAGGCGGCGACGACGAAAGTAGTTCCAGAAGCCGCGCATCGACGCGAGGCGGTTCGACATGAGCTTGAGCTGCGCTTCGAGCACGTCGGCGGTGGAGCGCGCATCGAGGATGCGCCGGTCGAGATCGGCCAGCGCCCTGCTGCGGGCTTGATCGAATTCGATCAACTGCCGGCGCCGCTCGCGGTCCGTCTGCTGCTGCTGCAACTGAGCGGCGAAACGCTCGACGCGTCGCGCGCAGTTGCGCCAGAGCCCGCGCAGCTGGAAGTACACGAGCGCATGTACGCCCGCATTCGGATCGCCGAGATAGTCCTCGAGCGCCGCAAGCTGCTCATAAGCTTGCTCGGCCGCGAGCTCATAGTCGCGCAGCCGCTGCTTGAGCTTGAGGTGCTCGGCTTGCAGACGGGAATACTCTTTCTTCAGCTCGGCGCGATTCCAGTAGAGCTGAAGCAGCCGAGCCTCGTGCTCGGGGGGATCGGAACCAGCAATGCGCTGGCGAATGGTGTTGAGGCGATCCGAGATGGTCATGCGAAAGCCGACTGTCGCGTGCTCGGAACGCGGCGCTCCGCGCGCCGGAGGATCGTCGTGCGGGCCGTCAGGCGGCGCTCGTCACGTGCGTCGCGAACCGATGGCCGCGCTCCAGACAGTAATCGAGCCACTTGTTCAGCATCACGTTGCGCAACCAGCGATCGCCCACGTCGCGCGCCAGCTTCGAGCGCAGCTCTTCGAGCACGGCGTGGCGATGCCAACGCGCGCACGATTGCACGTCGGCCAGGCGGGCATCGTGATACACGCGAATCAGCAGATCCGGATCGGCCACCTTGCCGCCGTCCTCGTCGAACAAGTACGTGAGCGAGAGCGTCGTGGTGTAGCGCGTACGCTCGCACAGCATGAGATGCAGCGGACAGTCGCCCTCCACTTCCGAGACGAGCGCGCCGCTCACCGACGCGAGATTCGGCACGAGCCAGGACAGGCGGATGTAATTGCTCTCGTACAGCGACATCAAACTGACGAAGCTGCCCGGCCGCGCGCGCCAGCTCACGGGGCAGTAGGTGTCGTTGTCGTACGCTGTAACCATCATGGACCGAATATAGCACAGCGAAATTGCCGTGCTCGGCCGGCATGAGACTTGCGTCACGTATCGCAACAGCCGCGCCAGTCTGCAGGGAAAATCTCAGCGACGAGCGCGCGTTGTTCGGTAACCGCCGAAGCAATTGCGCTTGCGAACCGACGAGACTATTGACACCGACGCAAGAAGCTCGCCACGTTCGAGGCGCAGCGAGCGCCGAATGTCTACGCGCCGGTGCGACGCTGCCAGATGAGGATCCGGTTGTTGGCGGGCAGCGCGCAGTCCTCGACGAACTCCAATCCGCAGGCGTCGCCGAGCGCGATGAGCGCACGATCGTCGCGCAGTCCCATGTGCGCTGCGCGCGCTCTGAGCGACGCATCGAAGGCGCGATTCGACGCGCTCGTGTACTCGCCGTTGCGATTGAACGGACCGTACAGGCAGAACACGCCTGACGAACGCAGCACGCGCGCAATGCCTGCGAACATCCGCTCGACTTCCGGCCAGCTCATGATGTGTGCGGTGTTCGCGCTGAAGACGTAGTCCGCGTGCTCGATCGGCCATTGCGCCTGCGCGACATCGAGCTCGAGTGGCCCCACGACGTTCGGCAAGCCCGCCTCCTCGACCCAGGCGCGAATGCCCACGTGATTCTCCTTACGATCGGTGGCGATCCACTGCAGGTGCGGCAGCTCGCGCGCGAAATAGACGGCATGCTGACCGGTGCCCGCGCCAATTTCGAGCACCGTACCGGGCGCGGCGAAGCGCTGCTTGAGCACCGCGAGAATCGGCTCGCGGTTGCGTTCGCACGCTTCCGACCACGGTTTCATGGCAGCCGCAGGAAATGCGTCCTGTAGTGCTGCAGCTCGCGAATCGAGTCGCGAATGTCGTCGAGCGCAAGATGCGTCGACGTCTTCTGATAGGAGCTGTACACCTCGGGCGCCCAGCGCCGCGCCAGCTCCTTCAACGTGCTCACGTCGAGATTGCGATAGTGGAAGTAACGCTCGAGCTGCGGCATCTCGCGCGCGAGAAAGCGGCGGTCCTGACAGATGCTGTTGCCGCACATCGGCGAGACGCCCGGCTCGATCCACTGTTCGAGGAATTCGAGCGTCTGGAGCTCCGCCTCGGCCGTCGTGATCGTGCTCGCGCGTACGCGCGCCGCCAGCCCCGAAGCGCCATGCTGACGCCGGTTCCATTCGTCCATGGCGTCGAGCACATGGTCGGGTTGGTGAATCGCGAGCACCGGACCCTCCGCCAGAATGTTGAGGTCGCGATCGGTGACGATCGTTGCGATCTCGATGATGTGATCCGACTCCGGCTTGAGGCCGGTCATTTCGAGGTCGATCCAGATGAGTCGGCTGGGATCTCGTGAGCTCACTATGCGATTACCTGTGCGAGTGGTGACGGGCGTCGGCTGCGCCGACCCCTGTGTCGCGGGCACCAAGGCTCCGCGGCGCGTTGCCCATGATACCAGTAGACGCTAAGCTGGCAGACGCCGTTTACCGAGACGAACACATTCGCGTCCGACGGCCTGCCGAGATACCCTCCATGCACTGGTTTACGGTCATCTTCGTCGTCGCACTGGTCAGCGTGGCGGCCACACGCTGGTGGCTCAGCCTGCGACAGAGCGCCGCCGTCCGTCGCCACCGCGATCGCGTTCCGGAAGCGTTCGCCGCGCAGATCGAGCTCGCCGCTCATCAGAAAGCAGCCGACTACACGTTGGCGCTCGGCCGACTCAATCGCTGGGACGTGCTGCTCGAGCTTGCGATCGCCTTGGCTTTCACGCTGGGCGGCGGCATCGATGCGATCGACCGCGCCTGGATGCACGCCGCGCTGCCGAGCGTCGCGCACGGCACGCTCGTCGTGCTCACCACCCTCATTCTGATCGCGGCGCTCGATCTGCCCCTTTCCATCTGGCGCACCTTCGTGATCGAAGCCCGCTTCGGCTTCAATCGCATGACGCCCAGAATCTTCGTTGCCGATCTCATCAAGAGCCTGCTCGTGAGCCTCGTGCTCGGCGCGCCGCTCGTCTTCGTCGTGCTCTTTCTCATGGAACGCGCCGGCACGTGGTGGTGGGTCTACGCGTGGGTCGTGTGGGTAGCGTTCACGGTCTTCGTAACCTGGGCGTGGCCGACGTTCATCGCACCCCTCTTCAACAAGTTCACGCCGCTCGCGGACGAAGAGCTCAAACGTCGTGCGGAGGCGCTCCTCGAACGCTGCGGTTTTTCCGCCAAGGGCGTGTTCGTCATGGACGGCTCGCGCCGTTCGGTGCACGGCAACGCTTATTTCACCGGCGTCGGACGCAACAAACGTATCGTGTTCTTCGACACGTTGCTCGAGCGCTTGCAGGCGGACGAGATCGAAGCGGTGCTCGCCCATGAGCTCGGGCACTTCAAGCTGCATCACGTGCGTGCGCGCCTGCTGCTCTCGCTCGTGATCGGTTTCGCCGCTCTCGCCGTGCTCGGCGCGCTCGCGCGCTGGCCCGAGTTCTACGCTGCGCTCGGCGTCGGCAATGCCGCCCCCCACACCGCGTTGCTGCTGTTCATGTTCGTGCTGCCCGCTTTCACCTTCTTCTTCACGCCGCTCGGCGCGTGGTGGTCGCGCAAACACGAGTTCGAGGCCGACGAGTTCGCCTCTCGATACGCCGATGCGCGCCAGCTCGCCGAAGCGCTCGTCAAGCTCTATCGCGACAATGCCACGACGCTGACGCCGGATACGCTGCACTCGGCGTTCTACGACTCCCATCCGCCCGCGCTCGTGCGCATCGCGAAGCTGCAAACGCTCGCCCGCGAGCACGCATGAGTGCGATCGAGCATGAAGCGCGCGTCGTCGAGTGTTT
This sequence comes from uncultured Steroidobacter sp., assembly GCA_938008435.1. Taxonomy (GTDB): domain Bacteria; phylum Pseudomonadota; class Gammaproteobacteria; order Steroidobacterales; family Steroidobacteraceae; genus Steroidobacter. The sequence goes on along the minus strand of CALLKK010000008.1, from coordinate 9,233 downwards.
CGGACGGCGCGTCATCGTCGAGGACCACAGCGGACGGCGCAGCCCCGCCGAGATCTTCGGCAAACGTTTGTCGTGCGTCTGCGGCGATATCGTGCGCATCCGTGAAACCTCACAACGCCAAGACGTGCCGCGCGTCGTCGCAGTGGCGCCACGGCGAACCTTGTTCGCCCGCACCGATAGCCGTGGACGAACCGAGCCGCTTGCGGCGAATCTGACGCTGCTCGCCGTCGTGATCGCCCCGGAACCTGCACCCGATCCGTTCATCGCGGATCGGTATCTTGCCGCCGCCGCTTATGCCGGCATCGCCGGGTTCATCGTCGTGAACAAGTGCGATTTGCCTGGCGCGCGTGCGCCAGAATTTGCCGCCTCGATCGATGAATATCGCCAGGCGGGCTACGAGGTCATCGAGCTCTCCGCGCACGACTCCAAGAGCGTCGATCCGCTGCGCGAACGTGCGCGCGGTGAGGCCATGATGCTCGTGGGGCAATCTGGCGTCGGCAAGTCGAGCCTCACCAATCAGCTCGTTCCCGAATCGGGACGGGCCACGCGCGAGATTTCAGCATCGACGCGCGAGGGTCGACACACCACGGTGTCCACCGCTCTCTTCCGTATTCCGACCGGCGGCGAGCTCATCGATTCGCCCGGCGTGCGCGACTTCGCTCCGCCGCCGCTCGAAGATGCCAACGTGCAGACCGGGTGGCCTGAGATCATGAAGCTCGCGCCGCAGTGCCGCTTCAACAATTGTCTACATCTGCGCGAGCCCGGCTGCGCCGTCACGGCCGCCGTCGAAACAGGCGCCATCGCCGCGCGCCGCTACGAAAGCTACAAGCGCTTGCTGAACATCATGCGCGAGATTGCGCCGGAATATGAGCGGCGCAGGTAGGAGTAAACTCAGGATCGGGAACGCGCGCGTTCTATCCTTGAAAGGCCTCAACTGATCGCCTGCCGCCCGGCGATCGCGTGCGCCAACGTACCGCCATCGACGTATTCGAGCTCGCCTCCGACCGGCACGCCATGTGCGATGCGGCTTGCCTTGACGCGATGACGCGCGGCCAGCTCGGCGATCACATGCGCCGTGGCGTCGCCCTCCACGGTCGTGTTCGTCGCAAGGATCACTTCCTGCACTTCGTTCGACGCGAGCAGCGCCTCGAGCTCCCTGAAACCAAGTTGCTCCGGCCCGATGCCGTCGAGCGGCGAGAGATGGCCCATCAACACGAAGTAGGTGCCGCGATAGCTGCCCGACTGCTCGACCGCAGCCACGTCCGCGGGCGATTCGACGACGCACAACACGGTGCGATCGCGCGCAGGCGACGCGCAGATCGGGCAGAAATCCGCCTCTGCGAACATGCGGCAGCGACGGCAGCGGCCGATCGACCGTGCGGCGGTGTGCAGCGCTTCGGCGAGCGCGGTCGCCGCATCGCGGTCCTTTTCCAGCAAGTGAAACGCCATCCGCTGCGCCGACTTCGGCCCGACACCGGGCAGACAGCGGAGCGCTTCGATGAGACGCACGAGCGAGGCTGGATAGAGCATGGAGCGATTGAGAGGGAACGAAGCGTTGCACCGCTACGCAGCGGGCATGTAGCACCTACGCTGCATGGACGTCGTCGCTTCGTTCGCGCGTCGATTCGTGACTCTGATTCAGAACGGCAACTTGAACCCGGGCGGCAAGCTCAGGTTGCCCATGACGCTTGCCATCTTCTCTTGCGTGGCGCGCTCGACCTTCTGCACGGCGTCGTTGATCGCCGCCGCCACGAGATCTTCGAGCATGTCCTTGTCGTCGCTGCTCACGATCGACGGATCCAACGTCACGCGCTTCACCTGATAGCGACCCGTCATGACGATCTTCGCCATGCCGCCGCCGGCTTCGCCCGTGACTTCGAGCGCTGCGATCTCTGCCTGCGCACGCTGCACGTTCGCCTGCATCTGCTGCGCCTGCTTCATCAAGTTGCCGATATTGCCTTTCATGGACTGCTCCAGTTGATGTGCGTGACGAAGCGCCCTTCCCGTCGCCTCGTAGCGTGATCTGCGGCGCGTCGGTTACTCCGCGGGCCGTATCGAGTCGGGCTGCACCGTCGCACCGAAAACTTCGCGCAACGCATGCACGTTGGGGTCGGATTCGATCGAGGCTCGCGCCTGCTGCATACGCTGATCGGCTGCGAGCTTTTGCTGACGCGCGATCGTATCCACAGCCGTCTCGACGGAGAATTCCAAACGCACGGGCTCGCCGTAATAGGCCGACAACGCCTGCGTGAGCTTCTCCTCCAGCGCGCTCGTGCGGAAATGCTCGCCGTCGGCATCGAGCTTGAGCTGAACACGGTTGCCCTGCTTGCCGACGAGCGCGCAATGCGCCGCCAGCTGCTTGACCATGCCTTGCAGGTTGAGGCGGCTGACGATCGTCGCCCAATCGGCATCCTCGCCCGCAGACCGCGCTATCGGTGCGGCACTCGTGCTGCTGGGCGCGCTCGTGCTGGCTGCTGGTTGTGCGCTTTGAGACGGAGACGACGGCGTCGGCACTGCGCGCAGACGCGTCGGCCGCGGCTCGCTCGCCGGCTCTGGACTTGCGTCCGCGACGCGAAACGCCAGCATGCGCAGCAGCACCATCTCGAACCCCGCGCGCGGATCCGGCGCCAACTCGAGATCGCGGCGCCCCACGATGGCGATCTGATAGAAGAGCTGTGTGTCCTCGGGCGTCAGCGTCGCGGCAAGACGCTTGTACGCCTCGACATCCTCGGCCTCATCGAGCTGCAAATCGGGCACCGCTTGCAGGAGTGCGATCTTCTGCAGCACCGCGGCGAGCTCCGCCAGCACCTCGCGGTATTCCGGCGCGCGCTCATCGAGCTGTTCGACGCGCTGAATGACGGCGCGCGCATCGCGCGCGGCGACCGCCTCGATGATCTCGAAAACCTGCGCACGATCGAGCGTGCCGAGCATCGTGCGCGTGTCTTCGGCGGTGAGCTTGGCGCCGCCGAAAGCGATCACCTGATCGAGCAAGCTGAGCGCATCGCGCATGCTGCCTTCGGCCGCGCGTGCGATGAGCTTGAGCGCTTCGGGCTCGTACTCGATCCCCTCCGCCGCGGCGATCTCGGCGAGCCGCTTGTAGATAAGCCCGGCCGGGAAGCGCTTCAGATTGAACTGCAGGCAGCGCGACAGCACCGTGATCGGCAGCTTCTGCGGATCGGTCGTCGCGAGCAGGAACTTCACGTGCGGCGGCGGCTCTTCGAGCGTCTTGAGCAGCGCGTTGAAGGAGTGCGTCGAGAGCATGTGCACCTCGTCGATGAGGTACACCTTGTAGCGGCCGCGCGCCGGCGCGTACTGCACGTTGTCGAGCAGCTCGCGCGTGTCGTCCACTTTCGTGCGCGAGGCCGCGTCCACTTCGATCAGGTCCACGAACCGGCCTTCGTCGATTTCCCGGCACGCCGTGCAGACACCGCAGGGTGTCGGCGTCATGCCGGTCTCGCAATTGAGCGACTTGGCCAGGATGCGGGCGATGGTCGTCTTGCCGACGCCGCGCGTCCCCGTGAACAGGAACGCATGGTGCACGCGCCCGCTCTCCAGCGCGTTGACGAGCGCGCGCATCACGTGCTCTTGCCCAGCAAGCTCACTGAAGTTGCGAGGACGCCATTTGCGCGCGAGAGCGAGATAGGACATGTGGCTCTGGAATTCGAAGCGGCGGATAGCAAATGTGTCGACAGCGAGGGGCCCGATTCTACACAACCGGGCCGGCGCCTGTGGCGGCGCGGACGCCCGTGCGCGAGAGTCGCGCGGTCTGCGCAGTTACGTTATAGTCCGCGGCCCGCTCGGCGTCCGCGCGACGCCCGAGCCGTCTCGTGGGCGACCACGCCGATTCGATGGTGGCTCACGTCGGTTTCTCCGCGACGACTACCCGTGAACCCCGCCAGGCCCGGAAGGGAGCAACGGTAGCGGCCATGTCGGGCGCCGGAGAGGTGCCGGCGTGGGCCGCCGCCCTTCTCTGCCCCCTCTTCGGACCGCCTCAGCGCCCGCGATACGCAGGCACCCCTTGGTCGGGGATCCACAGCCCTTTCGGCGGCGCACCCGTCTGCCAGAACACGTCGATCGGCATCCCGCCGCGCGGGTACCAGTACCCGCCGATGCGCAACCAGCGCGGCGACAGAAGATCGACCAACCGCTCGGCGATCATGAGCGTGCAGTCCTCGTGAAATGCGCCGTGGTTGCGGAAGGAGCCGAGGAACAGCTTGAGCGACTTGCTCTCGACGATCCAACGGCGCGGGCAGTAGTCGATGACGAGGTGCGCGAAGTCCGGCTGCCCCGTGATCGGGCACAGCGAGGTGAACTCCGGCGCCGCGAAGCGCACGAGATACACCTTGCCCGGATGCGGATTGGGCACGCGCTCGAGCACGGCCTTTTCCGGCGATTCGGGAAACGCGACCTTGCGGCCGAGCTGAGTGAGCTGCCAGTTCTGTTTGGATTTCGCCATTGCTAGTACGCCGACTGCCGGCACGCCTCCGACTACAGAATCTCCGACGCGTAATCGGCGAGGCGCGAGCGCTCGCCGCGCATGAGCGTGATGTGCCCGGCATGCGGCCAGCCGCGGAAGCGATTGACGACGTAAGTGAGCCCGGACGTCGTCTCCGTGAGATACGGCGTGTCGATCTGCGCGATGTTGCCGAGGCAAACGAGCTTCGTGCCCGGGCCGGCGCGCGTCACGAGCGCCTTCATCTGCTTGGGCGTGAGGTTCTGCGCTTCGTCGAGGATCAGAAAACGATTGAGGAACGTGCGCCCGCGCATGAAATTGAGCGAGCGGATCTTGATGCGATTGCGCAAGAGGTCGTTCGTCGCGGCGCGTCCCCAATTACCGCCTTCCTGGCTTTGCGTGAGGACCTCGAGATTATCCATCAGCGCGCCCATCCAAGGCTCCATCTTCTCTTCTTCGGTGCCCGGCAAGAAGCCGATGTCCTCGCCGAGCGGGATCGTCACGCGCGTCATGATGATCTCGCTGTAACGATTGCTCTCGAGCGTCTGCGCGAGCCCTGCTGCGAGCGTGAGCAACGTCTTGCCCGTGCCCGCCGGTCCCAAGATCGTCACGAAGTCGATCTGCGGATCGAGCAGCAAATTGAGCGCGAAGTTCTGCTCGCGATTGCGCGCGGTGATGCCCCAAACGCTGTGCCGCTCGGTACGATAGTCGCGCACGAGCTCGAGCACGCAGCCGCGCTCGTCCACGGAGCGCACGATGGCTTCGAAGCCGTCGGAGTCCTTCTGATAAAGGAATTGATTGACGTGCCACTCGCGCGTCATCGGTCCCTGCACGCGATAGAACGTCCGGGCCTGCTCCTGCCAGGACTGCATGTTCTTGCCGTGACGCTCCCAGAAGTCCGCCGGCAGCTCCTGCGAGCCCGTGTACAGCAGATCGGCGTCTTCGATCGTCTTGTCGCTGTAGTAGTCCTCGCTGTGTACGCCGATGATGGCGGCCTTGATGCGCAGGTTGATGTCCTTCGACACGAGCGTGACGCGCGCGTCCGGATACTCCTGCTGAAGTGCGAGCGCCTGCGCGAGGATGGCGTTATCCGCACCGTGGCCGGGCAGCGTGTCGGGCAGACCGCTGTTCAACACCTTTGTCTGAAAGAACAGACGGCCGGTCGGCTGCTTCTTGCCGCCGTTGACATACTTTGCCGACGGCAGCTCGAGGCCGCGGTCGATCTGCGCCTTGGTCGCATTCGCCATCAGCTCGTCGAGGAAACGGCTGACCTGGCGCACATTGCGCGCTGCTTCCGAAAGACCTTTCTTGCCCGCGTCGAGCTCTTCGAGCACGGTCATCGGGATGAAGACGTCGTGCTCTTCGAAGCGGAAGATCGCCGTGGGATCGTGCATCAACACGTTCGTGTCGAGCACGAAGATGCGACGCTTGCCGCGTTCGCGCGCCCCGCGCGTACGCTTCGTATCGGAGACTTGGGCCTTCGGCATCGGCTGTATGTCGGCTGTGGAGAGATCCGTCGTTGCGCCCGCCCGCGTTACAGCGCTTGCGCTGCCGCGAGCACTTCTTCGGCGTGGCCGGGCACCTTGACCTTGCGCCACTCGCGTCGGAGCACGCCCTTCTCGTCGATGAGAAAGGTGCTGCGCTCGACGCCCATGTACTTGCGGCCGTAGAGGGTTTTCTCCTTCCACACTCCGAAGAGCTCGCAAAGGCTCCGGTCTTCGTCCGAGAGCAGCTCGAAAGGAAATGCCATCTTGGCCTTGAACTTCTCGTGCGATGCCAGGCTGTCCGGCGAGACGCCGACGACGATGGTGCCGCACTTCTTGAACGCAGGATACAGGTCGCGGAAGTCGGCCCCTTCCTTCGTGCACCCCGCCGTGTTGTCCTTGGGGTAGAAATAGATCACGAGCTTCTTACCGGCCGCATCGCTCAGCTTCCATTTCTTGCCGCCCGTCGCGATGCAGGAGAACGCGGGGACTTTCTTGTTCAACACAACCGGCATGTGTGATCGATCCTCCTTCCTGTTCCGTCAGCCTTTGACCGGCTCGAGAATCGCGTCGAGGTTGAGCTGGTCGCACAGATCCAGGAACTCCTCGCGCAGCGATGCGATGTGAATCTTGGCCGGAATGTGCACGATCATCTGCACCGAGAACATCGGCGCACCGGTATGTGCCGCAGCATAGCTGCGGGTGTTGAGCTCGGCGATGTCGATACCGCGCGCGCTGAAGAACCCCGCGAGATTGTGCACGATACCCGGCTGATCGAGCGACACGACGTCGACGGAATACGTCACGACGTCCTTGCGCGGCGCACGCTGCTCCGTGCGGCGCAAGCTCACGGTGATCCCGGTCGCCTCGCTCAGCTTCTTGAGCTCGGTCTCGAGCTTGGCGAGCGTGTGCCAGTTGCCCGACACCAGCAGGAGCATGGCAAACTCGTTGCCGAAGGCGCTCATGCGACTGTCGACGATGTTGCCGGCACACTCGAGGACCACGCGGGTCAAGTCGTAGATGAGGCCGGTACGATCGCTGCCGAGTGCCGAAATAACGAGGAACTGCATTCAGAAAAACTCAGTTTGTTCAACAATCTGCATGCGCAGAACGTCGAGCGAACATCCGCGGGCGGGAAGCCACCGCAGCCTGCCGGACCGCAGGCACGACGGGCTCTGCGCGGGTGGCCAAGCGCGGCAGTTTACAAGGAGTACGCACGAGCGGCTATCCTTGCGCTTGCTCGCCCTGCGGCGCGCCAGTAGGATCTGACACCTTTTTTCCAGCTTGCCTTCGACGGCCCATCTCACGTCATGTTTAGCGGCAGCATCGTAGCCATCGTCACCCCCATGCGGGCTGACGGGGCTGTGGACTTCGACGCGCTCGATCGTCTCGTCGAATTCCAGATCAGCAACGGCACGGACGGCATCGTCGCGGTCGGTACGACCGGCGAGTCCCCGACCTTGGATATCGACGAGCACATCGAGGTCGTCCAGCGCGTCGTTGCCAAGTCGGCCAAGCGCGTTCCCGTCATCGCAGGAACCGGCGCGAACTCGACCAGCGAAGCCATCGAGTGGACCAAGCTTGCGCAAGACGTCGGGGTCGATGCCTGCCTGCTCGTGACCCCCTACTACAACAAGCCGACGCAGGAAGGGCTATACCGCCACTACAAGACGATCGCCGAAGCCGTGGACGTGCCGCTCATTCTATATAACGTCCCCGGACGCACTGCTTGCGACATGAAGCCCGAGACCGTCGTGCGCTTGGCCGCGATCGACAATATCGTGGGCATCAAGGAAGCAAGCGGCTCCCTGGAGCGCAACCGCGAGCTCCTGCGACTGCTCGGCAACCACGAGCGGTTCGCCCTCTTGAGCGGCGACGACGACATTGCCGTCGAAAGCACGCTGGCCGGCTTCCACGGCGTCATTTCCGTGACCGCCAATGTGGCCCCGCGGCAGGTCCGCTCGGCCATCGCAGCGGCCCGCGAAGGCAACGCCGAGCTTGCGCGACAGTTGCACGAGTCGCTCCGCCCCCTGCACCGGGCCCTGTTCCTGGAGTCCAATCCGATCCCGGTCAAGTGGGCGCTCGCCCGGCTCGGATTCATCGAGGACGGCATCAGGCTGCCCCTGACACCGCTTTCCCCGCAGTTCCACGGGCAAGTGCTCGAAGCACTTCAGGCGGCCGGAATCGCTTTTGCCTGATAGAATACGCGCCCTACCCCCGGTGAGGGGGCAGTGGCCGAACCGAACGGTCGACTGAGTCGCTTAATGCGGACTTGAACGATCGGCGAGCGGCGCTCGACGATCGGCCCCAACGGGGCGAAGCACATGGACGTGCGGAGTAACGCGCTGGACGGTCCAGCGCCACGTCGAAGCCGAAACGACGTAACAGCAGGAGAACAGATTTGGATTCGGGAGAGGTGGCCGAGTGGTCGAAGGCGCTGGACTGGAATTCCAGTAACACCTTCACGGGTGTTCGTGGGTTCGAATCCCACCCTCTCCGCCAGACAAACAATAAAGCCCAGCCATTGCGCTGGGCTTTATTGTTTGTGCCCTAGGTGGGATTACAGAACCCACGAACGTTCGTGGGTTCGACGAAATTGCATGGATAGCAATTTCGCACAGCCTTCAGGCTGCCCGTAGGGCGAGGCACATGGATGTGCCGAGTGCAATCCCACCCTCTCCGCCAAATCAAGCACTTGCAAACGCCAGGACTTTGCGAGACGAGCGCTCTTGAGTGGGCTTGTTTCCACTCGGCGTGCTGCCGCCTGTGGATTGCACAATCCAGTTCCGGGTTTCCCCATTCACTCATGCGCTCGAAAACTCTAGGCAAGATCCGCGTTCCATGCAGAATGATCTTATTGAGATCCTCGTCCGGCCACATGGGTTGTTGCTGCCCCAACCAATGCCCGCTAGTTCTTTGTTTATGTTTTTCTGCTCCCTCATCTGAAATCTACTAGTTGGAGTTCCGCGGCATGCGAGCGTCGCTTCTGAAGGTCTCGCCTAACAGGCAGGTTCTGTCGTGAGAGACTCGAAGATGCGACGGTCTGACACAAGGAGGTCGCCAATCATGTTCATAGTTTGTTCCCGAGCTCGATTGAAGGTTTCACGAGTGCGAGGATTGCGACTAGCGATGAGGCCAACAAAGTGAGGATCACATTGAAATCGGCGGGATCTGGGATCGTTCGGTCCGCTAGGACCTTCCGGATAACGTCGATCGTTTCGTAAGCTTCCCCGTCAAGTAGACAGTCGATAACTAGAATCTCCGAACGTTGTTGATCTCGGCAGGTAGGTGAGCGG
>CALLKK010000007.1 GCA_938008435.1 uncultured Steroidobacter sp. | reverse complement strand
GAACGATGGCGCCGGTGCGGTCGCGACCCTCAGCAAGAGCGACGAGATGATCTACTTGGGCGAGGAGCAGAACGGCTTCCTCCGAGTGGAAACCGGCCACGGCAGTGGTTGGGTGAAGAAGGTGCTCGTCACCAAGTAGGCTGGAGGCAGGAGGTTGGAGCAATAGAGAAGGCGCGCGCTGCGCGCCTTCTCGTTTCCAGCGGCTCCAGCGCTCACGGTGCAGTCGAGCTCGGCAGCATCACGGACAGTAGTTCTCGCTGATCTCGTGTGCCGTCGCGGGCACGTCTCTTTCGGTCGCGAGATATGAGTAGCGGCACCTCAGCGCCGCGAATCTCTTTTGCCAGTCTCCAGTCCCAACCCGCAGTCAGGCGGCCAAGCCCAGTTGCCTGAGCAGCGGCTCGATCCGTGGCTTGCGGCCGCGGAATTCCACGAAGGCATCCATCGGATCGCGTGCGCCACCTTGTTCGAGAATGCTTGCAAGGAAGCGATGTGCGACGTCGCGGTTGAAGATGCCGGCTTCCTCGAATGCGCTGAATGCGTCGGCGGCGAGCACTTCGGCCCACTTGTAGCTGTAATAGCCGGCCGCGTAGCCGCCCGAGAAGATGTGCTGGAAGCTGTGCGGGAAGCGGTTGAATTCCGGCGGCGTGACGACCGCGACATCGCGGCGCACCTCATCGAGGATGCGCAGAATATCTTGGCGGCTCGTTGGATGTTCGCTGTGGATGCGCAGGTCGAACAAACCGAACTCGAGCTGCCGCACCGTTTGCATGCCTGCCTGGAACGTACGGGTGCCGAGCAGTCGCGCGAGCTCGGTTTCAGGAAGCGGCTCGCCGGTCTCGACATGACCCGAGATGAGTGGCAGTACTTCCGGGCGCCAAGCGAAGTTCTCCATGAACTGGCTCGGCAGCTCCACGGCATCCCACGCAACGCCGTTGATGCCCGCAATGCTCGGGTAATCGACGCGCGTCAGCATGTGATGCAGCCCGTGGCCGAACTCGTGAAACAGCGTCACCACCTCGGAATGCGTAAGGAGCGACGGCTTGCCGCCGACCGGCGGCATGAAGTTGCAGACGAGATAGGCGACCGGCAGCGCGGTGCTGCCGCCAAGTCGTTTGCGGCCCACGCATTCGTCCATCCACGCGCCGCCGCGTTTCTTGGCGCGCGCATAGAGATCGACGAAGAACCCGCCGCGCGGTGAGCCGTCCGCATTCAGAATGTCGTAGAAGCGCGCGTCGGGGTGATAAACGTCGACACTCTCCCGCGGCACGATGCGCACGCCGTAGAGCGTTTCGGCCACTTTGAACATGCCGCTCAACACTTTGTCGAGCGGGAAGTAGGGCCGCAATTCTTCCTCTGACAGCTCGAACCGCTCGCGCTTCAAGCGTTCCGCGTAGAAGCTCACATCCCATGCATTGAGCTTGCGTCCGGCAAAGCGTTCGAGCTCGGCAAGCTCGCGCTCGGCGACGGGACGCGCCTTATGTGCGAGCTCTTCCAGGAACGTGCGCACTTCCGCCGGAGAGGTGGCCATCTTGGTCGCCAGCGAGTATTCGGCGTAATTCTCGAAGCCGACGAGCGCGGCGAGCTCGCGGCGCAGCGCGAGGATCTCTTCCATGACGGCCGAGTTGTCCCATTGCTCGGGCGACCATCCTTGATCGGAGGCGCGCGTGACCCAAGCGGTGTAGAACTCGCGCCGCAGCGGCTCCGACTCGGCGTACATCATCACCGCTTGATAGTTGGGCGCATCGAGCGTGAACAGCCAGCCTGCTTCGTTGCGCTCCCGCGCGGCGCCGCGTGCGCGTTCGATGATTGGTTGAGGCAAGCCTGCGAGCTCGCGCTCATCGTGTACGCGGCGCGACCAGGCGTTGGTGGCATCGAGCACGTTTTCGTCGAATTTCGACTGCAGCGTTGCTAGGCGCTCCATCAAGGCCTTGAAGCGCGCTTTGCGCTCCGGCGGCAGCGCGACGCCGGCCAAGCGAAAATCGCGCAGCGCGTTCTCGAGCAGCTTGCGCTGCGCCGGGCTGAGACGCGCGCCTTCCTGCGCGAGCACGGTCTCGTAGGCACGATAAAGTGCCTCGTTCTGCGCGAGGTCCGTATACCATGCCGTGAGCAGCGGCAAGCAGGCGTTGTAGGCGGCGCGCAGCTCGTCGGTGTTGACGACCGCATTCATGTGTCCGATCGGCGACCACGTGCGCGCGAGGCGATGATGCATCTCTTCGAGCGGCACGACGAGCGTGTCCCAGGTATTGGCGCCGCTTGCGAGCAGCGCCGTCAGCTGCGTGCGGTTCTCGTTCAAGAGCGCACGGATCTGCTGCTCGATCTGATCGGCGCGAATCGCGGAAAACGCCGGCAATTGCAAAGCTTCGGCCATCGTGCTGTCCCGGATTTTCGTTGAGATGGGTTCGGCGAACCCGACGCGCAAGACCTGGGTTCGTATGGAACGCGCGATTCTAGAGCACGTTCCGAAAGGCGGCGACTCTCGCGATCAGGCGTACCGGCGCGGTGCTTGACAGCACGATTGCCGCGGATGGAGGCTGTGCGCCAATGGCGGCGGCGCTCGGTCGGCGCCGCTACAACCCTGATCCTTGCTTCTCGATCATCATGGCAGTCAGAACCTACGACGGCATCGCCCCTCAGATCGGCCCGCGCGCATACGTGGATCCGGCAGCGGTCGTGATCGGTCGCGTCACGATCGGCGAGGACGCTTCGATCTGGCCGTGCGCCGTATTGCGCGGCGACGTGCACGAAATTCGCGTCGGTGCGCGCACGAGCATCCAAGACGGCAGCATCCTGCACGTGACGCACGACAGCCCGGAGTACTCGCCCGGCGGGCGCGCCTGTATCGTGGGCGCGGACGTTACGGTTGGACATCGCGTCGTGCTGCACGCCTGTACGATCGGCGATCGCTGTCTGATCGGGATGGGCTCGGTCGTGCTCGACGACGTCGTCATCGAGGATTCGGTGATCCTCGGTGCGGGCAGTCTCGTGCCGCCGGGCAAGCGTCTCGAACGCGGCGGGCTTTACGTCGGCAGTCCTGCCAAGCGCGTGCGTGATCTGACGCCGAAGGAGCTCGCGTTCCTCACGTATTCAGCCGAGCACTACGTTCGCCTGAAGGATTCGTATTTCGTGTAAGGCGCGCGGACAACGCGCGCCGTGCGAGCGCGCGTCGATCTACTTCTGGCTCTTGACAGCTTCGAGCACCGGTTTGGTATCGGGTTTCACGCCGCGCCACAAATAGAACGATTCGGCGGCTTGCTCGACCAGCATGCCCCAGCCGCATTCCGCCCGGCCTGCTCCGACCGACTTCGCCCAGCGAGTGAACGACGTGTCGCCCTTGCCGTACGCCATGTCGTAGCAGAGCGTGGCGGGACCGATCACCGAGCGCGGAATCGGCGGCACGGTGTCCTGCAAGCTCGCCGACGTTGCGTTGAGGACGAGCTCGAAGGTGTGATCTTCCGAGATGCCGTCGAACCCGCAGCCGCGCACGTTGCCGAGCAGGCTGAATTCGCGCGCAAGGTCGAGCGCGCGCTGCTCGTTGCGATTGGCAATCTCGAGATACTCAGGTCCTTCCGCAAGCAGCGGGCCGAGCACGCCGCGCGCAGCGCCGCCTGCGCCCACGATGAGGATACGGATGTCCTTGAGCGACATGCCGAGATTGCGGGTGAGGTCGGTGACGAGCCCGGCGCCGTCGGTGTTGTCGCCGTAAATCCCGTCGTCGCGCAGCATCAGCGTATTCACTGCGCCCGCGATCTCCGCCCGCGGCGTGCGATAACGCGCGACGAACGCAGCAACTTGCTTGTGCGGCACCGTCACGTTGAGTCCTTTGCCGCCGGTTTGGAAGAACGCGGCCACTTCGCGCTCGAATGCGTCGGGCGTCGCGTCGATGCGACCGTACGTGATGTTCTGATTCGTTTGTTTGGCGAACATGCCGTGAATGAACGGCGACCAGCTGTGACTGATCGGGTGGCCGATCACGGCATAACGATCGGGTGCGCCAGTCTCGCTCATGTCAGTATCCGCGCTGATCTCGCAGCCACTCCGCTGCGCGCTTGGCGTAGTAGGTGAGGATGCCGTCGGCGCCGGCGCGGCGGATGCACAGCAACGATTCGAGCACGACGGCGCGCTCGTCGAGCCAGCCGTGTTGTGCTGCCGCTGCCAGCATCGCGTATTCGCCGCTCACTTGATAGACGAACGTCGGCACGCCGAACTCGTCCTTCACGCGCCGTACGATGTCGAGATACGGTAG
>CALLKK010000006.1 GCA_938008435.1 uncultured Steroidobacter sp. | reverse complement strand
CTCGTAGAAGTCGCCCATCCGGTAGAAGAGCAGCGTGTCCGGGTACTGCGCTTTGACGCGCAGGTATTGCTGCATCACTGGAGTATGGGATTCGAGTGCGGCGGACATTGCGGAAACGGAAGCGAACCCTTAAAGCCAAGTCGCGCACGATACCAAAGAAGGCGCCGGGCTACAGGCGGGCCGTGGGCAGCGGCAGGGGTCATGGCATGCCGGGTGCCGCGGTTCCAGGAGTTGCGGCACCCGGCGGGCGGATAACGGCAAAGGGATCAGGGGTTGAACTGCGCGTCCATCCACGCGATGCGGGTTTCGAGCCAGCTTCTCAAGTATTCGACCTCGCCTTCGTACGAGCCCGTTACGACGGCGTTCGGCCAGACCCATTGGTCCAGGATCGGCCAGCGCTCGAAGTTGTTGGACGCGGCGAGAGAAAGCGTCGAGGCCCACTCGTCGATGAACTCCAGGATCGTGTCGATCTGAGTTGCCTTGAGCTCGCTCCAGCGGTTTCTGACCCGTGCTTCGAAAGCGGGGTCGTCGAACAGTCGATTGATCCAGGGGGCCTTGCGGATCCACCAGCCGGTAGGGTCGTCATTGTTGTTGTAATTGATGTTTCCCGCTGCGATATCGAAATCCCACAACGGACCCATGAAGAGCTTGTCGTCGCGCTGTTTGTACATCCAGCAACTACTGAAGAAGATGGCGTCGTTGTTCTTCATGATCTCGTTGACGAGATACCAGTGGATGAACGAGTCGACGTCGATGTAAGCGGCGTAGCCTGTTTCAGGGTCGGCGAAGTCGGGCGAGTAGATCGCGTCTTCCGTCTGCTGGATGTAACTCTCGATATAAGCCCGCTGCTCAGGAGTTGGTTCTTCAGGCGTGTCGAGCACGAACGGTACGCCAAGCCGTGTGCGGAAGTACACGTCGCCGTCCAAGCGCTCGTCAATTTCGAGCAAGTAACCGCCTGTAAGGGCGCTACCCTCGATGTCGTCCTCATCCGGTTCTGGGATATTGACCCGGTCGGTATCGACCTTGATCTGCTCGCCGAGCTGGTACGTACCCAAGTACTGGTCATTAATGAATACCTCGACGAAGCGGAAGCGCGGCGACCACGCCAAGCCCACCCGATTGCCGAGCTCGAAGGCTACATGCGTGCGCAAGAGGCTCTTGTCGGCGTAGTTCGCAAGCATTACCCAATCCCGATTTGCCGGCATGCCGAGCAACGGTGCTGCTTCATCGAGCTTTAGCCTGTAAGGCTTCTTCGGCATAGCCCAGGTGCTATTACCGCGGCCGCGGATGCGTAACGGAGCGCTGAACGCCTCGAATGCCGCGCCGTTCGGGTCGATGGTCAGGGTTGCTCGGATGTATTCGTCTTTGCTTTCGATCGGTGCGCGGTTTTCGGTAATGATGCGCACGATCGGTAAGTCCATGACCGTGGGAACGAATTCCTCCGGGGCTCGCTTGAAAACATATGCGGTGACGGAGCGCTCGCCGGCGGTGCCCGTCACGATCACGTTGAGAAGCACGCGTTCGGGTCGGCTTCCTTCGCATTCCGCAGGGATCGTGATGGTCCCTTCGGTTAAAGGAGTCGGCACAGCCGGACCGTTGACGATGCAGGCTGGCGCGGATTCGTCATCGCCAGCGAAGGAAATCGCTTGAAGCTGGATGCTCTTGGCGGCAAAGGTTGTCGGTGCTGTCCACTCGACTCGCAATGGCTCGCCAAGCCGGGCGTCACGCAGCGCCGAACCGTTCAAGTTGACGAGCGAGACGGATTCCGTTGTGTAGGCGCCGTGGATGACGTGCCGCGCTTCTTCGCCTGTGGCGGATGTGAGAACGAACTCGTACTGCAGCAAGTCCGTTGGGGGCGCCGCTTCCTCGATGAGTGCCGCGAACTGATCGCGCTGGATCGTCAGAGCGTTGTCCGGAGCCGGTGCAAGCATGAGATCGATCCCTCGTTCAGGCGCAAGCGCGATCCCCTCCGTTGCGATGCCGGGCCCGCGCACGGTGGCCGCCACAATCTGGCCGGCAGGCGCAAGCGCAGAGGCTCTTACCTTCAGCGTGGCGGTCTGCTCCGTGACGGCCCCTTGCCAAGAGACCCACTCGGCTTGAACGTCGAGGCGCGCCAGTCGCTGATTGCCTTCGATCAGCCAATCTGCTGCTTGGCTGAGTCGCATCGGCTCATCGACAACTCGCGTGCCCTGCTCATGGGAAGTGCGGCAACGCACGACCACATCGGCTATTGCCGGCGCTCCTTCCAGTGCGTTGATTAGATGCAGCCCGCAGGCCGGCGCCCTCCCTCGCTGGGCGGTGGCAAGTAACGCGGCATACTGCGCTCGATCGAATCCGTCGTGGACGAGTGTGGGGCTGATGAGCGGCAGCAAGTCTTCTGCGGTCAGTGCTTCGCCACGCTCGCTAATGATGTTTCCCAGTGCAGCAATGCGCGCGTCAATCGCCTCGGCCGCGCGCTGTTGATCTGACGTGGTTGGCACCACGGTTTGCAGGACTCTTCGACTGGTGCCATTTTGAGAGGCGATCGATGAGACTGCCGTGAGCGTGCCGCTGCTCGCATCGACAGCGATCTCGATTCTCTGTGTTACGTCGCCTTGAATCACCAAGAGGTACTCGTCGGTGCGAACGATGAGTTGTGTCAGGACGCTGTCAATGCCTGTGCCGTCCGCAAGGAATTCGGTGGAGAAGGGGTCGAAGTCCGCAGCGACGCCGGCATTGTGCAGCCATGGTTCAAGTATCCGCACATAGGCGTTACCGATCAGTTTGAGTGCGATTGGTGCTACCCACGCGCCGTCCCCGGCTTCGAAGCTGGCGTCGACGTCATGTTGTTGGAAGCGATACCAGGTGCGGACGATGAGATTAGTGAGCTGCGTGATATTGATGACGCCGTCGGGATCGACCGTATTGCTTGCGCTGTAAAGTGCGTAGTTGCTGCCCACCGGCGTTGCGCGGATCAGGTACGGCGGCGAGAGGGCAGTGGTGTCGATGATGAACGTTCCGTCAGCAGCGGCTTTCGTACGCGCCATGCGGCCGCTGCGATCCTTCAACACAATTTCCGCATTGGCCAGTGGGCCGCGAATCGTGGCTGTGCCTTTGACCTGGGATGAAGTTGAGCTTGCGGGCGACTGATCGCTGCTGCTGCTGCTGCTGCAGGCTTGCAGCATCGCGAGGAAAAGGCACAGACAAACGAGGGCAACTCGTTCCTGATAGCGAAGGCTGCGAGCGATATCGAGGTGCATGGCACGTTGCCCCCTATTCTGAGTGCGCGCTCGACACACTTTCCTGAGACGTGACGTGCTTGTGCGGAGGTTTTCCGCGGGCGCCACGCATGAGAATGTTCTTCAATCGGCTCGCAAGCACGCGATTGTTTTATGCGTGCGATCGCAGCTCGATGCCCACGCCTTGTGCGGTGCATCGATCGTTTTGGCGCGGCGAGCGGGCCTCCTGGCGTGCCCGCTTGCTATAAGTGGATCTTACCTTCGCTGGAGGGAAGGGCAAGTATTTCTTGCTGTGGGCGGTCATGTGTCGGCATAATCCGTGTCATTCTTACATGTTGATAAAGCAACGGAAGTGTGGGATCCGTGGTGTTCTTTGCTGGGGCGCGGAGCGTGTCTTGACGCTGGTTAGTGTGGGCGGTACATGCGCCGCATGGCGACAGATGCAGAACTGAATGCGCTGGCGGTTCGCGTTGGTGCGCGCTTGCTCGATGCGGAGCGGCGGCTCGTGACCGCCGAGTCGTGCACCGGCGGCTGGATCGGTAAAGCGATCACCGACGTGCCTGGCAGCTCAGCTTGGTACTTGGGCGGCGCGGTGGTGTACAGCAACGCGCTCAAGCAAGCGCTGCTCGGTGTGCGTGCCGCGACGCTCGCTGCGCACGGCGCCGTCAGCGAAGAGGTGGCGCGCGAGATGGTCGTGGGCGCGCTCGAAACGCTGGGCGGCGATCTCGCCGTTGCGGTGACGGGCATCGCAGGCCCGGAGGGCGGTCAGCCCGGGAAGCCTGTCGGCACGGTGTGGTTCGGCTGGGCTTGGCGCAACGCGGAGGGGGCCCTTAGCGTGCGCGCGGTACGCGAGCAGTTTCAGGGCGACCGCGATGCTGTACGCCGGCAGACGGTGGCGCGCGCGTTGCGCGAGATCTTGTCGGTGCTCGATGAATGAGCCGCGCACGAGCGGGCCGTTTTCCGGCGAGAAGAGGCGGCGCCTGTTCTTTGCGCTGTGGCCGCCCGAAGCGGCGCAGCAGGCGATCGAGATGACGATGCGCACGCACGTCGCCGCGAACCGCGGTCGGGCAATTCCGGCGCGCAACTTACACGTGACGCTGGTCTTCTTGGGCAGCGTGCCCGAGTCGCGCCTCAGTGCGGTGGAGGATTGCGCGGCGGCCGTCCGCGGCCGCCCGTTCGAGATCGTGTTCGATCGTCTTGAAGTCTGGTCGCGAGCGCGCGTGCTGTGCCTGACCGCGAGTCAGGTGCCGCAGACTCTGGCTCAGCTCGAGGAGCAATTGCGGTTCAATCTCTTGCGCGAACGATTCGAGATTCGGCGCGAAGCAGAGTTTCGCCCGCACGTGACGCTCGTGCGCGACGTTCGGGTGCGTGCGCCGCAAGAACCGATCGCGCCCGTTAGTTGGCGTGCTCAGGAATTTGTGCTCGCGGAATCGCGACCGGGGCTTGGCGGCTCGGAATACACCGTACTGCGGCGCTGGGCGTTGGTAGGCAACGAAGGTGGCTGAGCGAGCAGCCGCGGCGCGCTTTTTCGGACTCATAATTGCGCAGTCCGTCCAGATAATGACACGCCCTGTCATGTTCATCTGTACAATACTCGCCCATCACCGCCAGTCACTGAAATTCACTCACCGAGGCTGAACACCGATGGAAGAAAATCGCAAGAAGGCGCTCGCTGCCGCGCTCGGGCAAATCGAAAAGCAATTCGGCAAGGGCTCGGTCATGCGCCTCGGCGATGCGAGCGCCACATACGATGTCGAAGCGATTTCGACGGGGTCGCTCGGGCTCGACATCGCGCTCGGTGTCGGCGGTTTGCCGCGCGGCCGCATCATCGAGATCTACGGCCCTGAATCCTCGGGTAAGACGACGCTCACGCTGCAAGTGATTGCCGAGGCGCAGCGCGCCGGCGGCACCGCGGCTTTCGTGGACGCCGAGCACGCGCTCGATCCCGTGTACGCCGAGAAGCTGGGCGTCAACGTGAAGGACCTGCTCGTGTCTCAGCCGGACACGGGCGAACAGGCCCTCGAAATCACCGACATGCTCGTGCGTTCGGGTGCGGTCGACGTGATCGTCGTCGACTCGGTCGCCGCGCTCACGCCCAAGGCTGAAATCGAGGGCGAGATGGGCGATGCGCACGTCGGCTTGCAGGCGCGCCTCATGTCGCAGGCGCTGCGCAAGCTCACCGGCAACATCAAGCGCTCGAACGCCATCGTCATCTTCATCAATCAGATCCGCATGAAGATCGGCGTCATGTTCGGCAACCCCGAGACGACGACGGGCGGTAACGCGCTGAAGTTCTACGCCTCGGTGCGCCTCGACATCCGCCGCATCGGTGCGATCAAGAGCGGCGAGGAAGTCATCGGCAACCAGACGCGCGTCAAGGTCGTGAAGAACAAGGTGGCGCCGCCGTTCAGGGAGGCCGAATTCGAGATCATGTACGGCGCCGGCATCTCGCGGGTCGGCGAGATCATTGACATGGGTGTGCAGCAAGGCTTCATCGAGAAGTCGGGCTCGTGGTTCAGCTACAACGGCGAGCGCATCGGCCAGGGCAAGGAGAATGCGCGCGCGTTCCTCACGCAGCATCCTGAGATCGCGCAAGAAATCGAGACCAAGCTGCGCGAGAAGCTGCTGCCCGCCAAGCGCGGCGCGGCGAAGGACGAGGCGGTCTGAGGCCGCCTGGGCGCTGCTCGGCCGGCGCTCCGGTCATGCGCGAGCGTTCCGATTCGCGCCCCCGGCCGCAAGACGGCCGGGACGATGCCGCCAAGAAGGTCGAGATCGCTGCCGTGCGGCTGTTGGCGCGGCGCGAGCACAGCATCGATGAGCTCAAGCGCAAGCTCATCGCCAAGGGGCACGCGGCCGAGGATGTCGAACAAGTCGTCGCCCGGCTTGCCGCGAAGCGCCTGGTCTCGGACGAGCGCTACGTCGCAAGCTTCGTACAAAGTCATATCCGGCGCGGACAGGGACCCGTCCGCATCCGGGCCGAGCTGCGCCAGCAAGGCGTCGATGCCGAGGCCGTAGACCGCGCGCTGGAGGCGGCGGAAGTCGATTTCGGGCAGCTTGCGCGGGAGGTCCGGGCACGCAAGTTCGGCAGCAAGCCCCCCCGCACCCTCCCAGAGCGTGCAAAGCAAGCCAGATTCCTTCAATATCGCGGGTTTACAGCCGATCAGATTCGTGCCGCGCTGGGCGGTGGGGATGGAGGCGCGCCGGAGCACGACCCGGACTCCTCCGATCCAGGTTGGCTCGATTGACGCCGCCGCTGCCCTGACGCTCCCTACGAGCCCGCGAGCATCCGACCGCCGCACACGGCCTCCAGTGCCTCAGAGGCATTGGCGGTTTGGATGCGGCCGATCGACAGCGCGACTTGGACGAGCGGCGGCATGTGTGATCCTGTAGAGCCGTGGACGCGGATGCGTCGCTGACTAATCGCAACCCCAGACTTTCTGAACGTCTCTTATGACCAAGCGCCTTTCTAGCGCAGAGCTTCGTTCGCTGTTCCTGCAATTCTTCCGTGAACGGGGCCATCAAATCGTTCCGTCGAGCTCGCTCGTCCCGGGAAACGATCCGACGCTGCTCTTCACGAATGCGGGGATGGTGCAGTTCAAGGACGTGTTCCTCGGCAAGGACAAGCGTAGCTATACCCGCGCGGCGACGGCGCAGCGCTGCGTGCGCGCCGGCGGCAAGCACAACGACCTTGAGAACGTGGGCTACACGGCGCGTCACCACACGTTCTTCGAAATGCTGGGGAACTTCAGCTTCGGGGATTACTTCAAGCGCGACGCGATCCGCTTCGCGTGGGAGTTCGTGACCGGCAAGGACTGGCTTGCCATCGATCCGGCGCGGCTGATGGTCACGGTCTACCACACCGACGAGGAAGCCTACGAAGTCTGGCACAAGGACGTCGGTCTGGCGCCCGATCGCATCGTGCGCATCGGCGACAAGCCGGGCGGCGGCTCGGACAACTTTTGGCAAATGGGCGAGACCGGTCCGTGCGGTCCGTGCAGCGAGATCTTCTACGACCACGGCGCGCACATTCCCGGCGGCCCGCCCGGTTCGCCCGATGCGGACGGCGATCGCTGGATCGAGATCTGGAATCTCGTGTTCATGCAGTTCGACCGCTCGGAAGACGGCGTGCTGACGCCGCTACCGAAGCCGTCCGTCGATACGGGAATGGGGCTCGAGCGCACCGCTGCCGTGATGCAGGGCGTTCATTCGAACTACGAGATCGATTTATTCGTAAATCTGATAAAGGCGGCTGCCGAGGCAACGCGCACGAAGGATCTCTCGTCGAGCTCGCTGCGCGTCATCGCCGATCACATCCGCGCCTGTTCGTTCCTCATCGCCGACGGCGTGCTGCCGTCCAACGAAGGCCGCGGTTACGTGCTGCGCCGAATCATTCGGCGCGCGATCCGTCACGGCTACAAGCTCGGGCAGACGCAGCCGTTCTTCCACACGCTCGTCGGCGCGCTCGAGCAGGAGATGGGCGATGCGTACCCAGAGCTCAAGACGCAGCGAGCATACGTCGAGCGCGTGCTCAAGCAGGAAGAGGAGCGCTTTGCCGAAACGTTGTCGCAAGGCATGGCGCTGCTCGAGCAGGCGATTGCGTCGGTGCAGGGCAATGAGCTGCCCGGCGAGACCGTTTTCCGTCTCTACGATACATATGGGTTCCCGGTCGATCTGACAGCGGACATCGCGCGCGAGCGCGGGCTCGTCATCGATCAGAAAGGTTTCGAGGCGGCGATGGAGGCGCAGCGCGAGCGCGCCCGTGCGGCGAGCAAGTTCGGTGTCGATCTGCGCGCAGGCGTCACCATCGATGGCCGCACGGAATTCAGCGGCTACGAGCACCTCGTCGACCGCGGCACGGTGGTCGCGCTCTTCAAAGGGAAGGAGCGCGTCGAGGTCTTGCGGGAAGGCGAGTCCGGTCAGGTCGTGCTCGATCACACGCCGTTCTATGCCGAAAGCGGCGGGCAGGTCGGCGATACCGGGTCACTGATCGGTCTGACGAGCGCGACGGAATTTGCTGTCGAGGACACGCAGAAGCTCGGCCATGCGCACGTGCATATCGGGCGTGTCGCGCGCGGCGAGATCAAAGTTGGCGATCAGCTCGAGGCGCGCGTCGATGCCGAGCGGCGTGTTGCGATCATGAGCAATCACTCTGCGACGCACCTGCTCCATGCGGCGCTGCGCAAGGTGCTCGGCACGCACGTGACGCAGAAAGGCTCGCTGGTCGCGCCCGACCGGCTACGTTTCGATTTCTCGCATTTCGCGGCCGTCAGCGCGGCCGAACTGCAGGAGATCGAGCGGCTCGTCAATACGGTCATTCGCTCGAACACCGCAGCCGAAACCAAGCTGATGAAGTACGAGGATGCCGTCGCTTCGGGCGCGATGGCGCTCTTCGGCGAGAAGTACGAAGAACAAGTGCGCGTGCTCAGCTTCGGCGATTTCTCTGTCGAGCTCTGCGGCGGCACGCACGTCAAGCGCGTCGGCGACATCGGATTGTTCAAGATCGTGAGCGAAAGCGGCGTTGCGGCAGGCGTGCGCCGCATCGAAGCCGTGACTGGCGAGAAGGCGTACGAATACGTGGCGGAGTCCGAGCGGCGATTGCGCGAAGTGGCGCAGCTCGTCAGAGCCGGCCGCGACGACGTCGAAGACAAGGTCAAGCAGCTCATCGAACGTCAGCGCAAGCTCGAGAAAGAAGTGGCCGCGCTCAAGTCGAAGCTCGCGAGCGGGCAGGGCAACGATCTGTCGAGCACCGCGGTGGACGTCGGCGGGATCAAGGTCGTTGCGACGCGGGTGGACGGAGCCGACGCACCTGCTTTGCGCGAAGCCGTCGACCAGCTCAAGAACAAGCTCAAGTCGGCAGCGATCGTGCTCGCGTCGGTGCAGGACGGCAAAGTCATCTTGATCGCAGGCGTGACGTCCGATCAGACCGCGACGCTCAAAGCGAGCGAGCTCGTCAATGTCGTCGCGCAGAAAGTCGGCGGACGCGGCGGCGGTCGTCCCGACCTTGCGCAAGCAGGCGGCAACGATCCTTCGCAGCTCGATGCTGCGTTGGCGGCTGTGGTGCCGTGGGTGCAATCGCAGCGTCTCGAGCGTTCTGCTTGAGGTATGCGCAGTGTCGTCGGGATTTACATTCGAGCGCGCGCGACGAAGGAATTGATGCCGTCGCACGTGTTCGCTTTGCGCGCGCTTTCATACGTGCGATGCGATGAGGACATAACACAAGAAAATTTTCTTTTCTTGTGAGGGAATATTCGATTTATCAGGGAAATCCCGATCCCCACTACGTGCTGCAGTAGCCTAACCTCATCGACGAGTGGATGATGCAGTGAGCTGTAGGAGGGCAGTGATTCCACTGCCGGCGAGCTGCCTCAAGCCTCTCGGCTGACCAAGCAAGGAGCTGACTATGTTGATCCTGACAAGGCGCGTCGGTGAAACCGTGATGATAGGTAACGACATCACAGTGACCGTGCTAGGCGTCAAAGGCAATCAAGTCCGCGTAGGTGTGAACGCACCGAAGGAAGTTGCCGTCCATCGCGAAGAGATCTACGAGCGCATCAAGCGCGAGGAGCAGGCGGCTGGTGGCGCAGTGAAGCGTCCCCTGGCAGGCTCGGGCTCATAAGTCGAGATCACGCGATTAGCGCCGCGGGGTGACGCGGCAGCGCCACTCCGCGGTTTGCTACCCCCTTTCCGATTCTCGCAAGTCTTTACGTACTTCTCCTTCGCCAGTATTCTTGCCGGCCTTTCGTGGGCCCAGCCTGCGGCCGGTCCAGGGGTGTCCTGGACGGCGCCTTGAGGCGCCCGAGCGGTGCCGGCAAGTGGGTCCGCGTCCGTTCGAATCGGCGTGCTGGGGCGTTCCGCGGCAGTCGACTCGGCGGAGCCGAGGGGAGGCCCGAAAAGGGGCGGAGTGCAGGGAAGTACGAAGTCACGCGCACCTGTGGCGTGCGACTTCCGCCACTCGGCGAGACGACGTTGGAAATTGGTAGCGGAGAGATGGCCGAGTGGTCGACTAAATTCGCCGGGGGCGAATTTGAACATCGACTCGGCGATCCGAGTCGATGGCCCCGAAGGGGCGGAGTACATGGATGTACGAAGTCACGCGCACCCCGTGGGCGTGCGACTTCCGCCACTCGGCGAGACGACGTTGGAAATTGGCAGCGGAGAGATGGCCGAGTGGTCGAAGGCGCACCCCTGCTAAGGGTGTATGGGTCAAAAGCCCATCGAGGGTTCGAATCCCTCTCTCTCCGCCACACTTGAGGAATGCGATGGCTCGATCGGCGCGATAGCGGTCGAGCGGTGCGACGGCAAGCAGCGCCGTGCGCAAAGTCGATGTGCAACAGTTAAACTATCGCGCCAGCGCGTGAGCGCTTGGGTTCGTTGCAGCAGTGCATGACGAGCTCGAATGCTCACTAGAATCGTCGGAAGCGATTCGAACAACCGCGAGATCGAAGCGATAGCGATCGAGCGATTGCCCCGCGGGGCACTCAGCATGGATATGCAAAATCACGCATCCGAGCGCGCCAAGCGCACGGAATCCAGGTAAACTATCGCGACGCTTACGCAAGCGCCCGTAGCTCAGTTGGATAGAGCGCATGGCTACGAACCATGAGGTCGGAGGTTCGAATCCTTCCGGGCGCGCCATCTCCCTCCTGCGGCACGCTGCTGGCTCTAGGCCGTAGTCTGTCGTCGCTCGAAACCCGCAGACGTTTCCCGTCGTCAAGCTCGTTGGTTCGCGCCGTTCGACGCGAGTCTTGCGCGAGCTCGTTGTGTGCCTAGCTCGCGCATTGTCGGGCGCGTGACGCAGCTCCGTATTGTTCACGCTCTTTGTGCGGGTGCGCGCTCAGGCGGCGTGTGAGAGCGGCTCGAGACGTATTCGTGCTTGCTGCGCGCGCGACAACTAATTCGTCTTTTTGAGCGCGCAAAAAAAGCGCCCGCCTTGCGGCGGGCGCCCTTTCGGTGACGACTCTTACCAGCTCTTACGAACCGACAAGCTCACCATGCGGCCGATTGCGCTTGCGACCTGAGCGTCGAAGCCGCCGAGGATGTCGACGAACTCCGGCTCGGTGTCGAAGAGGTTTTCGACGTCGAGCGCAACCATCACGTTGGCAAGCGGACCGGTGTCGTTGTCGAACCGATAGTCGGCGTGCAGATCGACCACCTTCGTGGCGCCGACGCGCTGCGAAGGACGAACGAGATGGTTCTCGTACGCGCCGATCCACGTGAAGCGGGTCGACACGCGCCACGGGCCGTTGTCCCAGCCGAGGTCGGCGCGCAGGCGCGTCTTCGGCGGATTGTCGATCTTGTCGAGCATGTCGTCTTCCGGCGCGCCAGCCGCAGCCGCCGTCAGGTAGCGCGTGAACTCCGTGCCGTACACTGCCGCCGAGAAGCTACCGATGTCGGTATCCCAGCGATAGCTGAGCTCGTAGTCGATGCCCGCCGCCCTGGTGATCGCCAAGTTCTGCTGTTGCGTGTAGCCCAGGAACGTTACGACCGCCGGATTGATGGCGCCGTTCACGCGGCCGCCTGCGAGGAACTCGTCGATCTGCGCCGCCGTGGGATTACGCACGATGTACTGTGCGTAATAGGGCGACTGCAGCAGCGAGTTGGCCAAGCCGTAGAGCGCAACCGTCTGATCGCGATAATCGACCTCGAAGTAGTTGAGCGCGATGCGCGCGCCCGGCAGGGCGAGCGGTTCGTACTCCACACCGAACGAACGCGTCGTCGCCGTTTCCGGCTTGAGGTTCGGATTGCCGCCGCTGTAGAGCAGGCCCGTCGACATGCCGGTCGGCGAGGTCGGATCCACGAGCTCACGCTGATAGATGAGGATCTCCGGCACCACGTCGCCCAGCGTCGGCGCGCGGAAGGATTCGCCGTAGCTCGCCTTCACGCGCAGATTGTCGAACACGGTCCAGGTCACGCCGTACTTCGGATTGGTGGTCGAGCCGACGTCGCTGTAATCGTCGTAGCGCACCGCCAACGACAGATCGAGGCCGGCAACGCCCGCGACGGCGTTCGCGTGGCCTACGACCGGCACGTACAACTCTGCATAGGCGCTATCGACCGAGCGGTCCATGCCGCGCGGGGTTTCGACGCCCGACGTGGCGCGTTGCAGACCCGAGTGAATGTCCTCGAGGTGGTCGTAGCCGACCGCGATGCGCACCGTGCCGCCAGGCAGATCGAAGAGCGGACCGTCCGCATCGATCGAGGCCGTCTTGCGCGTGTTGTACGAGTAGTTGGTCGTGTACGAGCGCAGCGCCGCATACACGGCTTCCGACGAGATGGCGCCTTCGCCGAACGGATTGAGCGCCGTGGCCGGATCGCTGCCGCGCAGCGCCGCGTTGAGCGTCGCCGTGTCGACGAGATTGTTGTCGCGGAACAGGCTCGAGTTGTCGCCGTAGCCCGCCGTGATGGAGAGCTTCCACTCAGCCGGCAGATCCACTGTCGCCCCAGCGCTGATCTGATACGTGCGGTCGTAACCGTTCTGATAGCTGATGCCGAACTCTTCCGGGAAGCGATAGTGCACCAGCACCGACGTGGCATCCGGAACCGGCGACACGAAGTACGGATTCGTGTTCGGCACGGTGAGCGAGGCACGCGCGACGGAGTTCTTCAGCATGCCGCGGATCAGGAACTCGCGCTCCGAGTAGAAGCCCTGCGCAAACACCTCGACCGAGTCGGTGAGCCGCTGCGTCACATTCAGGAACACGCTGTCACGCTGCTGATCCGGGATGAGATCGGTGTACTTCGCGTCATCGCAGAGATTCTGGGTGCCCGCCACCAGCGAAGCGGGATCGAGGCCGATCCCGTTCTGTCCGGCGGGGATCGCATAGGTCTGGCCGCCGACGACGATCGTGCCGGGGTTGCAGAGATTCGTGCGGTAATCGCCGCCGCCGCGCGAGCGCAGGTCGGACGAATAGAAATCGCGATCTTCGCCGCGCAGGCTCGGATGGCCGGAGCGCTCGACGGCAACGACGACGTTACCGCCGCCCAGCCAATCCCAATCGAGGCCGGCGATGGCCGAGTACGAGTACTTCTCGTAGTCGTCCGCAAAGCCGTACTGTGCACGCACTTCGGCGCCGACATAGTCCTTGCGCGGAATGAGGTTCACGACGCCCGCGATCGCATCCGAACCGTAGATCGCCGAAGCGCCGTCCGGCACGACCTCGACGCGCTCGATGGCAATCGTCGGAATGTGGTTGGGATCGTAGTAGACGCCGCGCGCACCTTGCGGCGCCATACGGCGGCCGTCGAACAGCAGCAGGGTCGTGTTGCCGCCGATGCCGCGCAGATTGACGCCGCTCGAGAACGTGCTGTTGCCTTGTCCGCCCTGCACGCCGCGGTGCGTCTCGTCGGCACCGAGGTTGATGATCTGCGGCACGTTGCGCATCAGGTCCGTGGTCGTGATCGCCGGCGTGACGTCCATGAATTCGCGGCCCAGCGAAATGCTGCTCGAGCCGACGACATCGACGCCGCGAATGCGGCTGCCGGTTACGACCAGCTCTTCCAGCTCCACGATCTCGGTGTTGTCCTGCGCCATGCTCAGGGCTGGCAGAAGGGCCAGCGCGAGTGTGCTACGCACGAAGCGCGAGCTGGCACGGGACGCCCGTGGGCGTGAGTGTTGCTTCAAAGTCACAGAAAAGTCCCCCAGTTGACGGGTTTGTGTTGGTGACGATGGGGAAGTGTGGCCGACAATGTATGCAGAGGTACATACATTCCGTGATGCATTCTCGAATATCCGTTATGTAGCTGGCGAATAACCTTGGCGAATCACGCCGCTGCGTTCGCCGCGGTAGACGCGCGCATCGAAGCAAGAGCGCTCGCGTCCGCGTCTGCTCGCGGTCAACGCAGACGCGCGAGCGCTCTGCGAGGCCGTTGAACGCCGCGTGCGAGCCGAATCCGAGCTCAATGTCCGCTCGGGCGAAGGCTGCGTGCGTCGGCTGACGATGCAATCGTTGCCGCGATTCCTGCTCCGCCTTAGACCAAAACGCCGCGATTGCAGTTGCGGACCATGGTGGTTGTCCCGATAACGATCGTGGAATCCGCCGGTGTCGGCGGTGAGCATGCGACGTAGAATCACTGCGCCGCGCGCAATCGAAACGCCTGCGCCGTGGCGTCCGTTCTGATCGGCGTCTCTCGAGGCCCTATGCTGTCAAGTCGTATTCAATTCCGTATCCCGTGGGGCGATTGCGATCCGGCCGGGATCGTCTATTTCCCGCGCTATTTCGCCATGTTCGACAACGCGACCATTGCGATGCTCGAAACGCTCGGGCTCAAGAAGGCCGCGCTGCTCGAGAAGTACGAGATTGCGGGCTTTCCGGTCGTGCACGTCGAGGCGGACTTCAAAGGCTCCTGTACGTTCAGCGACGACGTGACCATAGAGTCCACCGTCGAGAAATGCGGCCGCGCGAGCTTCGACGTGCGGCATCGTCTGCTAAAAGAAGACGGCACGCTCGCGGTCGAGTTCCGCGAGACGCGCGTATGGGTGGCGCGCGACGGCAAGGGCGGCATCAAGGCGGTGCCGATCCCGCCCGAGATCAAAGCGCGCTTTGAGGCCTGAGAGCCTCAGGGCGCGGCCGCGCCGACCTCCACGCGAATCGTGACCCGCCGTCTCGTGTAATCGTCGATACCGTTACCGGGTAGCGGCTCTGCCGACCAGCGCGTTTCGATCATGCTCGTCGGTATGCCGAGATCGACGAGGATGCGTGCGACTCGCTCGGCGCGCCGTTTGGCGATCGTCTCGCTCTCGACCAGGCGCGTGCCGTCGCTCAAGAGCGAGATCGCGCGCGTGCCTTCGATACGCACCGCGCGTGCTTTGCTCAGCTCGACGAAGCGCACGAGCTCTTCAAGCTTGCGCGTATTGCGTCGAGCGAGAAATTCGTTGTCGAACTCGAATTCCAGCACGTATTCCTGCGCCGTATACGGCGGCGCAGGATCCTTGCGCGGCGCGGCCGGATGCGGGCGCACGGCAGGGCCCGGGCCGCGCTCGTAAGGCGGCGGCGTGAATCCTTCTGCGGGAAGGATCGTCTCGCAGGAAGAATCGATTTCCTGCATGACCGAAACGTGTACGGATTCGAGCGGGATGCCGCCGCAGATGCGCTCGCCGCTCCCGACTTTGGCTTCGATGAGCGCGCGATGTTTGAGCTGCGGCGAATTGAAGGCCGAGGCGCTGTCGCCCTGCATGCCGAGGAAGTACAGCTCGCCCTCGTATTCGGCGAGCCAGCACGGCAGCTCCGTGTCGCGGATGATCGGACAGGTGACGAAGCTCAAATAGCGGTCGGGTGTGGCGGCGATTGCCGTGCACGCAGCGCCGAGCAGCGCGAGCCCCGATGCATACAGGCGCATTCTCATCATCATAGTGCGCTCATGAAATTGACGAGATCCTGCTTTTCCTGCTCGGTCAGCTTCATGTCGAAACGTCGATCGTAGAACTCGACGACTTCCATCAAATCGGCGGCCGAGCCGTTGGCGAAATACGGCGCACGCTCGGCCAAGCCGCGCATCTGTTGCAGATTGATGGCGCCGACATCGACGCACTTGCCCGTAATGAGCGCGCGTCCGGGGTCGGTCGTGTAGATCGTGCGGCCGAGATACGGATGCGGGCGCGCCTCGGCGGAGCAGGTGACTTTGAAAAGGGGCAGATCCTCGGTCTTTTCCGCATAGGGCAGCGTATTCGTGCCGAGGTCCATCCATCCGGGCGCGCCGTCGATGCCGACGTGCTGCATGTTGTGGCACGTCGCGCACGTGCGCTTGATCGGATTGCCCATGCCGATGATCGTGTTGAGATGCGTGACGTCGCGGATATAGAACGGCCGCATCATGAAGATCTCTTCGCCGCGCGCCACCGATTCACGGAATGCGCGTTCTGCGGCGGTGTCGGCCGGCACATCCGGGCGTTTCCACGGATCGAAATAGTGAAATACGCGCCGTTCGATGAAATCGCCGAGCAGCGGTAGGCCCGTGACGACCGCGCTGGCGCCGCCCGTCGCACCTGCTGCATCGAGTGCGCCACCCGTGCGGTGGCGGACGGCCGCCATGTAGATGCCGCGCTGGAAGCGATCGAGCGTCGCGACCTGCTCCTCGCTCAACGGAGAGACGATCTGCAGGTGGTTCTTGGCGGCATCGCGCGCTTGCGCGCGCGGCGTCAGCACGCGTGCATCGGCGAGCATGTTCATGTTCGCGCGCTCGCCGGTTTCCGGATCGCGCATGACCGGCACGCCTGTCTTGATGTTGAAGAGGTTCGGTACGGTCAGGATGTAGCGCAGATTGGCGACCGGCCGCGGTCGGCGGAACACGGAAATCGTCGGGTTGTCGCTCTTCAGCCCAAATCGCGGGCTGGTATTGCATCCGGTCGGATCGCGCACGACCTCGATCGAAAACTCGAGCGTCTCGCCCTCGGGCAGCTTCGGTGGCCACGGCAGCGGCATGCGGAACAGACCGCGTTCGAGCAGCAGCGAATGCGATTGCGGCTTGCCGGGCTCGGCATCAGGGCAGTTCGCGCCGTCGATCATGGCGAACAACGGATCGCGTCCCTTCGTGCGCTGCCATTGCTCGCGAATGGAATCGAGCGACAGGCTCATGCCGTCGGCAGGCTGATGACACGTGACGCATGCGCGCCCGTTCGTGCCGAGCGGCGCGAAGAATGGGTGCGTTGCGGCGTCGAAGTCGATGTCGGGGCTGATGATCTCGACGTCCGCCGTGCGTCCTTCGAAACGCATGCTCTCGTGCCAGCGCCGCGCTTCGCCAGGCTTCCACCAGCGCTGCTTGGCGTCGATGTAGACGGCGTCTTGGCTTGGCGCCTGCGTGTCGCTCGCGACGCTCGCGCTGCAGAGGAGCGCGAGCGCAATCGGGAAGGCGACGAGCGCGCGTGTGGAGGAGAAGATCGTCATACGTTTACGAGCAGGCTTCTAACATCTTTCACGGCGCGCAGCGACTGCAGCGCATCCGCAAGTTGTTCGAGGCGTTGGCGCCGTGGGCGCGATGCGCTCATCAGCGCGCAGTCGAGAAATTTGTCGCGCAGCTCGCGATCGCTCATCGGGTCTTCCACCGAGCCGCGCAGGTGTTGGACGGAGCGTCGATGGCGCATGCCATTGGACATGACGACCTCGACGACGGTTCCACCGCCGGCGCTGACGGGCCGTGCGCGCTCAGCGTCGAAGACCGGGCGTACCCGCGCGGCCAGCGCGAGCGTCGCGGGATCGGCGAGCGCTGCGGCGCTGAACGAGGCCAGCGTCACCTCGCCCGTGCGCAGGGCAGTCGCCACGGAGAAAGGAATGCTGAACTTCGCGTCGATGGCGCTGACCGGTTGCTGCTTTTCAGGCGTGCAGAGCTCGGCATTCCGCGGCGTGATCGTGCAGATGATCTCTGCAGGATCCGTCAGGCCCGCCCTGTGCAAGTCGATGGCGGCTTGAACGTACAAGTGCGTGCCGCGACACGATGGCCACGCTTTGAAGGCGATGTCGGCATTGTGAAAGCGCGCGCCGAGCCCGTCGATCACGACCTCGGGGCGATACAGGCCGCGTGCAAACATGGTGTAGAAGCCCGCCTTGCCTTCGATGGGGCGATCGAAGCCCGTGACGCCGTTGCGCGCCAGCTGCGCGGAAACAACGCCGGCTTGTGCTGCAAAGCCGTCGCGAATGGCGCGAATGTCGGCGGCGGGGCTGTGCAAGATCTCGGCGCTGCACGAGGACTGGCACAGCGTCAGCGAGAACGCGGCGAGCGTCTGCTTCGCGTCGAGTCCCAGCAAATTGGCGGCTGTTGCCGCTGCGCCGAAGGCGCCCACGATCGGCGGGAGATACCAGCCGTGGCGCGTCCAATCGTCGGTGCGAGCAAGCGCAAGCCGGATGGCGACTTCACTGCCGGCGGCGACTGCGGCGATGAGGCGCTTACCGTCGACATTGCCGAGCTCCTCGGCCAGTGCGAGCGCGGCGGCAACCGGCGCGGCGTTGGGATGCGTCGATGACGGCTCATGCACGTCTTCGTAGTCGAGCGCGTGCGCCATGGCGCCGTTCGCGAGCGCGGCGTACGCAGCCGGTGCGGTGAAATTGCAGCCGAGCACGTGGGCGCGTCCCTGACCTGCGAGCGTGCGCGCAAGTTCGATGAACGGTCGGCACACGGGCTCCAAGCCGGATGCCGCAAGGCTTACGCCGACGGCATCCATGATGGAGCGTTGCACGCTCTTGACGACGACGTCGGGGAGATCGTCGAAGCGCAGCTTCGCTGCGAAAGCAGCGAGCTGTTCCGACAAGAAAGCGACCGAGTCGGGATCGACTCGATCGCTCACGGAGGGGGCACGAGCCTGTGCCTCGAGGAAAGCCGCGCCCAGAACGGGCGCGGCAATCGCGCCTTTGACTAGATGACGCCGCGAGAACGCCACGGCGCACGCCTCACCAGCGCTTGCGGATTCCGACGGAGACCTGCCGCTGGATGGCGCTTGCGACCTGCGGGTCGAACGCGAGCGTGCCGTTCAGCACGACGGGCGGCTCTTCGTCGAACAGATTCACGACGTCGAGCGCAATCGTGAGATCCTGCAGCAGCGCGTGATTCCCATCGAGGGTGTAGCGCAGCGAAAGATCGACCGTGGTGTACGAATCGATCTTCTGCTTCGGCGTGACGGCGAGATTGTCGTAGCTGCCCGCGTAATTGACGTACGCCGTCGCAGCAAGATTGCCGCGCGACCAGGCAAGCCGACCGCGCCCCGACCACTCGAGCGGATAATCGAGCGTGTTCACGTAGTCGACCAGCGGCAGCGACGGAATCAACGATTGCTCGAAGTTGCGCACGTGCTGCGCATCGAGGCCGACGGTCCAGTTGTTCGCGCCGCTCGACCAGCGATAGCTCGCCGCCATCTCGATACCGCTCGTCTTGACGCGACCGATGTTGCGCGGCCGGCCGTCGACGAACGCGAGAATCGTCGCCGGATCCTGCGGCAGGCCCGTGTACGTGGGCATCGACAGGAAGTAGTTGACGAGATCCGCCGAAGGATTGCGAACGATGAACTCGGACAGGATCGCTTCCTTCGTGAGCGGCGAGGTATCGTTGCCCGGCGCCGCGATGCGATCTTCATAGTCGATGTTGAAGTAGTTGAGCGACAGATCGAGCCCCGGCAGGCTGATCGGACTGAGATCCACGCCGAGCGACCAGATCGTCGCGGTCTCAGGACGCAGGCCTTCGACGCCGCTGCGTACCCACAGCGTGCGCGTCGTGCCGCCGGGCGCAGTCGGATCGACGAAGTCTTGCACCGAGATCACGAGGCCCTTGTCGGCGCCGGGGCCTGCGGGCGCCTTGAACGACTTGCCGTAGCTGCCGCGGACGTTCACGCCAGGCGTCGGCGTCCAGTTCAAGCCGAACTTCGGATTGGTCGTCGTGCCCACGTCGCTGTAATCGTCATGACGCCCGGCCAGCGACAACGAGAGCTTCTCGATGCCCGGAATCGCGTTGCCGGCGCCGACGATCGGCACGAGCAACTCGGCGTAAGCGGACTTCAAGCGGCGCACGCCGCTCACGTCGGTGATGGCGAACGTGCTCGTATCGGGCGTGCCGGTGTTGCGACGTTCGAACGTGCCGAGCTCGCTGCGCAGATGTTCGACACCCACGGCAAGCTTGACCTCGCCGCCGGGCAGCTCGAAGAGGCCGCCATTCGCGCTCAAGCCGACATGCTGCAGCTCGTAGTCCCAATTGATGCCGTTGACGGCGCGGATCTTCGCGAGCGTTTCGGGATTGTTGTTGCCGCCGCCGCCGAACGGATTGAAGGCCGTTGCAGGATTGCTGTCGGCCAGCGCAGCCGCCATGGCGCGGCTGTTGATCTCGTTGCGCAGCGTCGCTTGATGGTTGTAGCCATAGCTGCCGAAGAGCTCTGCGGTCCACGACGAACCGAGATCGAGCTCGAGTCCGGCCGTCAGATAGGCAACGCGCTCGGAAGCGGTACGCACTTGATTGCCGAAGTCAGCTTGCAGGTTGTACGCCACCGAAACCGAGGGCGCGGCCGGATTCGTCGGGTGCACGAAGAACGGATTGGTGTTCGGCACCGTCAACGTTTGCAGGAAGTTGCCGGGACCTGAGCTGCGTTCGGATTCGCGCACCGCGTACAAACCTTGTGCCTTGAAGCGCAGCGAGTCGGTCAGGTCTTGATTGAAATTGATTGCGACGGAGCGACGTTCCTGCTCGGGCAGCGCATCCGCACCTTGATGAGTGCTCTGGCGATTGGCTGTGCCGGCAATGAGATCCGCCGGCGTCAGGTTCGTGCCGTCCTGTCCTTGCGGGATCGCGTAGCGTACGCCGCCGACCACGACATTGCCCGGCGCAGCGCTGTAGGAGCGACCGTCCGTGCCGCCATAGGGACGCAGATCGTCGGTGAAGTAGCTGCGCTTGGATGCAGGGAGATTATCGCGATGCTGCCACTGCGCAGCGATCATCAATCCGCCCGAACCCCAAGTGCGCCCGAAAGCGCCGTCGAAGGACGTGGTGTCGAAACCATCCGCCCAGCCCTGGCGCGCACCGACCTCGAGGCCGTCGAACGGATTGCGCATGATGATGTTGACGACGCCGCCCACGGCATCGGCGCCGTACAGCGCAGAGCCGCCGTCCGCCATGATTTCGAGCTGACCGATCGCGGCGGGCGGCACGAGCGAGACGTCGAACGCGCCCGTACCGGCGGTTGTGCCGAGCGACGGGGAAATCGGCAGGCGTCGCCCGTTCATCAAACTCAGCGTTGCGTCGGGGCCGAGACCGCGCAGGTTGATGGCCGAGCCGGCGGTGATGTTGCCGTTCGCGCCTTGATTCGCGTTGAAGCGGCTGTCGTCGGCGCCCAGGTTCGCCACTT
Organism: uncultured Steroidobacter sp.; assembly: GCA_938008435.1. Taxonomy (GTDB): domain Bacteria; phylum Pseudomonadota; class Gammaproteobacteria; order Steroidobacterales; family Steroidobacteraceae; genus Steroidobacter. Next base: position 249,706 of record CALLKK010000006.1, on the reverse strand, counting down.
GCGGGACGTTGCGCAGCACCTCGGTAAGCGTCGTGGCAGCGGAATTCTGAATCTCCGCCTGACCGATCGACAGCACCGGCGCACCGACGGGAGCGGCGCCGCGAATGCGCGTTCCGGTCACGACGATGCTCTCGACCGGCATTTCGGCCGAGTTTGCATCCTCCGCAGTCTCCTGCGCGAGCGCCGTGCCGGCCGTGCAGGCATAGGCAAGCGAGAGCAGACCGAAGTTATAGACATACCTCTTAATAGCGTGACTCACGTTGAGCTTCCCCCGAGACGTGGCGCCGAGCTCGGCGCGCTGGCATTCAGCTACGATCATCCGCAAAGCGAACAATCGCTTGAGCAATTCGATGGTGCGATCTTAGGTTGAGTCATCACAAAGTCGGCATGCATGTATGTGATGTTGGGTATTCCAACGTTGCATAGACAACGCACGGCATGACTGACGACGAGCGCTAAGTGCGCTCGTCGATCGAGTGTGTCGCGGCGAGCGCGGTCGCGAGGTTCTTGCGCAGATCGCGGCCGGACAGGAAAAAGTGGACCGCTGCCCAACCGAGCAGCCCGAGCACGGCGATCATCGCGTAGCGCAGCGAATGCTCGCCGAATGTCGGGGCCAGTACGTCGCTCAGGCCGCCGATGAGTAGCGGGCCGATGCCGTAACCGATGAGATTGGACAGCAGGAACAACAGTCCCGCGATGGTCGAACGCATGCGCGGTCCGACGAGACCCTGGGTCAAGGCGGCAACGGTCGGAAACCAGAACATCACGGCCACCGCGAAAACGACAACGCCGGCCAATGCGCCATGCGGATTTCTCGTGAGAATCGACCAGCTGCCGATCCCGAGGGTGATCAATGCCGCGGTGCCGATCAGACGGGTGCGATAGCGCTCATCGCGCGTGCCGAGGAAATCCGAAAGGATTCCCGACGACAGATTGGAGGCGATGCCGAGTGCGGCGATGCCGAGGCCGATGATGGGGCCGACTTCGTGCAAGTGCAGCTCGTGGCTGCGCACGAGAAACGAAAAATGCCACGAGCCCATTCCGGCGACGACGATGTAGCAGAGCGTCGCGCCGATAAGGAGATGACGCAGCGAGCGCTGTTGCCACACGTACGCCAATGTTTCCTTGAGCGGCGAGGCGCTCTCGGAAGCGCGCGCACGATCGGCTAGGCCGCGCTGCGGTTCGCGTACGGTGGTCACCAGGAGGAGCGCGAGCGCGAAACCCGGGAGCGCTGCTGCGACGAGCGTCATGCGCCAGCCATAGTTGTGCGCGATCTGAGTTGCGAAGGTGAGATTCACGAGCGCGGCGAGTTGCGTGCCCGTCGCGAAGACCGCCATGGCGGTTGCGCGCCGACGCGGCTCGAACGTATCGGCGATCATCGAGACGGCCGTCGGGCCGCCGCCGGCCTCGCCGACGCCGACGCCGATGCGCGCGAGAATGAGGTGCCAGAGATTCTGTGCAGCCGCGCAGGCGAGCGTCATCGCCGACCATGCGCTCAAGCAGATTGCGGCCAGGTTGCGGCGATTGACGCGGTCGGCAAGCATGCCGAGCGGCAGGCCTGCTGCGCCCATGAATACCGCGTAAACAAGTCCCATTAGCGCACCGAGCTGGCCGTCGGACAGGCCGAACTCGGCGCGGATCGGCTCGATCAGAATGCTGAGCACGATCTTGTCGAGCACGAGCAGGATATTGAGGAGCGTGAGCAGCGCGAGCAGGTAGTAGCGTCGCGCGGGCGCTGGTTGCGTCGTAGTTGTCGCCGCCGGTCCGCCAGCCGCAGAGCGCGGATCGAGCATCTAAGTCCCCCGTTTGAGAATTCTATGTGGAGCGGTGCTGAGACCGCTGCGGCGATCTGACAAGAGCGAGGGAGCGCCGGTCAATCGCTCGTGTTGATGTCGGACATGCAGGCCGCGAATGCGGGCGACTTCTCGATGAACTGACGCGTTTCCTGCGCCGAGGCGGTAATCAAATCGCGCAGCCAGCGATGACCGGGCTCATGATGAACGCGCGGATGCCACGCCATCGACACGGAGAAGGTCGGGAACTGAACGGGCGGCTCGTGAATGCGTAGCCGCGGCAGCTGCGCAAAGCGTGCCGCCAGTCCGGTCGGCACGAGCGCAATCAGCGGCGAGTTGAGCACGACGAAGGGCGTCGCCGAGAAGTTCGATACGAAGGCACCGACTTGCCGGCGCAAGCCGCGCGCCGCAAGCGTCATATCCGCCGTGTTCTGCATCGTGCGCTCATCCGGCGAGAGCACGACGTGCTTGAGCTTGAGGAATGTCTCCAGGTCGAGCTTCTCGCCGATGGCGGGATTGTCCTCGGCGCTGATCACGACGAGGCGTTCTTCGAACAGCTTCTTGACGTGCCAGTCCGCGGGCAACGACTGAAACCATCCGACGAGCAAATCGAAACGCGTGGCCTCGAGATGGTCCATATCGAGGCGGCGGCTGTGTACCGACAGCACTTTCAACACGGCGCGGGGAGCGGCTTCCGTGAAGGCGCGCTGCAGCAGGGGCAACAGCACGATCGCGGCGTGGTCCGTGCAGGCCAGTCTGAACGTTGCCTCGCTCTCGCTCGGCGAGAAGCGGTCTGCGCGTCCGAGCGCTTCGAGCTGCGGGGCGAGCTGGGTGACGTGCGCGAGCAGTCGTTCGCCGTACTCCGTCAGCACGAAACCTTGCCGGCCGCGCACGAGCAGCTCGTCGCCGAACGTTTTGCGCAGACGCGCCAGCATGTGGCTCATCGCCGGTTGGCTCAAGCCCACGCGCTGCGCCGCCTTGCTCACGCTGCCTTCGCGCAACAGTCCTTCGAGCGCAAGCAGTGCGCGGATCTCGAGCTTGGCGATATTCGAGTTATGCATGTCAGACATGATCGTTGCTTAAGTATCGGCGCCTGCGCCCTCACACTAGCATCCGCTGCTTACGGAATTCTTGTAGCTCGCAAATAGGTGACGAGGTTCGAACGGCGTGACTCCGAGAATACGTCGGCTTCTCAAGACGTTGGATGACGTGCGCGATTGCAGGTTCAACGTCAGCATCGCCAAAGGTCTGCTCGTCACCGAAGCGTTTCGCGAGAGCGAAGGCGAGCCGCGGATCATTCGCTGCGGCAAGGCACTCGCACGCGTCCTCGATCGCATTCCTATCTTCATCGGTGCGGACGACCTCCTGCTGGGCAATCTGGCAAGCCGCCCCGGTACCGTAGAGCTTACCTGTTTATGGGCCCCCTGGCCGGATGAGGAATTGGATGCATTGTGCATGAGTGGATTTGCTGTAGCCGACTCGGATCGGCAGCAGATCCGCGAAATGAACGAGTATTGGCGCACGCGCTGCCTCACGGCGCGGATGACATCGTTGTACGACGACGACCGACTCTGGCCCTACGCGCAGCTCGGGGTCGTGCTGCCGCCCTTCCGCAGCAAGGAGGAGGGTTGGGGGCCGGGCGGCATGATCGGCTGCGGCTGGGGAATTCACCACGAAATCAGCCAGATCATCGGGGTTTTCCAGTTCGAGAAGGTCATTCGCCACGGGCTCGATGCGCTGATCGAAGAGGCGCAGCGCGAGCTCGGCCAGACGCGCCTGTTCAGCGCGGAGGCGGCGGCAAAGGTCGATCAGCTGCGCGCCATCATCATCGCCCTTGAAGCGGTCAAGCGCTATGCCGCGCGCTTCGCCGAGTTGGCCGAGCGGACCGCCCAGACGGAAGCCGATCCTGCGCGCCGCGCCGAGCTCCTCGAGCTCGCGCGCATCTGCCGGCACGTGCCGGCCAAGCCCGCGCGGACGTTCCGCGAAGCGTTGCAATCGCTTTGGTTCATGATCCTCGTGGTGTTGCCGTCCGGCGTGCTCTCGTTCGGACGCATGGATCAGTACCTGCAGCCGTTTTACGACGCCGACCTGAAAGCGGGCCGGATCACCGAGGAAGAGGCGCTCGAGCTCCTCGAATGGCTGCGCATCAAGGACTCGCTGATCGTGATCACGGCGGGCCGTACGCACCGTTCGAAGTACGGCGGGCTTGCGAAGTGGCACAACTGCGTCATCGGCGGCCAAACGCCCGACGGGCAGGACGCCACCACGGCGTTGTCCTACCTCGTGCTGCGCGCCGCACGCGAGTGTCCGGCGCCGCATCCGACGCTGACGATGCGTGTGCATCCCGGCACGCCGGATACGTTGCTCGAGGAGGCGCTGAGCACGATCGCCACCGGTATCGGCATGCCGGCGCTCATCAACGACGATTCGACGATTCCGTATCTGCTTGCGCAGGGCATCCCGCTCAAGGATGCGCGCAACTACGCCGTGGCCGGCTCGCTCGGCGTGAACATTCCGGGCCAATCGCGCTCGATCGCCTGGCCGATGTTCACGGCGCCGCGCGTGCTCGAGTTCGCGATCTACGGCGGCAAGGATCCGCGTACGGGCAAGCAGGTCGGGCCCAAGACGACGCCGCTCGCCGAATGCGGCTCGTACGATGAGTTCGTCGCTGCGCTCAAGACGCAGCTCGCGCACTTCATCGCGCTGCAGGGCGAGTTCAACAACGTCACCATGCAGGCGTATGCCGAGCGCTTTCCGCAGACGATCGAAACCGCGCTGTGCGAAGGCGGGCTGCAGTCGCCGCGCAATATCCTCGGTCGCACGCTGCCGTACGAGAACGGCTCCGCAATCAATCCGATCGGCATGATCAATGTCGCCGACTCGCTCGCGGCGATCAAGAAGGTGGTGTTCGACGACAAGGTGGCAACTGCCGCCGAGCTCGTCGAAGCACTCGCAAGCGATTGGCAGAGCGAACGCGGCGAATACTTGCGCGAACAGGCGCTCGCCGCGCCGAAGTACGGCAATGACGACGATTACGTCGATTCGATTGCCGCCGACCTGTATGCGTTCTGGGCCGAAGAGGTCAAGCAGCACACGACCGTCTACGGCGGACGTTTCATTCCTGCAGCGATCACGATCGGTACCGCGAATTGGCCCGGCGGCGCGCTCACGGGTGCAACGCCCGACGGTCGGCGCGCCGGCGAGAATCTCGCGGCCGAATCGCTCACGCCGATGAGCGGGCGCGACCGGCGCGGTCCGTACGCCGTGCTGCGCAGTGCCGCCAAGATCGATCAAGGCCGCTGGCAGTCGATGTCCTTGGAGCTGTTCTTGCGCCCCGATGCGCTGGCGACGCAAGAGGGCATGAGCAGCGTCGCGAGTGCCGTGCGCGACTACTTCAGAGCCGGCGGCAAGCACATCCAATTCAACGTCGTAGAGGAACGCACGCTCCAAGAAGCGCGCGAGACTCCCGAGCGCTATCCCGACCTGATCGTGCGCATCGGCGGGTGTAGCGCCTATTTCACGCAGCTGCCGGAACCGATTCAACGCGATCTCCTCGAGCGCGCTGCGCTCGCCGGCGCTTTCGAGCAGTCGTTGGGTTAGTCCGGGGCAAACAGGGGGGACAACGTGAAGAAGCACTTCGTCTACAACGGAAGCGCGACGAATCTGGGCATTGAGCTCACCTTGCCCGGTGAGCCGTGCCGCATCTCGTCGCTGGCGCGCTATCGCTTCTAGGACCGCTGCGCGATGCGGATCGCGTGCGATCCACATCGCAAGGATGCAGACATGCTCTACCGTGCAATCGGCTTGGATCAGCCCGTCTCGGCGCTCTCGCTGGGATCGTGGAATACGTTCTCGCGCCTGACGCGGGACGAATGCGCCGCGCTGCTCGCCTTCGCCGTCGAGCGCGGCGTCAATCTGTTCGATGTCGGCTACTACTGGGACAAGCCGGATACGGAGCAAGAGTTCGCGGCAGCGGTGCACGCCGCAGGTCTCGCGCGCGATCAGTACATGCTCGCGCTCAAGCTGTGGCTGTGGAACTACCCGCAGCAATCGCTTGCCGAGCAAGCGCGCGCATCGATGCACCGGCTTGGCGTTAACCATGTCGACATCGTGATGGTGTCGAGACCGACGCCGGGAGTGGATTTCGAAGCGTTCTGCCGCGAGATCGACGATCTCGTGAGCACGGGCATCGCACGCGCGTGGGGTGCAACCAATTGGGAACCCGAGCAGCTCGAGGCGGCGCGGGCGGTGTTGCAAGGCCGAGCGCAGCCGCGGCTCGTGCAACTGCAATACAACGTAGCGCGGCGCAACGTCGTCGAAGACGAGCGCTACCTGCGGCTCTTCCAACCGGGTCAGCTCGCGCTCTGCGCGGCGTTCGTGCTCGAGGGCGGGATTCTTGCGGGGCACTTGGATCGCGATCGAGTGAATCCGAGCGACTTCGCGCGCGGCGAGCGCCCCCGTGAACGCAACATCGCCCGCGATGCCGGCGGAGTGCGCGAACAGATCAGAGCGCATCAGCACCGCCTGCAGGAAATCGCCCATTCCTTCGGTGCGAGCGCCGCGCAGCTCGCGATCGCATTCACGCTCGCCAATCCGGCGACTGCCACTGCGCTCATCGGCGTCACGAAGCTGACGGATCTCGAGGAGAACCTCGGGGCGCTGCGACTGCTTGCCTCGCAGCAGGAGTGGTTGCCTCTGCTCGAGCCGCTGCGCGTCGCCGCGGCGCATCCGCGGCTGTTCGATCCAGTCAAGCACGAGTAGCGCATGCGCGATCGGCACCACAGACGTTTCAATCTCATCGTCTCACGGACCTATCTACGCTCCGCGAGCTCGAGCGCATTGGCCGCTGGGGCTCGGCGGAGCGAGCTCGATGTCGCGCGAACGAGCGTGCGTGCTGGGTTCGCGCCGGAGGCTCGCCATGGCTGAGCTCGCCGGCAAACTTGCTGTCGTGACGGGCGGCGCCGCAGGTATCGGCGAAGCCATCGTGCGCGAGCTGGCGCGCGAGCAAGCGCGAGTCGTGATCGCAGACTTGGACGGCGAGCGTGCGGCCGCGTTGGCGCGCGAGGTGGGCGGTATGTCGTTCGCGGTCGATGCGAGCGATGCGGCAGCGGTCGCCGATCTCTTTGCGCGTATCGATGCGCAAGAAGAGGGCATCGACATTCTCGTCAACAATGTCGGCGGCGGGCCGCGCCGTGCGCTCGAGGAAATGACGCTCGCCGATTGGCAGAGCTCGCTCGCGCTGAATCTGACTTCCGCTTTTGTCGCCACACGCGCGGTGTTCGATGCGATGCGTCGTCGCGGCGGCGGCGCCATCGTCAATGTCGCTTCGATTGCAGCCCATGCGGTTTCGCCGGTCTCCGGCGCCGCTTACGCAGCGGCCAAGGCCGGGCTGCTCGCATTGACGCGTCAGACGGCTTACGAGTGGGCGAAGTATCGCATTCGCGCGAATGCCGTCTGTCCTGGTCCCACACGCACGCGCTTGACCCATGCATCGACGCGGGTCGACGCCGACTTCCCGCTCGGCGCATGGGTGCAGCCGGTCGATGTCGCGCGGGCCGTGCGCTTCCTGGCGTCTCCGTGTGCTGCGATGTGCACGGGGGCAGTATTGAACGTCGATGGGGGGGTGAGTCTGCTGTGAATCTGCGCGAAGTCGATCTCAATCTGTTGGTGGTGTTCGATGCCTTGTTGAGAACGCGCAGCGTCACGCGCGCAGCGCAAACGCTCGGCATGAGTCAACCGGCGACGAGCTTTGCGCTGAGCAAGCTGCGCAAGATGCTCGGCGATCCGTTGTTCGTGCGGACTGCGAGCGGCATTTGTCCGACGCCGTTCGCCGAGCGCCTGGCGACGCCGCTCGATGAAATCCTCGACAGGATTCGTTTCGATCTGCTGCACCAGCAGGATTTCGATCCCGCGACGGCGCAGCGTTCTCTGACGCTCGCCATGCACGATATCGGCGAGCTGGCGTTCCTGCCGCCGATCATGGAGCGCGTCGCGGCGACCGCGCCAGGCATCGAAATCCGCACCGTCAATCTGCCGGTGCCCGAGATCGAGCCGGCGTTGCGTGCCGGCGAAGTCGATCTGGTCGTCGGTTACTTTCCGGGGCTGCAAAGCGCCGCGCTCTTCCAGCAGCGGCTGTTCGCGCATTCGTTCGTGTGTCTCGTGCGCCGAGATCATCCCGAGATCGGCGAGACGATGACGCGCCAGCAGTTCGCCGAGGGGCGACACGCAGTCGTTCATTCCGACGACAATCTCGACGACATGCTCGAGGCGGAGCTGCGCGAGATCGGGCTCGCGCGGCGCGTCGTGCTGCGTCTGCAGCACTATCTTGCGCTGCCGGCTGTCGTCAGTCGTTCCGACGTCATCGTTACCGTGCCTTACGCGATCGGCGTCAGCCTTGCGCGTATGGGCGATCTCAAGCTGGTGCCGACGCCGTTCCCCGCGCGCCCGCGCGTCGTGCGCCAGCATTGGCATTCGCGCTTCAAGCACGATCCTGCGAATCGTTGGATTCGCGGCATCGTGGCGGATCTCTTTCTCGAGAAGAGCGAGCGCTGAAGTTGCATGCGCGGCGATGCAAGTGGCATGGCGCCGTCGCGTCGAGTCGCAACGCTTGTCCGATCCGTCGATGAGGAGCAAGCGCGCTCGCACGCGCGTTTGCGCGAATAGCGATTATCAGAGATTCGTATGTTGCGCGAACCATAGGCCTAACCTATGGTGCGCCTGAAGCAGGCTCGCACGCGCTCCCGCTTTGACGCAAACCGCCTGCCTGCTTGCAGATCCACATGTCGAACGAGATGAATTGCCTATGAGCCAGTCACGCAATGTGGCAGGAGAGGGAGCGCACGCGGATACCGAAACGGATGCGGCTGCTGCAAGCGGCGGTTTCACCGCTTACGGTTGGTACGTGGTGCTCATCGGCATGGCGATTTCGATCGTCGCCGTGCTCGATCGTCAGGTGCTGTCGCTGCTCGTCGAGCCGATCAAAGCGGATCTTGCCATCACCGACGTGCAGTTCAGCTTGTTGGCGGGACTGGCGTTTTCGCTGTTCTACGCACTGGGCGGTATTCCGCTCGGTCCGATCATCGACAAGCGTTCGCGCGTCGCGATCCTGTCCGGTGGGCTGTTGGTCTGGAGCGCTGCGACTTTCTGCAGCGGTTTCGCGCGCAGCTTCCCGGCGCTCTTCGCGGCGCGCGTTTTGGTCGGCGTCGGCGAAGCGACCTTGCAGCCGACGACGAAGTCGCTCATCACGGACATCTTCTACGGCCGCCATCTGGCCAAGGCGATCTCGATGGTTGCTGTCGGCTCGGCGATCGGCGGCGGACTTGCGTTCTTGGCGGGCGCCACGGTGCTGCACTACGTGGGCGGACGTGAGGTCATCGAATTGCCGCTCGTCGGTGCAGTGCGACCGTGGCAGTTTGTCTTCATGGTGGTGGGCATTCCGGGTTTGATTCTCGCGCCGCTCGCGTACTTTACGATTCGCGAGCCGCAGCGGCGGCGCGTGCTCGTCGACGGGCAGGGCACGACGGCGCCTGCGACGTATCTGCAGCTTTGGAAGTTCTGTCGCGAGCATGCGCGCGCCGCGGGCTGCGTGATGATCGGCTATGCGATCTATTCGATGGCCTTTCAAGGCATGCTGGCATGGACACCGGCGCATTTGATCCGTGCGCGCGCAATGGAGGCATCCGACGTCGGCTTCACCCTCGGCATCGTGCAGCTTGCCGTCAACGTGGGCATGATGCTGGTGAGCGCCTGGTGGGTCGATCGGCGCAATGCGCGCGGTACGACGGACGGCGCGTTGCAATGGTCGCGCGCGACGGCGTGCTTCGGCTTGCTGCCGATGCTGCTGTTCCCGTACGTGAGCGACGATCACTTGTCGCTGGGGCTGGTGATCCTGGCCTTGGTGGGTACGTCCGGGCAGCTCATCGGTGCTGTGCCGCTGATGCAGCTCATGCCGAGCCAGCTGCGCGGCAAGGCGATGGTGACCTACATGCTGCTCAGCAATTTGATCGCCGGCGTGATTGGGCCGACCTTGATTGCGACGTTCAATCAGGGGGTGTTCGGCGATCCGGCACGAATCGGCCAATCTCTGTCGATCGTCGGTAGCGGAGCGCTCGTGACGGCCATTGCGGTGTTCACATTCGGCATGCGCCATTTCCGGGCCAGCATCGCACAGCTCGATCGACAAACGGTTTGAGCGTGCCCACGGACGACGAAACGAGGTTCAGCAGGCGACAGTAGACAAATCGGACGCGTCTTCCGATGCACGAATGTCGGCGACAAGCGCGGTGAGCTGGGCGCACCGTCAGCGTCGCGCCAACCAGTCGGTACACACGACCTTTATTTATTACGCCTATAATAAGTATCGGCTCGATGTACAAGATCTGGGCGCATCATGCTGGGGGTCGCAAATGGCCGTAGCGAAGCAGACAAGGCATACGACCAGCGCGAAACGGATACTTCGCATCCATGACGGCGAACCGGACATGGGCGAGTTGCGCGAGTTGCTTGGGTTCAACTTGGCGCTCGCGAGCGCGATCTTCGTTCGCGATGTCAATGCCGCCTGCGGCGAGTTCGGAATCTCCGCCAAGCAGTATGCGGTGTTGTCCATGATCGCGAACAATTACGGTATCTCGCAGGTCGACATCGCGGCGGTGCTGATGACGGATCGGGCGACCATGATGGCGATCGTGGATCGGTTGGAAGCGCGCAAGCTGATCACGCGCGAGCGTTCGATGATCGATCGGCGTCGCCAGCATCTGATTCTGACGCCTCGCGGAACCGAAGTGCTGGAACGGGCGCGTCGTGCCATCAGGCAATCGGAGCAGCGTTTGTTGCGTCGGCTGTCTCCCAAGGATGCGAGGCGCCTGCGCGAGCTGCTGCGGCGGTTGCGCGAGCCGGTCTGAAGGCGCGCTTCGGCGCGCGACGAGATTCGGTAGCATGCGATAGCTCATCGCGCGCACGAGGTTGGAGCGCCATCGAGTGATCAATATCCATACGGTTGGCACGCGCCTGTGGCGAGCGAAGTGGCGCTCGGCGCAGGCGCAACGTCGTGGCTCCTTTGCGGAGCGCGCGACTCGATTCGTTCGACATGGCTGAGTCCGCCGGCATTTCTCGGCCGTCCGGGCGCGGGACGGCGCGCACGCACATGGCGTTGCTCGCGGCGCTCGTTGCAATCGGGCCGTTCGCCACCAACGCTTATCTGCCGGCGCTGCCGGCGGCGCGCGCCGCTTTCGATGCGACGCTCGCGCAAGCGCAAGCCACGGTGTCTCTGCCGATGCTCGTGTTCGCGCTGGCGCTCGTCGTGTGCGGTCCCGCATCGGATCGCTTCGGCCGTAAGGCCGTGCTGCTCGCCGGAGTGGCCTGCTTCGTCGTCGGCAGCGCCGTCGCAATGGCGGCCACCTCGCTCAGGCTGCTTGCAGCGGGGCGTGCGATCCAGCTGATCGGTGGTGCAGCCGGGCTGATCGTCACGCGGGCGATCATCTCGGACCGGTACTCCGGAGCGCGTGCGACGCGTGCCATCACCGCGCTCGGTGTCGTGGCGCTCGTCGGGCACGCCATTGCGCCGCCGCTCGGCGGCTATGTCGTCGTGCATGCCGGTTGGCGGCCCATCTTTGCAGGGATGTGCGCGCTCGGCGTGCTGCTCGGCATCCTCGTATGGGCGATCTTGCCGGAGACAGCTGCACCGGCCGTGCAGCCCGCTCAGCGTCAAAGTCGCGCGGGTGGGGCGCTCACAGCGCTCGTGTCGACGAAGTTCGTGACCGGCGCGCTCGAGGTCGCGTTTCTCTACGGGAGCTTCGCCGCGTTCGCAGCGCTCGCGCCGCACATCATGCTGCACGCATACGGCGGCGACTCGGCGGAATACGGTCGTTACTACACCGTGGTTCCCGTCGGATTCATCGTCGGCGGTCTATTGATGCTCAAGCTCAGGCACGCCGTCTCCGAGCGCACCGTGGCCATCGGATTCTGCATCGTGACGGTGGCGCCGATCGTCGCGCTCGCGCTTGCGCAGTTTGGGCTCCGCCATCCATGGGCATTTTTCTTGCCGATCGCCTGCGTGTGCTTCGGTCACTCGCTTGTCCTTCCGAATGTCTCGGTGCGCACAGTCTCGCAAGTGCCTGAGCGCGCCGGCACGGCGTGGGGCGTGCTCACGTTCACGCAACATTTCACCGCAGCGCTCGCCGTGCAGGTGACGAGCGGGTTGCCGACGCGCTCGCCCGTGCCGCTGCTCGCAATCCTCACGGCGGTGGGTGCCTGCATCGGCGCGCTGCATTGGCTGTGCCGCGGACGGGTTGCGGCCCCTGCGCCGAGCTCGAATTGCGATTCCCCCTGAAATTGCGCCGCACTGTTTGAAGTGTCCGCAGGCTGCGGGGTACACTGCACGTCGCTATGTGTATTTCTGTATACAGAAATACGTGAGCGCTATTCCTGGGGGAGAAAGGTGCGCAAGTACGAAAGCTTTCGTGCGGCCGCGGTCCTGCTCGCGGCTGCCTGTCTGCCTGCTGTGGCGGCGGCCGAGTCGAGCTCCGGCGCCGCAGCGACGCCGAGCGCTGGGGTGCAGCGCGAATGGTGGGCGCCTGGTTCGGGCAAGCCGTTTCCCGAACAGATCTACTATCCGAACGAATATGGACAGCTCGGCGTTCTGAACAAGTCCGGCGTCATCGACACGGTCGGGCATCCGTTCTTCGAGCCGCTTGGTACCAATGGTCGCGCGTGCGTGACCTGTCACCAGCCCGCGGACGCGATGGGCTTGTCGTTGCAATCCATTCGTCAACGCTGGGAAGAGACGAAGGGCGGCGATCCGCTTTTCGATCCTTTCGACGGCGCGAACTGTCCTGACAAGCCCCGCGGCGATCCGAAGTCGCACTCCTTGTTGCTCGAGCGCGGGTTGATTCGAATCTCCCTGCCGTGGCCGCCGAAGGCGCCGGACGGCAGCACGATCGAGCCTGAGTTCACGATCAAGGTGATCTCAGATCCGACCGGTTGCAACCTTCATCCGCAGTATGGATTGAAGAGCAAGGAGCCGCGGATTTCCGTCTTCCGTCGTCCTCGCATGACGGCCAATCTGCGTTACGTCGTCGACAAGCGCGACGATCCGCGCACGGCCGAATTCACGGTCAAAACGGGCATGCCGTTCCCGAAGGATCCCGAGACCGGGCATCGCGTCAACCTCAACCTGATGTTCGACGGGCGCGAGCTGACGCTCAAGACCCAGGCGACCAATGCAGCGCTCGGACACTTGCAGGCGCATGCGCGGCTCACCGAGGAGCAGCTGCGGCAGATCGTCGAGTTCGAATCGAATATCTATGCCGCGCAGGTCTATCACAACGTCGGCGGGTTTCTCGATGCAGACGGCGTGCCGAAAGGTCTCGGCCCGACGCGCCTCTCGCTCGCGCACGCGAGCATGCCGGGCGATCGTCTGAACACGCCCACGTTCCAGCTCTTCGACGAGTGGAAGCCGCCGCAGCTCGTGCTCGACGGCACGCCCGAGAGCGAGTTCCGTGCGTCGGTGGCGCGCGGTGCGGATCTGTTCATGACCAAGCTCATGTGGATCCGCGACGTGTGGACGCTCAACAACGGCGGCTCGGGCAATCCGATCAAGCGCTCGTGCTCAACCTGCCACAACTCCCAGATGACCGGTCTCGACAACTCGCCGGGCTGGTTCGGTCTCGGCATGTCGACACCGCCGTGGACGGACCCGCATCCCGACATGCCGTTGTTCGAGCTGACCTGTAAGAAAGATGCCGTGCCGCATCCGTACGAGGGGCGCAAGATCCGCACATACGATCCCGGTCGCGCGCTCATCAGCGGCAAGTGCGTCGACATCGGCTCGCTCACCATTCATCAGTCGCGCGGCCTTGCCGCACGCGCACCGTACTTCTCGAACGGTTCGGCCAAGAATCTCGCCGAGGTTCTGGAGTTCTACGAGCGGCGCTTCGATTTCAAGTACACGCCGCAAGAGAAGCAGGACCTCATCAACTTCCTGAGTGTGCTCTGATGCTGCGTCTCCGATTCTCTGCGTTCTTGCTTCTTTCGGCGTGTTTCGCCGGTGCCTACGCGGACGATGCACCGAGCGAGGCGGAGCGATGGATCAGCTTCGTGACGTGTCCGCTCGTGCGCGACACCGAGCCGACGCCGTGCTGGCTGGCGGAGTACGAAGGCGAGCTCTATTACCTCGGGCTGCAGCAGGACACCGAAGCGGATTTCTTTCCGCCGCAGCAAGGCCATCAGGCGCTGATCGAGGGTGTTGTCACGAACAAGCCGCGCATCTGCGGCGGCATTCCGCTCGAGCCCGTGAAGGCTTCGACGATGCCGGAAATCGACCGCAGCTGTAACAAGATCCTGCCGGCCGAAGGATGGGTGGCGCCGCCGGCGCGGCGCGGCGCGCTGCCGCGCATCGAGCCGAGCGGGATGCTGGCGACAGACTTCGATAAACCGCGTCCGCGTCGCGCGCCCACGCCGCCGCCCGAGCCGCCGTTTACGGTGACGACCTTCAGCATCCCGTTCGACTTCGGCTCGGAGTTCATGGTGAACAAGGCGACGCGTGCGATCCAGCGCGCGCAGTGGTATGCGCTCGGCACGAAGGCCACCAAGATAGAAATCATCGGTTATCGCGCCGGCGCGCTGCTCTCGAACGGCAAGCGTCTGTTCGAAGATCGGCGCCTGCCGAAGCTGCGTGCGCTCAAGGTGGCCGAGGCGTTGCGCGACATCGGTGTCGGCGACGCCGAGATCGTCGTGCGCTGGGTCACCCGCGGCGAGAAAGTCACGGGCAAGGCGGATTATCTGTTACGGCGCGTCGACATCATCGTCACGCCGGCTGAGCCGACGACATGACTGCGCTCGCTACGTTCGAGCGCCACTACCGCGACCGATGTTTGGCGGCCGCGGCGGCGCGCGCTGCCGGCATTCCCGTCGTGGGAATCGTCGGCAATACCGTGCCTGCCGAGCTGGTGCGTGCGGCGGGCTGCTTTCCGCTCACGCTCTCGGGCATCTCGAACGATACCCGCGTCGGCGATGAGTTCATGGAACCGTTCTTCGAGCCCGAGGTTCGCTACATCTTCGACGGGCTGTTGCGCGGCGCGTTCGGCGAGCTGGCGCTCGTGATCGTGCCGCGTACCTCGGATCAGTACTTCAAGCTCTTTCTTTACTTGCGCGAAGTGGTGCGTATCGGTCGCGGCGAACGCGTGCCGCCGGTGTACCTGTACGACCTGCTGCACACTCGCAGCGACCGCAGCCGTCGTTACGGGCTTGCGCGCACGCGCGAGCTGTACGAGCGCCTGTGCGAGATTCGCGGTGTCGCGCAAGATGATGACGCCTTGCGCGCAGCCATCGTAGATGCGAATCAAGCACGCCGCGCCATGCAGGCGGCGATCGAGCTACGCGAGCGTGTGCCCTGCGCCCTGTCAGGTGTCGATGCGCTGGCCGTGTTGGGCGCAGCGCGGTTCATGGACGTGAACGAGTATCGACGCACGCTCGAATCGTTCCTCGCCGAACCGCCTGTTTCGTCTTACGAGCGGCCGCGCATTCTCATCAAGGGTTTTCCGCTCAATCACTCGGCGCTGCACGAGGCGATCGAACGCTTGGGCGGCGTGGTCGTCGCGGAGGACGACTGGTGGGGCTCGCGCAGCGCTGGCGCGCTCATCGATGAAAACGGCGCGCCGCTCGAAGCCATCTTCGAGAAGTATTTCCGCGACGAGCCCGGTCCGCGCGTGCACTCGGATGCACTGCGTCAGCGCTGGTTTCGTGCGCGGCTGGCGCGCGGCGATATCGACGGCGTCGTGTTCTACGTCCCGCCGTTCGACGACCTCATCGGTTGGGAGCTGCCGTCGGATCGTGCGTTGCTCGCACAGGGGACGCGGAAGATTCCCGATTTCGTGCTGCGCATGGAGGTCGGTGCTGCCGGCGCAAAGCTCGACGAGGCGCTGCGTCCGTTCATAGAAGGGTTGTCCCGTGCTCGAGAAACAGCTTGAAGCGAGCCGCATCGCGGCGGCGCGTCAGCGCGAATGGTTTGCGCAGCTGCGTCGTGACGTGTTCGAGAACGGCCAGCCGTACGTGCTCGCGAACGTCGATGCGCCCGGCGACATCTTTCAGTCGATGGGCATTCCGGTCGTGCCGAATCAATGGTGGGCGGCGGTCGTCGCCTCGCGTGGCATGTCGCAGTTCTATTTCGACGGCATGGAGCGGCTCGGGTATCAGCGCAATCTCTGTCGTTACTGCTCGGCCGGTCTGGCTTCCACGATGGTAGATGCCGGCGACAAGGCGCCGTGGGGCGGCTTGCCGAAGCCTGCATTGCTCGTCACGCGCCTTGCTTGCGACTGCATGCAGAGAGTGTTCTCGCTCTGGGCGAAGGCCTTCAATGCGCCGTTGTTCCTGATCGAGTCGACCGGCGTGACGGAAATGCCGCTGCGTTGGTGGGAAGACTGCCGCGCGGATTGGGAGGCGTTTCATCAAACGCGCCGTCTCGATCACATGACCGAGCAGTTCTACGACTTGATCGCGCTGACCGAGGAAGTCACCGGCCGTGCGTTCAGCGCGGCGCGGCTGCGCGAGGTGCTCGAACTGGCGAACGCGCAGCAGGAGTACTACGACGAAATTCGCACGATGATCGCCGAGGCGCCGCGCTGTCCCATACGCATCGCCGAGGCGCAGGGTACGGCGATGATCGCGCAATGGCATCGCGGCACCGAATGGGCCGTGGAGCATGCGAAGGGCTTTCGCGACGAAATCGCCAGGCGCGTCAACGACGGCATCGCTGTGTGTCCGAACGAGCGGATCCGTCTCATGTGGATCGGCGCGGGTCTGTGGCACAAGGCGCAGTTCTATCAGGCTTTCGAAGAATCGCACGGCGCGGTGTTCACCTGGGCCGAGTATCCGAGCTTCGGTCCGGATGCGTACTTGCGTTATCGGCTCGAGGAGCCCGTGCGTGCGCTTGCAAGCCGTTACGTCGCGATTCGCGAGTGGCTGCACGATCCGCCCTGGGCGAATGCCTGGTACGTGCACGAAGCGAAACGCAATCGCATCGACGGGGCCGTGATGCTCGTTCCGACCAACTCGCGCCCGTCCTCGACCGGTTCCTTGTTCATTGCGCACGAGCTCGAGAAGGCGGGCATCCCCGTGCTGCTCTTGTGGGCCGACATGGTCGATCCGAACGGCTGGGACGATCGGAAGATCCATGCGCAGATGGTCGACTTCCTCGAGAAGCGCATCGGCTGAGCTTGCTTGTTGTCTGTGCGCCGCGTGCGCGCAGCTGTACCGAAGGTAAATCGATGAACAATCCTCTTGCCGACACCGAAGATTTGGGCCCGCTGAGCGGCATCCTCGTTGTCGATGTTTCGCAGATGCTGGCCGCGCCGTTTGCGGCGATGCTACTCGCCGATTTCGGCGCGACCGTGCTCAAGATCGAGCCGCCGAAAGGCGATCAATCGCGCCGTGCGGGTTACAACGTCGGCGGTACGTCCGTGTGGTGGCGTCAGCTCGGCCGCAACAAGTACACCGTCACGTGCAATCTCAAGGACAAGCGCGGTCAGGCCTTGGCTCGCCGCATCGTCGAGCAGGCCGACGTGCTCATCGACAACATGCGTCCCGGCAAGCTCGAGAAGGTGGGGCTCGATCCGAACGAGCTCATGAAAACCAACCCGGGGCTCATCACGCTGCGGGTATCCGGCTGGGGGCAGACCGGTCCTTATCGCGATCTGCCGGCATTCGGCTCGCAGGCCGAGGCGCTGAGCGGGTTCGCGTACAGCAACGGCGAGCCCGACGGCAAGCCGATTCTTCCTGCGGTGCCGCTCGCCGACGCCGCAGCCGGCTATGTCGGAGCATTCTCGGTGGCGATGGCGCTGTATCGACGCGCGGTCGATCCGAATCATCGCGGCCAGGTGATCGACGTCAGCCTGCTCGAATCGTTCTTCGGCATGCTAGGGCCCTGGGTCACTGCCTACGATGAGCTCGGGCATGTGCCGCAGCGCTTGGGCGGACGTTCGCCGGCCGCCGTGCCGCGCAACGTCTATCCGGCACGCGACGGGATTTGGGTCTCGGTATCGTGCGCCACCGATGAAATCGCGTTCCGCGCGTTTCGTGCGATCGGCCGCGAGGACATGACACGGGATCCGAAGTTCGCCACGCACGCGGATCGTACTGCGAACGTGGCGGAGATCGACGCGATCATGGGCGAATGGATCGCCCGCCACGACAGCAAGTACGTAACCGATGTCTTCAATGAGGCTGGCGTGCCCGTTGCGCCGATCTACAGCATCAAGGAGGTCGTCAACGATCCGCACGTCAATGCGCGCGGCATGCTCCAGCGCGTGATCGCCGAAGATCTCGGGAAGGAGATTCGCATGCAGGGCGTCGTGTCGCGTCTGTCGGCAACGCCGGGCACGCTGCGTTGGTCGGGGCGTCCGCTCGGTGCGGACAACGAAGCGTGGTACGTGCAGCGTTTGGGCTTGACGCCCGAGGAGCTCGCGGAGTTGCGACGAGATGGTGTGATCTGAACGCTGCGCGCTCGTTTCGCCGGCATTCGTTCCATGCTCTCCTTGTGTCGCGGGGCGACGGACGTGTCGCTTCGCGCAGGCTATACTTCTTTCTATTTGCCATGGGGGAGAATCACGAATGTCTCACCGGGGGAGCCTGCGCAATCAGACGGTGAGCGCCGGTCCGACGAGCGCGGACGCAGATGAGCGCAGTCCGAGCGGGTCGGTGAAACCGCTCGGGGAGCGTCTGGCGCAGCTGCGCGGCTATGCGCTGCGTGAGACGGAAGGCGCGCTGCGCGATCGCGTCTACCGGGCCTTGCGCGCGGCGATTCTCGATCGCTGTCTGCTGCACGGGGATCGGATCACCGAGCTCGAGCTCACGGCGGCGCTCGATGTGAGCCGCACGCCGCTGCGCGAGGCATTTCGCCTGCTGCAGGCCGAAGGACTCATCGCGATGTCGGATCGTCGCGGCATCGTGGTGCGCGGGCTCGAAATTCAAGATCTGCTGGAAATCTACGAAGTGCGCTCGCCGCTCGATGCGCTGGTGGCCCGCAAGGCAGCCGAGCTGCGCGATCCGGAAGTCGTGCGCAAGCTGCGCGACAACATCGAGATGTCGGAGTTCCTGCTCGAGCGCAAGCGCTGGCCGGAGCTGCGCGGGGAGTTCCTGCGCTTTCACACGCTGCTCCAGGATGCCTGCGGCAACGCGCGTCTGCGCGAGCTGCTCGACGATCTGCTCGAGTATTCGAATTCTTCGTCCGCCTTTACCCGTCCCACGCCCGAGCATGCGCCCTCGACGCTGGCCGACCATGTGCGTATCTACAACGCGATCAAGGCGGGAGATCCTGAAGCGGCTGCGACGGCTGCCATGAAGCATGTCGCCAACGAGCGCGCAGAGCTGTTGCGCTCGCTGGATCTGCCGAAGGCGGGGCGCTCGTCCGCTGAGCGCAGTGTCTCGAAGAAGCAGCGCAAGACTCGCTGAGCAGGCTCGCTGGCGCGTCAGTCGCCAGCGAGGCTCGGCCGGCGCGTTATTCGACGCGCTTGAAGAATCCCAGTAGGAACACCGCTACGCACGCGACTGCCGCAGCGGGCGCCATGTATTGCACCACCTGCACGGCGGTCAGTCCGCTTGCAAGCAGCAATCCGGCGAGCAACGGACCGCAGATCGAGCCCACGCGTCCGACGGCAATGCTCGCGCCGGAGCCGGTACCGCGTACGTTGCTCGGGTAGTACATGGCGGCCACGCCATACAGCGCGAAGTTCGCGCCCATCAGCAGAAAGCCCGCAGCGCCGCTCAGCATCAGGATGGGACCGAGTCCTTTGGCGGTGGCGAGCGCGAGCAGTGTCACGCTCAGCGCCGCGTAGGCGCCCGCCAACGGCCAGCGTCCGCTGAAACGATCGACGAGCATGCCGACCAGCAGCGCACCGGGCACGCTTGCGAGATTGAAGGCGAGCGAGGCTTGCGGGGCCACAGCACGGTCGAGCCCGTTGGCGGTGACGAGCATTGGCAGCCAGTTCAGGAACAA
Organism: uncultured Steroidobacter sp.; assembly: GCA_938008435.1. Classification (GTDB taxonomy): domain Bacteria; phylum Pseudomonadota; class Gammaproteobacteria; order Steroidobacterales; family Steroidobacteraceae; genus Steroidobacter. The sequence continues at coordinate 229,927 of CALLKK010000006.1, read as the reverse complement.
GTACAGCATCAGCAACGTGGGCAGGAACGTCAGCCATAAGAGCAGCGTCGGCGCAGCTCGGCCTTCGCCGAACAGAGCCGTGATCACCGGCACGCGCTCACGTGCCGCACGTTCTTGCGAGGTGAGCGTCTCGGGCATCAGGAACTGCAGGGCGACTGCAACGACCAGCGGCAGCACACCGCCGATGACGAAGATCACGCGCCAGTCGAAGCCGCTCGGCAGCACTTGCGTGAGCAGCGCGACCGATGCGCCGCCGACCGGCATGCCGCAGAACATGGCGGCAGCCGTCGTGGCGCGCTTGTTCGGCGAGCTGATCTCCGTCGCGACCGCCATCATGTTGGGCAGCGCGGCGCCGAATCCGAGCCCGGCGAGCATGCGGGCGATGAAGAGCGTCGCAAACGAACCGGACAGCGCGGTCAAGAGGGTGAACAAGCCGAACATCACGACGGCGCCGATCAGAACCGGTTTGCGCCCAAGCCGATCGGCAAGCCAACCGCCAAGGCTCGCGCCGATGACGAGGCCGATATTGCTGATCGAGAACACCCAGCCGAGCTGATCGGGCGACAAGCCGAACTCGGGCGCAAGGCGCGGTGCAGCCACGCCGACGGCCTGGATGTCGAACCCTTCGAGAACAGCCACTGCAAAGCACAGTGCAGTCGTGATGGCGGCGTGGCTGCTGCCGCGTGTTTGCGCTGTATTCATATCCCCCTCGTAAGTATTCGGTGAGTGCGCAAGCGCGCACTCACTCGACGACGATGACGTGGTCAGGCGGATTGCTGTGGTAGAGCGTGTCGATCGCGCTCGCACGCAGCCGCAGCATCGTTTTTTGATTGATCGAGCCTTTGTCGGTGATTTCGCCTTGATCGAGCGACGGCGCCGACGGCAGCAGCATTGCGCGACGAATGCACAGAGAGCTCGCCGGATGCTGCGCCGCATGCGCTTGCAGTCGCTCGCGCAGCTCGCGCAAGAGAGTTTGATTCGCGCCGAGCTCTTCGTACGTCACCGACGGGACGCCGAGCCATGCTGCGCAGGCCGACAGATCCGGCAAGAGCAGCACGGCAAGGTAATCGCGATCGAGTCCCGCGAGGCAGACGTCCTGCACGAGCGGCGAGAGTCTTGCGATGAGCTTGGCGCGCAACGGGCCGACGCTCACCCACGTGCCGCTCGAGAGCTTGAAATCCTCGGCAATGCGCCCGTCGAAGCAGAGTCCTCGGCTTGGGTCGTTTGCATCGAGCAAGCGCGCAGCATCGCCGAGCTTGTAGAAACCTTCCTCGTCGAATGCTGCCGCGGTGAGCTCGGGGCGGCGCCAGTAGCCGGGCGTGACGCTGGGGCTCTTCACGCGCAGCTCGAATTTGTCCTCGTGCGGCGCGAGCTTGACGATATTGCCCGCGGCAGGCAGTCCGATCACGCCCGCGCGTGCGCAGCCCGGCGTCGTGAAGGTAACCGACGGACCGGTTTCCGTGGCGCCGAGGCCCGAGAGCATCGGCACGCGCGTGCCGCGCTCGGCGAGCGCGAGCTCATCGAGCGCATCCATCGTGTGTTGCGCCAACGAGCCGCCGCCGAACAAGCACGCGCGCAGACGGCGGAAGAACGAACGGCGCAGCTCTGCATCCTCGCGCAAGTGATGCGCGAGCGCATCGAACCCTTTCGGCACGTTGAACTGCACGGTGGGCGAGATCTCGCGCAGATTGCGCAGCGTGGCGCGGATACCTGCCGGCGTCGGCTTGCCGTCGTCGATATACAGCGTGCCGCCGTTGAACAGCACGAAGTTCAGGTTGTGGCTGCCGCCGAACGTGTGATTCCACGGCAGCCAGTCGACGATGACCGGCGGCTCGGTGCGCGCGAACGGCAAAGCCTGGCACAACATGCGCGCATTGCTGCAGAGCATGCGGTGCGTGGTGATGACGGCCTTCGGCTCACCCGTCGAGCCGGACGTGAGCAGGAACTTGACGATCGTGTCGGGTCCGGTTTGGGCGTGCGCGCTTGCGAGTGCAGGTGTGGGCTCGGCTTCGAGCTCGGTGAGCTGCGTCACCTTGCGTCCTGCGATGCTCGCGACATCGCCGACGATCTCGACGTCCGGCGCCACGAGCTGCGTCAATGCGCGCTCGAACGCCGGCGTGCCGAACGCCACGACCATGCCGGGCGTCAACAGATCGAGGACGTACTTGAGCTTCTTGAGCTCGCCGGCAGCGAGCGCGTAAGCGGGCGAGATCGGGCTGTAGGGTACGCCGATCCAGGTGGCGGCGAAGGCGACGAGTAGATGCTCGATGCTGTTGCCCGAGAGGATTGCAATCGGTCGATCGGGGCTCAGCGGGCGGCTCAACAAACCCTGCGCGATGCGCTGGACGCGCTCGAGCATTTCGCGGTAGGTGAGCTTGACCCATGCGCTCGTCGCGTCGCGTTGTGCGACGAACGTGCGCTCGGGCGCCTCGCGAGCCCAATGCTCGAGCATGTCGAGCGCGCGCGCTGGATAGTCGTCGATCGCTTTACGCGGTCGCAGGATGATCGAGCCGTCGGCGCGACGTTCGACATCCGTGTCGAACGATTCGGGCTCCCAGCTCAGTGTTTCAGCCGCCATGTTTCTCTGCTTCCCACTGAGCGATGGTCTTGTTCTCGCGCACGAGCTTCTCGAGCAGCGGCGCGGGCTGCCAGTGCATCGGCCCGAAGATGCGCTGATACTTCAGGATGCCTTCGAGCAGCTTCGGCAGGCCGATCGTATCGGCATAGAAGAGCGGGCCGCCGCGGAAGCGCGGGAAGCCGTAGCCGGCGTTCCACACCACGTCGATGTCGGAAGCGCGTACGGCGATGCCTTCTTCGAGGATGCGAATGCCTTCGTTGACGAGCGCATAGATGCAGCGCTCGACGATCTCTTCCTCGGTGTGCTGACGCTGTTCGACTCCGAGCTTCGCTGCACGGGCGCGCAGGATCTCGATCGCTTCCGGATCGTCGTAGCGCGTGCGATCGCCCGGCTCGTAGCGGTAGTAGCCCTTGCCGTTCTTCTGTCCGAGACGCCCGGCTTCGACCAGCGCGAAGTCCGCCTGATAGTAGGTGGGATCCGGCGGATAGCGGTGCGCGTTCGCCGTGTGCACATTGACGCCGACGTCGACGCCGGCCATATCGAACACGGCGAGAATGCCCATCGCCATGCCCCAACGCTCGAGCGCGCTGTCGACCTGACGCGGCGTGGCGCCTTCGAGCACCATTCGCTCGGCTTCGCGTGCATAGCCTTCCATCATGCGATTGCCGATGAAGCCGTAGCACACGCGCGCCAGAACCGGCGTCTTGCGCAGCGGCTTGGACAGATCCAGCACCGTGCGGATCGTGTCCGCAGAGGTCGTCTTCGTGCGCACCACTTCGAGCAGCGGCATCACGTTCGCCGGCGAGAAGAAATGCATGCCGATCACGTCCTGCGGGCGCTTGGTGGCCGCAGCGATCTCGTCGATGTCGAGCGTCGAGGTGTTGGTGGCGAGCACAGCGCCCGGTTTGGCGACCTCATCGAGCTTCGCGAAGATGCTCTTCTTGAGGTCCATGTTCTCGAACACGGCCTCGATGATCACGTCCGCATCGCGCAGATCGTCGTAAGACAGCGAGCCCTTGATGAGGCTCATGCGCTTGACCTTGTCCTCCTCGGACAGGCGTCCGCGCTTGACCATGGATCCATACGTCTTCTCGATGTTCGCGAGGCCGCGGTCGAGGCCTTCCTGCGACGCATCGATCACGGTAACGGGAATGCCGGCGTTGGCGAAGCAGATCCCGATGCCGCCGCCCATCGTGCCGGCGCCGATGACGCCCGCGGACTTGATCGGCCGCGTGACTGCGGTAGCGGGCAGGTCGGGAATCTTGCGCGTTTCGCGTTCGGCGAAGAACGCGTGCACGGCGCCTTTCGACTCGTCCGTTTGCTTGCACTTGTTGACGAGCTCGGTTTCGAGCGCAAGGCCGTCGGCGAGCGAGAGGCGCGTGCTCGCGGTGACGGCCTCGATCGCGGTCAGCGCCGCCGTGCGATTCGGATACTGACGCTTTGCCTGCTCGGTGAGCTTGGCAATGATCTCCGGCGTGGCAGTGGCCGGATCGACCGAACGCTCGCCGGTGCGGCGCACGCCGCGTCCTTCGGCGATGAGCTTGCGCGCATAGGCAATCGCACCTGCGCGCAGGTCGCCTTCGATGACTTCATCGAGGAAGCCGAGCGTGCGGGCCTGCTCGGTGTCGACCGGTCGCGCGGAGATGATGAGCTCGAGCGTCTTTTCGACGCCGATCAGGCGCGGCATGCGTTGCGTGCCGCCGGCGCCCGGAATGATGCCCAATGTGACTTCGGGAAGACCGAAGCGCGTGCGCGGCGCGGCGACTCGATAATGACACGCCAACGCGATCTCGAGACCGCCGCCGAGTACCGTGCCGTGCATGGCCGCGACGACTGGAATCGGCAGATTCTCGAGCGCGTTGAACAGTCTACGGTACTCTTCCTCGCGCGGCGGGCCGGCGAACTCGCCGATGTCGGCGCCCGAGAAGAATGTGTTGCCTTCGCACAAGAACACAACTGCTTTGACGTCCTGCCACGAGCCGATCTCATCGATCGCTCGGCCGAGGTCCGCGCGCACGGCGGCATTGATGGTGTTGACGGGCGGATTGTTGGCGATCAGCAGGGCGATCTCACCGTCGCGTTGCGCGGTGACGGTTTTCTGTTGTTCCAAGACAAAACTCCTAGATATCTAAGATGACGGTTGTCGCACCGCTGCGTTCGAGCGGGCGGCGTTCTCTCGTTATTTCGTTTGCGGCGCGAGCAAGTCTTCGACCGCTGATCTGGCAATCTTCTCCGCTTGCGCCGGCGAGACGCCGAGCGCGCGCAGCATGCCGGCCGCCATGCGCGTCGCCACGGCGCTCGGCGGAGTGGTGAGCCGCTCTTCGAGCACGTGCCGCAGCGCGATCACGACCAGGCCCATGACGATGAGCAATCCGCTCTCGACGTCGATGTGCTTGAAGCGCTGCATGCGAATGCCGCGCTCGACGATCTCGCGAATGCCGCGATTGACCGGAGCGTCGGCCATCGTCGCGCCTGAGTTCAGCTTCCACAGCACGCGCGCGCTCTCGGGATGCTCGATCGCAAAGCGCACGAAGACGCAGAGCGCGCGCGCAAACTTCTCCGCCGGATCGTCGATATGCGCGTTCGCGGCATCGACGGCTTGTTCGGCCTGACGTCGCACGGCCGCGCCGATCTCGCGAGCGAACACGTCCTTGTCGGCGAAGTGGTTGTAGAAGCTGCCCTTCGCGACGGCGGCCGCAGCGACGATCTCATCGACGCTCACGCCTTCGATATCGCGCGTAGCAAAGAGCGCGCGTCCAGCGCTGAGCAGCGCTTCGCGCGTACGCGCGCGCCGCCGATCCATTGTGGGTCGTTCTGTCTTACGCACCGCGGTCTTCGGTCGGGCCACTGTCGGTCTCCACTGAGCGTAGATGACCATATCGTACAATATTGACTAAACAGTACAAGAATGACTAAATAGTCACTAAACACTCGGAGACTGCGGGCAGCCGCACTTCGAAGCGACCGCAACGGGCGCACGATACCGTCCAAACACATTCAGCAGACGAATACAGCTTATGAATCATTTTGATCGGGTGGAGATTCCGTACGGCGCGTATTGGTCGACGCCGTTCGCCAAGTGGCAGGGGGCGCTGCAGCACCTGCACAGCGTGCGTTTCGCGGCTCATGTGGCGAAGCTCGAGCTCGCCAAGCGCAACATCGCGCCGGAGAGGTTCGATTTCGGCGTGCTCGGGATCACGCAGGTGCAGTTCCAATCCTTCTTCGGCGCGTCGTGGCCGCTGTACGAGATCGGGGCCAAGAACGTCATCGGGCCGCAGCTCTCGCAGGTGTGCTCGACGGGTCCGCGCGTGCTGCTGACCGGCGCGGCCGAGGTTCAGCTCGGCATGGCGACGACCGCGCTGTTGCTCGGAGCGGACCGTACGTCGAACGGCGCTCATATTTATTACCCCGCGCCGGCGGGCTTCGGCGGCACCGGCCAAGCCGAGGATCAGGTCGTCCACAACTTCATGCACGACCCGGTCGGGGATCATCCCATGCTGCAGACGGCCGAGAACGTCGCGAAGAAGCACGGCATCACGACCGCAGAGCAGCACGAAGTGGTGTTGATGCGTTATGCGCAATACCAGGAAGCGCTCAAGGATGGTAATGCGTTCCAGAAGCGCTACATGACGCTGCCCTTCGAGGTGCCGAAGCCGAACTTCAAAGGCGTTGCGACGACGCTCGCGGGCGATGAGGGCGTGTTCCCGACCACGGCGGAGGGGTTGGCGAAGCTCAAGCCCGTGCAGCCCGATGGGACGGTGACCTTCGGCGGTCAGACGCATCCGGCCGACGGCAATTGCGGCATTGTGGTCGCAACACCGGAGAAGGCGCGCGAGCTGAGTGCCGATCCGTCGATTCGGATTCGGATCCGTGCGTTCGGACAGGCGCGCGTCGATCTCGCGCACATGCCGGAGGCGCCGGTGCCGGCGACGCGGCGTGCGCTCGAGAACGCGGGGCTGTCGATCAAGGACATCAAGGCGGTCAAGTCGCACAACCCGTTTGCCGTGAACGACATCGTGTTCGCGCGCGAGACGGGCTTCGATCTGAAACGCATGAACAACTACGGTTGCTCTCTCATCTGGGGGCATCCACACGCGGCAACTGGAATGCGCGCGATTATCGAGCTCATCGAGGAGCTGAAGCTGCTCGGTGGCGGGCTGGGACTATTCCAAGGGTGTGCCGCAGGCGATTCGGCGATGGCGGTCGTGATCGAAGTCGACGACCGGTCGGCAGATTAGAGGTGTTTGTCAATGTCTGATTCTAACGTTCAGCGGGATGTGCTCGTCGTCGGTGCGGGGCCGGTCGGTTTGACCGCCGCGCTTGCGCTGCGCGCGGAAGGTTTGCCGGTCACTGTGCTCGAAGCGGGTACGGAAGATCGCCAGCGTCCGGGCAGTCGCGCGATTTTCTATCACCGGCAGACCTTGGAATTCTGGGAGAACATGCGTCCCGGTCTCGGCTGGGACATCGCGCGCGAAGGCCTCGTCTGGTCGACGAAGCGCACTTTCTGGGGCGAGCATCAGGTTTACGAGCGCACGTACCCGCCGCCGCGTCCGGATGTGCTGCCGCATTCGACGAATCTCGGTCAGACGGACGTCGAACGCATTCTGCTGCGTCACTGCAAAGAGGCGGGCGTCAAGTTCGCGTGGAACCAGGAGATCAAGAGCGCCACGACCGACGCGGACGGCGTCACGCTGGTGACGACCGAAGGACGCGAGTGGCGTGCGCCGTATGTGATCGCGTGCGATGGCGCGCGTTCCACCATTCGTAAGAGCGTCGGCATCGAGCTCGAAGGGCCGCGCATCGAGGATGCCTTCGTCATCGTCGACGTGGCCGAGGATCCGCAGGCGCCGCTGCGTCCCGAGCGTCTGTACTTCTATGAGCATCCGGCGGTCGAGAAGCGTAACGTTCTGATCGTGCCGTTCCGCAACGGCATTCGTGCCGACATTCAATTGCGTCTCGGCGACGATCCGAACCGATTCAACAGCCCCGAAGGCGTCAGGCGCTGGATCTCGCGCGTGCTGCCGCCGAAGTACGCCGATCGCGTCACGTGGATCTCGACGTATAACTTCCTGCAGGTCGTCGCCAATTCGTTCACCGATGCGAATCGGCGCGTGCTCCTTGCCGGCGAAGCGGCGCATTTGTTCGCGCCTTTCGGTGCGCGCGGTTTGAACTCCGGCGTGCCGGATGCAGTCGCAGCCGCCAAGGCCATCAAGCATGCGCTGAGCGGCGTCGGTCCCGAGGAAGCTCGTCGTGCGATCGAGAACGCGGCGAACGAACGTCGCGAAGCGGCGCTTTACAACCGCAACGCCTCGAACCTTGCGCTCGAGCACATGCGCGCGCGCGACTGGCGCACGCGTCTGCGCCGCGCCTGGTCCGTCAAGCTCGCGCGCAGCGGCATCAAGGCAGGCATGTATCTCGATTCGGCTCCGTTCGGCCCGCGCGCAGCGGCGAAAGGAACGGATGCCATTTACTGATCCGGGGGGACCATGAGTCAGGCAGCAGAATCGATTCGCGCACAGCGGCAGGCCTACTACGAGCGCATCTCGAAGCAGCATCTCTCGCCGCTGTGGGAAGTGCTGAGCGTGCTCGTGCCGAAGCAGCCGCAGCCGACCTGCGTGCCGGCGTTCTGGAAGTACGACGAGCTGCGCCCGGCGCTCATGGAGTCGGGCGAGATCATCAGCGCGAAAGAAGCCACGCGCCGCGTGCTCATTCTCGAGAACCCCGCTTACCCAGGCCAATCGCGCGTGACCAACACGCTGTATGCGGGCTTGCAATTGCTCAAGCCCGGTGAAGTGGCGCCGGCCCATCGGCACACGCAGAGCGCGCTGCGTTTCGTGCTCGAAGGCAAGGGCGCGTTCACTGCGGTCGACGGCGAGCGGCACTACATGTCGCCGGGCGATCTCGTGCTGACTCCGTCATGGACTTGGCACGATCACGGCGGCGAGAGCAGCGAGCCGGTCGTGTGGCTCGACGGTCTGGATATTCCGATCGTGCAGATGCTCGATGCAGGCTTTGCGGAAGAGCTCGAAGCGGATCAACAGCCGATCTCGCGGCCCGAGGGCGATGCGTTGGCGCGTTATGGCGCGAACATGCTGCCGGTCGACTACCAGGTTCGTTCGTTGACCTCACCGGTATTCGCGTATCCGTACGAGCGGACGCGCGAGGCACTCTACAAGTTGAGTCGGCGTGAGGATGCGCATCCGTCGCACGGCTACAAGATGCGGTACATCAACCCCGTCACCGGCGGTCACGCGATGCCGACGATTTCGACGTTCATGCAGCTGTTGCCGAAAGGTTTCCGCGGGCGTCCGTATCGCAGCACCGATGCGACGGTGTTCGTGGGCGTCGAAGGTCGCGGCCGTACGATCGTCGGCGATCGCACGTTCGAGTGGGGTCCGCGCGATATCTTCGTAGTGCCGAGCTGGAGCGTGCGCCGCCATGAGACCGATGGGGAGGCCGTACTGTTCAGCTTCTCCGATCGCGTGATTCAGGAGCAGCTCGGTCTGTGGCGCGAATCGTGCAAGTGACGACGCAACTTTAATTCTTCAAACATCAGGATCGATACATGAGCTTTGTATTTCCCCCACAGGCACCCGTTTCGGTCGAAGTGCGCGGCACGAGCGATCGTTTCCCGGTGCATCGCATCTACTGCGTCGGGCGCAACTACGCTGCGCATGCGCGCGAGATGGGCAAGGATCCGGATCGCGAGCCGCCGTTTTTCTTCACCAAGCCCGCAGATGCGCTCGTGCCCAACAACGCGACGGTGCCGTATCCGCCGCGCACCGCCAATTTCCATCACGAGATCGAGCTCGTCGTGGCGATCGGCAAGGCGGGCCGCAACATTCCGGTGGCCGAAGCGCTCGATTACGTCTACGGCTATGCCGTCGGCAACGATCTGACGCGCCGCGACTTGCAGCTCGAGGCGCGCGACAAGGGGCGTCCGTGGGATACGGGTAAGGCCTTCGATCTGTCCGCGCCGATCACGGCCATCGTGCCGGCCTCGCAGTGCGGGCATCTGTCGAAGGGCCGCATTTGGCTGACGGTGAACGGCGAGACGCGGCAGAACGCGGATCTCTCCGAGCTCATCTGGGACGTGCCTGAGATCGTCGCCGAGCTGTCGACGCTGTTCACGCTGGCGCCTGGCGATCTGATCTTCACCGGCACGCCGGCGGGCGTCGGTCCGCTCAAGGTGGGCGATCGCGTCGAAGGCGGTATCGACGGCCTCGATGTGCTCGTGACGAACATCGGACCGAGCGAAGCGTGACGGCGCATGCAGGACAATGCACAGGCTGTAGATCGGCCTAATTCAGCTGCGACGCCGCGAGGGAATCTCTCGCGGCTGTTCGCTCCTCGAACCATCGCTGTCGTGGGCGCCTCTGCAGCGCCCGAAAAAGTCGGATACCAGCTCGTCGATGCGCTGCGCGACTTTCCGGGCGAGGTGTATCCGATCAATCCCAAGGTCGCGGAGGTCGCGGGGCGGCGTGCCTATGCCAGCCTCGCCGATGCGCCGCGCGCAGCGGATCTCGTTCTCGTCGCCGTGCCCGCGACGGCGACCCCTGATGTATTGAGACAGGCAGCGCAAGCGGGCGCAGGCGCGGCCATGATCGTGAGCGGCGGCTTCGCGGAAGCGGGTGCGAGCGGCGTGGCGCTGCAAGCCGAGCTTGCGGCGATCTGTCGCGAGACGGGTTTGCGACTGCTGGGCCCCAACACGAGCGGCTATGCGAGTCCGGGGGGCAAGTGCTTTGCGAGCTTCGTGCCGTCGGTGCGGACGTTCGAGCCAGGTTCGCTCGGCATCGTCGCGCAGAGCGGCGGTGTCAATCTCACGCTCGCGTTCCTCGCGCAGCAGCGCAAGCTCGGCGTGAGCTTGGCGGTCGGGCTCGGCAACGCGGTCGACGTCAATGCTGCGGATGTCATCGAATACCTTGCGGACGATGAACGCACGAACGTCATCGTGCTGCACCTCGAAGGCGTTCCGAACGGACGGCGACTTTATGAGGTGATCGCTGCGACGACGCCGCGCAAGCCCGTCGTCGTCTTGCCCGTCGGGCGTGCGCAAGTCGGCGAGTTCGCGCAGTCGCATACCGGCAATCTGATGGGTGCGCATGCGATCACGGTTGCAGCCATGCGTCAGGCGGGCGCCATCGTGGTCGAGTCAACGGAAGAGGCGATTGCCTGCGCCGCCGCCTTTGCGGCTGGACGCATCGAGGCGAAGGCCGAGCCGGGCATCGCTGTCCTGACCGGTCAGGCAGGGCCCGGTCTCATCATTCTCGATGCGTTGCGCTCGCGCGGCGTCAATGTGCCGCAGTTGTCCGACGAGACGGTCGGCCGCATCGAGAAGCTGCTGCCGCCCATGACTTATCTGCGCAATCCAATCGACACGGGGCGTCCCTCGCCCGTGTTCGCCGACGTGATGATCGAAGTGGCGCGCGATCCTGCGATCGACGCAATCCTGACGTTTGCGCTCGACGAGCCGGCTGCGCTCGATCCGTGCGACGTGTTCACGCGTGCACGCACGCAGGTCAAGCAGCCGATCTTGTTCGCGACATTGGGCGAGTCTGCCTCCATCGACAAGGCTAGACGAACGCTGGCCGGATTGCAGACGCCGACGTTCTTCTCGCCCGAGCAGGCGGCGACAGCCGCATGGGCGCTTGCGGAAGATGCGAAAGCGCGTGACCGACGCGCGCGTGCCGGCGCAGCCGCTGTGGCGGCGACGAGCGTTGCGGGCATCGCGCGTGACGAAGCGGCCGCCAAACAGCTCTTGCGCGAGCATGGCATTCGCTCGCCGGCGAGTGTCGTGTGTCGTACGCATGAGGAGGCCGCACGCGCTTTCGAATCGCTTGGCAAGCCGATCGTGGTCAAGGTGCTCGATGCCAACATCGCGCACAAGACGGAAGTCGGCGGCGTGCATCTCAATGTGAGCACGCTCGAGCGTCTCCACGCCGCGCTCGCCGCCATCGATGCGATTCCGGGCGACCGCCAAGGGCGCGGCTATCTGCTCGAGGAGATGGCGCCGCGCGGCGTCGATCTCATCGTCGGCGCGAAGCGCGATGCAAGCTTCGGTGCGACGGTGCTGGTGGGCCTCGGCGGGACGGAGGCGGAAGCGCTGAACGACGTCAGCATCCGTCTTGCGCCGCTCACGCGGCTCGATGCACACGAGATGCTGAACGAATTGCGCGGCAGCGCGTTGTTGGACGGTTGGCGCGGCGCGCCCGCCGTCGATCGCGAGGCCATCGTCGATGCGCTCCTGGCAGTGGGCGCGTTGATGGCGGCACAGCCCGCGCTCAAGGAACTTGACATCAACCCGCTGCGCGCCGGTCCGCACGGCGTGCTGGCACTCGATGCTCTGATGATCTGGGATAGATAAACGAACGACTCATGAAGCTATATACCTTCTTTCGCAGCTCTGCCTCGTATCGGGTCCGCATTGCGCTCAATCTGAAGAATCTGCCGTACGAGTCGGTACCGAAAGCCTTCGCAAAGGCGGAGCATCGTGCGCCCGAGTACCTTGCCCTCAACCCTCAAGGGTTGCTGCCTGCGCTTGAGACCGACGGCACGGTGCTGTCGCAATCGCTTGCGATCATCGAGTATCTGGAAGAACGCTATCCCGATCCGCCGCTATTGCCCGCGACGGCCATCGATCGTGCGCGGGTGCGTTCGCTCGCGCTCTCGATCGCGTGCGAGATCCATCCGCTCAACAATCTGCGCGTGCTCAATTACCTGCGGCAGCAGCTCGGTCAGCAGGATGAGGGCGTCAACGCTTGGTACCGCCACTGGGTGGTGGAAGGGTTCAAAGGGCTCGAGGTCGAGCTGAGTCGTTATTCCTCGAACCGTCGTTATTGCTACGGCGATGCCGTGTCGCTGGCGGATGTTTGCCTGGTACCGCAGGTCTTCAACGCCCGCCGCTTCAACGTGGATCTGACGCCGTTCCCGACGATCCTCGCGATCACGACGCATCTCGAGTCCTTGCCCGCTTTCGCAGCTGCGCGACCGGAGGTGCAACCGGACGCGAGCTGATCGATTGAGCCCGGCCTTGGCAAGCGAAACGCTCTCCTTCTAGCAGGGGGGGGGAAGGCCGGGCTCTTCGTCCGTATGAGCCGCGCGTAGCGTTTCGGCGCGCGGCGAAGAAGACGCTCAACGATGAGTACTACGTCCAACTTATCCCTACGTACGTGGGTAGATTATGCGACCCGTTTGTTGAAACCTGATTCCGTGCACTGGTGCACTGGCTCCGAAAGCGAAAAGCGCGCTCTGACGGAGCTGATGTTGGCCCGGGGCGAGCTGATCGAGCTCAACCAAGACCGTTTTCCCGGCTGCTATCTACACCGTTCCGATCCCAAAGACGTCGCCCGCGTCGAGCACCTCACCTTCGTGTGTACGCGTTCGCGCGACGATGCCGGTCCCAACAACAATTGGATGGATCCGACTGAAGCGCACCGCAAGATGGATGCGCTGTTCGACGGCGCGATGCGCGGACGCACGCTGTATGTCGTGCCGTATTGCATGGGACCGATCGACTCGCCGCACGCTCGTTGCGGCGTGCAGCTCACCGATAGCCCGTACGTCGTGCTCAACATGGGCATCATGACGCGGATGGGCGCGGCGGCTCTGCGTCGCATCGAGGAAGGGGCGAGCTTCGTGAAGGGGCTGCACTCGACGGGCGATTTGAATCCCGAGCGGCGCTTCATCATGCACTTTCCCGAAGAGCTCACCATCAAGAGCTTCGGTTCCGGCTACGGCGGCAATGCGCTGCTCGGCAAGAAGTGTCATGCGTTGCGCATCGCGAGCTGGCAGGCGCGCAGCGAAGGATGGCTCGCCGAGCACATGCTCATCATGGGCGTGCAGAATCCGCAAGGACGCACGCACTACATCGCGGCCGCATTCCCGTCCGCTTGCGGCAAGACGAATCTCGCGATGCTCGTGCCGCCGAAGGCGCTGCCGGGCTGGAAGATCTGGACGCTGGGCGATGACATCTGCTGGATGCACGTCGGTGCGGACGGACGGCTGCGCGGGATCAATCCGGAAGCGGGTTATTTCGGCGTCGTCCCCGGCACCAATGCGAAGACCAATCCGAATGCCTTCGAGATGATCCGTCGCGACACGATCTTCACGAATGTCGCGATGACGGAGGACGGCGAGCCTTGGTGGGAAGGGCTCGAAGAGAAGACGCCGAGCGTGGATTGGCAGGGGCGTCCTTACGTGCCGGGCAACGGTCCGGCCGCGCATCCGAACGCGCGCTTTACGGTGAGCGCACGCCGCAATCCTGCTTATTCAAATGCAGCAGAAGATCCGCAGGGCGTGCCGATCTCGGCGATTCTGTTCGGCGGTCGGCGGCGTGAGGTTGCGCCGCTCGTGTACGAAGCGCGCAACTGGGCGCATGGCGTGTTGATGGGTGCCGGCATGGCGTCGGAGACGACGGCCGCGGCGGTCGGTGCGACCGGCGTCGTACGGCGCGATCCGATGGCGATGCAGCCGTTCTGCGGCTACAACTTCGGCGACTACTGGAATCATTGGCTGTCCTTCGAGGGGCGCGCCAAGCTGCCGCGAGTCTTCCACGTCAACTGGTTCCGTCAGGACGCCAACGGCCGTTACCTCTGGCCGGGCTTCGGCGACAACCTGCGCGTGCTGCAATGGATCATCGAGCGATGCGAGGAGCGTGTCGGTGCTCAGGAGACGCCGATCGGCTACTTGCCGCGCAGAGAGGATCTCGCGCTCGACGGTCTGAACCTCGAAGAGGCGCATGTCGAGGCGCTCCTGTCGGTCGATCGCGGAGCGTGGCGTCAGGAAGCTCAGGCGATCGGCGCGTACCTCGAACAGTTCGGCTCGCGGGTTCCGGAGGCGCTTTGGCAGGAGCATCGCGCGCTGCGCGAACGCCTCGGCGAGGCGTGAGAGGGGCGGTGCGTGCCTTCTTGACTCAAGACTGACGCAAAATCAGTAACCTACGGCGGGGTACGCGACCCGTGCCCCGCCGGATTGCGATGCGCTTCATCTGCGCAGCCGTCCGGCTGCGCCAATTCCGCCCCGCCCGGGTTCGCATTATCATTGCGCCCCTCGTGTATCCAGCTTCTCACCAGCAGCGCTCTATTCGCGTCCAAGGAGATCAATAAATGGCTCTCATCACCCTCCGCCAGCTACTCGATCACGCGGCCGAGCATGGTTACGGCGTGCCGGCTTTCAATGTGAACAACATGGAGCAGGTTCGCGCGATCATGGAGGCAGCCGATGAGACCGACAGCCCGGTGATCCTGCAGGCCTCGGCCGGCGCTCGTAAGTACGCCGGTGCTGCGTTCCTGCGCCACCTCATCCTGGCGGCCATCGACGAGTGGCCGCACATCCCGATCGTGATGCACCAGGACCACGGTGCGAGCCCGGCGGTGTGCCAGCGCTCGATTCAGCTCGGCTTCTCGTCCGTCATGATGGACGGCTCGCTCAAGGAGGACGCGAAGACGCCGGCGCCGTACGACTACAACGTCGAGGTGACGCGCAAGGTCGTCGAAATGGCGCATGCGTGCGGCGTGTCCGTCGAAGGCGAGCTCGGCTGCTTGGGCTCGCTCGAAACGGGTACGGCCGGTAAGGAAGACGGCGTCGGCGCCGAGGGCAAGCTCGATCACTCGCAGCTGCTCACCGATCCCGACGAGGCGGCCGATTTCGTACGCAAGACGGGCGTCGATGCGCTCGCGATCGCGATCGGTACCTCGCACGGCGCGTACAAGTTCACGCGTCCGCCGACGGGCGACATCCTGGCGATCGATCGCATCAAGGAAATCCATCGCCGCATCCCGAACACGCATCTCGTGATGCACGGCTCGAGCTCGGTGCCGCAGGAGTGGCTCGAGATCATCAACACCTACGGTGGCGACATGGGCCAAACCTACGGTGTGCCGGTCGAAGAGATCCAGGAAGGCATCAAGCACGGCGTGCGCAAGGTCAATATCGACACCGACCTGCGCATGGCCTCGACGGGTGCGGTGCGCAAGTTCTTCCACGACAACCGCAAGGAATTCGACCCGCGCAAGTGGCTGGCCGAATCGACCAAGGCGATGAAGTCGATCTGCAAGGCGCGCTACGAGCAGTTCGGCACGGCGGGCAACGCCTCCAAGATCAAGCCGATCGGCCTCGAAGCGATGGCCAAGCGCTACGAGAAGGGCGAGCTCGATCAGAAGGTCGTCTGAGCCTGACTCGGCGGTCGGCGGCGTATCGAGGCGCCGGCGACGTCGTCGATGAACAAACGCCCGAGCGCGCGATGCGCTCGGGCGTTTTCTTTTGAGCGAGGCAGACGTCGCGCCGACGTGCGTCGGCGCAGTCTGTTAGATCGTAAAGCCCTCTTTGGTGAGTGGCAGCGTGCGCACGCGGTAGCCGATCGCGTTGTAGATCGCGTTGCAGATCGCGGGCGCCACCGGCGGCAGAGCGGGCTCGCCGACGCCGGTCGGCGGGAAGTCGCTCTGGATGAAGTGGACTTCGACCTGCGGGGCGTTGGGCATTCGAAGCAGCGGATAGCGATCGAAGTTCGTGTTCGTGATGCGTCCGTTCTCTATGCCGATCTCGAGCCCCATGGCGGTGCTGAAACCGTCGATCACGCTGCCTTCGACCTGATTCTCCGCGCCGCTCAGATTGATGATGGGGCCGATGTCGCCGGCGACGGTGACCTTGTGCACCGTGAGCTTGCGATTCGCATCCACGCTGACTTCCGCCACGTGCGCGAAATGGCCCGCATGGCTGAAGTGGAATGCGAGACCGAGGCCGCGGCCCTTCGGCAGCGGCTTGCCCCAGCCGGCTTTCTCCGCGGCGAGCTTGATGACCGCTGCGGCGCGCCCCGTGTTGAGCGCAAACTCGTTGCCGGGTTGCAGCCAACGCGGCTCGCCCATGACCTCAAGCAGGAACTCGAGATGATCGCGGTTCGCTGCAACGGCGCATTCGTGCAGGAAGCTCTGAATGGCAAAGGCGAGCGCGCATGACCCGGGCGCGCGCCACGGGCCGGTCGGAATCTTGAGCGGCAGCTTCGTTTGCGTGACGCGCACGTTCGGTACGAGCTGCGCGGGGAACTCATCCGGCCGCAGTTCGCCGCCGCTCGTCGGCCGTTCGCCGTCGGCGGTGAAGGTGATGAAGTGATCGCCCCAGGCGACGAGCTTGCCCGACTTGTCGACGGCACCCTTGAAGGCGTGGAAACCGCCGACGCGGAAGAAGTCGTGCTGCATGTCGTCTTCGCGCGTCCACACGAGCTTGATCGGCACGCCCGCCTGTTTCGCGATGACGGCCGCTTCGCACATGAAGTCGTTGATGAGGCGCCGTCCGAAGCCGCCGCCCACGCGCAGCTGATGCACGGTGACTTTCTCGGGCGACAAGCCAAGGACGTTGGCGACGGCATTCAAACCCGCTTCGGGCGTTTGCGTCGGCGCCCACAGCTCGATGCGTCCATCGTGGTACCAGGCGGTGCAGTTCTGCGGCTCGAGCGGCGCATGCGCGACGAACGGATAAGTGTAGAAGCCCTCGATGACTTTGCCGTTCGCAAGCGCGTTGTCGTAATCGCCGGCTTCCTTGAGCGTCTCGGCGCCTGCCTGTTTGGCCAGCTCGCGCGCCTGCTCGACTGCGCGCGTCCAGCTGTCCTGCGATGCGTTCGTCTCGTCCCACTTCACCTTGAGCGCGCGCTTGGCGCTGAACGCGGCCCAGGTCGAGTTGGCGATGATCGCAACGCCTGCGCGGACTTCGCTCGCCTTGCCCGTGCCAGGAACGACAAAGGCATCGATCACACCGGGCAGCTTCTTGATTTCGTCGAGATTCGCTTCGACGACCGTGCCGCCGGCCTTGGGGCATTTCTCGAAGGCCGCATAGCGCATGTTCGGCACGACATGATCGATGCCGAACGCGGCTTGCCCCGTCACGATGGCGTAATTGTCGACGCCGGTGAAGCGCTTGCCGAGGAGCTTGTAGTCCTTGCGCTCCTTGAGCCTGAGCGTCTTTTCATCCGGCACCGGGAGCGCCGCGGCCTTGTTGGCAAGCTCGCCGTAAGTGAGCTTGCGCTTGGACGCATCGTGATAGACGACGCTGTCCGCGGTGCGGCATTCGCTGGCCGGGACATTCCATTCTTTCGCTGCCGCTGCAACGAGCATGGCTCGCGCGCTCGCACCGGCCTTGCGCAGCTGATCCCACGCCGTGGGAATCGAGCGCGAGCCGCCGGCGCTCTGTCGTCCATAGACAGCGGGATTGATCGGCGCTTGTTCGACGCGCACATGCGCCCAATCGGCATCGAGCTCTTCGGCGATGATGAGCGGGAAGGCCGTCTTGATGCCTTGGCCGATCTCGGGCGCCTTCGAATAGATGAGGATCGTGCCGTCCGGCGAAATGCGCAGGAAGGCATTCGGTGCAAAGACGCCGGTGCCGTTGGCGATGGCGACGTTCTGCTCGCCGACGTGGAATGCGAGGACGAGGCCGGCGCCGGCGAGACCTGCAACCTTGAAGAACGTGCGCCGGTCGAGCTTCGTTTCCTGCGCTTGCGCGACGGCGGCGCGCAAGATGTCGCGCACGTAGGCATCGGTTGCCGCGATCGAAGTGGCAGCCTGGCTCATGACGTTGCTCCTTGGTTGAGCTCGCGGGCGGCAGCGTGAATGGCCTTGCGGATACGCAGGTAGGTGCCGCAACGGCACAGATTTCCGGCCATCGCAGCATCGATGTCCGCATCCGTCGGGTTCGGCTTCTGTTTGAGCAGCGCCGCCGCGGACATGATCTGACCGGCCTGGCAGTAACCGCATTGAGCCACATCGTGCTCGATCCAGGCCTTCTGCAATGCATGCAGCGTCCCATCCGGTGCGGCGAGACCTTCGATGGTCGTGATCTCTTGACCGACTGCGGCGGAGACGGGCAGCGAGCAGGACCGCACGGGCGTGCCGTTCAGATGAACCGTGCAGGCGCCGCACTGTGCGATGCCGCAGCCGTACTTCGTGCCGACCAGTCCCAAGTGATCGCGCAGAACCCACAGCAGCGGCGTCGTGCCGTCGACGCCTTCTATCTCGTGCAGTTTGCCGTTGATGGTCAATTGCATGGTGGTAGCCGAGCTCAGCGAGGGTGATACGGGTTGAGCGAGAAAAAGTGAGCGACGGTGCCGAGAGCCGCTTTTCTCAGGCGCTGCGGTCACAGGCCTCCTTCGCCCTTGCGACCGATTCTTCCACGCGCACGAGGCCCAGACAACGCAGCGCTGGAACTCCCGCGCGCACGCATCATTCCTTAGCAGCCGCAGTGTGGAGAAATGTCAGGGGAGTGTGTTTTTCGGTGCAGTCTTCTGCGTCGCGCGCGGCGCGATTCGGCTGCGCTCACGCAACGCCGACCGCATCGGCGTCCGTATAATGCCGAGCCCGAGGAACGGACGTCGCGACGGCGTCGCACGAGGAGAGTACGTTGAGCGAGTCACCGGCACCTGCGTCCATCGAAGGCGCGATTCAGACGGATGTCGTCATCGTCGGGGCGGGTCCCTGCGGATTGTTTCAGGTGTTCGAGCTCGGACTCCTCGGCATCCACGCGCATGTCGTCGATTCGCTCAAGCGTCCGGGCGGTCAGTGCAGCGAGCTGTACCCCGACAAGCCGATCTATGACATTCCGGCGTTGCCCGTGTGCGGCGCGCAGGAGCTGATCGATCGGCTGCTCGAACAGATCAAGCCGTTCAACGCGCAGTTCCATCTGGGGCAGGAGGTGACGGATCTCGTGCGCCTGGAGGACGGTACGTTCCTCGTGCGCACTTCGCTCGACACGCGCTTTCACACCAAGACCGTCATCATCGCGGCCGGCTTAGGGTCGTTTCAGCCGCGCCGGCTTGGCTGCGAAGGGGCGGAAGCTTTCGAGGGGCGCAATATCCATTACAAGGTGCAAAGCGCGGCGGACTTCACCGGCAAGCGGCTCGTCATCTTCGGCGGCGGCGATTCGGCGCTCGACTGGACGCTCGAGCTCGTCGGTAAAGCGCGAAGCCTCACGCTCGTGCACCGGCGTCCCGAGTTTCGTGCGGCGCCCGCATCGGTGGCGAAGATGAAGGAGCTCGTCGCCAACGGGAGCATGCGTTATGTGGAGGCGATCGCCCATTCGGTCCTCGCCCAGGGCGATACCTTCCGTGGCGTGCGGGTCAAGACGACGCAAGGCGAGCTCGTCGATCTCGAGGCAGACCATGCGCTCGTGTTCTTCGGACTGCACCCGAGGCTCGGCCCAATTGCGAACTGGGGCTTGACGATCGACAAGCGCGCGATCGTCGTCGATACGGAAAAGTTTCAAACGAACATCCCGGGCGTGTTCGCTGTCGGGGACATCAATACGTATCCGGGTAAGAAGAAGCTGATCCTGTCGGGCTTTCACGAAGCCGCGTTGGCCGCCTTCGGGGTGGCGGCCCACCTCAATCCCAGCAAGAAAGTCCCACTGCAGTACACGACCACCAGTCCGATCATGCACAAGCGGCTTGGCGTGACCGACAGCGGCGAACCGTCGTCGGGCGAGGGCAGGTGAGCAGTCTCTGAGGGCCGCCCGCTCCGTCGGCGTGCCGTCCGGCCGTCCCCGGCCGGGCAGTCGGCTCGCTTCGGTATCAGGACATATCCAAAGGCTATTTCATGCCCTCGGTACCGGGGGCTACATTCGCGCCGATGTATCGCTACGACCAGATCGATCAGCGGCTCGTCGACGAACGCGTCGCTCAGTTCCGTGACCAAACGCGCCGTTATCTTGCCGGGGAGCTCTCGGAGGATGACTTCCGCGCGTTGCGTCTGCGTAACGGCCTTTATATTCAGCGTCATGCGCCGATGCTGCGCATCGCCGTGCCCTACGGCCTGCTGTCGAGCACGCAGGTACGCATGCTGGCGCGCATTGCGCGCGAGTACGACAAGGGGTACGGCCATTTCACGACGCGCCAGAACATCCAGTTCAACTGGCCGAAGCTCGAAACGGTGCCGGATATCCTGGAGCTGCTCGCGAGCGTGCAGATGCACGCGATTCAGACGAGCGGCAACTGCATCCGTAACGTCACCGCTGATCACTTCGCGGGCATCGCGCCCGACGAAGTCGAGGATCCGCGACCGTGGTGCGAATACGTCCGCCAGTGGGCGACGCTGCACCCGGAATTCTCCTTCCTGCCGCGCAAGTTCAAGATCGCCATTACCGGCTCGCCGCAGGACCGCGCCGCTTCCAAGGTGCACGACATCGGCTTGCATCTCGTCCGCAACGAACGCGGCGAGGTCGGCTTCGAGGTGCTCGTCGGCGGCGGCTTGGGCCGCGCGCCGATGATCGGTCATGTGATCCGCGAGTTCCTGCCGAAGGAAGATCTCCTCAGCTACCTCGAGGCAATCCTGCGCGTGTACAACCTCGAAGGCCGCCGCGACAACATTCACAAGGCGCGCATCAAGATCCTCGTGAAGGCGGTCGGGCCGGAGAAATTCCGCGAAATGGTCGAAGCGGAATGGCAGGCTTCGCGCGATATCGCGCCGAAGTTCGATCCCGCGGAGTTCGAGCGCATCAAGGCGTGCTTCGCGCCGCCGCCGTACGAGTCGCTCGAAGACGAAGACGTCGTCACCGGGCAGCCGAACGAGTTCCGCAACTGGTACCAGCGCAACACCAAGCGTCACAAGGTGCCGGGGTATCGCGCGGTTGTCTTGTCGCTCAAGTCGCCGACGCGTCCGCCGGGCGACATCACGCACACGGAGCTCGATCGCGTTGCCGAGCTGGCGGATCGCTATTCATTCGGCCTGGTGCGCTCGACGCACGATCAGAACCTGATCTTTGCCGACGTGCGGCAGAAGGATCTGTTCGAGCTATGGACGGCGCTCAAGGAGATCGACCTTGCGACGCCGAATATCGGTACGTTGACCGACATGATCTGCTGCCCGGGGCTCGATTTCTGCGCGCTCGCGAACGCGCGTTCGATCTCGGTCGCCAAGCAGATCAACGAGCGTTTCGAGAATCTCGACTACCTCTACGACCTCGGCGATATCGAGCTCAAGATGTCGGGCTGCATGAACGCCTGCGGGCATCACCATGTCGGCCACATCGGCATTCTCGGCGTCGATAAGAACGGCGAGGAGTGGTACCAGATCACGATCGGCGGTTCGTCGAGCGGACAAGACGCCGCGCTCGGGCAGGTGATCGGTCCGTCCGTGCCGCACGACGATGTCGCCGCGATCATCGAGCGGATTTTGAACGTTTACGTAGAAGAGCGCGAAGAAGGCGAGCGGTTCATCGACACCGTGCGCCGCATCGGTATCAAACCTTTCAAGGCACGTGTCTATGCGCCGGCTGATCAAGCAGCGTGAAATCGTCGTCGACGAGTGGCGATATGCGGATGAAGATCCGCTCGGGCGCGAACGCGCGCTGATCCTGCCGTTCGCTCGCTGGAAGGAAGAGCGCGAGCGGTGGTGGCTTTGGGACGGCCGACTGGGCGTGCGGCTCGGGCCGGCCGATCCGGTGGCAGCGCTCGAGCACGATTTCCTGCGCCTAGGCTTGGTCGCGATCGAGTTCGGCGGTATCGGCGAGGGCCGCGGCTACAGCCAAGCGCAGCTCCTGCGCCAGCGTTACAAATTCACGGGCGAGCTGCGCGCCGTGGGCAACATTCAGCGCGATCAGCTGTTCTTCCTCGCGCGCTGCGGCTTCGATGCGTTCGAGCTCCCGGAAGGCGCCGATCTCGAAGGCGCCCTCGGCGCGTTCAACGATTTCTCGGTGGCGTATCAGCCGGCCGTCGATGGCGTTGTCGCACCGGCGAGAAGGGCGACTGTAGGCTCGAGGCTGTAGCGCTACAGTCGGCTGGAGGCAGGAGCAGGAGGCCGGGCAAGAAGCGCGCTTCGTGCGCGTGCCTGCTTGATGGATGGCGTCTTCCCTGCGAACGCAGAGCGCTCGCTCTCCACTTAGAGCGTCAAATCCGCAAACTGCAACGCTGCCAATCTCGCGTAGAGCGGGTTCTTCTCGAGCAGCTCTTCGTGCGTGCCCACCGCGACGATACGGCCGCGATCGAGCACGACGATGCGATCGGCCTTGAGAATCGTCGCGAGACGGTGGGCGATCACGATCGTGGTGCGACCTTGCATCAGCCGTTCGAGTGCTTGCTGCACGTAGCGTTCGCTTTCCGCATCGAGCGAGCTCGTCGCCTCATCGAGCAGGAGAATCGGCGGATTCTTGAGCAGCGCACGGGCGATCGCGATGCGCTGACGTTGGCCGCCCGATAAGCGCGTGCCGCGCTCGCCGAGAAATGTCTCGTAGCCTTGCGGCAGCTCGCGAATGAACGCATCGGCGCCCGCCGCCTTTGCGGCCGCTTCGACTTCCTCATCCGACGCGTCGGGCCGACCGTAGCGAATGTTCTCGCGCGCGCTCGCGCCGAAGAGCACGGTTTCCTGCGGCACCAGGCCGATGCGCTTACGCACCTCGTGCGGATCGACGCGCGCGAGATCGACGCCGTCGATCAGAATGCGTCCGGCATGCGGATCGTAGAAACGCAGCAACAGTTGGAAGGTCGTGCTCTTGCCGGCGCCTGACGGGCCGACGAAGGCGACGTTCTCGCCGGGCTCGATGGCGAGCGAAAGGCCGTCGAGCGCGAGCGTGTCGGGGCGCGACGGATAACGGAAGCTCACGTTCTCGAACACGATGCGTCCTTGCGCCGGCTGCGGCAACGCCAGCGGTGAGCTGGGCGCAACGATCGACGGCGTCGCGTTCTTGAGCTCGACGAGACGTTCCATCGCACCGGCGGCCCGCTGAATCTCGCCCCACATCTCGCTCAAGGATGCCGCCGAGATTCCGACGTACACGGCATAGATCAGAAATTGGCTGAGCTCGCCGGGCGTCATCGTGCCTGAAAGCACGCGATGTGCGCCTTGCCACAGCACGAATGTGATGGCGCCGAATACGAGCATCGTGCCGAGCGCAGTCAGCGTGGCACGCACCCGCGAGCGCCGAATCGCCATGACGAACGAATCCTCGACGGCGTGCGCGTAGCGGCGGCTGTTGAGCGATTCCAGCGTGAAGGCTTGCACGGTCTGAATCGCATTGAGCGTTTCGTCCGCGAGCGCGCTCGTATCCGCGATGCGATCCTGCGACTCGCGCGAGAGCCTGCGCAGCCGCCGGCCGACAACGATGAGCGGCGCGATGACCAGCGGAATCAGGATGAGGATCATGCCCGCAAGCGACGGGCTCGTGGCGACGAGCAAGATCAACGCGCCGACGAGCTGGATCGACGAGCGCAGCGTGATGGACAGATTGACGCCGGCAATCGACTGCACGAGCGTCGTGTCCGTGGTGAGCCGCGACAGCACTTCGCCGGTGCGCGTCGCTTCGAAGAACGTCGGGTCCATGCCAATCACGCGTGCGTATACGTCGCGCCGCAAGTCGGCGACGACACGTTCGCCGAGCCAGCTCACCAGGTAGTAGCGCAGCGCGGCGAAGACCCCGAAGGCGGCTGCTGCTGCGAGAAATGCCGCGAAACAGAAATTGAGCGTCGCGCGGTCCTGCACGAGCATGCCGCGATCGATGACATTGCGGAACGCGAGCGGCAACACGAGCATCGCGCCCGAGGCGATCAGTAGTGCGCAGAGTGCTAGTGCGAGCGTGCGCTTGTAGCATCTGAGATACGGCCAAAGCGCGCGCAGCGGCTTGAGCGAACGGGCTCTGGGACGATCGTTGGAAGACATGATGACCCGCGAAGGAAGAAGGGGATGAAGAATAGGGTGACGGAGTCACAACCCCATCACGGTCCTGGCGGCGAATCAACTCGCAAGGCGCTGACGAAGCAGGTCACTGCACCGCCAACGACGCACCTGTCGTGCCGCTATCAGGCGATGCGGTCGCCTTACTTGTAGATCGGCAATTCCACATCGGCGAACAACGCTTCGACTTCTGTCGGTGTCGAAGCATTGCCTGCGCGATCGACGAGGCGTCGCGTCAGATGCGGCGCGACGAGTTGGAGGAAGTCGTACATGTAACCGCGCAGCAGCGCGCCTTGGTGGAAGCCTACCCACGTCAGATGCGCAGGGAACAGGTGCGAGGCATCGATCGACACCAAGTCGGCGTCTTCGCGCGGGTCGATCGCCATGCTCGCGATGATGCCGACGCCGAGGCCGAGGCGCACGTAGGTCTTGATGACGTCGGCATCGCGAGCAGTCAACGCGACGTTAGGCGTGAGGCCGGCACGCGCGAAGATCTGCAGCAACGAAGACGGCCCGGAGAAGCCGAACACATAGGTCACGATCGGATACTTGCCGAGCATCTCGATCGTGACCTTGGATTCCTTCGCGAGCGGATGGCCGTGCGGCACGACGATGCGTCGATGCCAGCGATAGCAGGGCAGCAGAACGAGGTTCGTGAACAGCTCCTGCGAGCCGGTGTTGATCGCGAAGTCGATGCGATCGCGGGCGGCGAGATCGGCGATCTGCTCGGAGGTGCCCTGGTGCAGGTGCAGCTCGACCTCTGGGTAGCGCTCGCGGAACTTGCGGATGACCGGCGGCAGCACGTAGCGCGCCTGGGTATGCGTGGTGCCGATCGAGAGCGAGCCGCGCCCGTCGCCGCGCTGCTCTTCGGCCAAGCGCTTGATGCTCTGGACCTCTTTGAGGATCCGCTGCGCCCGTTCGATGACTTTCTTCCCGGCCGGCGTCACCCGGGTCAGGGTGCGTCCTTGGCGCAGGAAGATCGGAAATCCGAGCTCGTCCTCCAGCTGTTTGAGCTGTTTGCTCACCCCGGGCTGGGACGTGTGCAGGCGCTCGGCCGCGGCGGTGATGTTGAGGTCGTTTTCGACAATCGCAGCCAGATATCGCAATTGCTGTAATTTCATGGACTTAACTGTAGCGCCATGCGCCGGGGAAAGTCATAACGACCCCGCATCATGACAGAACGAATCAGTCTTTCCCTGGTTACAAGCCGGTTAGATACAGTGCCGGCACCAAGTCGTACCAGGTTATTCCCGCGTCTGAGACCGGCGCCAGAACCCCAAGAAGATCATGAGCTCCGAGCCATTATCGCCTCGTTTGGAATCTCTCGTGCACGACACGCGCTCGCTCCTCGAGCAGGCGGTGCGCGAGTACCAGGACGTCGTGTATTCGAACAGCCTGGGCGCGGAAGCGATGGTGCTTTCGGACATCATCTTCACCCACGTGCCTGAAATCGAGGTCTTTACGCTCGATACTGGGCGCCTGCCGGACGAGACGCTGGCGCTGCTCGATCGTCTGGAGCGCCGCTACCAGCGCCGCATTCAGGTGTTCTATCCGGACGCTGCGGCCGTCGAGAAGTACGTTCGCGACAACGGCATCAACGGTTTCTATCTCGGCATCGAAGAGCGGCAGGCGTGCTGCCACGTGCGCAAGATCGAGCCGTTCAAGCGCGCCATTGCCGGTCGCAAGGCGTGGGTGACCGGCGTGCGCCGCGAGCAGTCGGCGGAACGCGCCCTGCACGAGCCGATCTCGTGGGACGACCGCTATGGCCTCTGGAAGGTCAGCCCGCTCCTCGAATGGACCGAGCAGGACGTGTGGGCCTACATCAAGGCGCGCAATCTTCCGTACAACGCCCTGCACGACAAGGGCTATCCGAGCATCGGCTGCGCGCCCTGCACGCGCGCGGTGGAGCCCGGCGCCGATCCGCGATCGGGCCGCTGGTGGTGGGAGAACCCGGATTCGCGCGAATGCGGATTGCAGCCGCGTCGCCGCGTCATTCCTTTGACGGTCGAGCCGCGCCGCGCGGCTGGACAGTAGACATTCGATCCGTCGAACGGGTCGATCGGACGCGATGGACTACTTCCCCATATTCTTGCGGCTGGCGAACGAGCCGGTTCTCGTCGTCGGCGGCGGCGAAGTAGCCGCGCGCAAGGTCGAGCTGTTGCTGCGCGCCGGCGCGCGCGTGATGGTCGTCGCGCCCGAGCTCGAGGCCGAGCTTGCTGGCATGGCAAGCGCAGGCAAGATCGAGCACATCGGCGGCGAGTTTCGTCCCGAGCTCCTCGACGGCAAGCGCATCGTCATTGCCGCGACCGACAAGCGGTCGGTTAACGCATGGGTCGCTCATCAGGCTGAGAGCCGCAACATTCCGGTCAATGTCGTCGACGACCGCGAGGCGTCGCGCTTCATCGTGCCCGCGATCGTCGATCGTTCGCCCGTCGTCGTCGCCGTCGGCAGCAGCGGCGATGCGCCCGTGCTCACGCGCCGCATTCGCGAGAAGCTCGAGGCATTCCTGCCGCAGCGCTTGGGCGCGCTCGCCAAGCTCGCAGGCTCGCTGCGTGCGGCAGTAAAGGCGCGGATCCAGAACGCAAGCCAACGCCGCCGTTTCTGGGAACGTTTCTTCGACGGCGAGATTGCCGCGGATGTCCTGGCGGGCCGTCTCAATGCGAACAGCCCCGACGCGCAGGCGCGTGTCCAGCAGGCGCTCAGCGAAACGCACGAGAGCGATGTTCCGGGCGGGGAAGTCGTGCTCGTCGGCGCGGGTCCGGGCGATCCGGGGCTGCTGACGCTGCGCGCGGTGCGCGCTCTGCAGAACGCCGATGTCGTGCTCTACGACCGGCTGGTGTCCGAGGAAGTGCTGGAGCTCGCCCGTCGCGACGCGCAGCGCATTTACGTCGGCAAGGCGGCCGGCGCTGCTCATGTTTCGCAAGAGGAGATCAACGAGCTCCTCGTGCGTTTGGCCAAAGAAGGCAAGCGCGTCTGCCGTCTCAAGGGAGGCGATCCGTTCATCTTCGGCCGCGGCGGCGAAGAGCTCGAAGCCCTGGCGGCGGCGGGTATTCGTTTCGAAGTGGTGCCCGGCATCACGGCGGCAGCGGGTTGCGCGGCATACGCCGGCATCCCGCTCACGCATCGCGACTACGCGCAGGCGCTCACATTCGTCACGGGGCACTGCAAGGGCGAGACGGATCGCGTCGACTGGGAGCTGCTCGCGCGGCCTGGCCAGACGTGCGTTTTCTACATGGGGCTCGGGCATCTCGAGCACATCGTCGCGAAGCTCAAGGAGCATGGTGTGCCGGACGATCGCGCAGCGGCCGTGATCGAAGGGGGCACGCGCGCCGAGCAACGGGTTTTGACGGGTACTTTGGCTGCGTTGCCCGAGATCGTGCGGGCCGCCGACGTGAAGTCGCCGGCACTTCTGATCGTCGGCGAGGTGACGCGGCTGCACGAGACCTTGCGGTGGTTCAACGCGACCGCCGCACGGCGTCCATCACTGGGGTCCGACCTGTGGGCGTACGCCACTCACACTGAGGGGAGACTCTCCGCATGAGCTCATCCATCCGTCGTGGCTTTGCCGAAGCGATCGGCAATACGCCGCTCATTCGTCTCAACAGCTTCAGCGAGCTCACCGGTTGTGAAATCCTCGGCAAGGCCGAGTTCATGAATCCGGGCGGCTCGGTCAAAGACCGCGCGGCGCGCGCAATCATCGACGCCGCCGAGCGCAGCGGACAGCTGAAGAAGGGCGGTACGGTCGTCGAAGGTACCGCCGGCAATACCGGCATCGGCCTTGCGCACGTCTGCAACGCGCGCGGTTATCGCTGCGTCATCGTGATGCCCGACAATCAGTCGGCCGAGAAGTATCAGATGCTCGAGACGCTCGGCGCGGAAGTGCTGCGCGTGAAGACCGTGCCGTACTCGGATCCGAATCACTATCAGAAGATCGCGCAGCGTCTCGCTCAGGAGATTCCGGATGCGATCTGGGCGAACCAGTTCGACAACACGGCGAATCGCGACGCGCACGAGCAGACGACGGGTCCTGAGATCTGGGCGCAAACGGGCGGGCGCATCGATGCGTTCGTGGCGGCGACCGGCACCGGCGGCACGCTAGGCGGGATTTCCCGCTACCTGAAACGGGAAAACCCGAAAGTTCTGACTGTTTTGGCGGATCCGCAGGGCAGTTCGCTTTATCATTGGTTCCATCACGGCGAGCTGAAGCCGACCGGTCCTTCTTCGATTACCGAGGGGATCGGGATTGGGCGCGTTACCGCGAATCTGCAAGGAGCGCCGCTCGACGATGCGCTTCACATCACCGATGTTGAGTGCGTACGCACGGTCTATCGCTTGCTGCGCGAGGAAGGGTTGTTCCTGGGCAGCACGAGCGGCGTGAACGTCGCCGCGGCCGTGCAGCTTGCGCAGCGGCTCGGACCCGGTCACACGATCGTGACGATCCTGTGCGACAGCGGCGCGAAGTATCAGTCGCGCCTGTTCAACCGAAAGTGGCTGAGCGAGAAGGGACTGCTCGAAGCGGCGGGTCTCGCTCAGCATGTGCAACCTGCTTCCACTACGGAGACACCTCGTGTCGTCGACGGCCACCAACAACGACTCAGCGCTTAAGTTCGAACGTCCCCCGATCCAGACCGACGTCGTCATCGTCGGCGCGGGTCCGTGCGGGCTGTTTCAGGTTTTCGAGCTCGGTCTGCTCGGACTGAAAGCCCACGTCGTCGATTCGCTCAAAGCGCCCGGCGGGCAATGCGTCGAGCTGTATCCGGACAAGCCGATCTACGACATTCCGGCGGTGCCGGTGTGCACCGGTCAGGAGCTCACCGATCGTCTGCTCGAGCAGATCAAGCCGTTCAATGCCGGCATGCACCTCGGCCAAGAGGTCACGCAGGTCGAGCGGCAGGAGAACGGCCGTTTCCGCGTCGTCACGAGCGCCGCGACGGTGTTCGATGCCGGCGCGGTCGTCATCGCGGGCGGCGTCGGCTCGTTCCAGCCCCGTAAGCTCGAAGTGCCGGGCGCGGCGGAGATCGAAGGCAAGTACCTGCACTATCGCGTGAAGGATCCGCGTGCTTTCGCAGGCCAGGACGTCGTGATCCTGGGCGGCGGTGACTCGGCGCTCGACTGGGCGCTCACGCTCGTCGATCACGCCAATAGCGTCGTGCTCGTGCACCGTCGGCCCGAGTTCCGTGCGGCGCCCGCCTCGGTGGCGAAGCTGTTCGCGCTGCGCGACGAGCTGCGCGCCGACGTGCTCATCGGCCAGGTCAAGGAAGTGAACAACGTCGACGGCGTGCTCAAGTCGATCAGCGTCGTCGGCGGCGACGGCGTCGTGCGCCGTGTGGACGCCGATCAACTGCTCGTGTTCTACGGCTTGCATCCGAAGCTCGGCCCGATTGCCGAGTGGGGCCTCGACATCAGCAAGCGGCAGATCAACGTCGATACCGAGAAGTTCCAGACGAACATCCCGGGCATCTACGCGGTCGGCGACATCAACACGTATCCCGGCAAGAAGAAGCTGATCCTGTCGGGCTTTCATGAGGCCGCACTGGCCGCGTTTGCGATCAAGGAGTACCTCGAGCCGGGCAAGAAGGTGCACCTGCAGTACACCACCACGAGCCCGATCATGCACAAGCGTCTCGGCGTGGCGACGCCGGCCGAGGACGAGTCCGACGACCGCAAGGTCGCCGGCAGCCGCTAACGTACCGCGCCCCGGGCCCCGAGCCCGGGGCGGTCCAGGCGGCCGATCCCACCCCGTAACACTCCGCTATTTCTTGGTGCGCGCATGCGGCTATCATCGGCCCGCATGAACGCGCGCATCGTCTTTTATGTCAGCTTGCTGGCGGCCTCTGCTGGGTTGAGTGGCTGTCAGCTCGCACCCACGCGAATTCCCGATCCGCCCAGGACGCTCGAGCTGTTGAGCGCCGAGCCGCTGCGCATCGACAGCGGCTGTGAGGTGGAGGGGACGCTGCTGGTCGAGTACACCGTTCTGCAGAACGGGCGAACCGGCAACATCGACGTGTCCGCAGGACCTGAATGCGCGCGTCAGGCGCTCATCGCCTGGATCGCTTCGTACCGCTACGCGCCGCCGCCCGCCGATACGCCGACTCGCTTCGAATGGATGCTCGTCTCCGCCAAACGCGGTTCGTGATCGGCGCCGCGAGCTCTCGAGCACTCGCGCGTCGAACGGCAGACGGGGCACTAAAGACAATCACACAACGCTCACTGCTTCAGCATGTCTCACGAGTTCAAGCCGTTTCAGTCGCTGTTGGCGCAACGCTTTTCGCGCCGTGACGTCCTGCAAGCCGGCATTGCGCTTGCGCCGCTCGCGTTGAGCGGCTGCGCGCCGCGAACGAGCGCACCGAGCGCGGGAAGTCGCCTCGGTTTCCAGCCGATCAAGGGCAGCGCTGCCGATGCGGTGATTCTGCCGCCGGGCTACACGTACGATCTGTTGGTGCGCTGGGGCGATTCGCTGTTCGAGGGCGTACCGGATCTCGACGCTGCGCGCTTGGCCGACGGTGTCTTGCTCGAGAAGGGCGCTGGCGAGCTGCAGAGCAAGCAGTTCGGGCAGAACTGCGATGCCATCCATTTCTTCGCGCTCGATGCGCGCGGCGATCGCGGCATTCTGTGCGTCAACAACGAGTTCACGGACGATGCGCTCATGTATCCCGGTCATGCGGGGTTTGCGGGCGCCAGTCGCGGTGCCGGACGCGCTTACGTGGAGGCTCATCCGCAGATCGTCGCCGTGTCGCAAGCTGCGCAAGGCGTGTCCATCATCGAGATCGTGCGCGAACGCGGCGCTTGGAGACGCGTCAAGAACTCGCGCTATGCGCGGCGAATCACCGCGACGACGCCCATCGACATCGGCGGCCCGGCACGCGGCGCGGCGCTGATGCGGACTGCGGCCGATCCGAACGGCACGCGGGCGCTGGGCACCTTCGCTAATTGCGCGGGCGGCCGCACGCCATGGGGTACGTATTTGACGGCCGAAGAGAATTTCCAGGACTACTTCGGCAACTATGCGTTGCTGCAACAACAGCGCGGTGCCGACGATCCGGTCGTACTGGCGCATGCGTGCTACGGCATGTGGAGCACGCACTCGCTGTACGGTTGGGAGGCGGCCGATTCGCGCTTCGACCTGATCCAGAACCCGACCGAGCCGTTGCGCTTCGGTTGGATCGTCGAAATCGATCCGATGGATCCGACCCGGCCGCCGGTGAAGCGCACGGCGCTCGGGCGCTTCGCACACGAATGCGCGAGCACATTCGTCGCGCCCGATGGGCGCGTCGCCGTGTACATGGGCGATGACGCGAAGTTCGAGTACGTCTACAAGTTCGTCACCGCCGAGCGCTTCGATCCGAAGAATCCGGCTGCCAATCGCGACTTGCTCGACAAGGGTACGCTCTACGTCGCGCGCTTCGACGCGAACGGTTCAGGCGAATGGCTGCCGCTCGTGTACGACGAGAAGGGACCGCTCAATGCGGCAGCGGGCTTTCGCGATCAGGCCGAGGTGTTGATCAAGGCGCGTGCTGCCGCATGGCTCTTGGGCGCGACGCCGATGGATCGGCCGGAAGATGTCGAGGTCAACCCGCTCACGGGACGCATCTACATCGCGTGTACGAACAACGACCGCCGCACGGCTGAATCCTCGGTCGCTCACTACCGCGGCCGCGAGATCGACTTCGGTCCGAACGCCGCCAATCCGCGTGCGCTCAATCGTTACGGCCACATCGTCGAGATTCGCGAGACCGGCGACGATCACACCTCGACGACCTTTTCCTGGGAGGTCTTCCTGCTCGGCGGCGATTCGCGCGACGGCAAGCTGATTGCCAGCGTGACGGAGGCGACGTCCGACACGGCGTACTACGCCGGTTTCACCAAGGCCGACGAGGTCAGCCCGATCGGTTCCCCCGACAATCTCGGCTTCGATCGCGACGGCAATCTGTGGGTGGTCACGGACGGCGATCAGCCCGACGGTTCGAACAACGGCTGCTGGGTGTGCCCGACCACGGGTCCCGAACGCGGCCGATTGCAGCGCTTCATGAGCGGGCCGATCGGCGCGGAGATCTGCGGCTGCTCGTTCACGCCGGACGGCGAAACGCTGTTCCTGTGCATTCAGCACCCGGGCAGCGGCGGCAGCGTCACCGAGCCGATCAGCCACTGGCCCGATGGACCCGGCACGCAGCCGCGCGCGAGCGTTATTGCGGTGAGGAAGGAAGGCGGCGGAGCCGTCGGAACCTAGGCGGGACCGGCGCGCGCCCGCTGCTTCGCAGTCGGTGCGAGCCTTACTGCGCTCGCGGCATGTAGGCCGCCCCGATCTGCACGCCGATGTCCGGCGTGTTGCTGAAGTTGGAGATGTTCTCCGTGATCGCGAAGCTCCACAGCACGTTGCGGGTTCGCGATTGCACGCCGAGGCTCAGCTGATACTTGTTGTCGGCGAGCTCGTCGATCTGCGTTTGGCGGATGACGCTGCGGCTTGCGTAGCCCTGCAGGATGAGACTCGTATTGCGGCTGATCCCTAAGCTGTAGCCGAGGATCAAGGTCGGGATGATTTCCGTTTCGTCCGCGGGGATTTCAGGTCCGCCGGCGTAGTACACGGCGCTGCCTGCGAGATAGACGGCGTGTCTGCCGGTCGTGCCGAGCCGGCGTTGCAGCGTCGCTTGCACACCGAAATCGTGCTCGCCGGTCGACAGCAGGAAACGCTTGCCGTCCACAGCAATCTTCGCCGCGGCTTCCAGCACGATGTCCCATCCGTAGCGCGGCTCGGGCAACGAGTAGCGTACGCCTAGCACGGGGTCGCCCAAGCCGCCTCGCGTGCTTCGTTCCAACTGCGCGAACTGGATGTCGCCCAGCTTGTACAAGAACTGAAAGCGATTGCGCGCGACGAGGTCGCGGCCCTGCTGGGTGAACCCGAACGTGTCGTGGAACGATTCGATGATGCTGTCGAAGACGCCTTCGCCGTAGCGGATGTACGGGATCGTCACGTACACGCTCCAGTAATCGTTCAGTCGTCGCTGCACGATGAGGTCGGCAAGGCCGACTTCGCCGTCGATGTAATAGGCATCGCCGGGCAGCGCCATGATCGCCGCTGCATCTTGTGCGCTCAGTGCTTGGCGTCCGGTGCCGCGAGATTCGAGATAGCGCCGTACGTTAGGGCTCAAGATGAAGGTGTTCTGATAGGCGTACTGAATCTCGAAAGTCCAAGTGCCGGCGGCTGCATCCGCCGTGTGTGCCGGCAGCATGTCGAGGCGCAACAAGCCGAACGGCGTGAGATCGCGGGCGCGCAGCAGGCCGACATGGCTCCATTCCTGCACGACGGTGCGCTCGGTGCCCGTCTCGTCGAGGACACGCTCGGTCGGCTCCTCCTGAGCGTAGGCGGACCACGAAACGAGGATAACCAAGGCGCTCGTCGCAAGCTGACGCAACGTTCGATGCACTGATAAACCGATCATGTTGTCGTCGGATACCGACCAACGTGTCTGTCGCAGGAGCGGTTCCGCGTGGGGCTGTAAAGGGCGCAAGGATCGCGCCGTCACGCTCAGAGCACCTTGCCCGGATTCATGATGCCCTTCGGGTCGAGTGCCTGCTTGATCGAGCGCATGATCTCGAGGGCCACCGGATGCTTGTAGCGAACGAGCTCTTCGCGCTTGAGCTGTCCGATCCCATGTTCGGCGCTGAAGCTGCCGCCGTAGCGCGCAACGAGGTCGTGCATTGAGCGATGGATCGAGGGTGCCAGCGCCAAGAACGCCTTCGCGTCGCCGCCGAGCGGCTCGCTCAAGTTGAAATGCAGATTGCCGTCGCCGAGATGGCCGTAGGCCACGATGCGCGCTCCCGGCGCAATCTGCCGCAGCATGGCGGATGCTTCATCGATGAAGCGCGGCAGCTCGCTCGTCGTGACGGAGATATCGTGTTTGATGCTCGCGCCTTCGAGCCGCTGGCCTTCGGGGATCGTCTCGCGCAAGCGCCAGAACGCTTGGCGTTGAGTTTCGTTCTGCGCGAGCACGGCATCGAGTACCGAGCCATCGCCGCTCATGGTGGCTGCGAGCTCTTGCTCGACGACTTCACGCAGCCCGCTGTCGGTGCGGCCGGCGCTGACTTCGATCAGCGTGTACCACTCGTAGGCGCGCTCGAACGGGTCGCTGGTATTGGGTACGTGCTTGGTGACGAGATCGAGCGCAATGCGTGGCATGAGCTCGAACGTGGTCACAGCATCGCCGGTCGCGCTGCGCAGGCGCGAGAGCAAGGCGACGGCGGCGCGTGGGTCGGCGACGGCGGCGATCGTCGTGATCCACTCGCGCGGACGTGCGAACAGCTTGCAGGCCGCCGCGGTGATGATGCCGAGCGTGCCTTCCGCGCCGATGAAGAGGTCGCGCAGGTCGTAGCCCGTGTTGTCCTTGCGCAGCGGCTTGAGGCCGTCCCAGATGCGGCCGTCGGGCAGCACGACTTCGAGGCCGAGCACGAGGTCGCGCGCCATGCCATAGCGCAGCACGGCGGTACCGCCGGCATTGGTTGAGAGAGTGCCGCCGAGCTGGCACGAGCCTTCCGATCCGAGGTTCAATGGGAAGAGCCGATCGACGGCTTCGGCGGCGTGCTGAATCTCTGCAAGAACGCAGCCCGCTTCTGCGATGAGCGTGAAGTTGTCTGGATCGACCGCGCGGATGCGGCGCATGCGGGCGAGAGAAACGACGACCTGCGAGCCGTCGGCGCTCGGCGTCGCACCTCCGCAATAACCCGTGTTACCGCCGACCGGCACGACGCCTACGCCGGCATCGTGGCAGATGCGCAGCAGGGCGGAGACTTGCTCGGTCGTGGCGGGCCGCAGAACGAGCGGCGTCGCTCCGTGGTACAGCCGTCGATGATCGACGACGAACGGTTCGATGTCTGCGGGGCGATCGAAATAGCCGCCCGGGCCGACGACGCGGCGCAGCTCATCGAGAACGCGAGAAGGAATGCTCATGGGCGCGCATGATCGCAGAGCGCCGCATTAGGGCCAACTGCGGCGCGGCGCGCGATGAGCGCGGTTGCCGCGGATGAGCGCGGCGCGCGCTGCCGCGCACGCCGCAGGGAAGATCAGGACGCTGCGTTGCGCAGCGCTGCGATCCGTTCCTCGAGCGGCGGATGCGTCATGAACAGGCGACGAATGCCGGCTGCGACCCCGCCGTTGTTGATGCCGAAGGCCGCCATGTTGTCGGGCAGCGGCTCGCCATGCGCGCGGCGCAACCGCTCGAGCGCCGCGATCATGCTCTCGCGGCCCGCAAGGCGCGCACCGCCTGCATCGGCACGGAATTCGCGGTGCCGGGAGAACCACATCACGATGATGCTCGCGAGAATCCCGAGCACGAGCTGCGCGACGATGACGGTGATCATGAACGCCGGGCCGTGGCCGCGCTCGGTCTTGAACACGACGCGGTCGACCGTGTGGCCGATGACGCGCGAGAGGAAGATCACGAACGTGTTCACGACGCCCTGGATCAACGTCAGGGTCACCATGTCGCCGTTTGCGACGTGGCTGACCTCATGGCCCAGCACGGCCTCCACTTCCTTCTGCGACATGCCGGAGAGCAGGCCGGTGCTGACCGCAACGAGCGCATTGTTGCGCCGGGGGCCGGTCGCGAAGGCATTCATGTCCGGGCTCTCGAAGATGCCGACCTCGGGCATCCCGATACCGGCTTGCTGCGCCTGGCGGCGCACGGTCTCGACGAGCCAGCGCTCGGTGGCGTTCGCCGGTTGCTCGATGACGCGCACGCCCATCATGCGCTTGGCGGTCCACTTGGACATGGCGAGCGAGATCAGCGAGCCCGTAAAGCCGAGCACTGCCGAGAAAATGAGCAATGCATTGAGGTCGAGCCCCACGCCTTGCTCGTCCAGGATGCGCTCCACGCCCAGCAAGCGCAGCGTGATGCTCAGTACGACAAGGATTGCCAGGTTGGTCGCGATGAATAGGAGGATTCGTTTCATGAGCCTTTCACGAGTCGCACGAAGACCGGTGCGCTCTTACGAGCGCGGACACAGACTGCACCGTGCCTTGCGGCACGGCGTGTCGTCGAATTAGGGGCTCTGGTTCCGGGATTCAAGGCGGTCCCAGACGGGGCCGGCTGGACGGGCGAGGAAGTGACTAGCCGGCTCGGGCCGGACTGCGCTTCGAGCACTCGAACGACCCGAAGCCGCGATCGCGCTCAGATGTCGTCGCGATCGTCGTAATCGTCGTCGTAGTCGTCGTCCTCGTCGTCCCAGTCGTCGTCCTCGTCGTCGTCCCAGTCGTCGTCGAGATCGTCGTCCTCGTCGTCCAGGTCGTCATCGTCGCTCGACCAGCCTTCCGGCTCTTCGGCGTGTTCAAGGTCGAGCTCGCGCCACGTATCGAGGTCGATCTCCTCGATATCGCCGTTCTCGTACTGAAGCTCGATGATCTCTTCGTCCGGGTCGACGGACAGCACCTGAAAGATCTCGTTTTCCTCGAGATCTTGGTACCACTGACCTTGAACCGGGTCGTAGTCTCTACCCACGTAACACCTCATCGACGAAAGCCGGTGCTCGGACCGGCTGCATAGCGAGAGAATATTAAGGGCGTCGTCCCGTAGCTAGCAACTCGATCGCGAGCGCCTTGAGGCAATGATCGCCACGCGGACTGGCCGCCGTAGTCACGCTTCATTAAGCTAGCAAGCTGCGCGTCCCAAGGATGTCCGAGGCGCGCTCTTCGCCCTTTCAATTCGAGCGTCGCGACGAGGAACGATGGTGCGCAATGCGCGGCATCGTCCCATCGAGCGCATCTTCGGTGCATCCTGTGTCAATCGAGAATTCATCGCAGAACGAGCAGAGCCGCTCGGCATCGCCGCTGGCGCGGTCGCGGCGCATCGTCGTCAAGATCGGATCGGCACTGCTCGTCGATTCGGCAACCGGTCAGCTCAAGCGCGACTGGCTGCGGACGTTGGCAGCCGACGTTGCGAGCTTGCACGCGCGCGGCTGTGAAGTCCTGCTCGTCTCCTCCGGCGCCATCGCGCTCGGGCGCCGTTCGATCGGCTTGCCGCCGGGCCGCTTGAAGCTCGAGGAAAGCCAAGCCGCCGCTGCCGTCGGGCAGATTCGGCTGGCGCGCGCCTGGCAGGAGGTGCTCGAAGAGCACGGGCTGCAGGTGGCGCAAATCCTGCTCACTTTTACCGATACCGAGCAGCGGCGGCGCTATCTCAACGCACGCAGCACCCTCAATACGCTCCTCAAGCTGCGCGCCGTGCCGGTGATCAACGAAAACGACACAGTCGCGACTGCAGAGATTCGCTACGGCGACAACGATCGGCTCGCAGCGCGCGTGGCGCAGATGATCAGCGCGGATTGTCTCGTCCTGCTGTCCGACGTGGTCGGACTGTACACGGCGGATCCAACGCTCGATCCCTCGGCAGTGTTCATTCCCGAGGTCAGGGACATCACTCCTGAGATCGAGGCGATGGGCGCGGGTGCAGTCTCCGATGTGGGCTCGGGCGGAATGGCAACGAAGATCGCGGCGGCCAAGATCGCGGTCGCGGCGGGGTGTCACATGTGCATCGCGCTCGGGCGGGAGCTGCACCCGATCAAGCGCATCGAAGAAGGTGCACGCTGCAGCTGGTTCTATCCGACGGCCAATCCGACCACGGTGCGCAAGCAGTGGATTGCCGGCTCGCTGCGGCCCGCGGGCGAGGTCGTGCTCGATGCAGGTGCCGTCGCGGCGCTCAAGGCGGGCAAGAGCCTTCTGCCGGCGGGTGTGACCGCGGTGATCGGGACGTTCGAGCGCGGCGACGCGCTGATCGTGCGCGATCCGGCCGGCCGGGAAATCGCGCGCGGACTGTCCGCCTATTCGAGCCGCGAGGCGGAGCGGTTGCGTGGGCGCCAGTCGCATGAGATCGAGTCGCTCCTGGGCTATCGCGGCCGTGACGAGCTGATTCATCGCGACGACCTCGTGCTGACCGCGCGCGACTGAGCGAGCAGCGCGGGTTTCGAAGCCACGGCGACCCGGCGAGCTCGCTACGGCAAGAGTTACGTATCCGCTCGCGCTACGCGGCGCGATCAGCGTCGGTTCACGGGGATGTCGAAGTAGCGCGATGCGGGCGGATCGCTCGCGGGGTAGGTGTCCCGCAAGGAGTTGTCGATGGCAGGCTCGCGGCTTGCTTGGGGGTGGGCGATCTGCCAGCGCCGGTTGGCTCTTCGAACAGCGCTGCGAATCGCCGGGAAGGCGATGAGCGCCACTGCCCCGGCCAAGGCCAAAGTGCCCAATAGCTTCGGGTAAGAGCGGCGATCGGCGTCGTCAAAATGGCGCATCGGGAATCCTCCAACGGTGCTGACCTAACGCGCTGCCGGCGGGAAGGTTGCGTGCGCGACCGGCTGGCGTGCTTGAGGTTGCTTGCTAGAATGCCCGCATGAACGCCATCAATACTGAATCTGCCGCTTATTCCTCCGAAATTGCCGCCATGATGGATGCGCTCGGGCGCGAAGCCGTGGCGGCAGCAACAGCGCTGGCAC
Organism: uncultured Steroidobacter sp.; assembly: GCA_938008435.1. Lineage (GTDB taxonomy): Bacteria > Pseudomonadota > Gammaproteobacteria > Steroidobacterales > Steroidobacteraceae > Steroidobacter. Next base: position 191,236 of record CALLKK010000006.1, on the reverse strand, counting down.
GTGCCTCCACGGAGGCGAAGAATGCCGCGCTTTCGGCTGCGGCGCGCGCCATTCGAGCCCAGCGTGCGGCAATCCTGGAGGCGAATCGCGTTGACATGGACAACGCACGCGCGCGCGGTCTGTCGAACGCGATGCTCGATCGTCTGTTGCTGGACGACAAGCGCATCGAGGCGATGGCCAAGGGCATCGAAGAGATCGTCGCGTTGCCCGATCCGATCGGGACGATCATTGCCGAGTGGACGCGCCCGAACGGGTTGAGGATTCAGCGGGTGCGCGTGCCGCTCGGCGTCGTCGGCATCATCTATGAGAGCCGCCCGAACGTGACGGCCGACGCCGGCGCGTTGTGTCTGAAGTCCGGCAATGCCGCCATCTTGCGCGGCGGGTCGGAGAGCACGCGGTCGAGCGCGGCGATTCTCGCCTGCCTTGAAGCCGGACTGCGTGAGGCGGGGCTGCCCGCCAAAGCGATCCAAATGGTTCCCACGACCGATCGAGCGGCGGTGGGCTACATGCTGTCCAGCATGGCGCAGTTCATCGACGTGGTCGTGCCGAGGGGCGGCAAGAGTCTCGTCGAGCGAGTCCAGCGCGAGGCGCGCGTGCCGGTGATCGGACATCTCGAAGGCAACTGCCACGTGTATGTGCACGCCGCCGCCAATGTCGAGATGGCCAAGCAAGTCGTGCTGAATGCGAAGCTGCGGCGCACCGGTATCTGCGGAGCGGCCGAAACGCTTCTGCTCGATGCTGCTTTCCCGCATGGCGTGGAGATCGTGAAGGCGCTGCTCGATGCGGGATGCGCCGTTCGCGGCGATGAAGCCGTCCAGCGTCTCGATCCGCGCGTGACGGCCGCGACCGAAGCGGATTGGTACACCGAATATCTCGATGCAATCATCGCCGCGAAGGTGGTCGACGGCGTCGATGCAGCTGTCGAGCACATCGCGAAATACGGCTCAGCGCACACCGAGTCGATCGTGACGGACGATCAAGCCGCGGCCGACAAGTTCCTCGCCGCCGTCGACAGCGCGATCGTCTTGCACAATGCCTCGACCCAATTCGCCGATGGCGGCGAGTTCGGCATGGGCGCGGAGATCGGTATTTCGACGGACAAGTTCCACGCGCGTGGGCCCGTCGGCGTCGAACAGCTCACGAGCTACAAATACGTCGTGCGCGGCTCAGGGCAAACGCGTCCGTAACGTCCATCTGCAGGGATTGTGAGCTTCGACGGCGCGAATCCGAACGTGCCGCATATACTTTGCGCGCACGAGCTATATCACGGTGGCCGAATGCGAAACTCGGATTGGCGTTCGTTTTGTCTCCCGCTCCTTTTGGTATTCGCTGCATTCGCTGCTGCCCCGTTGAGCTTTGCGCAAAGTCCCTCGTTGGAGCAGCTGGCGGCGCAGCTCGAGGCGCGACGTGCGCAAGGGGTCGATGTGCTCGCGCCGCGCAACTTTCAGGCGGCGCTGCAGGCCTATGAGGCCGCACGCAAAGATGTCGAGCGCGGTCGTAACGTCGCGCGCATCGGGGAGCGGCTCGCCGAGGCGGAGGCCGGCCTCACGCGTGCCGATCAAGCTGCCGAATCGGCGCGGCGCCTGCTCGCCGGAGTGATCAAGGCGCGCGAAGATGCATTGGCCGCCGAGGCGCCCAAGTTCGTCCCTGATCTCTGGGCGCGCGCCGCAGACCGCTTCCGTGCCGCCATGATCGAGAACGAGGGCGGCAATCTCAAGAACGCGCAACGTCGAGCCGCCGAGGCGGAAGTGCTGTTGCGCGATGCGGAGCTCAACGCCATCAAGGGCAGCGTCCTCGGCGAAGCCCGCGCGACGATTGCGCGCGCCGACGCCGCGAAAGTCGGGCGTCTGGCGCCCCGCACGCTCGAGGCGGCCAAGCGCTACCTCGCCGAAGCGGATCAGGAGATTCAGCGTAACCGCTACGACCTCATGCTGGCGCGCAATCTCGCGGCTCAGGCGACCTACGAAGCGCGGCATGCGTTGTATCTAGCCGAGCTCATCGCGCGCACGCAGGCGCAGCGCGGCGACGAGGCTGGTCTCGAGGCGCTGATCCTGTCGTGGGAGGAGCCGCTCAAGCGCATCGCATCGAGCGTGAATCTCGAGGCGCGTTTCGATGAAGGGCTGCAGCCCGCGATCAAAGAGCTCGGCGAGCATGTGCAGCGGCAGGAGCAGGAGCTCGGGCGGCTGCGTCAGGAGCTGCGCGACCGTGAAGAAGAAATCGCCGGCCTGACCAAGGAGCTCGAACGGCTCGAAGCGCGGCTCGGCGGCGTATCGCAGGAGCGGCTGGCGTTGCAGCGGCGGGTCGACGCGCAGGAACGCCTGCGCGCGAACGTGCTCGCCATCGAGCGGCTGTTCACGCCCGACGAAGCGCGCGTGTACCGTCAGGGCGACGATGTCGTGATCTCGCTGCTCGGCATCAAGTTTCCGTCCGGCCGCAGCACGATCGACGCGAACAGCAGCGCACTCATGCTCAAGGTGCGCGATGCGCTCGCACTCTTCCCCGATGCTTCGCTCACCGTCGAAGGGCACACGGACGCGCTCGGCAGCGATTCGGCGAATCTGATCCTTTCGCAGGATCGCGCCGATGCGGTCAAGCAATACCTCGTCACGAACTTCGGCGTCGATCCCGAAAAGGTGACCTCGATCGGTTACGGCGAGGCGCGGCCGGTCGCGACGAACGAGACGGCCGAAGGGCGCGCACGCAACCGGCGCATCGATCTCATCATCCACATCACGCCGCGTTGAGGCGCCTGCGGCGCACGGCTACGGGTGGCGGTGCGCGCCGTGCGCACAGTGCTCGCACTGTACCCAGCCGGAGTCGCCGTTTACGTAGTGTTCCTTTTTCCAGATCGGGACGCGGTGTTTGACCTCGTCGATGATGTAGCGACACGCGGCGAATGCTTCTGCCCGATGCCGTGAGCTCACGCCCACCCATACTGCGATCTCGCCGATGGCCAGCGAGCCGAGGCGATGGACGCAGCTGGCCTTGATCACCCCGAAACGTTCGATCGCTTCTTTGACGATACGCTCGCCTTCCTTGATGGCGAGCTCTTCGAATGCCTCGTATTCCAGGCGCGTGACGGTGCGTCCTTCGTTGTGGTTGCGTACCCAGCCTTCGAACGCGACAAATCCGCCGGCTGCCGGATCGGCAAGTTGCGCGCGATAAGTTTCGGGCTCGAGCGGTGTATGGCTGAACGCGAACACGCTCATCCTCCCGCCACCGGCGGAATGAATACCACTGTGTCGCCGTGCTTGAGCTCGGCGTTCCAGTCGCTGAACTCCGTATTGATCGCGACCTTGATCTGCGCTGGCCGCAGCGCGAATCCATGTCGGCGCTGCAGCTCCTCGTACAGCTCCATGGGGCTGCGTGCGCGCGTATCGAGCACCTCCTCGCGACGGCCTGCTTGCTCGCGCAAGACGGCGAAGTACTGCACGCGGATCGACACGCTCTCGCGAGACGGGCGATCGAAAGTGCTCGATGCGGTCGGGCGACCCAAGCGTGCGGCCGCTGCGAGCGATTCGTCGGGCGTGTTGACGTTGTCGAGCGCCTCCGGTTCGGGCAGATCGAGCAGCTTGCAGCCGACGTTGATGAGTAGCTTGCGCGGACACTTCTTGTCGGCCTGCAAATGCTTTTCTACCTCGGTGCGTGCCGCAGGTTCCCATATCGCGCACAAGGGCTCGGGCAGCCCGTCGTGGCTGCTGCGGTACGCGGTGGCGATATACGAGGGATCGCGCGCCTCGATCAGGTGGCGCAGCGTGCGCTCGGTGATGAACGGCAGATCGCATGCGATCACGAGCCAGGCGGCTTTGGGGTGCTCGGTAAGCGCAGCGGCGATACCCGCCAAGGGGCCGATGCCGGGTGTCTTGTCGACGATCTGGGGAAACTTCGCCCGAATCGGCTCATCGCGCTGATCGGGACGTACCGAGACGAAAGTGGCCGTGCACAAAGGCGCAAGCAGCTCGTAGGTCCATTCGAGCTGCGTGCGGCCGTGATAGGCCAGGGCGGCTTTGTCGCGCTGCATGCGCGTGCTCGCGCCGCCGGCGAGAACGAGTCCGAAGAGAGGCGCCGTTTGCGTCATGACGTGCTCGAAAGGGGCTGTCGATCGGTCGCGGGCTGCGCGTAATCGGATTTGCCGCCGTGCTTTTCGATGAGCTTGGTTTCGGCGATCACGATGTCGTGCGAGAGCGCCTTGCACATGTCGTAAATCGTCAACGCCGCGATGCTGGCTCCCGTCAGCGCTTCCATCTCGACGCCGGTCTTGTGATGCACGCCGACCGTGCAACGGACCAGTGCGTCGTCGCCCTCCATCTCGATCGTGACCGTGCATTTTTCGATGCCAAGCGGATGGCAGAACGGAATGAGCTCGTGCGTGCATTTGGCTGCCATCGTGCCCGCCACGATCGCGGTGTGAAAGACGGGCCCTTTGCTCGTGGCGAAGCCATTATCGCGAAGCGCGCGCGCGACCGCGGCGGGAAAGCGTACGCGCGTTTCCGCCGTCGCCACGCGATAGGTGACGTGCTTGCCGCTCACGTCCACCATCGTGGGCGCGTGTTTCGCATCGATGTGAGAGAAGTCGGACACGGTTCGAGAGACCTTAGCCGCCGATGTAGTACATCTCGATCTTGCGCAGAGGCTGGCCGCGCGCAGTGAGCGAGGCGCGCAGCTCGCTGTAGCGGTCGCTGCGCTGCAGCCACGTGGAACGAATAAGCTCGATGAGCTCCGCATCGCTCGCGCCGCTGCGCAGCGGGCCGCGCAAGTCTACGCCCGTCGTTGCGAAGAGGCACGTGTAGAAGATGCCTTCGGACGAGAGGCGTGCGCGCGTACATGCGCCGCAGAACGGATTGGTAACCGACGAGATGAAGCCGATTTCTCCGGCGCCATCGTCGAAGGCATATCGTTCGGCAACTTCGCCGTGATAGTTCTCCTGCACGGGGTGGATCGGCCAACGCGCGTGAATGCGCTCGACCAGCTCGCGCGAGGGCACGACGCGATCGAGACTCCAATGATTGCGGTTGCCGACATCCATGTATTCGATGAAGCGTACGATGATGCCGGTGCCGCGAAAGCGTTCGACGAGATCGAGCACGCAATGGTCGTTCACGCCGCGTTGGACGACCGCGTTGATCTTGATCGGTGTCAGCCCCGCCGAGAGTGCGGCGTCGATGCCGGCAAGCACTCGGTCGAGCTCCGCGAACCCGCCGCTCATGCGCTTGAAGATCTCTGGATCGAGCGAATCGAGGCTCACCGTAATGCGATGCAGGCCGTTCGCTTTGAGCTCGGCGGCGTGCTGCGCAAGAAGCACCGCATTCGTCGTCAGCGCCACATCGTCGACGCCCTCGATGGCGGTCAAGTCGCCGACGAGCTCGGAGAGGTTCGGGCGTAGCAGCGGCTCGCCGCCTGTCAGCCGCACCTTGCGCACGCCGAGTTGCACGAACAGGCGCGCGATGCGGACGATCTCTTCGAACGACAGGCGATCAGACGACTTGAGAAAGCGGTAGTTGTCATGAAAGGTCTCCCGCGGCATGCAGTATGGGCAGCGGAAGTTGCAGCGATCCATGACCGAGATGCGCAGATCGCGCAACGGACGGCCGCTTCTGTCGCGAGGCGTCGCGTGCGAACCGAGCTCGATGATGCGCTGCGACTTCATGATCTCACCAACGGTAAAAGGGGACCGGCGTGTCGCGCTTGGCGAGCGTAGGTCCAGGCGGGAGCTCCACGAAGCCGTCCGTGCCCAGCAACGAGACGAAATCGCCGGAACCTTGCGTCGGATGCGGGCGAGCCCGCGCCGAGCTGTCGAGCACAACGGGCAGGAAGAACGTCAATGCCGGTTTGACCTCGAAATCCGCGGTCAGCGCGACGGTCTGTGGCTTCGTCATCGCGGCCGAGGTCGCGACATCAAGGCCCCGATACACGTAGCGCGCAAGGCAGATCAGCGTCGATACGGGATTGCCGGGCAAGGCGTAAACCGCTTGACCGCGCGGTCCGACGCCGAACCACATCGGCTTGCCCGGCCGCTGGGCAATCTTGTGGAAGATTCTCCGGACGCCGAGCTCATCGAGCACCTGCGGCACGTAGTCGAAGCGCCCCATCGATACGCCGCCGCTCAGGATCAGCACGTCGTTCGTTTCCAGGTGTGCAGCCAGGCGCGTTCGCAGGCTCGCGAGGTCATCGCGCAAATGATCGGTTTGCACGTGGCGATAACCGCGGCGGGTGAGGGCGGCGAGGACGGCGTAAACGTTCGAGCGATAGATCTGCCATTCCTGGACGACCTCACCGGGCTCGACCAGCTCGTCGCCGGTCGAGATCACGACGATGCGCGGCTCGCGCGTCACGGTGACGCGTGCGTTGCCATTGGAGGCGAGCACGGCAATTTCGGCCGGACCGAGCCGCGTCCCGCGCTCGAGCAACAGCTGTCCTTTGCGGCAGTCGAGACCGCGGCTATGAACGTTGAGCATCGGACGAGGCTCGACGTCGGCGGCCAGCTCGGCCACGCCATCGCGAACGGCGAGCTTTTCGACGGGCACGACGCAATCGCAGCCGTGCGGCAGGATCGCGCCGGTCATCACTTCGATGCAGCTGCCGGGATCGGGCAGCGTGAGCGGCGGCGCGCCGGCCGGCTGCGTGCCGGCGATGCGCAAGCGGCGGGGACCGTCCGTTAGACCAACCGTCGACAGAGCGATGCCGTCCATGGTGACGCGATCGAACGGCGGTTGATCGCGTTCGGCGTAGATGTTTTCACCCAGTACACGCCCGATTGCGCTTACCAGCGGACATTCCTCGACCGGCAGACGGGCGGCCTGGGACTCGATTGCGTGCTGGGCTTCCGCGGGGGAAATCATGACCATCTCAGGAAGAATCGGCCTCAGGATACCGCTTTTGCGCGGCGCCGTCGGATGATGCGAAACGTCACAGACGAAAAAGCGCCCGGCGCCATGCGCCGAGCGCTTTTTGTATCCGACCGGTGAACGGTCTAGCTTGCGGGTGCGACGAAACGCCCGCGGCCCGCGACGGATGGTCTACGTCGTGGCGGCGGCGCGCGCTCGCAGATCTCGATCAGCTCGAACGAGCCTTGAAGATGCGCACCTGCTCGTTGAACAGCTTCGCCTTGCGCTCGAGCTCGTCCACGGCGGCCGCCAGCTTCTTCTGCTGCATCGACTTGAACGTCATCGACTGCGCGCCGGCGCCCTTCGCCTTGGCTTCTTCGTCGAGGCAGGCCTGGAACGCTTTGACTTCTTCGTTGTACGCCTTGAACTCCTTCATGGCGGCGAGCATTTCAGCCTCGGTGGCGGTCGCGCCATCGGGGATCGTCGCCGGCGCCTTCGGGAAGGGGCAGTCGGCCTGGGCAGCGGCGCTCAAGCCAAGCGACGCAAGGGCAAACGTGGAAAGCAGCGCTCTTGCCTTGTTTTTCATGATCTTAATCTCGCCTCAATCAATAAGCGGCCTCCTCAATGGAAGCCTTCGGGCCTGTTCATCGGCGCTGGGCAGGCGGACTTGAGGTCGAGGATGCGGCAAGTTCACATAAGCGCCGCACCAAAGTGGAAAACTGCGGCGCATATCTCGCGTCGCGGCAGGCATGCGCGCGTCTCGTACGCGGGTGAGATGACCGCGACGAGACGGCCTGCAGGCGCGGGGTTAACCCGCAAGAGTTTGATTAACTCTTCTTGTCGCGCGCTTTGAAGACCTTGACCTGCTCATTGAAGCGGTCGGCATGCGACTGGAGCTCTTGGACGGCGGCGTCGTGCCGCTTGGTGTAGATCGCTTTGATCTGAGCGATCTGCTCCGGAGTCGCATCGGGGCCGGCCGCCGCAATGCGCTCGTTCGTTTCGGTCTCGAGGCACTCGAGATAAGCGGTGACGCGCTCGTTGTAATCCTTCACGGCTCGCATCGCCTCGAGCATCTCTTCACGCGTGGCGGTGAGCCCATCGGGCGCGGCTGCCGGCGGCTTGGGGTAGACGCATTCCGCGTTGATCGCCATGGAGAGCAGCGTGCCGGCGAGGAGGGCACCGATAGTTGAGATTTTCATGCTTGAACGCCTCCGTCTTTTACCGCGTGCCGACACACGCGGATGTGCTGTGTGCGGGTCGGCGGCTGCAGGGACCTGGGGATCTTAAGGCGGTTGGGCGATTCTCGCCACGTCGATGCGTGCGAAGTCTCGGAATGCTGTACGGCGGCTCGGCTCCTTTGTAGGCTCAGCGCTCGATCGTGACTGACCTCATGACCGCTGCCGAACTCGATGCACTTCGCCTGAGCCTTTCCGTGGCGCTTCGCAGCGTCCTGTGGAGCTTGCCGTTTGCGATGCTCGTGGCGTGGCTACTCGCGCGCTCGCGCCTGCGCGGGCGCATGTTGCTCGATGTGCTCGTGCACCTGCCGCTGGTTCTGCCGCCGGTCGTCGTCGGCTATTTGTTGCTCGTGGTTTTCGGCACGCAGGGCGTGCTCGGCGGATGGCTGCTCGAGCGCTTCGGGATTCAACTCGTCTTCACCAGCGCCGGTGCTGCGTTGGCCACCGCGGTCATGTCCTTCCCGTTGGTCGTGCGTGCGATTCGTTTGTCGCTCGAGGCTGTCGATCCGGGACTCGAGGAGGCGGCCCGCACGCTCGGGGCAGGCCCCTGGGATCGATTCTTTACGGTGACCTTGCCGTTGATGTTGCCGGGGGTGCTTGCAGGTTCGGTCGTCGCGTTTGCGGCGGGGCTCGGACAATTCGGCGCCGTCATCACGTTCGCAGCCAATATCCCTGGCGAGACTCGCACGCTGCCGCTTGCGCTTTACACCGCGCTGCAGACGCCGGGCGGTGAGGCGCTAGCCGCCCGGCTGGCAGCTATTTCGATCGCGCTCGGGTTGTTGGGGTTGGCGGCTGCCGAGCTGCTCATGCGGCGTGCGCGGAGTCTGTTGGGGCGTTGATGTTCAAGGTCCGCGTCCGCCTCGAACGCGAGGATTTTGTCCTCGATGCGTTGATCGAACAGCAGGAGCCCGGTGTGGTGGCACTCTTCGGGCGCTCCGGCTGCGGCAAGACGACGCTGCTCAACGTCATCGCAGGACTGCTCAAAGCGCAGCAGTCGTACGTCGAGATCGACGGCACGGTGCTCGAAGACAGTGCCCACGGGGTCTACGTACGCAGCGAGCAACGGCGTGTCGGATACGTCTTTCAGGATGCGAGACTCTTTCCGCATCTCGATGTGGCCGCCAATCTGAAGTACGGATGGCGCCGTGCCGGACAGCGCACGGTCGGTTCGCTGAGCTTCGAGGAAGTCGTGCAGCTGCTCGGGCTCGAAGGGCTCTTGAGGCGCCGTCCGCATCAGCTCTCGGGCGGCGAACGTCAGCGTGTAGCGCTCGGGCGCGCGCTGTTGTCGCATCCGCGCGTGCTTTTGCTCGATGAGCCGCTTGCGTCGCTCGATGCCGCGCGACGTGACGAGGTGCTTCCCTATCTCGAGCGGCTGCGCGACGAGCTGGCCATTCCGATGCTCTACGTGAGTCATCAGTTCGACGAAGTGCTGCGGCTGGCAACGCATGTCGTGCTGATGCAGGAGGGTCGCACCGTTACTCAAGGCGCGCTGGATACGATCAGCCTGCATCCTGCACTGCGCGCGATCGTCGGGCCTGACGCAGTTGGTGCCGTGCTCAATGGTCGCGTCGAGCTTGCGGATGGGAGCACGGGCTTGGCGGCGGTGCGCGTCGGTGAGAACGTCTTGCATGTGGCGGTGCCGGCGGCGCGACCCGGCGCGCACGTGCGCGTACAGCTGCTCGCCCGCGACGTGATTCTTGCAACGGTTCGCCCCGAAGGATTGAGCGTTCGCAATGTGCTGAGCGGCTCTGTGGCGCGCATCGTCGAGGACGATTCGGATACCGACCTCGTGTACGTCGACATCGGCGGTCCGCTCGTGCTCGCGCGCGTGACTCGCGCCGCGTCGCTATCGCTCGCATTGCGCCCAGGCGCGCCGGTGTGGGTGCTGGTGAAGTCGGTTTCGATCCGTGGCCATGCGTATGTCACGGAAGCGGCCCCGCCGGTCGTGACGACAGGTTCGGCGTAACCGGCTTTCGCCGCGGGCACGCGCTTCCGTATGCTTCGGTCATGAACGCGCAAATTCCTGCGGCTCAGGCCGGCTCGAAGCTCCTCGGCCATTTCATCGACGGTCGACGTGTCCCCGGCGAGGGAGGCAGAACGGCCGAGGTGTTCGATCCCGCCTCGGGCAGCGTGACTGCGCTCGTCGCTCTCGCTTCCGAAACGGAAGCGCGCCGAGCGGTCGCTGCGGCACGCGCAGCACAACGTGCCTGGGCCGGCACGCCGCCCGTGCAACGCGCGCGCGTGCTGTTTCGTTACAAGGCGTTGCTCGAGTCGCACCAGGAGGAGCTCGCTCGCCTGATTACCGCTGAGCATGGCAAGGTGTTGGCGGATGCACGTGCCGAAGTGGCGCGCGGGATCGAAGTCGTCGAGTTCGCTTGCGGCATCCCGCAGTTGTTGAAGGGCGAGTATTCGAGCGATGTCAGCCGCGAGATCGACAGCTGGTCGTTGCGCCAGCCGCTCGGCGTCTGCGTCGGTATCACGCCTTTCAATTTTCCGGCGATGGTTCCGCTGTGGATGGCGCCAGTCGCGCTCGCATGCGGGAACGCGTTCGTGCTCAAGCCATCGGAGAAGGATCCGTCGTGTCCGCTGCGTCTTGCGGAGCTGTTCATCGAAGCGGGCGGTCCGCCGGGCGTCTTCAACGTCGTGAACGGTGATGCGGCTGCCGTCGCGGTGCTGGTAACGGATCCCGACGTCGCTGCGGTGAGCTTCGTGGGTTCGACGCCTGTCGCGGAGCGCGTCCATCGCCTCGCCGCCGAGGCGGGTAAGCGCATTCAGGCGCTCGGCGGTGCGAAGAATCATCTCGTTGTCATGCCCGATGCCGATCTGCGCAAAGCAGCGCAGGCGCTCGTGGGTGCGGCATTCGGTTCGGCCGGCGAGCGCTGCATGGCGGTGTCGGTCGCCGTTGCGGTCGGCGGGTGCGGCGATAGACTGATCGACGAACTAAAGCCTTTGGTTGCAGCGTTACGCATTGGTCCGGGGTACGAGCCGAACATCGACATGGGGCCGCTGATCACGGCCGCCCATCTCGAACGGGTGCGCGGATACATCGAGTTGGGCCTCCAAGAAGGAGCGGAGCTCGTCGTGGATGGCCGCAAGACCGTGGCATTCGAGCGCGGATTCTTTCTCGGGCCCACGGTGTTCGATCGGGTCGCGCCGCGCATGCGCATCTACGAGGAAGAGATTTTCGGTCCCGTGCTCGCGATCGTGCGGGTCGATGATCTCGACGCGGCGCTGCAGCTCATCAATGCGCATGAGTTCGGCAACGGCGCCGCGATTTTCACGCGCGATGGCGCCGCCGCTCGCAAGTTCTGTGCGCAAGTCGAAACGGGGATGGTGGGAGTGAACGTTCCGATTCCGGTTCCGGCTGCCTATTACAGTTTCGGCGGCTGGAAGCGCTCGCTCTTCGGCGATGTCCACATGCACGGCGCGGAAGGCGTGAGGTTCTTCACGCGCCTTAAGACCGTGACAGCACGCTGGCCAGGGGATGAGCCCTCGCAGGCCGAGTTCGTCATGCCGGCCGCACGCTAGCTTGGTGCTCATGACTACCTTCGTTGCGCGCCTCTTGTGTGTCTTCCTATGCAGTGCTTTGACGGCAGCCGCGGTGGCGGCCGAAGACACGCGGCCTCGTGTCGGGCTCGTGTTGAGCGGCGGCGGCGCGCGCGGCGCAGCTCACGTGGGCGTGCTCAAAGTGCTCGATGAGCTGCGTGTCCCGGTCGATGCGATTGCCGGCACGAGTATGGGCGCTGTGGTCGGCGGGCTCTATGCCTCCGGCATGTCGGCCGAGGAGATCGATCGGCTCATTCGCTCGGTCAATTGGCAGGACGCGTTTCAGGATCGCCCGCCGCGCGAGGAGCTCGGCTTTCGCCGCAAGCAGGACGACCGCAACTTTCTCGTGCGCTATGCGCTCGGCGTAACGGATCGAGGTTTCGTGATGCCGCGCGGCCTGATTCAGGGACAGAAGCTCGAGCAGGAGCTGCGCAAGGCGACGCTTGCGGTGGCGGATATTCGCGATTTCGATGACCTGCCGATTCCTTTTCGCGCCATCGCGACCGATTTGGAAACCGGCGAGGCGGTGATCATGAAGTCGGGCGACCTTGTCTCGGCGCTGCGTGCCAGCATGTCGGCGCCGGGCGTGTTCGCTCCCGTGCAGCGCGATGGGCGTCTGCTCGTCGACGGCGGGTTGGTCGAGAACCTGCCGGTCGATGTGGCAAGATCGATGGGCGTCGACGTACTCATCGTCGTCGACGTCAGCTTCCCTCTCTATGCGCGCGATGAGCTGACGACGCCGCTCGAAGTCACGAACCAGGCGTTCGCGATCTTGATTCGCAGCCGGACGTTGGAGCAGCGCGAGAAACTCACGTCCGACGACATTCTCATCGATCCGCCGCTCGGTCGCTTCACGTCAGCCGATTTCAGCAGGGTGCCCCATGCCATCCGTGCGGGCGAGCAGGGCGCGCTGAGCGCCAAGGAGGCGCTCGCTCGATTGGCCCTGAACGAGGCAGCTTATCGACGCTACTTGGCTGCGCGTAAGACCAAGTCGATCGAGACGCGCACGATCGGTTTCGTGCGCGCTGACGAGAGCTCAAAGGAATACGAGGCCTTGGTGCAGGCGACCATGCGCGATCTCATCGGTCGCTCGTTCGACAAAGACATCATCGGTCGGCGGCTCTCGGCGTTGTATGCGCTCGATCGCTTCGAATCGATCGACTACACGCTCGTGCAGGAAGAGGCGAGTAGCGGCTTGGAGCTGAGCTTGCGCCGCAAGAGCTGGGGCCCGAACTACGTACGTGTCGGGCTCAATCTCGAAGACGACTTCGAGGGCAACAGCCGCTACAACGCCGCGGCACGCTTCATCGTCACCGAGCTGAACGGCTTGGGCGGCGAGTGGCTCACCGATCTGCAGATCGGCGAGAACCCCAAGTTCTTCACGGAGTTCTATCAGCCGCTGTCGCTCGCCAGCCGATACTTCGTCGCGCCGCAGCTGAGTCTCGAGGAGCGCAGCGTCTTCAGCTTGCAGGGTCGCGATCGCATGGCCGAATACAGGGTGCGCTCGGCCTACGGGGGGATCGATGTCGGTCGCGAGCTCGCTAACTGGGGCGAGATCCGAGTGGGCGTGCGGCGCGGCCGCGAGCGCTCGCGCATCCTGATCGGCGATCCCGAGTTGCCGACCGCAACTTTCGAGCGGGGCGGGGTGTTTGCGCGCTTCTCTTACGACAAGCTGGACAGCATCTTCTTCCCGCGGCATGGCCAGCAGTTCGAATTCCACTGGCGCGGCGAGCGACGCAAGCTGGGCGGCGATCAAGACTTCGACACGTATGAAGGCACGTGGCTCGTGGCGCGCTCGCGCGGTCGCAATACGCTGATTTTCTGGACTGATGCCGGCACGACGGACGACTCGCCGCTCACGCCGGAGAGCTATTTTTCGCTCGGCGGATTTTTCAATCTCTCCGGTTTGCCGCCCGGGTACATGTCGGGACCGCACTACGGCATCGGCCGACTGATCTATTACCGGCGCGTCGGGCGCGGCGGCTCGGGCGTGTTGGATCTGCCGGCTTATGCGGGCTTGTCGCTGGAGGCGGGAAACACGTGGCTCCATCGCAGCGACATGTCGATAGACGATCTGCGTACCAACGGCAGCCTTTTCTTCGGCGTCGATTCGCCGCTGGGGCCCGTCTATCTCGCGACCGGCTTCGATGAAGACGGCGACAAGGCGTTCTATCTGTTCCTGGGTCGCACGTTCTGATCAGGCGGCAGCCGTCGCCGCTTCTACGCTGCGGCAGTAGCTCGGGCGCAGGCTGTTCCGCGCCGCATGCCGCTACGCGAGCGGCAGGCGCCGCTCAGCGCTCGATCTTTTCGAATTCGAGCGTCGGCTGATCGCCGGGGCGGAAGTAGACGTAGCGACCGCTCATTTCCTTGAGCGCCCGATCGCGTTCCTCGCGCGTGGCGAACCAATGCTCTCGACTCCAGTCGCTGCCGACGAGATTCCGAAACGGATCCGTCGAACGCACCTTCACGCGGATGCCAAAGGGCAATTGCTTCGGGATCGGGCGGGCGAGATTGTGCTCGTGGCAAATCGGCATAGCTGTATCGGACTCGAAGCATGACGCAAAGGTGCGACATAGCATACGCAGCGCGCTCGAGCGAGGCTAGAGGCGCGCACGCCGGCCAGATCTCATTCCTGCATTGAACCTAGCAGCGCCTCGCTTGTCATACCCGCGTGTCTCGTGACGTCCGCATCGAGATCACGCAATCGATCTCGAACCTTTCGCCGCGCGGCACGCTCCGATGGTCGTGAATTCCTTGCGACGGACACCGGTGCGCGCGTACACACGAGCACACTCACAGGTTCGCGAATGCCTTTTTACACAGGCGTAACAAATTCTTCCCTCGCAGTGTGTAACTAACGTGGGCCTTGCTGCATCTGAAGGTTGTACGCATTCGCGCGCCTTGGAGTCGACGTTGGTCTCGCAGGCTTGCGCCAAGCTAAGTGAAACATACGGAAGAGGTGTCAGATGATTCTTGGAACTAGCCCTCAATCGCTAGGGAGCTCGCTGGGACTTTGGCAGGAGAACTCGGGCAACGTCATCTACACCACGAGGGCGCAGGTCGAGGACTACGTTCTGGCCGGCGATCGCATGGCGCTCCTGTGTGCATGGAATGGGCGGCAGGAGGTCAATCTCGATGGTCGTCGTGTCGTCGTCGACGACGATACGTGGCTTGCCATCCCGAACGGCGCAGCGAGCGTGCGCGTGCGCGGCGGCGAAGGGATACGTGCGCTGACGATTCTCTTCCGTCGCGGCATGCCAGAGGAGGTGCTCGGCGCGCTCGTGACGCCGGAAGATCGCTTGCTCGAGAGCGGCGAGGTCGATACACCCTCGGCGCTACCCTTCTTGCCGAATCTGCAAGTGCACGATCGCAGCGTCACGCCGGTCTTGCAGTTCATTGCGCGACATCGCGAAGCCGGCTTGCAGGATACGCTTTGGTACGAAGAGCAGCTCGCGTTCCTGCTCGAGCGGATGCTGCTGCGTCATCGTCAAGTCGTTGCCAAGGTGCGCGCCGTGCCGGTGCGTCGCGCTGCGACTCGACGCGAAATTTTCCGGCGCATCTCGCTGGCGACCGATTTCATTCACTCGAACTACGAAAAGCCGTTGATGCTGAGCGACATGGCGCGTGCAGCGTTCTTGTCGCGGCATCATTTCCTGAGGCTTTTCAAGCACGTTCACGACGTTACGCCGCACGAATACCTGCAGCGCAAGCGTACGAGCGTGGCGGCGCGTCTGCTGCGGGGCAGCGAGCTGGCGGTCGAGGAAATCGTCAAGCGCGTGGGGTTCGATTCGCGCTCCACGTTGTTCCGAGCGATGCGTCGCTTTCACGGCATCACGCCGCGCGAATGCCGCCGCCGGACGAACGATGTCGTCATTTCGATGGGCACGGCTGTCGCAGAACTCTGAGCGTGGCGCTCCGCAGGCCGCGGGGAGCGCAGCGGCGGGTACACTAACGGCTTTCCAAGCCAAGGGGACCCGCTCATGCGCTCCTTTCGTCTGAAAGGCGTGATGCCGTCCAAGGAAGAGCTACTTCCCGGGCGCAGCACTCCCATGCCTGTGCCGGAACGTCATGCAGTCAATGGCAATCGTATCGTGCCGCCGTTTCCGGAGGGCTTGAAGCTTGCTCTATTCGGGCTCGGTTGCTTCTGGGGCGCCGAGCGCAAGTTCTGGCAGTTGCCGGGTGTTTACAGCACCGCGGTCGGTTACGCAGGGGGCGGAACGCCCAATCCCACCTACGAAGAGGTGTGCACGGGTTACACGGGACACAACGAGGTCGTCAGAGTGGTGTACGACCCGGAGCGCATCACGTACGAGCAGCTGCTCAAGACTTTCTGGGAATCTCACGATCCGACGCAGGGCATGCGTCAGGGCAACGACATCGGCACCCAATACCGCTCAGGTATCTACGTCTACGACGCCGAGCAGCGCGCCGCTGCCGAGGCAAGCCGTGACGCCTATGCTGCCGCGTTGCGTCGGGCGGGCTACGGACCGATCACCACGGAAATCCTCGATGCGCCCGAGTTTTACTACGCCGAGGAGTACCACCAGCAATATCTGCACAAGAACCCGAACGGCTATTGCGGGCTCGGCGGCACGGGCGTGTCGTGTCCGATCGGACTCGGCGTGACGAGCTAGCTCGTGCGCCGACGAGGCGGGCTCAGAGCGGCGGTTCTTGGCCCGGATTCGGGTCTTCCATCGGATACGTCACCACGCCGCCGCTTTCCGATGAGGGCTGCGGCTGCACCGCGGGGGCGGATGATGCTTCCGTGGTCTCCGGAGCGCGACGTCCTGACGTCGCGCGCGTCCCGCGCGCGGACCGTTCGATCGCTGCAATGAACTGCTGCGCGGGGCCGGAAGCGGGTGGAGCGTCGAGACGAATGATCTCGCTGGCGAGCACTCCGGGGCGTCGGTAGAAGGCTTCGTTGGAGCGATGATCGATCGTGAGCGCGGAGCCGTCGAGCGCGACGCCTGCAAAAAGGCCGCTGGCGCGCGAATATGAGTACACCTGCGCAGTCAGTCCTACATCCGTCGCCGCGGAGCTTTGTCTCCCCACTGGGCCTGCTGCAACGGAAGCGTCTGCGCCGAGAGTGACCTTGCCGCCGACGATGCCTTCGATGCTGTGTCGTGACGTGAACACGAGCACGACGTCGGTGGATTGGACGCCGACTTGGAAGCCGAAGCTCCCGCCGGTCAAGTTCACGAAGATCGGGTTGCTCCACTCTCCGTTTTCCTTGCGCACCACCAATACGCCCTTGCCGCGTCGACCGCCGATGCCGAGCCCGACCTTGATGACGTCCGGGACGACTGCGACGGCATAAGCGCGCTCGAGCAGCCATGTGGGAATGTTCTGCTCCGGCATCTGCAGCAGCTCGTCCAGTACCTTCGTCGCGGTCAAAAGGCGCGCATCCTGTCGCTCGGCCGCGACGGCGCAGAGGCTCAAGAGCGACAGAATGACGACGGCAAACCGAGCGATAAGGGCGTGAGCTCGCATCTGGTCCGATCTCCTACACGACGGTGCTCTGTCAGGCCAGAGACTTTAGCAGATAGGGACGACTTCGTGATCTGCGTCGGCGGCCGATGTTACGGGTGCGACGCGGGTGCCGAGCTGCGTATCGACGCCAACAACTTCTCCAGCTCATCGCGCTGGCCGCGCGCAAGATAGAAGCGTTCCACGCGCTCCCGTGCTGCGATACGCGCGTCGTGGTCCGCGCTGGTGTCGGTGGCCAGGATTCTGTAGCTATCGGCGAGGTGGTGCTCGGCTTCTTTGAGCCGACCTTGCAGATGCAAGACTTCCCCGAGCGCGCTCTGGGATCGAGCAGCGCGCCACGCGGGTGATTGCGTGCGCTTCCAGCGATTCATTGCGGCCGTGAGATAGGCCTCGGCATCGCTCAGCTGTCCCTTTTGAAGCAGTACCTCGCCAAGCAAGTGCTCGGAAGAGGCTACGTAGGGATGATCGGGCGGCAGCGTTTTCTCGTAAGCGTCGAGCGATAGTTTCAGCTGCTCTTCTGCTTCCGCAAGCTTGTTGCGCCTGATGAGCACGCTTGCAAGTGCTGCGCGGCTGTAGGCGGTGTCCTGATGGCCTCCACCGAGGGTGGCTTCTTGTATCGACAACGCTTGTCTCGCGAAGGTTTCAGCGTCGGCTATTAGGCCTTGGGCACTTCGCACTCGGCCGAGTAGCGCGTATGTAGCAGCCACTTGCCGACTTTGGAGGCCATATAGCCGTATTTGATTGTCCAGACACGCTTCTAGAAGTGGCGACGCCTCTTCTAGGCGACCTTGCCGAACGAGGATCTCAGCAAGGTTTACGTTCGCCATGACTCGATCCGGATAAAGTGTGGGGACAGTCGCTTCGTAGATACGGACAGCGTCACGAACTTGCTGCTCGGCCTGTCGTAGCTCATCCATCCACAAGTGCGCAGCAGCGAGATCAATCATGGCGCTCGCTACTTCCTGGTGATGAGGGCCAAGCAAATCGCGATGCAAGGCAAGACTTCTTTCGAAGTACGCTTTCGCGGCGTCGAGGTTGCCGGCGGCGAGTTCGACGCGGCCAAGATTTGTCATCAATCGCGCGTATCCAATAGAGCCCGATCCGCGATTTCGCTCAGATAGCGTTATCGCCTGCTGAAGCGTTTCGTGTGCTCGACCGAGATCGCCGGCTTCTCTCAAGGACATGGCAAGCTCGGCCAAAACCTGCGCGCGTCGCGAGCCGTCGGGATCAGGCAGCTGCCGGCGCAGATACTCGGCTTCTTGGAGAAAGCTGACCGACAACGCGAACTCGTTCTGACGGCGGTAGGCGCGACCGATGGCTTCGAGCAGTCGCGCGCGCACCTCGGGATGCTGGCTGAGGTCACCCCTAATGTTGCGGCCCGCTTGGTCGAGCAACTGCCGTGCCGTCACCTGTTCGCCTTGGGCAGTGAACGGATCCGATGCCTCGAAAATGCGCAGCATGAATTCCGAGACGCTTTCGGCGCGCGTGCTTTCAATGGTAGCTCGGTCGCGTTCGGCGGCGATGCGTTTTGCCTGAACGGACATCGTGACTGCGAATGCGACGATCAATATTGCGAAAACGCTGCCTACCGAGACACCGAAGGCATGGCGGCGGATGAAGCGGGACGAGTAGTAGGTCCAATTGCCTTGGCGTGCCTGGACCGGCTCGCGCGACAAGTACCGCTTGATGTCGTCGGCAAATTGCTCGACGGTACTGTAGCGATGCTGCGGCTCTTTGCGCAGCGCGCGCAATACGATCGCATCCAGATCGCCTGTCAGCTTGCGTGCGAGCTTGTCGGCCGTCATGCGGCGCGCCGTCGCGATCGCTTCCAGCGTGGTGGTGGTCGAACCGTCGGTGGCGACGCGCTTGATTGCGGCGCTCGGTCGTTCAGGATCCGAGACGCAAATGGTGCGCTCGAGCTCCAGTTGGCTCGCGGAGGGTAAGACCTTGTATGGGCGTAGCCCCGTGAGCAGCTCGTACAGGACGACTCCCAGCGTGTACACGTCGCTCGCTGTCGTCACAGGGCGGCCGAGAATCTGCTCCGGGCTCGCGTACTCTGGGGTGAGCAGCCGATCGTTCATGCGCGTCAATGCGAGGGCGGCTGCATGACCAGGGTCGAGCAGCTTGGCGATGCCGAAGTCGAGCAATTTCGGCGTGCCATCGGGCGTCACCAGGATGTTCGCGGGTTTCAGGTCGCGGTGAACGATCAGATTCTGGTGCGCGTACTGCACCGCGCGACAGATCTGCAGGAAGAGCTCGAGTCGCGCTCGTAGGCCCAGTTGCTCGCGATCGCAGTAGCGGTCGAGCGGCTCGCCATGGACATACTCCATGATGAGGAAGGGCTGACCCTCCGCGGTCTCGCCCGCATCGATGAGGCGGGCGATATTCGGATGATTCAGGCTGGCGAGAATCTGTCGCTCGGCGCGAAAGCGTTGGCCGAGGTCGCCGTGGAGGATGGCCGAATCAATGATCTTGACGGCGACTTGGGCGGAGTACTGCCGGTCCGCGCGTTCTGCAAGATAAACCGTCCCTGTGCCGCCGTGGCCGAGGATGGACACGAGGCGATAGTTGCTCACGATGCGCCCCAGCATGGCGCGACGGCGATCGTGCGTCGTACGTTGCAGCGCCGCCCCTACCGCATGGGTGAGGGGGCCGGTCGAATCCCCCGAATCGAATGCGAGGAGGTTCCTCAACTCTTCGCGCAGCGCAACATCGCTGCCGGTTTCGCGCGCGATAAACGCCTCGCGCTCCTTAGGCGGCAGGTCGATGGCGCGCGAGAACAGATCCTGTATGCGCGCCCAGCGTTCGGATGCTCCGCCTGTGCCGAACGAGGTCATGTCGGATCAGTGGTCTCGTCTGGGGGATGACGAGAGGGACGAATCTGGCTCAGGATCCACGCCTTCGCGAGGCGTAGCTCCCGATCCACCGTCGCTTCGGAAATCTTGAGCGTTTCCGAGAGCTCCTGGTACGTGAGCCCGCCGAAATAGTGCAGCTCGACCAGCTCGGCAAGTCGAGGATTGCTGCTCGCCAGTCGCTCCAGGGCTTCGTCGATCTCGATGACATCGATGTCCCCCGTCGTCGGCGGACCGAGGTCCATGTCTTCGAGCTCTTCCACGGAGCTGGTCGTCGTCGTGCCTCCGCGCTTCTCGCGCAGACGCATCTTCGCGTGATCGACGAGGATGCGCCGCATCTGTCGCGCTGCCACGTTGAAAAAGTGGACGCGGTCTTGCCACGGGATGTCCATCTCCACGAGCTTGACAAAAGCTTCATGGACGACAGCCGTCGCTTGGAGCGTGTGTCCAGGGCGTTCCTGTCGCATGTACTTGCGAGCCCTGTTGCGCAGCTCCTCGTAAATGAGCGGAGTGAGTTGCTCGAGCGCCCGCGAATCTCCCGATTTCCAGGCGGATAGCAGCCGCGTGACAGCTTGGCGGTCTGGCGGGGGAGTCATGGCTGCGTTCGTCTTACTCAGGACAGGCCTCCCATAGGTCGCGGATAAGACAAGAGATTAAGCCTCCGGCGGCCTGATCGCTATTGTCCCATCGCTTAAGCGCAACGAGCAGATTTGCGCTTGCTTCTTGAGTCTCCTCTTTCCTGGGCAGAAAGGTCCCCTGCCCGGCATCTCCCCCCGTCCCGGCCTAGGCAAATCACTGATTGTTCGAGAAATCGTCGCAGCGCCCTGCCGCCTTGTGACGGAACGCACGGGACGTCGTCGCTTACGCCTCGTGACCTGGTTCTCACTTTTCTTGCTTCTCCCTAGGAGGTGTACGCGATGTTCAAGTCACTAGTTTCAGCCGTGGTGCTGGTTCCTGCTGCCTTAGGTCAATTAAGTCCTGACTACGCTGCGGACGATACATTCTCAGTCCTGGACGAGCAGATTCAGTTCCGCTCGGTAGCGCCGATTGCAGTCGCAATTGAGAACCGTCCGATGAATCCGCCGCTGGAGCGGTTGGCGATTGAGAACGGTCCGATAAATCCGCCGCTGGAGCGGTTGGCGATTGAGAACGGTCCGATAAGTCCGCCGCTGGAGCGGTTGGCGATTGAGAACGGTCCGATAAATCCGCCGCTGGAGCGGTTGGCGATTGAGAACGGCCCGATAAATCCGCCGCTGGAGCGGTTGGCGATTGAGAACCGTCCGATGAATCCACCGCTGGAGCGGTTCGCGATTGAGAACCGTCCGATGAATCCGCCACTGGAGCGGTTGGCGATTGAGAACGGTCCGATGAATCCACCGTTGGAACAACTTGATGTTGGGAACAGTGTCGTCTTGCAAGCGGTGGCGTGAGTCGAAACCAAGGCGTTCGTTTTCGATCAACTTGTCAAGGGCAAGGTGCGTGAGGCGCCTTGCGCGGGAGAGAACTAAGATGCAGCTTAACGTCGCCCGTGTGAGTCTGGGCATTTGTTTGGTCTTGCTTGCTGCAGGATCGGGCGCAATCTTCTATGCGCATGACGCATCCGCGCTGCGAGAACAACGACACGGTCCTACAGCGGTGCCGCTGTCAGTGTCGAAGGAGTCGCTCCCGACTCCGGAAGTAATCTCAGAGTGGAAAGCCACTGCGCGTACCACTGAGTATCTGAGTCCCCAAGTGCCCATCTAAGCGCAACGAGGCGCTGTCTGCATATGCAGACAGCGCCTCGAATTGTGCGCTAATTCACACGACTGTCGCGCTCGCAGACGTTGCACGTCACACTTGCTTCGTTGACATACATTCAACGCGTATAGCACCCTACTTGCGTCGTCTTGGTAACGCTCGAGCTTGTGTTGCCAAGCAAAAGGCAAACCCACTGAAAAGTGGGGACGCAAAGCCACCGGTCTAAAGGAGATCCTAAGACAGCGGGGTTGCCGACTAGCGTGTCGCAACGCGGCTCGCGTTTTCGTGCCCCGTCCGTGCGGCCGTGGCTTTCTGCGGTTCACCCGTGCTCTATCGACAGCCACGAATACGAATGCCACGACCAGTACAACTCAGTGCGAGCCGATCGTTGCGCTATGTGCTGCCGCTCGTGTTGCTGCTCGCGTCAGGAAGCGGGTGGTCCGCGCCATCGGACTTGGTCGGTCAGCCAGCCGCGGATTTCGCGCTCCGCTCGTTGTCGCATGACAACATTCGGCTTTCCGAACAGGTAGGCGAGGTCGTGCTCCTGAATTTCTGGGCGACGTGGTGCGGGCCGTGTCGTCAAGAAATGCCGCTCTTGGAAGAGATCTATCAAAAGTATCGGCGGGCAGGTCTGGTCCTGCTCAGTGTCAATATCGATGAAGACGCGGCGCAAGCGGCCGAAATGGCGCGCACGCTCGGTGTTTCCTATCCGGTGCTCATGGACAGTCGCCATGAGGTGGCCAAGGCATACCAGATCGGCGTCATGCCGGTCACGGTGCTCATCGATCGTGCGGGCACGATTCGCTACGTCTCGGAAGGATTCAAGCCGGGATACGAGAGCCGCTACACGGACAAGCTGCGCGAGTTGTTGAACGAGTAAGTTGTCGCAAGGACCAGGAAGGCATTCTGGGTGAAACCATGTTACGTACGTTGACCGCTGTGTTGCTGTGGCTGCTCGTGTCTGCGGCTTCTGCCCAGGATGCTGCGCGCACAACGGATGAGTTGAAGAGCCTCGATCAAGAGGTGCAGGCGCTCAAGAAGGAAGTGCTCGACCTCAATCGCGAGCTCTTCGTGCTCGAAGAGGAGCTGCTGTTTCCCGCGAATACGCAGGTCGCGGTATTCGTCTCGATGGACGTGGGCGAGTTCTTTGCGCTCGACTCGGTGACATTGAAGATCGACAACAAGGAAGTCGCCAACTATCTCTACACCGAGCGCGAAGCGCAGGCGCTGCTCAAAGGGGCCGTGCATCGCGTCTATGTCGGCAATCTGAAGGCCGGCGAGCACGAGCTCATTGCAATCTTTACCGGCAAGGGACCGCATGCGCGCGACTATCGCCGCGGTGCGACTGTGAAGCTCGAGAAGGGCGTCGGCGCAAAGTACGTCGAGCTCAAGATCAGCGATCGGGCGGTCAGGGCCCAGCCCGAGTTCATCGTCAAGCAATGGGAGTAAGCCATCTCTCGCGTCACCGCTGAGTGCCCAAGGATGAAACTCTCCCGTTGTGCCGTGTTCCTTCTGGCGCTCGCGAGCGGTCTTGCGCTCACGACTGCCGCCGCGCGCGGGCGCGCCGTCGCCGAGCAGCCGCTCGTTGGCACGCCGCAAGTCGTCAAAGACCTGCGCTGGGGTGACGTGCTCTTCTACTTTTATCAGGGCGAGTACCTGAATGCGCTGACGCGGCTGAGTGCTGCACAGGAGCTCGGCTACTTGAACGAGCACGCTCTCGAGGCGGAGCTGTTGAAAGGTGGGCTCTATCTGTCGCTCGGTCAGCACGAGGAAGCGGGCAGGATTTTCAGGGCTCTCCTCAACGACAACGTGCCGCTCGACGTCCGTAACCGCGCTTGGTTCTACCTGGCGAAAGTCTGGTATCAGCGCAACTATTTCGAGGAGGCGGCAGCGGCGCTCGCTTCGATCCGCGGCGCGTTGCCCGGCGATTTGGAGCCGGAGCGGCATCTGCTAGAAGCGCAGGTGCTCATGTACATGGAGCGCTATGACGAAGCGGTTCGAGTGCTCGAGCGCTGGCAACCTGTCGGCGACGGCAACGACGTCTGGTCTGCGTATGCGCGGTTCAACATCGGCGTTGCTTTGGTTCGACAGGGGCGTATCGACGATGCAGTCAAGTTGCTCGACGGTGTGGGGCAGCTGCCGGCACCGAACGAGGAACGAGCGGCATTGCGCGACAAGTCGAACCTCGCGCTCGGCTACGCATTGTTGAAGGCGGATCGTCCCGCCGAGGCAAAGCAAGTGCTGCAGCGCGTGCGCCTCGTAGGGCCGCAATCGAACAAGGCGTTGCTCGGTGTGGGCTGGGCGGATTCGGCGCAAGGGCGATTTACCAAGGCCCTGGTGCCGTGGCTCGAGCTGCGGGATCGAAACCTGCTCGATGCGGCGGTGCAGGAGTCTTACCTCGCGATTCCTTACGCCTATGCGCAACTGGGCGCCGAGCGTCAGGCGGCAGAGCAGTACATGCTCGCGGTGAACGCCTTTGCGGAGGAACAGGCCCGTATCGATCGATCCATCGAGGCTATTCGCAATGGTGCGCTGCTAGAGGCGCTCGCCGACCACGACGACGAGCGCGCGGGGTGGTATTGGCAGCTGAAGAATCTGCCCGATGCGCCCGAGACGCGTTACCTGTACCACTTGTTCGCATCGCACGAGTTCCAGGAGGGGCTCAAGAACTATCGGGACCTGCGCATCATGCAGCGTAATCTCGATAACTGGGCGCTGAGCATCGATGCGTTCGAAAGCATGATCGACACGCGCCGCAGGGCGTACGCCCAGCGTTTACCGATGCTCGAGGCGACCTTGGAGGGAGTCGATCTCGATGCGCTGGAGGCGCGCAAGAACGAGCTTGAGTCGCGCATCGCAGCAATCGAAAGAGACAACGACATCGTCGGTCTTGCAACGGAGCGCGAGCTCGCGCAGTGGCGCAAGATCGAGCAGCTCGAAGCTGCGCTGGCAAGCGCCGATCGGTCCGACCCGATCGTGGAAGAAATGCGCGAGAAGGTGCGGCTGCTGCGCGGTACGCTGTTGTGGGATTTCAATGCAAGCTACAAGGCACGGCTCTGGCGCGCTCGCAAGGATCTGAGAGAGCTGGAAGTGGCCTACCGCGAAGCGCGCCGTCGCTCGGTGCTCGTCGAGCGTGCGCGCGACGAATATCCGGCGCGTACCGAGGAGTTTGCCCGGCGCGTCGAGCAGCTGCGGCCGCGTATCGAAGGGTTGAGAGCGCGCTTGGCCAGTACCGCAGAAGCGCACAATCGTCACTTGGCTTCGATCGCCATTCGTGAGTTGGAGGCGCAGAAGGAACGCCTTGCAGCCTATTCGTTGCAGGCGCGGTTCGCGCTGGCATCGATTTACGATCGCGCGGCGAGCGGCAAGTCCGGGGGTGGCGAATGACTGCCCGCGTGCTCGTTCGCCGTACGCCAGCCGCCAACGGCCGAGTCCGGCACGTATGCAGTCGAGCCGTAGCCTTGGCGTGCGCAGCCATGGCTCTGAGCGGGCCGTTGGCTCACGCCGCGGCCAAGGGCAAGACGGGTACGATCAAGGATCTCGAAGATCGCGAGGTCCAGGTCACGCGCGATCCGCCGACCGACGTCACGCCCGAACAGGCGATCGAACAGTACCGGCGCTTCCTCGAGCTGCAAGCCGCGCACGACAAGATGCGTGCCGAGGCGATGCGTAGGCTCGGCGATCTCAAGCTCGAAGTCGATGAAGCAGGACGCGCCACGGACGCGGAACGCATCGGTGGCCTTGAAGTGCAGGAGGCCATCGAGCTGTACGAGGGCTTGTTGGCGGCTCATCCGGATTACGAGCGCAACGATGCCGTGCTTTATCAGCTCGCACGTGCGTATGAAGCGCAAATGCAGCCTGAGCGCGCGCTGCACGTGCTCGACCGGCTGGTCGAGCGCTTCCCTCAAAGCCCGTTGTATACGGAAGCTCAGTTCCGGCGCGGCGAATTGCTGTTCAGCATGACGCGCTATGGCGATGCCGGCCGCGCGTATGCGGCGGTGATCCAGTCCGGCCCGGATTCCGGCTTCTACGAGCAGGGGCTCTACAAACACGGCTGGGCGTTGTTCAAACAGAGCCGCGGCGAGGAAAGCGTCGAGTCGTTCCTCAGGTTGCTCGATCGCGTGTTGATCGCCGGCGGCAAGGTGCGTCAGCCGGATGCGTTGTCGCGACCCGAGCGCGAGCTGACCGACGACGCGCTACGGGCGACCGCGATCATCTTCGCGGATGACGAGGGGCCTCAGACGCTCGATGAGATGCTCGCGCGCCGTGGCGATCCGTTGTATGCCCATCGTCTTTACGAGGCGCTCGGCGATCTCTACCTCGAGAAGGAGCGCTATCAGGATGCCGCGCTTGCCTACGAGGCTTTCGCCAAACGACGGCCTGACGACCGCTTTGCGCCGTCATTGCAGATGCGTGCGATCGATGCCTATCAGAAGGGCGGATTCGCTTCGCCCGTGCTCGAGGGCAAGCAGGCTTTCGTCGAGCGCTATGGGTTCGGTTCGGCGTTCTGGGCGGGTCGCACCGTCGAGGATGCGCCCGAGGTCGCGGCGCAGTTAAAGGCGACGCAGAAGGATCTCGCCGAGTACTATCACGCGCTCGCGCAGCGCGAGAAACAGCCCGAGCAGTATGCTGCCGCGGCGCGTTGGTATCGCGCCATGCTCGATTCGTTCCCGCAGGATGCGGACGCGCCCGCTACGCGATTCTTGCTTGCCGAAGTGCTCTTCGAATCGGGACGCTTTGCCGAGGCCGCGCGCGAGTACGAACGCACCGCGTACGACTATCCGCTGCATCCCAAGTCGGCGGCAGCGGGGTATGCGGCGCTCATTGCCTACGACAAGCACAAGCCGTCGCTCTCGGGCGAGGGGCTTGCGCTCTGGCATCGCCAAGGGATCGAGAGCGCGCTCATGTTCGCGACGAGCTTCCCGGAGCATCCTGAATCGGCCCGCGTGCTCACCAAGGCGGACGAAGAGTTGTTCGCGCTCGATGAATTCGATCGCGTCATCGAGGTGTCCAAGCAAATCCTCGAACGTAACCCGCCGGTCGAAGCGGCATTCCAGCGCACTGCGGCAACGCTGCTCGCTCACTCGCTCTTCGATCGCGGACGCTTCGCGGAGGCCGAGGCGGCGTACTTGCGTGTACAAACGTATCTGCCTCCTGGCGATCCCGATCGCAACGCCATCGAAGAGCGCATTGCTGCGTCGATTTACAAACAGGCCGAAGCCAAGCAGGCCGCGGGCGATGCAAGCGGCGCAGTGGATGACTTCCTGCGCGTGGGCGCGCTTGCGCCGAACGCGAAGGTGCGTGCCAACGCCGAGTTCGACGCGGCGAGCATTCTGGTGCAGAACAAGCAGTGGGATCGCGCTGCGACGGTGCTCGAAGCGTTCCGTCGTAACCATCCGAATCATGAGTTGGCGCCGGAAGTCACGCGTGCGTTGGCTGTCGCATACCTCGAAACAGGTCAGTCGCTGCAGGCCGCCGCCGAGCTCGAACGCATCGCCGCGCGCGAGCAGGAATCGGTAGATGTCCGGCGTGCGGCGCTTTGGCAGGCGGCTGAGCTGTACGAGAAGTCGGCATCGCCTACGAATGCGGCGCGGCTGTACGCGCTTTATGTCGAGCAGTTTCCGCGTCCGCTCGATCCTGCCATGGATGCGAGACAGAAACTTGCGGACATGGCGGGCACGCAGAACGACGTTCGCACTCGGGCGCGTTGGCTCGCAGAGATCATTCAGGCGGATAAGCAAGCTGGCGCGGAGCGCACCGATCGCAGTCGGTATCTCGCCGCCAAGGCGACATTGGAAACTGCGGAGCCGCATGTGGCTCTCTTCAACGCGGTCAAACTCGTGGCGCCGCTCGATCGCTCGCTCAAGGCCAAGCGCGAGGCGATGGAGAAGGTGCTGGCGATCTACGGACAAGCGCTCGATTACGGCGTGGCCGAAGTCACCACGGCTGCCACCTATGGCATGGCGGAGCTTTATCGGACGCTTGGTGCCGATCTGCTGGCGTCGGAACGGCCGAAGGACCTCGATGCCGATGCGCTCGAGCAATACGACCTCTTGCTCGAGGAACAGGCGTTCCCGTTCGAAGAGAAAGCGATCGAGTTGCACGAGCTGAATGTCGCGCGCACGCGCGAGGGCATCTATGACGAATGGGTGCAGCGCAGCTTCGATGCGCTCGCCAAGCTGGTGCCGGCCCGCTATGCGCGCACGGAGATAGGGGAGGACTATGTACCGTCCCTGCAGTAAAGGAATGCCTGTGCGTGCCTGGCTCGTCGGTCTGCTGAGCGTGCTGCTAGGCGCCTGCGCCGGGACGCCATCGACGCAAGAACGAGCGGAACGGGCCACGCGATCGTCCATCGACGACGAGCGTGTGCTGGCCGGCGGCGCTGCGGCCGACGCGTTGCCGCCGCAGGCGGTCGAGCGTTTCGAAGCCGCGGTCGTTCATATGAATGCAGGCGATACGGCAGCGGCCGAGCAGGCGTTTCGCGCGCTCGCCAAGGACTACCCGACGTATTCGGGACCGCTCGTCAATCTCGGCATTCTCGCGGCGAAGAATGGCCGCCTCACGGAGGCGGAAGAGGCGTTCAAGGCAGCGCTCGAGCGCAATCCGCGCAATGCAGCTGCGTGGAATCAGCTCGGCATCGTGTATCGCAAGCAAGGTCGGTTCGCGGATGCGGACAGAGCCTATCAACGAGCGCTCGAGCTCGATCCGCAGTACGCGAACGCTTATCTCAATCTCGGCGTGCTCTGCGATCTTTACTTGCATCAGCCGCAGCGCGCGCTCGAAGCGTACGAGCGCTACCTCGAGCTCAGTTCAGCGCCGGATGCGCGCGTGAGCGCTTGGGTCAGCGAGTTGCGCAAGCGCGCCGGCGGTTGACGCAAGCGCCAGGTCGAAGGAGCGAAAGATGAGAAGTCGCGTGATGTTGCTCTCTGTGATGACGGCGCTCGCAGCGTCGGCGGCGTTTGCGGCCGAGCCCGAGGGATCGGCGGTCGAGGCCGACCCCGAGGCGTCGGCGCAACCGTCGGCGAGCACCGACAGTCAGCCGGCGCGTCGCGCTGCGCGCGCGTCGGCCGATCGGCTCGAGCTCGAAACGACCGTCGTGACCGGCAACAGAGAGCTGCCGAAAGTGCTCTACATCGTGCCTTGGAAGAAGGCCGAGCTCGGCGACTTGCCGGGGCAGCCCTTCAATACGTTGCTCGATGAGGTGCTCACGCCCGTCGATCGTGACGTTTTTCGTCGGGAAGTGACGTATTTCGAAGCCCTGACCGAAAGCGCAGACGCGACGCAGTCGACATCTCGGCCCCGGCAGTGAAGGGCATTATGTCTGTCTATTGAATGGCTTCGGAGGATTCGGAGGAACCATGTACGCGTCCGTCGTGGAATTCTTTGTCAAAGGTGGGGCCTTCATGTACCCCATCGCATTCGTGTTTGCCGCGGGCGTGGCGATTGCCATCGAGCGTTGGGTGTATCTGACGATGACGCAGACGCGCAATCGCCAGTTCTGGGGGCAGGTGGCGCCGTTGCTGCAGCAAGGGAACTTCCGGGGCGCCGTGGCCATGTGCCAGAAATCGCGCGCTGCGATCGCGCACATCTTGACCTACGGCTTGGCGCGCCTGGAATCGGCGCGTCGTCGCGATGACGTCGAGAAGGCGATGGAAGAGAGCCTGATGGAAGTAGTGCCGCGGCTCGAGCGCCGCACGCATTATCTCTCGACGTTCGCGAACCTGGCGACGCTGCTCGGTCTGCTCGGCACGATCGTCGGCCTCATCCAGGCCTTCACAGCCGTCTCGAACGCCAATCCCGCGGAGAAGGCCGATTTGCTCTCGGCCTCGATCTCGGTGGCGATGAATACGACCGCCTTCGGTCTGATTGCAGCCATTCCGCTGCTGCTCGTCCATGCGCTCATTCAGACCAAGACGACCGAGATCGTCGACAGTCTGGAGATGGCATCGGTGAAGTTCTTGAACACGCTGACTGAGCGTCGCTCCGAGGCTGCCGCATGAGTCTGACCCGCTCGCGACGGTCCAAGCCACGCGAACAGGAGATGCAGATCACCGCCTTCATGAACTTGATGGTGGTGCTGGTCCCCTTCCTGCTGATCACTGCCGTCTTTTCGCGCATGTCGATCATCGAGCTCAATCTGCCTTCGGGCGGACCTCCGCCGACCGAAGCGCAGCAAAGCTTCGAGCTCGAGGTCGTGGTGCGCAAAGGCGGTATCGACGTGGCCGAGCGCAGCAGCGGTGTGCTCGGTCGCTACCCGATCGGCGAGCAGGGCTATGACTACGGCGCGCTGCGCGAGAAGCTCAAGCAGATCAAAGCGGAGTTTCCCGACGTGATCTCGGCGACGATCCTCGTCGAGCCGGACACGCCGTACGACGTGATCGTGCAGGTGATGGACACGGTGCGAACCTTCCCTGCGCAGCAGGGCGGCTCGTGGGTGCAGGCCGAGCTGTTCCCGGAGATCTCGATTGGAGACGCCCCGCAATGACGAAGTCGAATCGAGCGCGGCGTATGGAGCGACACCACGCGCGTTTGCGTCGTGGTTCGGGTCTCAACCTCGTTTCGCTCATGGACATCTTCACCATTCTGGTGTTCTTCCTGCTGGTGAACTCCGCTGAGGTGCAGACGCTCGAGACGCCGAAAGACATCGCGCTGCCCGAGTCGATCGCAGAGAACAAGCCGCGCGAGACCGTGGTCGTGCACGTCTCGCACGATCAGGTGCTCGTGCAGGGCGATCCGGTCGTCACCCTCGCGGAAGTCGAGGCGCTCGAAGGCAATATCATCGAGCCGCTCAAGGCGGCGCTACAGCGGCAATCCGATCGCGTGCTGCGCGAGGCCGCGGCAGCCGACGCCGCAACGCGCGAAGTCACCATTCTCGGCGATCGCGAGCTGCCGTACCGCGTGCTCAAGAAGATCATGGAGACTTGCACGGATGCGAATTACGGCAAGCTGTCGCTGGCAGTCATCCAGAAGCAAGACGAGGCCGCGCAAGCGGCCGCGGCGACCGGCTGAGAGTTTCGGGCATGGCTACGATGACCGCTTACTATCGGACTTACGATCTCCCGTGGAACGTACCCCACGAGGAGAAGCAGCGGCTGCGTCGCCTCTTTGCCATCTGCTTCGGCATCACGCTGCTGCTATCCGTGATCGTGCCTTTGCTGCCGGTGCCCGAGCGGCAGGTCGAGCAGGAACAGGTCGTGCCGCCGCGCTTCGCCAAGCTCGTGCTCGAGCGCAAGGTGGAGCCGCCGCCTCCGCCGCCCCCGCCGCCGAAGGTCGATCCGTTGCCGGAGACGCGGCCGACACCGCAGCCGCAGACCCAACCGCAGCCGCAAGCACCCGTGGATCGGGTTCAGGAGGCGCGCCAGAAGGCCGCGCAAGCGGGCTTGCTGCCGTTCCAGGAGCAGCTTGCCGCGTTGCGTGACAACACCGTGATCGAGAAGGCAGGCCAGACGAAGAACTTGATCGGTACGGCCGGCGAGACGACGCGCGCCGAGCGCTCGCTCATTACCTCGAAAGTCGGCACCGGCAGCGGCGGCATCAATACGGCGAATCTGAGCCGCGGCTACGGCAGCGGCGCGGGCTCGCTGGGCGGGCATGAAACGACGCAGGTTTCTTCCACGTTGGCGGCTGGCTTGCCGGCGCGCGACAACGTGCAGCGCGGCGGCAGCGGCAAGGCATCCCGCAGCGAGGAGGAGATTGCCCTCGTATTCGATCGCAACAAGGGCGCGATCTACTCCATCTACACGCGCGCGCTGCGCGATAACCCGAACCTTCAGGGCAAGCTCGTGATCGAGCTGACGATTTCGCCCGAAGGCGAGGTGACTCGCTGCGAGATCATTTCGAGCGAGCTCAACGATCCTGAGCTCGAGCGCAAGCTCGTTGCGCGCATCAAGATGTTCCGGTTCGAGCCGAAGGACGTCGGTACGATCACGGTGACCAAGCCGATCGATTTCTTCCCGGCGTAGCGTAAGGAGCCCATGCGAGGACGAAGCCTGGGCAACTCACAAGGTCAACCAACCGCGCAGGCCAACGGCGTGGCCGAGGGATGCGCCATGCGCTCCGGCCACGTCTCGAAGGGATATCGACTGTCGTCATGAACATCCAAGCGGAAATTCGCCATTTCTCGGAGCTCTCGCCCCTCGATCAGGCGCGTTTCCTGGCGCGCTTCATGTACGAGCTGACCTTGGAGGCGCGCAACTTCTACGGGCCGGGCGGCGAGCGGGCGATCGATGCCGACAAGTTGCGTTTCATCAACGAGATTCAGCACCGAGTCACGCGCTTCATCGAACAGATCCTCATCGACGATCCGGCGCGCACATCGAACGAGGCCATGCTGGGATTGCTGCTGGCGCCGCGCGCGGAAAAGAACATCGAAAGCATGCTGCACGCCGCGTATTCGCGTACCGTACAAGCGGTGGCCTGAGCCGCAATCGCCGCGTCTGTTAGACTTCGCCCCACCAAGCCATCCGCCGGACCTGCGCGGTTAGTTGTTCATCTCCGGCCGGCAGGACGGTTCGTCGTCATCGTCGAGCTTCGATGCCTCGCTCAGATATCTATTTTCCTTCCAAAGACGCCGAGCTGCGCGAAGACGTGCACATCCTAGGTGCGCTCGTCGGCGAAGTGATTCGCGAGCAAGGCGGGGATGCACTGTTTGCCGCCGTCGAGGAGGATCGTCGCGCCGCCATCGCACGGCGCGACGGCGACGCGCGCGGCGAGCAGATCCTCGTGCAGCGGACCTGCGACGTCCCGCCGGCCGAGGCACGCGATCTCATTCGTGCTTTCTCGACCTGGTTCGATGTGGTGAACATGGCCGAGAAAGTGCACCGCATCCGGCGACGCAGACAGTATCTCAACGAGGGTGCAAAGCAGCCGGGCGGCTTGGCCGAAGCAATCGAGCAGCTCAAGCTCAAGGGGTTCGACCTCGTCGATATTCGGCGACTGATGCTCAGGATGCGCATCGAGCCTGTCTTTACGGCCCATCCGACGGAGTCGACACGGCGGACCATCCTGCGCAAGCAGCAGAAGATCGCTCAGCTGTTGCTGAGCCGTCTTGGCCTGCCGCCCAATGCGGTCGAGACGCGCATCATCTGGGAGCGCATTCGCTCTGAGATCACTTCGGGTTGGCAAACGGCCGAGAACTCTCGCGAGCGGTTGACCGTCGCCGAAGAACGCGAGCACGTGCTGTTCTTCATCGACGAGATCCTCTACGAGATCGTGCCGGTCTTCTACGAGGAGATCGAAGCAGCGCTCGTGGCGCATTACGGTCCCGAGGCCGCCGAGCTCGAGTTGCCTGAGATCATCCGTGTGGGCTCATGGGTCGGCGGCGACATGGACGGCAATCCCGACGTGCACGCCAAGACCATCCGCGAGACGCTGGCGCGTCACCAGCAGATCATCGTCAATCGCTACTTTCTTGAGTGTCAGGCGCTCGCGGAGACGTTGTCGCAGAGCGCAAGCAGAGTCAACGTCTCGCGTGCCTTGCTGGAGCGCATCGAACGATATTCGGTGCTCCTGCCTGCCGCACGTCACGCGCCGCCGGCCCGTCACGATCGCATGCCGTATCGCGTGTTCCTGGCGCAGATCATGGAGCGGCTGCGCGCCACGTACGATGGCCGTGCCAATCGCTACGAAAGTGCGCAGGAATTCCTCGACGACATCAATGTGATTGCAACGAGCCTGCTCGAGAACAAGGGCAAGCATGCCGGTTATTTTCAGGTCCGCCGCCTGATTCGCCGGGTGCGTACTTTCGGTTTTCATCTTGCGACGTTGGATATTCGTCAGAACGCCGCAGCGCATCGCGCCGTCATCGGGCATGGCTTTGCCGAGCCGAAATGGCAGACGCTGTCTGCCGAAGAGCGGACGGCGCGCCTACGGCGTGCCCTCGAGCGAGATGAAGGGCCGTCGAATGCGCTCGATGCCGGCGGAAAACGGACCCTCTGGGTCTTCGAGGCGATCGCGTATTGCCGCCATCGTTACGGCAACGATGCGATCGGTCCCTATGTCGTGAGCGCTGCGCAGGGTGTCGATGACATCCTCTCGGTGTTGCTGCTCGCACGCTGGGCGGATATCGCGGATCGCCGCTCGGGGGACGTGCCGACGGATGTGGCGCCCTTGTTCGAGTCGGCCAACGCGCTCGAGCGGTGCGGCGACATCATGCGGGCGCTCTTTGCCGAACCGGTGTACCGGCGCCACCTGCTCGGGCGCGGCAATCATCAGTACGTCATGTTGGGGTATTCAGCCAGCAACAAGGAGAACGGCATCGTTTGTTCGCGCTGGCTGGTGCGCAAAGCGCAGGAGCTGCTGTTCGCCGCGGCCGACGAGGCTGGCATCGACTTGACGGTGTTCCACGGGCGCGGCGGCGGGCTCGACCGGGGCGGCGGCCGCACCGATGTGCTGGTGCGCAGCGCGCCGAACGACGCGCGCCACGGGCGCCTGCGCATCACGGAGCAGGGTGAGCTCATCAAGGAAAAGTACGGTCTCAAGCCTATCTCGCTACGTGTCTTCGAGCAGTCGTTCAATGCTTTGGCGCGTGCGAGCGGCGGCATCCTGCCGCCGGAGCGTGTCGAGCCCATCTGGCGCGACGCGATGGAGTTGCTGAGTGCGGAGAGTGCGCGCGCCTATCGTGGCCTCGTGTACGAGGAGAGCGATTTCTACGCCTTCTTCCGGCAGGTCACGCCGGTCGATGTCGTGGAGCGCATGCAGATCGGTTCGCGGCCGCCGAGCGAGCTCGAAAGTCAAGGCATTGCTGCGATGCGCTCGACCACGTGGTCGCACGCTTGGTCGCAATGTCGCTACATGCTGCCTGGATGGTTCGGCGCAGGGACTGCGCTCGCTGCGGCTGAGGAGCGCCTCGGGCTAGACGTGCTGCGCCAGATGGCGTCCGAATGGTTCTTCTTCTCGAGCCTCATCGACGAGATCGAGCTGGCGCTGGCGCGTGCCGACTTGGGCGTCGCGGCCGCTTACGACGAGCTCGTCGAACCGTCGCTGCGGCGGTTCATCCCGCGCCTGCGCGAAGAGTACGAGCTCACCAAACGCCAAGTGCTCCGTCTGCGGGGCGCTGAGACGCTGCTCGAGCGGGAGCCGACGATTCGCCGATCGATCCTGTTGCGCAATCCATATATCGATCCGATGCACTTGGTGCAGGTCGATCTGTTGAAGCGGTGGCGTGCGGGGCAGCGTGCGGACCGCGAGCTGCTGAGCGCGCTCTTGGCGTCGGTGAGCGGAATAGGCCAGGCCTTGCAGGGCAGCTGAGGCCGGCGCTTGCCGGTATTCACCGCGTTTATGTCTGAGATTACGCACTAAGCAAAAGCCGCGTTCGCGTACGAGAGAAAGCTCATAGCCCGCGCGGACGAAATTCGTGTATTCGTGTCTACCGAGTGAACTTGTATAAGGCGATGTTGTCTCATCCGGCCTCGGTGGCATGGATGAGGGGCAGCAGCCACGTCACGATGGACTCGTGGCTGAGGTCTTTGGCCAAGTTGGTCAGCTCGGGTTGCTCGCGAAGGATTCGAAAGGCGAACGCGACAGCATCCGTCGGGTAACGGCGGCGCGATTCCGGCAATCGAAACCACTCCTCGAGTACGCGGGCACGTACGTCAAGTTGTGTCATACCCCCTCCAGGGCGCCGGGAAAATAGCAACACTGCCGTGTGCGTGCACTCCGTTTTTTCGCGCATGCGCGTGCACGGGGCCTTGCTGCCATGCACGCAAAGATTTGGGTTTGGCTCAGGATTCAGCGAGAACATACACATAGCGCGAGCGGCTCGAAACGAATGGAAGTCTGCTCCGACTGTGTGCGTTTTCGCGAAGTGGTTGTGTAGAGAGTGCAGTCACAAGTTCGTGCGCATGCTCAACAAATCGACAAGTACTCTCCTACACAACTTGTAGCTGATTCGGCAGAATGCACACATTTTCGTCAACGATCGCTTTGGCGTTATTGGATTCCCGTGAGTAAACGAGCAACCGCAAAGAGCACGCAGCGTCGTGCCAAACATCCCTGTCCTTGGGTCAATCTCTCGCGCAACGGGAGCAACTTGAACACCGAGGATTTCCTGACGTTCCGGATCACGCGCGTGTCGAACGCACTGCGTACCGGATTGACGAAGCGCTATCTCGAAGAGTTCGATCTGAGCTTGCCCGAGTGGCGTCTGCTGGCGCTGGTGGCGCGGTTCTCGCCCATGCGTTTCTCCGAGCTGACGAGCCGCAGCGGCATGGACAAGGGGCAGGTGAGCCGCACGTTGCGGGAAATGGCGAAGAACGGTTTGACCAAGATGAAGTCGATCCGTCCCGCAGGCTCGCGTTCGGCGGAAGCGCTCGCAGCTCCGGTGATGGTGTCGATTACGCCGAAGGGCAAGGCGCTTTATCAGTCGGTTCTGCCGGTGGCACGGCGGCGGCAGGCAGAGATGCTTGCGACGCTGACCGAGTCCGAGCGAATCATGCTGTATTCGATTCTGGACAAGCTCTTCCTGACGGTCGGCAGCGCCGCGTTGGCGCAAGAAGAAGGCGAATAAGCACGCCGCGTCGGCCCACGCGAGCATGCGTGGGCCGGCGACCGATTCTCAAGTTCGTTATCCGAAAGGATCCAGCGTTGGACCTGCCTGCGGTCCCGACGCTCGAATGGCGGCATTCAGCGTATTGAGCAGCAGGCAGGCGATCGTCATCGGTCCGACACCGCCTGGTACCGGCGTGATTGCACCAGCTCGGTGCAACGCCGATTCGAAGTCGACATCACCCACCAGTTTGGTCTTGCCGTCCCCGGCGTCGATGCGGTTGATCCCGACATCGATCACGGTGGCGCCTTGACGCAGCCAGTCGCCTGCGATCGCGCGCGGGCGTCCGATGGCTGCCACCACGATATCCGCTTCGCCGCAGAGCGCGGGCAGGTCGCGCGTACGCGAGTGCGCGATCGTCACGGTGCAATCGTTCTGTAGCAGCAGCTGCGCCATCGGTTTGCCCACGATGTTGGAACGTCCGATGACGAGAGCACGTTGGCCGGCGAGCGTGGCGTGTACCTGCCGCAGCAAGATCAGACATCCGAGCGGCGTGCAGGGAATGGTGGCTTCCTGGCCGAGCGCCAAGCGGCCTGCATTGACCGCGTGGAAGCCGTCGACGTCCTTGGCCGGGTCGATCGCGGCCAGCACCCGATCGGTATCGATGTGTTTCGGCAGCGGCAGCTGCACGAGGATGCCGTGCACGTCGGCGCGCGCGTTGAGTTGTTGCACGAGGTCGATGAGCGCCTCGGTGGTCGTGCTCGCGGGAAGCCGATGATCGAAATGATTGATACCGGCCGCTGCCGCTTGCTTCGTCTTGCTGGCGACATAGACCTGGCTCGCGGGATCGTCCCCGACGAGCACGACGGCAAGTCCTGGGACGATTCCTTGGGCCGCGAGCTGCGCGGTGCGGGCGCCGACACGAGCTCGCAAACGTTCTGCGGCCGCACGGCCGTCGATGAGGGTGGCAGTCATGGGCTCTCCGTCGAGGATCGGCAAAGAGCGTTATTGTCGAACGATCGGCCGGTTTTTGCGACAGCCTAGGCAGCGGTCAGGCGCCTTTCGTCTGGGTGCCGCGCTTGTTTTCGTACATCTTCGCATCGGCGCGGCCGATCAAGGCTTCGATGCTTTCCTCCGTGGCAGGATCGACCAGTGCGACTCCGACGCTCAGCTCGACGCGATAGGGGCGAGAGGAGCTCGCATTGAACTCAGCCAAGTGGTCGCGGATGCGCTGTATGACTGCATGGGCATCGCCCGTCAGATGCGCGAGCGCAACGAATTCGTCGCCGCCGAGGCGACCTAGGATGTCGGCATCGCGGAAGGTGTGTTTGATGATGTCGGCCGCATCGCGCAGCGCCTGGTCGCCGAGCAGGTGTCCGAGCGTATCGTTGATCTGTTTGAGACCGTCCAGATCCATGAAGAACAGCGCGAGCGAATGTTTCTCGCGGCGTGCGACTTTGAGAGCCTGCTCGGCGAGCTCGAAAAAGCCGCGTCGGTTTTTCAGCTGCGTGAGCTCGTCGACGAGCGAAAGGCTCGCCAGCAGCTCGGCGTTGCGGCGCAGGGCTTCTTCGCGCTCTTTCAGCGCGATGTCCGCGCGATGCTTGTGGATGGCGACCTCGATGGCACAGCGCAGCTCGACTTCCTGAAAGGGCTTGATGAGATAGCCGAGCGGGGCGGTCGTGACCGCGCGTTGCAACGTGGCGGGGTCGCTGTGGCCCGTCAAGAAAATCACCGGGATAGCGGCCTGTTGCTGGATGAGGCGAGCCGCTTGGATTCCGTCGATTTCGCCTCTCAGGCCGACGTCCATCACGACGAGGTCGGGATGAAGCTCTTGCGCCATGCGCACCGCCTGAGCGCCCTCGCATGCAATGCCGCTCACCCGATAGCCAAGCCTTGTCAGGGTTTCCTGAAGATCTTGTGCGACGATGCCTTCGTCCTCGACGAGCAAGATCGAGGGGACATCGGGCCGGTGATGCGGCTCGAGACGATGCGAATCGAGCACTGCCGGCCGCGCTGATACGGGGTAAAGCTCGATGCTGTCCACCTGCGTCACGAAGGGATTGGGGAGTGAGTTCGACAGAACACGAGTCTCTAACGCGTAAGTCGCCCTACAGTTTCATGTCGCAAGAAGGCTGCAGCGCTGTCGCAACGGTGCGCGCGTCGTGCGCGGAGGAGCGCGAATCGGCCGAGGAGCGGGCACAGTTGCGCCGATTCCCCTACAATCCCCGGCTGGTTCCGGAAGGAGAGGCGAGACTTCACTGATGAGCACTCGGGCAAACGGGCGAGCCCTGATCTGCGGCTCGGTCGCCTACGACACGATCATGGTGTTCCAGGATCGCTTTAAGGCGCACATCCTTCCGGACAAGATCCACATGCTCAACGTCTCGTTTCTCGTGCCGCAGCTGCGGCGCGAGTTCGGCGGTTGTGCGGGCAACATCGCTTACAACCTGCGCCTGCTCGGCGATGGCGGGTACCCCATGGCGACGGTCGGGCGCGATTTCGGCCCGTATGCCGAGTGGATGGCGCGTACTGGCGTGCCGACCGACTACATCAAGGTCATCGACAGCGAGCACACCGCCCAAGCCTTCATTACGACCGATCTGGACGATAACCAGATCACGGCATTTCACCCAGGGGCGATGCAGCATTCGCACCTAAATTCCGTGACGGACGCGGCCGGAATCACGATCGGGATCGTGGCGCCCGATGGGCGCGACGGCATGCTGCAGCACGCCGCTCAGTTCCATGCGGCCGGCATTCCGTTCATTTTCGACCCGGGGCAGGGCCTGCCCATGTTCGGCGGCGAGGAGCTGCGGCGGTTCATCGATCAGGCCACATGGGTGGCTGTGAATGAGTACGAGTGGCAGCTGCTGCAGGATCGGACGAAACTTTCGGTCCGCGATATCGTGGCCAAGGTCAAGGCGCTGATCGTCACGCGCGGCGGCGAGGGCTCGACGATCTACACCCAGGACGGCGAAATTGCGATTCCATCCGCCAAGCCGCGTGCCATCGTCGACCCGACGGGCTGTGGCGATGCTTACCGGGCCGGACTCCTGCATGGCCTCTTGCACGGCCTGGACTGGGAGACGACCGGGCGGATAGCGTCGCTCATGGGAGCGATCAAGATCGAATCGCGAGGGACACAGAACCACTCGTTCTCACGGAACGAGTTCGAGACCAGGTACAAAGAATGCTTTGGCCGGTCCCTGGTGCCCTGACTTCAGTGGCCCGAGACGTCGCGCGTCCTAGGGATGCGGCCGGGTCGGGTTTGCCGGTTTACGATTTGCTACGCAACGACAATACGGAACGACAGCCATGAGCAACTCTTTCTTGTTCACCTCCGAGTCGGTCTCGGAAGGTCATCCGGACAAGGTCGCCGACCAGATTTCCGACGCGGTCCTCGACGCTATCCTGGCTCAAGACAAATATGCGCGCGTGGCCGCAGAGACGCTCTGCAATACCGGGCTTGTCGTTCTTGCCGGCGAAATCACCTCGAACGCTGTCGTCGACTACCAGTCCGTGGCGCGCGAGACGATCGCGCGCATCGGCTACGACAACACCGAGTACGGCATCGACCACAAGGGCTGTGCGGTGCTCGTTGCGTACGACAAGCAGTCGCCCGACATTGCGCAAGGCGTCGATGAAGGCCGAGGCCTCGATCTCGATCAGGGTGCGGGCGACCAAGGTCTCATGTTCGGTTACGCCTGCGACGAGACGCCCGAGCTCATGCCGCTGCCGATCTTCCTGTCGCACCGCCTCGTCGAGCGGCAGGCGCAGCTGCGCAAGCAGGGCGTGCTGCCGTGGCTGCGACCGGATGCGAAGTCCCAGGTGACGGTGCGCTATGTCGACGGGCGGCCGAAGGAAATCGATACGGTGGTGCTCTCGACGCAGCATCATCCCGACATCGACCACAAGAAGCTGTCGGAGGCCGTCATCGAGGAGATCATCAAGCCGGTGCTCCCGAAAGAGCTGGTCGGCAGCAAGATCAAGTATCTGGTCAATCCGACGGGCCGCTTCGTCGTGGGCGGCCCGCAAGGCGACTGCGGCTTGACCGGCCGCAAGATCATCGTCGACACCTACGGCGGCGCCGCGCCGCACGGCGGTGGAGCGTTCTCGGGTAAGGATCCTTCGAAGGTCGATCGCTCGGCTGCTTACGCCGCGCGTTACGTGGCCAAGAACATCGTGGCTGCGGGACTTGCGAGCAAGTGCTTGGTGCAGGTCTCGTACGCGATCGGTATTGCCCGTCCGACGAGCGTCATGGCGACGACCTACGGCACCGGCAAGGTGCCGGACGAGAAGATCGAAGAGCTCATCTCCAAGCATTTCGATCTGCGGCCGAAGGGCATCATCCAGATGCTCGACCTGCTGCGTCCGATCTACACCAAGACCGCTGCGTACGGTCACTTCGGCCGCAACGAGCCCGAGTTCACATGGGAGCGAACCGACAAGGCCGAGATCCTGGCTGCCGACGCTGGTCTGAAGCGGGCTGCGAACGCCTAACCTCATAGGGCTTGGCGAGGGCCGGACCTGTGCGCGAGTTCGCAGGGTCCGGCCTCCTCACGTGACCAGCCAAGCCTTTCTGCTACACTACTTGCCCGCTTGCCGAGGGGCGCTGCAGCAGTTTGGGTAGCTCTTTCCCGTCCCCTGTCAGGCTCGGCAAGCACTCATGCGACGACGCTGTCGGCCGGCTGGCCGCAGACGTTCGTAAGCAACGGCGCCCTCCCACTTGGAACACCGGAGACGATCATGAGCGCAGTTGCGACACCGGCTCATTCCGTTGACCTGTCGAAGGGCGATTTTCACGTCGCCGATCTTTCTCTTGCCGATTGGGGCCGCAAAGAAATCGAGATCGCCGAGACCGAAATGCCGGGTCTCATGGCGATCCGCGAAGAGTACGCGAAGTCTCAGCCGCTCAAAGGAGCGCGCATCAGCGGCTCACTGCACATGACGATTCAGACGGCCGTGCTGATCGAGACGCTGCAGGCGCTCGGCGCACAGGTGCGTTGGGCGTCGTGCAACGTGTTCTCGACGCAAGATCATGCGGCTGCCGCCATCGCCGCGAAGGGCACGCCCGTCTTTGCTTACAAGGGCGAGACGTTGGATGAGTACTGGAATTTCACGCATCGCATCTTCGAGTGGCCGGACGGCGGCTACTCCAACATGATCCTCGACGACGGCGGCGACGCAACGTTGCTGCTGCACCTCGGCGTGCGCGCAGAGAGCGACCCGAGCGTGCTCGCCAATCCGACCAGCGATGAAGAGCGCGCGCTGTTCCAGTCGATCAAGGCGAAGCTCGCCAGCGATCCGAAGTGGTACTCGACGCGGATCAAGCACATCAAGGGCGTGACCGAAGAGACGACCACGGGCGTCAAGCGTCTGTACCAGATGGCGGCGGAGGGCAAGCTGGCGTTTCCGGCCATCAACGTCAACGACTCGGTGACTAAGAGCAAGTTCGACAACCTGTACGGCTGCCGCGAGTCGCTGGTCGACGGCATCAAGCGCGCCACCGACGTGATGATCGCCGGGAAGATCGCCGTCGTGTGCGGCTATGGCGACGTCGGCAAGGGCTCCGCGCAAGCGCTGCGTTCGCTCTCGGCGCAGGTGTGGGTGACCGAGATCGATCCGATCTGCGCGCTGCAGGCGGCGATGGAAGGCTATCGCGTCGTCACCATGGACGAAGCGGCCGACAAGGCGGACATCTTCGTCACGGCGACGGGCAACTTCCACGTGATCACGCACGAGCACATGAAGCGCATGAAGCACAATGCGATCGTGTGCAACATCGGGCACTTCGACAACGAGATCGATGTCGCCTCGCTGCGGCAGTACAAATGGGAGAACATCAAGCCGCAGGTCGATCACGTGATCTTCCCGGACGGCAAGCGGATCATCCTGCTCGCCGAAGGTCGTCTCGTGAACCTGGGTTGCGCTACGGGCCATCCGTCGTACGTGATGAGCTCGTCGTTCGCCAACCAGACGCTCGCGCAGATCGAGCTGTTCACGAACACGGACAAGTATCCGGTCGGCGTGTACGTGCTGCCCAAGCATCTCGACGAGAAAGTGGCGCGCCTGCAGCTCGCCAAGCTCGGTGTGAAGCTCACCGAGCTCACCGACGAGCAGGCCAAGTACATCGGCGTTCGCAAGGAAGGCCCGTACAAGCCCAATCACTATCGGTATTGATCCAGTGAATCCAGAGACCGTGCAGCGCCGCGCCCTCGCTTCCGAGGGCGCGGCTTCTTCGCAGCGTGCGACTCCGAGCTATATCCTGACGACCTCGTGCCCGGACACGACGGGCATCGTGGCGGCAGTCGCCGGGTTTCTCGCTTCGAACAACTGTCTGATCACCGAGGCGCAGCACTACGACGATCCATATGCGGATCGCTCCTTCATGCGCACGGTGTTTCACGACAACGGCGCGGGCGCTCCCAGTCTGAGCGAGCTCAACGAGGCGTTCGCACGCACGGTCGCCGCGCAATTCCACATGGAATGGAAGTTTCACGAGGCGGACCGGAAGTGCCGCGTCGTGATTGCGGTCTCGCGCCACGGACACTGCCTGAACAGCATGCTGCACCGGTGGAGCACCGGCACGTTGCCGATCGAGGTGGTGGCCGTCGTGTCGAATCACCAGGACATGCGCAGTCTGAGCGAATGGCATGGCGTGCCGTACCACTACCTGCCGATTCTGGATGGGCGCAAACGCGAACAGGAAGAGCGCCTCATCGAGATCTTCGAGAAGGTCGATGGGGAGCTGCTGGTGCTGGCGCGCTACATGCAGATTCTCTCGCCGGAAGCGTGCGCCTATTTCGAGGGGCGCGCGATCAACATTCACCATTCCTTCCTTCCCGGTTTCAAGGGCGCGAAGGCCTACCATCAAGCGCACGCGCGCGGTGTCAAGCTGATCGGCGCGACGGCGCACTACGTCACCACCGATCTCGACGAAGGTCCGATCATCGAGCAAGAAACCGCTCGCGTCGATCACACCATGTCGCCCGAGGACCTGGTCAGCATCGGATCGGACCTCGAGAGCGTGGTGCTCAACCGCGCCGTCAAATGGCACGCCGAGCGCCGGATCTTCATCAACGGCGCGAAAACCGTCGTGCTCAGGTAATCCCTTTTCGCTCGGGCGCGCATCGCTCGATACGTCATTGACGGGTCGGGCCGATGCGGACAGGGGTTGCGTAAGGCGCAGATCAGGCCAGGGCGTACGTTCCAGCGCGGAAAATCGTGATGCAATGCGCCGCATGAGCTTGCGCACGAGCGCATGCTCATTGCGAATTTCGTTGGGGTGGTACGTATATGCCCGCAGAGCTCATGTCGGCGGTTGCCTTCTTCGCAGGCGCGATCGTGACCATGGTCGCGTCGTGCCAAGCCGTGTCGCACGGAATTGCAGAGCAGCGCGAGATTCTGAAGTTCGGCAAGCTCGCGCAGGGCCGCATCTTGCGGATCTGGCGTCCGCCGATTTTCGGTGCATTTACGCGGATTTATTTCGAGTTTTGCCCCGAGGAAGAGGGGCGCTCGGTGCGTGCCTGCCACGTCGATCGCCGCTACGGCGAAGCCGTTGCATCGTTGCCCGCCGTGGGCGCGACAGTGAGCGTCAGATACTTGCCCGAAAACCCTGCCAAGGCCGTCATCGCCAAACTGGTGTCTCGTTTTACGGACTAACCGTGCCCTCGCGAGCGGAACCAATTTCCTCCGCTCGTCATTTCGTGGTCGGTGGCTCTATCGCATCGCACTCGACTCGAGGAGGGTTTATGGGAATCATCATCTGGTTGATCGTCGGCGGCGTCGTCGGCTGGCTGGCCAGCATCATCATGCGCACCGACGCTCAGCAAGGCATCTTGCTCAACGTCATCGTCGGTATCGTCGGCGCACTGCTCGCGGGCTTCATCATCTCGCCCCTGATCGGTGTTGGCACGATCAACGATGGCATTACGCTTGCGTCCTTCCTCGTGTCGCTGGTGGGGGCAGTCATCCTGCTCGCCATCGTGAACCTGTTTCGACGCGGCAGCGTTCGCTAACG
The DNA here is from genome assembly GCA_938008435.1 of uncultured Steroidobacter sp. Classification (GTDB taxonomy): domain Bacteria; phylum Pseudomonadota; class Gammaproteobacteria; order Steroidobacterales; family Steroidobacteraceae; genus Steroidobacter. The sequence continues at coordinate 147,050 of CALLKK010000006.1, read as the reverse complement.
AACAGCGCCCGAGCGGGCGACGGCCATCGTCCGCTCGAGCGCGTTCGCGTTGATCCATTGCAATGCGGCAGAGCTTCCTGTGGCCTGCCGTGAGGCCGTCATGAACGCCCAGTTTCGCTCGCACTACGCCGCCCGCGGTCGCGCGCTCGAGGTCCTGGGATTGTCGGTGGAGAAGATGAGCGCCGACGATCTCTACGCGCTCATCGGCTATCTGCTCGAGCTTGCCGAAGACCGGCATCCCGAGGCCAGGCTGGCCCAAGAAGCGCCGCTCGGCTCACCGCCCGGTCATATCCTGCCCGGTGGAGATCCGCCCAAGAACGACGGCCTCGTTGAAGGCTGACGGATCTCGATTCGCTTCCTTGCCCAAGTAGTAGCGCTGACAGGGCGCTCGCCGTGCAGCGAGCGCCAAGCCGTGTAGCGCCAAGCCGTGTAGGGATATTGCAGGAAAGACGCGCCCCAGCCTACGCCAGCGCGTGATACACCTTCTGCACGTCGTCGTCCTGCTCGAGCTTGTCGATGAGCTCGAGCACTTCGTTCGCCTGCTCTTCCGGTAGCTCGACGGGAGTGGAGCAGATGTACTCATGCTCGCCCGAGATCGGCGTGATGTTGCGATCTTCGAGCGCCTTCTGCACTTGACCGAAGTCGGCGAAATTGCAGCGGATGACCAGCTGCGGCTCGCCCTTCTCGCCAGTGCTTTCACCCATCTCTTCGAGCCCGTGATCGATGAGGTAGAGCTCGAGATCGTCCTGGTCGATGCCTTCCGGATTCAGGCGAAACACGCCCATCTTCTTGAACATGAAGCTGACGCTGCCGGTCGTGCCGAGATTGCCGCCGTACTTCGAGAAGATGTTGCGGACGTTGGCGACCGTGCGTGTCGGGTTGTCGGTCGCACATTCCACGAGCACTGCGACGCCGTGGGGCGCGTAGCCTTCGTAGATCACCTCGATGTAGTTGGTCGCTTCGCGACCCGAGGCCCGGCGGATGGCGGCTTCCACCTTGTCCTTGGGCATGTTGACCGAGCGAGCGTTCTGGATAATTCGGCGTAAGGCCGGATTCGCTGCGGGGTCGGGTCCGCCGGCTCTGACTGCAATCGAGATGTCCTTGGCGATGCGCGCGAACTGTTTCGCCATGCGATCCCAGCGCGCAAACATCGTCTGCTTTCTGACTTCGAAAATGCGACCCATGCGGCAGTTACCTTGTCAGGCTCGTTCGGTGGCGCTCGGCGCGCCGGGCGGAATTCTACAGGGTCGCGGGGTCCGGCTGTAGGCGCACGGACCAGACGGGCGGCCGGTGGCTGCGCGCACGAGCTCGCTAATGCATGAGACGCCGCTCGACCAGCTTGACCGCGACGGCAACCGTGACCCCTGCATAAATCGCCAGTACGGCCAAGTGGAGCAGCAGCTGGTCGATCGGCGTGCCGACGACGAGTCCGCGGGCGATGGTGGTCGCGTGAACGAGCGGCAGCAGCTGCGCTGCGATCTGCGCCGCCCGCGGCAACTGTTCGAGCGGGAAGAACACGCCGGAAATCAGCGTCATCGGCATCAGGAAGAGGCTGAAGTAGTACGTGAACAGGTCGTAGGTCTTCGCGAGCGCCGTGACGATGAGCGCTAGCCCGGCGAAGGCGAGCCCGACGAGCAGCAGGATCGGCAGCGTCCACACGGCGAGCGGGGATTTGACGATGTCGAGGAGCGCCATCACCAGCAGAATGGCTGCGCCGGAGAGCGTTGCCTTGAGCGCCGCCCAAACCCATTCGCCGATGACGACATCGCCCACCGTCATTGGCGCGTTGAGAATGCTCTCCCAGGTCCGTTGCATCTTGAGGCGCGTGAACGCAGACCAGAGCCCTTCGAACGACGCCGAGTTCATCGCGCTGTAGCACAGCATGCCGCTCGCCAGGAATTCGATGTAGCGCAGCCCGCCGATCGGCGGCATCAGCTTGCCAAGGCCGAAGCCGAGGCCCACCAGCCAGATCAGCGGATCGGCGAGGTGTCCCACGAGCGCCGAGCCGATCAGCTTGCGCCACACCAGATAGTTGCGGTGTACGACGTAAACGAAGCGCCACCGCGTCGCCCGAGCGGGTGCGCCCATCACATCTTTCGTGAGTGCAGCGTCAGTCACGCAAGTCTCGACCAGTGAGCTTCAGAAACACGTCTTCGAGATTCGCAGCGCGGCGCAGCGCGCGCAGCTCGGGTTTTCCCTCGAGCGTTCGCAGCAACGGCTCGGGATCGTCGCAGTAGCAGAACGCGGTGTCGCCCGCGAGCTCTGCGCGCCGTGAAAGCATCTTGCCGTGCGTCTCGAACCACTCTTGGAGTCCCTCACCGTACACCTCGATGACGGTGGGCTCGATCTCGCGCTCGATCAGACGGCGCGGCCCCTCTTCGGCGATGAGCACGCCGTGATCCATGATGGCGACGCGATCGCACAGCCGCTGCGCCTCGTCCATGAAGTGGGTTGTCAGCACGATCGTCCGGCCTTGAGTGAGCAGGGCCTTGAGCCGATCCCATACGAGGTGGCGCGCCTGGGGGTCAAGCCCGGTAGTCGGCTCATCCATGAACAACACCTGCGGATCGTTGATCAGCGCGCGCGCAAGCGTGAGCCGTCGCTTCATGCCGCCCGAAAGCGCCTCGATCCTCGCATCGGCCTTGTCTGCCAGACCGGCGAAATCGAGCAAGTAGCCTACGCGCGCTTCGCATTCGCGGCGCGACAGACCGAAGTAGCGGCCGAAGACGATCAGGTTCTCGGTGACGGTGAAATCGGGATCGAGATTGTCGAACTGCGGCACCACGCCAACGCGAACACGCGCTTCGCGCGCCCTGTCGGGAATCGGCAAGCCGACGAGGCGGATAGTGCCGGCATCGGGCTGCGTGAGCCCAAGACAACAGCGCATCGTGGTCGTCTTGCCGGCGCCATTCGGGCCGAGCAAGCCGAAACACTGACCGGCCGGGACGTGAAAGCTGATGTCACGGACGACTTCGAGCGCGCCATAGCGCTTGCGCAGATGCTCGACCGAAAGCATGAGCTCGAGACAAGCGATGCGACGTTGGTGCGAGCTGTCAGCCGGAGAGGGGTTCCCAGGTCAGCTCGGCTTTCGCGGCGACGGCGCGCTTCATCAGATTGATGAGCGGCACTGCGCGCGTCGTGATGGCGACCGGAGGGCCGCGATCGTCGTCGTTGTCGTTCGATGCGGCGTCTTCGTTGTCCGCGGCCGGGGAGGGCGTCGGCGCGTGCTGGGCAGCCTTGAGTCGCTCGATCGCTGTTTCGAGCGCTGCGAGCGCCGCGGGCAGATCGTCAGCGCTCAAGCCGCCCGGGATCTTGCCTGTCGCTCCCATCATGCGCAGGAGCTCCACGGCGACATCCTGGAACATGGTGATCGATTCGGTGGCGGAGGACCTGAACGTGACGAGCATCTTTCACCCGTGGTCGATGGAAATCGCATCGCTTGACGACGGTACGCAACGGCCGCTGTACGTGGCAAGTTCCGGCCTCAAGCCGCTTCGTGCGAAGCCAGCGCAGCCACCCAAAGCTGCTTTGCAGAGAGCCTGTCGAGCCCTTGTTGCTCGATGATGGCGAGCGACTCCTCATCCTGCGCTCCCCCCTTGCGTGCTGCAAGGAGCGCGAGCGCGCTCACCAAGCGCGCGAAATACACCGCGCGGCCGAGCTCGCGCATCTGTGCCGGCGAAGCCTGCTCGACCTGGGCGGCGAGCGCCTCGAGCGACAGATCTGACATCTTCCACGCGCGCGCGATCCGCAGCGCCACTGCGGGCGCATGAGCTTGCTGCGCGCGGATGAGCACGGCAGCGGAGGGCTGCACGCCTTCGACATCGCGGTACGTATCCAGCGCGACCCGAAAGATCACCACACGCGCCAGCGGCTCCAGTGTGGCGAGGAGCTGCGCGACGAAGGCATCGCACGGCATGATGTGAGTTGCAAACGCCTCCGCTGTCGCAGCGGCGCGTTCGAGCTGCTCCCAGGTGATCGGCCCGAACGTATCGAAGTGTCCCTTCGGCAGGCGAAAGACTGGCTGCATGATGGCGGTTGCCATTAAGCGCTTGAGGCCGTCCGTGCCGAGGAGCGTGACGGCCCGGTCGATGTTGTCGACTCGCGCGGGCGAAACGCGATAGAAGGCGCTGTTGGCCTGCTGCAGCACGCCGCCCGCGATCGCCGGATCTTCCAGGATCAGCTTGACAAGAGCGTCCCGCGACACCTCCGGATCGTTGAGCGCCTGCATGAGCTTCGGCAGCTGCATCGGCCGTCGCGGCAGATACTCGCGCTGCGTAAGCGTGTCCTCGAGCGCGGCGGAAATGCGCGCGAGGATCGTCGCGTGCGTGCCGTGGATCGCTTCGTTGCCAAGCGACCCGCCGAATGCAAGCCGATCGCGCTCGGCGAAGACGCTTTCGATGGCCTCGTTGGTGTAGTCGATGGTGGGGAGTGCCACGGCACGCGCGCCGGATCGTGGCGTCGCTGACCCCGATGGCTTGCCGGTGGCCGAGTCGCGGACGTGCGAAGCGCGCCGCCTCCAGATCCAGGCTGCACCGGCCAGCGCCGCGAGAACAAGGATTAGAATCGTTGTTTCGATGGCTGCCGCTCCCCGTATCCGCGCAATCATAGCTCACGTCAAGTAATGAAGAACGGCCAGCTATCGGCGATGATCACGCGCCGCCGCCGGGTCCCGACATCCCTCGCGCGCGTTGGCCCTGTTCTATTGCCTAACCGATGCAAAACCACCCGCTGATTCAATTGTCGAGTTGTTCAGTGATCCTGGACGACGCCGTCGTACTCGATGACATCTCTTTCACGCTGCGCCGAGGCGAGCGCTGGGCGCTGATCGGTCCCAACGGCGCCGGCAAGAGCATGCTGCTCAAGATGCTGCGCGGCGATGTCTGGCCGACCCCGACGGGGCGCGAAGAGTGCCTCTATGCGCTTTCGGGCGAGCTCTCGCGCGAGCCGGCCGGCAGCAAAGAGCTCATTGCCTATATCGGTCCCGAGCGCCAGGACAAATACGTCAGGTATGGCTGGAATCTCACCGTCGAGCAAGTCGTCACGACAGGGTTGTTCGACGAGGACGTGCCGCTCACGCAGCCCACGCGGGCACAGCGTGCTCGCGTGCAACGTGTGATGCGGCGATTCGGGCTTTGGGGGCTGAGACGGCGACACATGCTGACGTTGTCCTATGGGCAGCGCCGCCTGGCGCTCGTGGCGCGTGCGTTTGCGAGCGAGGCGCCCGTGCTGTTGTTCGACGAGGTCTTCAACGGTCTCGATACGCGCACGCGCGAGAAGCTCAAACGCGCACTGGAAGCCCCGCGGGCAGGGCACAGCTGGATCATCACGACGCATCGGCCCAAAGAGCTGCCGCGCAACATCACGCATGTGGCCCTGATCGAAGGCGGACGGCTGATCTTCGCCGGCCGCAAGGAGAAGGCGCCGCGGCTCGATGCGGGACGTGCTCGCGCGCTTGCTCGACGCGCGACGAAAGCGAGCGAGGGCAAGGCTGCGCCCGTCCGTGCCAAGCCGCTGTCCCGTGCGCAGCAGAAGGCTCGCGCGACGAATGGCGATTGGTTGATTCGTCTGCGCGGCGTGAGTCTGTATCGCGATTACCGTCCAGTGATTCGTAAGCTCGATTGGACGCTGCACAAGGGCGAACACTGGGCGATTCTCGGTCCGAACGGCAGCGGCAAATCGACGTTGCTCAGCTTGCTGTACGGCGATCTGCATCCTGCGCTCGGCGGCACGATCGAACGTGCGGGCGCTCCGGTCGGCACGCACATCGAGGAGTGGAAACGCCGCGTCGGGTGGCTATCGCCGGAGCTGCAGGCCGAGCACTACGCCGCCAAGTCCATCGAGGAGATCGTCATCTCGGGGCGCTATGCGAGTGTCGGCCTCAATGCGCCGCCGACGCGCGCGGATCGCGTCCACGCGCGCCGCTGGCTCGAGTTCTTCGGTATCGACCATTTGCGCGAACGCAAACCGCGGCAGGTCTCTTACGGACAAATGCGTCTCGCGCTGTTTGCGCGCGCCATGGTGAACGAGCCGGAGCTGCTCTTGCTCGATGAGCCGTGCACCGGCCTCGATGCGCAGACGCGTGAGCACGTATTGGATGTATTGGAGCGCCTCGCAAGGAGCGGCACGCAGGTCGTCATGGCGGTGCACGACGCCGAAGACATCATTCCGTCCGCCAAGCACGTGCTGCGTATCGTGCGCGGCGGCAAGACGGTGCAGGAGAGCCGGCGCTGATCGCAGCGCCGGCTCGCTGGAGACTGGGCTTAGATCTTTACTTCTGCTTCGTAGACGATCACCGCATCGCCCATGATGCGGACCGATTGCGCCACTTTGCCTGAGGTTTCGACCTCGACATCGACGATGCCGGCGCGACGCACCCATTGTCCTTGATGGCCGCGGAACGTGACGCGGCCGTCCTTCGGGATGAGCAGCTCGTGGTCGATCAGATAGACGCCGAGCATGCCGTGCGCGTTGCCGCTCACGGGGTCTTCCGGAATGCCGAGGGCCGGGCAGAACATGCGCGAGATCGTGCCGGTCGCGCCGTTCGTCTCCGTGAGCGCGAAGACGAAATAACCTTCGGCGCCGACATGCGGCGTCAGGCGCGCGAGCTCTTCGAAGTCGGGCTTGAGCGAGGCGAGCAGATCGGGGGACTGCAAGCCGATGAGCAGTCGATTGTTGCCCTTCGTCATGATCTGCAAGGGGCAATCGATGTGCAGGCTCGGGCTCGAGATGCCGAGCGCGTTCAGCACCTTGCGACGCTGGTCATCGGGAATGGTCGGCCCGAGCAGCGGCGGGCTTTGCGTGATTGCGATGCGATAGTCGCCCTCGGCTTGCGTCACGTCGATCTCGACGATACCGGCCCCGGTCTTCTGTCGCAGCTTGCCCTTCGGCCCCACCACCTTTGCGTAAACGTATTGCGCCGCGATCGTCGCATGTCCGACGAACGGCACGGGATGACGCGGCGTGAAGAACTTGACCTGCAGGTCGTGATCGCCGGAGTCGGCCTCGAGGATGAAGGCCGTCTCGCCGTTGACCTCGGCGGCGATGGTCTGCATCTGCTCTTCCGTGAGCTCGTCCGCATCGAGCACGACGATCGCAGGATTGCCGCGGAAGCGCTCACGCGTGAATGCATCGACGTGAAAGAGTCGACACCGACGTTCGCCCATGGATGATCGATCCTCATTGCGGAAAAACGGAGAGCGCACGATGGCGGAAGCCGGGCGCCGGGTCAACAGGTTGCGATGGCCGGCTGCCGATCGCGGATGACGCGGCAATGGACGGCGGGCGCACGGTTGCGCACCTGCGAAGAGCGGTTGATTCGTGCTCGTTCTGGTCAGCCGGCGAACGGGTCGCTACAATCGGCGCTGCCTAGGGGTGGCCCTCAATGGGCCTGAGATGCCGAATGCGCTGTCGTAAGGCAGCGCTGATCGGCGAACTCGTTGAACCTGATCCGGTTAGTACCGGCGTAGGGAGCAGGTCGTGCGATTCATTCGCCTTTTTCCTTCCACTGCTTTCGATTCGCTCGTAACCGGATCTTCTGCAAAGGAGATCTGGCAATGTCCATTGTTCGTCTGAGCGTCGCTGCGGTGCTTGCAGCGGCGGCGGTCGGTGCTGCGCACAGCGCCGAGCCGCTCGATGAAGTGATCGTAACCGCCACCTTTCGTGAGGAACGGCTGACCGATGTGGCCGCCAGCGTCACGGTGCTCGGGGCACAGGAGACTCGCGCAGCCGGCAGGCAGCACCTCGAGGATGTGCTCGCGCTCGTGCCCAATCTGCATTGGGCCGGCGGCACATCGCGTCCGCGTTACTTCCAAGTTCGCGGCGTGGGTGAGCGCGAACAGTACGAAGGTGCGCCGAATCCGTCGGTCGGCTTTCTGATCGACGACATCGATTTCAGCGGGATCGGCATGCCCGCGACGCTGTTCGACGTGGCGCGCATCGAGGTGCTGCGCGGTCCGCAGGGTACGCGTTACGGAGCGAATGCGTTGGCAGGGCTCGTCGTCGTGCGCGGGGAGGATCCCGCTGAGACGCCGGGCTATGCGGTCGAGGCCGGCTTCGGCGAGTTCGATGCAACGTCGCTGGGGCTCGTTGCAACAGGATCGCTCGCTGCGCTCGACTCGGCATGGCGTTTGTCGCTGCAACGTCAACGCAGTGACGGGTTCATGCGCAATGCCTATCTCGGCCGCGACGACACCAATGACCGCGACGAGCTGACGGGGCGCTTCAAATGGCGCTGGCACGCCGGCGAGCACACCACGCTCGATGTGACGGTGCTGCACGCCGATCTCGACAATGGCTACGACGCCTGGGCCATCGACAATTCCCGTGTCACGCTCTCGGACCGTCCCGGTGAGGACTCGCAGCGCGCCACGGGCGCCTCGGCGCGCCTGACGAGCGTGCTGCCGGATGAGAAGACCCTGACCTTCATTGCCTCGTACGCCGACTCGAAAAGCACCAACAGCTTCGATGCCGATTGGGGCAACGACGAGAGCTGGGCGCCGTATGTCTACGACTACTTCCAAAGCACGCGACGCGCACGTACGACTGCGACGCTCGAGGCGCGTCTGGCGTCACAGGCGGCGCATGCGCCGGGAGAAATCGCCTGGCTCGTCGGTGCGTACGCGTTGCGGCTCGACGAGGACGGCCGCGATTGGCTCGAAGGTCGCTACGAGGATCCGTTCGACCCTGCTTGGAACGGCACGAGCGAGGATCTGCTCGAGAGCCGCTATCGCGCCACCAATCTCGCGCTGTTCGGACAGATCGATCAACAGCTCACCGAGCGCTTGCGTTGGTCGCTCGGCCTGCGCGTCGAGCAGCGCGATGCCGACTATGACGATCATGGCATCGTCGATGCCGAAGCGCGTCTGTCGGATTTCTCGGCGCGCGATCGGATGGTCGGCGGCCAAGTCTCTGTCAGCGTCGACGTGACCGACAACGCGACCGCATATGTCGCGCTGGCCCGCGGCTACAAAGCCGGCGGATTCAATTTGGGCCCGATCCCGGACGAGGCGCGCGAGTTCGCGCCCGAGTACCTCTGGAATCTCGAATCGGGTTGGAAGACATCGTTCGCCGATGGTCGCGGGTATTTCGATGTGGCATTGTTCTACCAGTGGCGGCGCGATCTGCAGGTGCGTAGCGGCCGACAGCTCGATCCGAGCAATCCGGGCACGTACATCTTCGTGACCGACAATCTGAAGAGCGGTTACAACACCGGCATCGAGGTTAGTGCGAGCTATGCGCTGACGCCGTCGCTCAGCGTCGGTGGCACGTTGGGGCTACTGCGTACCAAGGCTGCAGGCGGGATCACTGAGGACGGCACGCACGTCAGCTCGCGCGAGCAGGCGCATGCGCCCGAGTATTCCGCTTCCGTATTCGCCGAGTGGCGGCACGCGAGCGGTCTTGCCGCACGCATCGATGCGAGCGCGAAAGACGATTTCTACTTCGACGTGCCCACCGATCACGACATGCGCTCGGATGCCTATGCGCTCGTCAACGTGCGGGTCGGCTACGAGCGCGACGATTGGAGCGCGTACCTGTGGGCCAAGAACGTGTTCGACGAGGACTACGCGATTCGCGGGTTCTACTTCTACAACGAGCCGCCGTTTCTCGAGAAGCGACTTTACCGGCAACTCGGCGAGCCGAGGCAGGTGGGCGTGACCTTCTCGTGGCGAACGCGCTAGCGTTCGCTTAAGCGTCGCAGGGCATCCGGCGCGAGCGCCGGGTGCCCGAGCGGCACCTTCTTCGCACTGGAGCCACCATGCGTACCGCCATCGAAATCAGTCTCTATCCGCTCGATGCTGACTACATTCCGCCCATCAAGGATTTCATCGAGCGCCTCAATGCCTATCCGGACATCACGGTGACGACGAATGCGATGAGCACGCAGATCGCAGGCGAACATCACCGGCTCTTCGAGATCCTGGCGAAGGAAACGGCGGCGTCGTTTGCCAAGCACGGCCGCAAGGTCTTCGTCATGAAGGTGCTCGGCGGCGGCGATCCGGCCTGATCGCACATGCAATCGTTGCTGGCACAGCTTGCAGAACTGTCGATCGCGGAGACCATCGCTGCGGCGCTCGGTCTTGCGTACCTGCTGCTTGCCGTGCGGCGCAATCTCTGGTGCTGGCTGTGTGCCTTCGTGAGCACGGCCATCTATTTCGTGCTCTTCGCGCAGGCCAAGCTCTACATGCAGTCCGCCCTGCAGCTCTTCTATCTCGCGATGGCGGTGTACGGATACGTTGAATGGCGCCGCGGACGGTCCGAGGAAGGCGAGGTGCTGATCCGATCGTGGCCGCTGCAGGCGCATCTGCTGGCATGCGCGGGCGTCGTGGTCGCCACGGCCGTCAATGCCTGGCTCCTGATGAGCGCAACCGATGCTGTGGCGCCGGTGCTCGACTCGTTCGTGACTTGGGGCAGCGTCGTCACCACGTGGATGGTGGCGCGGCGCCTCATCGAGAACTGGCTTTACTGGGTCGTGATCGATACGCTGGCCGCCTATCTCTACTTCACGCAAGGCTTTCTGCCGACAGCGCTTCTGTTCGTGCTCTATACGATCATCGTGATTCGCGGTTACTTTGCGTGGCGCAAGCAGCAGCGACGCCAGACGGCAGAGACGGTCGAGTCGGCGGTGTCGGCATGAGGCTTGCTTGCATGCCGAAGTCGACACGCGGGAAGAAGCGCGCGTGACGCAGGAGCACTGTATTTCGCCCGAAGCCCTGGCCGCACGGGCGCTGGGCGTCGATGAGCGCGCGCTCCTCGCGAGCGAGCGCATCAAGCACGGCCTTACGAACGACAGCTGGCGCGTCCGGACGCGCGATGCGGTCGTGATCGTGCGCATGGGCCGAGTGCCGGAAGCGGTTCTGCAGATCGACAGAGCAAGCGAGGCGCGTGTGCTGCAGGCCGTCGCTGCCGCCGGTATCGGCGCAGAAGTCTTGTTGTGCGATCCGGCCAGACAATGGCTCGTGACGCGCGATCTCGGCGAGCCATGGCGCGAAGCGCAGGCGCACGAACCGCAGAACATCCGACGTCTGGCGGAAGTCTTGCGGCGCCTGCATGCGCTGCCCGTGCCCGCGGGCGTACGGCGAGTGGACTTGCTCGAGACGCTACGCGGCTATCTGCGTACGCTCGAAGATCGCGGGCAGAGCCCGGATGCCGCGGAGCGTGAGCGGGGTGAGCAGGCCGCGGTCTTGCTGCAAGAGAACGCGATGGTCTGCCTCTGTCACAACGACGTTCATCATCTGAACGTCGTGGATGACGGCACACTGCGGCTCATCGATTGGGAGTACTCGGGTGTCGGCACGCCGTGGTTCGATCTCGCCTCATTGTGCGTCTACCACGGCTTTACGAGCGCCGAGCGCGAGCTCTTGCTGGAGTCCTATTTCTCTCAACGGCCCATGAATGCGCTGGCGCGTCTCGAACTGGCGTGCTGGTTATTCGACTACATTCGGCGGCTGTGGATGGTCGTTCGCGCCGACGCTGAGGCGGTTGGGATACCCGACAAGGCATAATGCGCTGCCGCGCTGCGCGGCCTTTCTTTGCAATCCGTGACGATGCCGAAGATCTATCTGACCGACATTTATGGGGCCGAGCACCTCATCGAGGGCCGTCCTGGGCGCAAGCTGATGGAAAGCTTGCGCGAACACGAGTTCGGCGTCATCGCTAGCTGCGGTGGGATGTGCTCGTGCGCGACCTGTCATGTCTACGTCGATCCCGAGTGGGTCGACAAGCTCCCCGAAATGCAATCCGACGAACGCTCGCTCATCAGCGAGCTCACGACGTATGAGCCCGGGCGCTCGCGCTTGTCATGCCAAGTCGTGTTCGATGAACGGCTCGACGGCATCCGCCTGACCGTCGCGCCGGAGGAGTGAGACCGAAGCGCTCGTCGTGACCGGACGCCGCGGCTGACGAGCCTCGAAACGAAAACGCCGCGCGTTACGCGCGGCGTCCCGTCGAGATCGTGATCTCGGCATTGTATTACGGCGTCACTTTTTCTCCGTCTGCTTGGCGACGGCTTCGGCTTTCGCCGCGATGGTCGCCGGATCGCCGAGGAATTTGCGCGGCGCGCGCGGCTTGAGGTCCTCGTCGAGCTCGTAATAAATGGGCACGCCCGTCGGGATGTTGAACTCGACAATCTCGGCATCCGACATGCCGTCGAGCATCTTCACCAGCGCACGCAGGCTATTGCCGTGTGCCACGATGAGCACGTTGCGCCCGGCCTTGAGCTCCGGCGCGATGCGGCCGTGCCAGAACGGCAGCACGCGATCGAGCGTGGCCTTCAGCGATTCGCTGGCCGGCAGATCCTTCGGATCGACGTTCTTGTAGCGACGGTCGAAGCGCGGGTGGCGCTCGTCGTCCAGCGACAGCGCCGGCGGCGGCACATCGTAGCTGCGGCGCCAGAGCTTGACCTGTTCCGCACCGTGCTTTTCCACCGTCTGCGCCTTGTCGAGTCCCTGCAGTGCGCCGTAGTGCCGCTCGTTGAGGCGCCAGGTGCGCTCGACCGGCAGCCACATGAGATCCATCTCATCGAGAATGATCCACATCGTGCGGATGGCTCGCTTCAGCACCGACGTGAAGACGATGTCGAACTCGAAGCCTTCCTCCTTGAGCAGGCGTCCCGCCTCGCGGGCTTCGCTCTTGCCGAGGTCTGTCAGGTCGACGTCGACCCAGCCCGTGAAGAGATTCTGAAGGTTCCAGGTGCTTTGTCCGTGACGGATCAGTACGAGTTTGCCAGGCATAACGTTGCTGATTGAGTAAGGGAAAGGGGACGGCCTGCGCCGCGATCGGCTCGGCGTTATACCAGACTCGCGGCCGATCCGCCCACTGTCGCCGCACGCGCTCGTTGATCGATTCGGGCGGATGCCCGTGTCTCAGCGGTCGAGGTCGGCGATCCGACGCACCGATTGCACCGCCACGGACAGCGTGGCGAAGTCCATCTGCGGCAGCGAGCGCATTTCCCCGATCGTTTGCCGCAACGACTCGACAGCAGGTCCGCGGCGCGCCAGCCATGCCGCAACGATGTCTTGCGCCGAACCGCGGCGTGCGCTCTTGAGCGCATCGAGGCAAAGCGCGCGCTGCAGCTCGAAGACGCCGTCACGCAGCGTCGTGCGCGCCACGGATTGCCAATGGCCTTCGGCGTCCAGCGCTTCTGCTTGCTCGCGCAACCAGTCGAGCGACAAGGCGGTGCCCAGCGCGAAATATACGGCCGCAGCACGCTCGATCGGCAGCCGCGTTCGCTCGGCGATCACCACCAGGTCCAGGCCCGAGCGCAACGCGGTGAGCGTCGCCATGCGCTTGCGCAAGCCGTCTGGCACGTTCGCCGTGCGGTAGCGTTCGTGAGTTGCCTCGAATATCGCAAGGTCGGTGCCCGACAAGACGCGCGGCATGGCAGCATCGAGCGCGGCCAAACCGCTTTGGAAACGTTTGACCTGCTCGTCGATGTTGAGCGCTTGCGGCTGATGACGCAGCAGCCAATAGCTGGCGAAGCGCAGCAGCCGCGCCGTCTCGTGCATCATCGCGTACTGCGTTGCGGCGGCAATCTTGTTGTCGAGCGCCTCGATGGCCGCCCAAGTGCCGCGCATGCCGAATGCTTCGCGCGCAATCGCGTAAGCGCGCACGATGCTCGCAGCGCTCGCGCCCGTTTCTTCCTGCGCGCGCCGCACGAAGGTGGGGCCCATGCGGTGGACGATGCTGTTCGTCGTCGCGGTGGCAATGATCTCGCGGCGCAGGCGATGGTGCTTGATGAGTCGGCCGAATCGTCGTTGGAGGAGGGCCGGGAAGTAGCGTTCGAGCTCCTGGCTCAGGTACGGATCTTCGGGGACGTCCGAGTCGACGAGATGCGCATAGAGCGTCATCTTGGCATACGCGAGCAGCACGGCGAGCTCGGGTCGCACCAGACCCTTGCCGTCGCGGTGGCGCTCTTCGATTGCCTCGGCCGTCGGCAGAAATTCGAACGTGCGATCCAAGTGCCCGGCCAGCTCGAGCGAGCGAATGGCGTGCGCGTGCTCGAAGAGATCTTCGGCGGCGCGCGCTTCGAGCATCGAGAGCGCCTGGCTTTGCAGGTAATTGTCGCGCAGCACGAGCGCAGCGACCTCTTCGGTCATGCGCGCAAGCATCTTGTCGCGCGAGACTCGCGTGAGCTGACCGCGCTTGCACGCCTCGTTGAGCAGGATCTTGATGTTGACCTCGTGGTCCGAGCAGTCGACCCCGCCCGAGTTGTCGACGAAATCCGTGTTGATGCGTCCACCGGCGAGCGCGTATTCGATGCGCCCGCGCTGCGAGAACCCGAGATTGCCGCCTTCGCCGACGACCTTGCAGCGCAGGTCACGGCCGTCGACGCGAACGGCATCGTTGGCGCGATCGCCGACCTCGGCGTGCGTTTCGTCACTGGCCTTGACGTAAGTGCCGATGCCGCCGTTCCACAACAGATCCACCGGCATGCAGAGAATGGCGCGGATGAGCTCGGTCGGCGTGAGCGTATCGCGCTCGACGCCGAGCATCGCGCGTGCCTCGGGCGAGAGCTTGATCGACTTGGCGGTGCGCGAATACACGCCGCCGCCGCGCGAGATCTTCTTCGGGTCGTAGTCTTCCCAGGTCGAGCGCGGCAGGGCGAAGAGTCGCTGACGTTCCTGATAGCTCGTCAACGGGTCGGGGTTCGGATCGAGGAAGATGTGCTGGTGATTGAACGCCGCAAGGAGCTTCATGTGCGGCGAGCGCAGCATGCCGTTGCCGAAGACATCGCCCGACATATCGCCGATGCCTACCGCCGTGAATTCCTGCGTCTGCGTATCGATGCCGAGCTCGCGGAAATGGCGCTTGACGCACTCCCAGGCGCCGCGCGCGGTAATGCCCATCTTCTTGTGGTCGTAGCCGGCCGAGCCGCCTGAGGCGAACGCATCGCCGAGCCAGAAGCCGTATTCGGCGGCAATGGCATTGGCGATGTCGGAGAACGTCGCGGTGCCTTTGTCTGCCGCGACTACGAGATAGGCATCGTCGCCGTCGCGCCGTACGAGGCGCTCGGGCGGCTTGACGCGGCCACTGACGATGTTGTCGGTCACATCGAGCAGTCCGCGGATGAAGGTGCGATAGCACTCGATGCCTTCGCGCTGAATGTCTTCGCGGCTGCCGCCTTGCGGCAGGCACTTGGCGACGAAGCCGCCTTTCGCGCCGACCGGGACGATCAACGTGTTCTTGACGTTCTGCGCCTTCATCAAGCCGAGCACTTCGGTGCGGAAATCCTCGCGCCGGTCGGACCAGCGGATGCCGCCGCGCGCAACGTGTCCCATGCGCAGATGCACGCCTTCGACGCGCGGCGAGTAGACGAAAATCTCGAACGCCGGGCGCGGCTGCGGCAATTCCGGAATGCGACGCGGATCGAGCTTGAACGAGAGATACGGCTTCGGCTGTCCCGTTGCGTCAACTTGATAGTAGTTGGTGCGCAGCGTGGCCTCGATCAGCGCCATGAAGCGGCGCAGGATACGATCCTCATCGAGGCTCTTTACTGCATCGAGCCGCGCGTTGAGCGTGCGTTTCGCGGCGGCGATTCGCGTGGCGCGTTGGGCGTCCTTGATGCCGGGGTCGAATTGCGCCTCGAACAGCGCGAAGAGCGCTGCAGCGGTCGCCGCATTCGCCGCCAGCACCTGTTCCATGTACGACTGGCTGAACGTGGAGTTCGTCTGCAGCAGATAGCGGCAATACGCGCGTAGCACCGATGCTTGCCGCCAGCGCAAGGTCGTGAGCACGACGAGGCGATTGAAACGGTCGTTCTCGGCGGCGCCGCTCAAGACGGCTTGGAACGCTTCGCTGAAGCGTTCGGCGAGCGATGGATCGGCTGGTTTACCGTCGATGCGCTCGAGCTCGTAACTCGTGATCCATATGTCGCGTGCGTTCGGCACCGTCACGAGGTACGGACGCTCGCTGATGGCGAGAAAGCCCAGGTTTTCGAGGACCGGCAGGGCCTGCGAGAGCGGAATGGCACGATCGGCGCGGAACAATCGCAGTTGCGTCCTGCCGGCGGGTCCGCTCACGAGCCGCATCGCGACCGAATCGGGTGCGGCGATGACGCGGTCGAGCTCGTGCAGGTCGGCGATCGCTTCGCTCGCCGATACTTCTGCCTGGTATGCAGGCGGAAAGGCATTGTGGTAGCGCTCCGCGAGCGTGCGGCCGGCGAACTCGCCGTATTCCGCGATGAGCGCTTCGCGCAGTCGATCGTCCCATGTGCGCACCGCATCGGCGATGCGCTCTTCCAGCGCCGCCACGTCGATGCGCGGACCGCCGCCTTCCGGTAAGCGCGCGATGATGTGCACGCGAGCGAGCGCCGATTCGGAGATCTGCACCTGCGACTCCAGCGCGGTCGCAGAGAGCGCGTCGCGAATCATCGCCTCGACCTTCTCGCGGACCTGCGTGTTGTAGCGATCGCGCGGTACGTAGACGAGCGCGGAGTAGAAGCGGGCAAAGACATCGCGGCGCAGGAAGACGCGCACGCGCTGTCGCTCGTAGAGGTTGACGACGCCGCGCACGATGCGGATCAGGTCGGCGACGCTGGCCTGAAAGAGCTCATCGCGCGGATAGGTTTCGAGCACGTGGACGACGGCTTTTGCGTCGTGGCTGGCAGGATCGAGTCCGAAGTGGGCGATCACTCGGCCGATCTTGTCCTTGAGCAGCGGAATCTCGCGCGGGCTGCGGTGATAGACGGCCGAGGTGAACAGGCCGAGGAAACGCAGCTCGCCGCTCACGCGTCCCGCGTTGTCGAAGGTCTTGATGCCGATGTAGTCGAGATAGGTCGCGCGATGGACCGTCGACTTCGAGTTCGCCTTGGTGATCGTCAGGAGCTCGGACACACGTGCGCGCTCGCGCAAGTCGCCCTTCAAGACGGTCGGGTGCGCCGGCCGGCGCCGTGGACGCAGGAGCCCTAAGCCCGATTCGAGGACCGGCACCGCGCGGTCTTCGCTGCGGCCGCGCTCCAAGCGGTACTCGCGATAGCCGAGGAAGGTGAAGTGATCGTTCGCGAGCCATTCGAGCAGCTCTTTGGTCTCTTGCGCCTCGTGTCGCGGCACTGGAAGCGTGCGGCTCGCGAGCTCGTCAGCGATCGCAAGGGCGCGCTCGCGCATCACTTGCCAGTCCTCGACCGCAACGCGCACATCGTCGAGCGTGCGCAGAATCTTGCGGCGGAGCGCTTCAAGCCTGTCTTCGTCTTCGATGCGGTCGACTTGAATGTGCTGCCACGATTCCTTGAGGACGTGCGCCTCGTCGTCGGCGTTCGCCAAGCCGAAGAGCCGGCCTTGGCGATCGCGGCGTACGGCGAGCACCGGGTGAATCATCAGATGAATGGTGAGCTTCTCGTCGTTGAGCACCATGCTCAGCGAATCGACGAGAAAGGGCATGTCGTCGGTCGTGACTTCGACGACGGTGTGCTGCGACGTCCAGCCGTCGCGCGCGGCATCGGCATTGAAGACGCGGACGTGCGGACGGCGTCTGCGGCGCGTCTCGGCCGCGCGCAAGTGAGCGAGCGCCGCGGCGGCAAGCTCGGCGCTCGGATAGCTGCTCAAGTCTTCTTCGGCGACGCCGCGAAAGTACTGTCGGATGAATTCCGCTGCGGGCAACGGCGCGCGGTGCCCGCGCCGGGCGCGCGAGGCGGCGACCATGCCTTCGATGAGCTTCTGTCTTGCGGCGGGGATGGTGCTCATATCGACAAGCCTCAAAACCCGCGGGCGTTCGGCCCGCTTCGCAACCAGGTTCGACTGCGCTACCCGCGGCGTCTTGCGACAGCGCGGGCGAGGGGCGCGGCAAACCCAAGTTCGAGCATCCCTGCGGCTCGGCTCGTGAGCGCCTAACCCCTCATTCCGGCAAGGTGAGATCCGCGATCACCGCCCCCATGAAGCGACACGCCTCGCCGCCGGTGATGCAGCGATGATCGAACGTGAGCGACAAGGGGATGCGCGTGTGAATCTCGGGGCCGCTCTCGCCCGCGACGACGTCGCGCTGCAAGCGACCGGCGCCGAGGATGGCCACCGTCGGTGGCACGACGAGCGGCGTGGCGTACCGACCGGCCATGGTGCCGAAGTTCGACAGCGTGAACGTGTAGTCGCGCATTTCATCCGGCGATACGGTGCGCGCACGCGTGCGTTCCTTGAGATCGTTGAGCGCCGCGCGCAGCTCCTGCGCCGAGCGACCACCGATGTCGCGGATGACCGGTACGATGAGCCCTTCCGGCGTGTCGACGGCGATGGCGAGATTGATCTGCGGCATGATCCTGCGCGCCGGCACGCTCGGATCGAAGAGGGCGTTGAGGCCGGGCTCGGCTTTGACGCCCGCGGCGATCGCGCGAATGAGTCGCACCGTGATGTCGCCGCGCGTCTTCCAGCCTTCGATGTCCGCGTCGTCGAAGATCGTGCACATCGCGATCTCATCGCGCGACAAGGACATGCTGGCGGCCATCGCCTTGCGTGTGCCACGCAGCCGATCGGCGTCGGTGAGCCCGGGCACGCTCGGGCTGGCGGCGCGTCCGCGGCCGGAGAAGTTCGCGGCGGAGAGCACGTCATCGACGGTCACGAGTCCGTGACGTCCGCTTGCGCGACAGGCGGCGAGGTCGACGCCCAGGCGCTTGGCGAGCATGCGAACCGCAGGTGCGGCACGAACGCGCTCGCGCGTGCTGCGGCGTGTCCCGC
Source organism: uncultured Steroidobacter sp. (assembly GCA_938008435.1). Lineage (GTDB taxonomy): Bacteria > Pseudomonadota > Gammaproteobacteria > Steroidobacterales > Steroidobacteraceae > Steroidobacter. Next base: position 128,394 of record CALLKK010000006.1, on the reverse strand, counting down.
CGACGACGGCGCGATCGACAAACTCTTCATCGCTCGTCTGCATGCGGCCGACGACCATGCCTTGCGCAGGTTCGGACGCGCTCGATGATGAGGCGGGCGCTTGCGCGGTCGGTACGTCGTGCGGATTCGCCTGCGCGGAGGCGGCGTCGCTCGTCAGCTCGAAATCGACGAGCGGTCGGCCGGTTTCGACCGTATCGCCCGGTTGGGCGTGAAATTTCACGATGCGCCCGGTATACGGGCTCGGTACGTCGACGACCGCCTTCGCCGTTTCGACCGAAACCATCGGCTGGTCGACGGTGACGAAGTCGCCCTCCTTGACGTGCCACGCAACGATTTCGGCCTCGGGCAGACCCTCGCCGAGATCGGGAAGATTGAAAGTGGTCATCGGCTCAGCCATCCGCTTTCATGCTGGTTCGAACCGCATCCATGATGCGCGGGATGCTCGGGATGTACTCGTTCTCGAGTCGGTAGAGCGGCATGACCGTGTCGTAACCGGTCACGCGCTGGATCGGCGCGATGAGATCGTAGAGCGCCTGCTCGGCCACCGTGGCGGCGATCTCGGCGCCGACGCCGCAGTTGCGCGCCGCTTCGTGCACGATGACCAGCCGCCCGGTTTTCGCCACCGAGTCGAGAATGGTTTCGAAGTCGATCGGGCTCACCGTCGCAAGATCGATCACCTCGGCGCTGATGCCCTCGGCAGCGAGCTGCTCGGCAGCCTTGAGCACGTCGACGACCATCGCGCCCCATGTGACGATCGTGACGTCATCGCCTTCGCGCAGGATGTAGCAAACGTCGAGGGGCAGGGCGGTGCCGTCGTCGGCGACGTCCTGTTTGACGTAGCGATAGATGCGCGAAGGCTCGAGGAACACGACCGGATCGGGATCGCGGATCGACGCGAGCAGCAGCCCGTATGCGCGCGCCGGAGACGAAGGGCAGACGACGCGAATGCCGGGAATATGCGCGATCATCGCCTCGACCGATTCGGAATGATGCTCCGGCGCGTGAATGCCGCCGCCATGCGGCATGCGCAGCACGACGGGACACGACATGCGGCCGCGCGTGCGATGACGCAGGCGGCTCATGTGATTGACGATCTGATCGAGCGCCGGATACAGAAATCCCATGAACTGAATCTCGGCGACGGGCCGCATACCCTGCGCGGCCATGCCGACGCACATGCCCGCGATCATGTTCTCGGCGAGCGGCGTGTCCTGCACGCGCTCGCTGCCGAAGCGCTCGTACAATCCCGCGGTCGCGCGAAACACGCCGCCGCTCTTACCGACGTCCTCTCCAAGCACGACGACGCTCGGGTCGTGGGCGAGCTCCCACGCCTGCGCCATCGCGATGGCTTCGATCATCGTGACCTTGGGCATGGCTACGCGTGTCCGAAGCCGGAGCTTTGGCCGCAGCCTCGCGGCCGTACATCGTGAACGAGAAGAAGGGTGGTGCGTCGTGGAAACTGCATTGCGATTGTTGCGTACGTAAAGAGTTGCTGGTGCAGTCGCTTCGTGCCCGGCTACAGCCTATCGCCTAGAGCCTTATCAGTGCGACGGCCGTCCAGTGCCCGCATAGCGTTTGGCGATCTGCTTCTGTTGCTCGATGTAACGCGGCGGATTCGCGTAGAGGTAATCGAACATGGAATCGATCGACTGCTTCGGGATGCTCAGGTACTCCTTGACTGCCGCTTCCACTTCGGCGGTGTACTCGGCTTTGAGCGCTTGTTCGCGCGCCTCGTCGAGCACGCCGCGCGCCCGAAGGAATGCGCGCGTGCGCACGAGCGGCTCGAGCTTCCAGGCTTCCTCGACTTCTTCCTTGGGACGATAGCGCGATGCGTCGTCGGCGGTGGTGTGATCGCTCAGGCGGTAGCTCAGCGCTTCGATCACCGTCGGGCCGCCGCCCGAGCGTGCCTTGGCGAGTGCCTGTTCCACGGTGTCGCGCACGGCAATGATGTCGTTGCCGTCGACTTGGACGCCCGGGATGCCTGCGGCGATCGCCTTCTGCGCGAGCGTCTGCGCGGCGGTCTGTTCCTCGACCGGCACCGAAATCGCCCACTTGTTGTTCACGATCACGAAGACGATCGGTAGGTGCTTGGCGCCCGCGAGATTGATCGCCTCGTAGAACGTGCCTTCGGAGGTGCCGCCGTCGCCGATGTACGCAAGCGCGCAGCGCGGCTCCTTGCGGATCTTGAACGCCATGGCCGCCCCGGCCGCGTGCAGCGTCTGCGTCGCAATCGGTACGCACCAAGGGAAATCGTGCGCGGGACCGGCGAAATCGTTACCGCGTTCGTCCCCGCCCCAGTACAAGAGCACGTCGACCATGCGCACGCCCCGCCAGAAGAGCGTACCGATCTCGCGGTACACGATCGCTACGCTGTCCTCCGGTCGCAGTGCCGCGCCGACGCCGACATGCGTCGCTTCCTGTCCCAGGCACGGTGCATAAGTGCCGAGCTTGCCCGTGCGTTGCAGGTTGACCGCCTTGGCGTCGAAGATGCGGGCACGAAGCATCGCCCCGAACATCTTGAGCATCTCGCTGTCGTCCTGCGCGAAGGCCGGAAGCTCGCCGCGAACATGGCCGGTCGGATCGAGGATCTGTCGATACTGGATCTGAAACTCGGCCACTGTTTTCACTACTGATTCTCCTCGCACGGCTGGGCCGGCTTCAGTGTGGCGCGGATTATAACGAAGGCTATCGGGCAAGTCGGCGTATGCGGCCGGCTCGCCGAGGGTCGCATCTGTGTTGAGGCGATCGTTCATGAATCTTGGCCATCCATCTGGTCGAGAAGGCGCGCGCGTTCCGTCAATCGGCCGATGAGCCTGTCGAGCGTGCGACGGTCGCTGGCGCTCAGCGCATCGAGCAGCTTGCGTTCGTAGCCGAGCGCGAGCGGCGCGACGCGTGTGTATACCGCGCGGCCGGCCGCTGACAAGCGCAACACCGACCGCCTGCGATCTCCTTTGTCGTAGGTGCGCACGAGGCGCCGTGCGGCGAGCAAGCTCTGGACCGCGCGGCTCACCGCCACTTTGTCCATCGCGGTGCGCTCGGCGACTTCGACAGCCGAGAGATTGGGGTAGCGGGCAAGGACTGCAAGTACGCGCCACTCCGGAATCGTCAGTCCGAACTCGCGCTCGTACGCATGCGCGATGCTCATGCTCACGAGATTCGAGAGCACCGAGAGCCGATACGGCACGAAACGATCGAGCCGAAGCTTGTCGGAAGCGTTGCCGGAAGCGCGAGCCGATGCGGACATCTTTGCTTGACGGAACTCGTTTCGATAGTTTCAATTGTAACCATTGAGCGCCTCGGAGTTCATCTTTCGACGTTGCGTATGCAATGTGGCGTTGCAATGCGAGCAAATCGCAGAAGCGCACGCCTCGATTGCATACTTCGGAGGCATCATGAACACGAACCCCTCACGCGAGGACCGTCGGATTCCCGACGGCGTCACGCGCGACAACCCGGCGGGCACGGATGGCTTCGAGTTCGTGGAATACACCGCGCCCGATCCCGAGCAGCTGCGCGCGCTGTTCGCGAAGCTCGGATTCCCCACCGTCGCGCGTCATCGCAGCAAGGACGTGACCCTGCATCGTCAAGGCGACATCAACTTCATCGTCAATGCCGAGCCCGGCAGCTTCGGTCAGCGCTTCGCCCAAGCGCATGGTCCGTCGGCCTGCGCGATGGCTTTTCGCGTCAAGGACGCGGCATATGCGTTGCGTCGCTGCGTCGAGCTCGGCGCGAAGCCCGTCGCGACGCCGGTTGGCCCGATGGAGCTCAATATTCCTGCGATCGAAGGCATCGGCGGCAGCCTCATCTATCTGGTCGATCGTTACGGCGATCACACGATCTACGACGTCGATTTCGTGCCGGCGCACCAGAAGCAGCAGGTGCCCGGGGCGGGGCTGACCTGCATCGACCATCTCACGCACAACGTCGCGCGCGGGAATATGGACAAGTGGGCAAGCTTCTACGAGCGGCTGTTCAATTTTCGCGAGATCCGCTACTTCGACATCGAAGGCCGCAAAACCGGGCTCTTCAGTCGGGCGCTCACCAGTCCATGCGGACGCATTCGCATCCCGATCAACGAGTCGCAGGACGACAAGTCGCAGATCGAGGAGTACTTGCGCGAGTATCGGGGCGAAGGTATCCAGCACATTGCGCTCGGCACCGACGACATCTTTCATACCGTCGATGTGCTGCGCAGCCAAGGCGTGGAATTCCAGGATACGCCTGATACCTACTACGAGGGCATCGACGCGCGCGTGCCTGGTCACAGCGAGAAGATCGAGGAGCTGCGCAAGCGCCGCATTCTGATCGACGGCAATCCCGAGAAGGGCGAAGGCCTGCTGCTGCAGATCTTCACCAAGAACGTCATCGGTCCGATCTTCTTCGAGATCATTCAGCGCAAGGGCAACGAAGGATTCGGGGAAGGCAATTTCAAGGCGCTATTCGAATCGATCGAGCTGGATCAGATGCGACGGGGCGTATTGTGATGGCCAGCGTCGCTCATTCCTCGCCCATAGCCTGTAGTCCGTCGCCTGTCGCCTGTCTATGAAGCGCCGCATCCACTTGCCCCGCATCGAAGGAACCGCATCGCGACAGGCACATGCCGATCTGCCGGACGGAACCTACGAACGGGAGATCAGCAAGGACGGATTTTTCGGGCCCGCGGCGTTCTTTCATCACAAGCATCCGCCGACCGCGTGGGTGTCGTTCGAGGGACCGTTGCGGCCGCACGCATTCGATCTGAATCGGATCGGGCAGGACGGCGCATCGCCATGGGAAGCGGCCGCGCTACTGCACAACCGGCATGTGCGCGTGCGTTTCTGGCGTACGCGCGCCTCGATGGATCATCTGGTGCGCAATGCCGACGGGGACGAGCTCGTCTTCGTGCACGAAGGGTGCGCCGAGCTGTACTGCGACTACGGTCATCTGACGCTCGCCGCCGGCGATTACGTGATGATTCCGCGCGGTACGATGTGGCGGATCGAGACAGCCGAGCCGTTTTCGGCGCTGCTCATCGAAGCCGTGAATGGCTCGTACACGTTGCCCGACAAGGGATTGCTCGGGGGTCATGCACTCTTCGATCCGGCCATGTTGGATACGCCGCACATGGATGCGGTTTTCGTCGCACAGCAAGCAGTCGAACGATCCTGGCAGGTGCGCATCAAGCGCAACAATGCGATCTCGGTCGTGACGTATCCCTTCAATCCGCTCGATGCGATCGGCTGGCACGGCGACTTGTCGGTCGTGCGCATCAACGTCAAAGACATCCGACCGGTGATGAGCCATCGCTATCACCTGCCGCCGTCCGCGCATACGACTTTCGTCGCCGAGCGCTTCGTGGTGTGTACCTTCGTGCCGCGCCCGTTCGAAACGGACCCCGGTGCGCTCAAGGTGCCGTTCTTCCACAACAACGACGATTACGACGAGGTCATCTTCTATCACGCCGGCAACTTCTTTTCCCGCGACAACATCCGTCCCGGGATGATGACGCTGCACCCGTGCGGCTTCACGCACGGACCGCACCCGAAGGCATTGAAGAACATGCTCGTGCAAACCAAGCCGGCCACAGACGAGTACGCAGTGATGATCGATGCGCGCGATGGCTTGGAGATCGGCGATGCGGCGCGCGCAGTCGAGTGGGAAGGGTACGTCGATAGCTGGAAGGAGTCGCACGATGTGACGAAGTGACGCAGCAAACGTTCGAGAAGCTGCTGTAGCGTCGCATCGCTTGCCCGAGAAATTCTCAATCATGAAACTTGCCACGCTCAAGTCCGCTGCGCGCGACGGCATGCTCGTCGTCGTCGATCGTGCGCTCGAAAGAGCCGTTGCCGTGCCGGACATCGCGTCCACGCTGCAGGCAGCCTTGGATCGCTGGGCAGAAGTGGCGGGGGCGCTGGAGGAAGTTTATGTAGGGCTCAATCGCGGCGTGGCGCCGCGCGGTGCGGAAATCATTGCATTCGATCCGCGGCAGGCAGCAGCGCCGTTACCGCGTGCCTACCAATGGGTGGATGCTTCCGCATATGTCAATCACGTGGAGCTGGTGCGCAAGGCGCGCGGCGCCGAAATGCCCGTAAGTTTCTGGACCGATCCGCTCGTGTACCAAGGCGGCTCGGACGATCTGCTCGGTCCCTGCGATGACGCGCCGTTTCCGAGCGGCGACTTCGGGATCGATCTCGAGGCGGAAGTGGCGGTCATCCTCGACGATGTGCCGATGGGAACGCGGAAAGAGCAGGCGGCAAAGCACATCAAGCTCATCACGCTCGTTAACGACTGGTCGCTGCGCAATCTCATCCCGGGCGAGCTGGCAAAAGGATTCGGGTTCTATCAATCGAAACCTGCCACCGCGTTCGCGCCGGTCGCCGTCACGCCGGACGAGCTTGGCGAGGCGTGGCGCGACTGTGCCGTGCATCTGCCGCTTCTTGTCGAGATCAATGGCCAACCTTTCGGCAGACCGAATGCAGGCGTCGACATGACGTTCGACTTCGCGCGTCTCATCGAGCACATCACCAGGACACGCAACGCGCGTGCCGGCACGATTCTCGGTGCCGGCACCGTCTCCAATTACGATCGCTCGCTCGGCTCGGCCTGCATCGTGGAGCGACGCATGCTCGAACAAGTGGAGCACGGTGCGCCGCGAACGCCTTTCCTCAAGTTCGGCGATCGCGTGCGCATCGAGATGCTCGATGCAGAGGGTCGCAGCATTTTCGGTGCGATCGACCAGAAGGTGGTCGAAGCGCGTTGAGGGCTGGCGGGAAGGGGCGAGCGCTGCGCGTCAAGATCACCAGCACGTATGCGGCGCGCGGAAATTACACAGTGTGTAACTCGCTTTGCCGTCGTGTTTGCAACATGTGTGCCCGAAATCCCGTTTGGTGAAACAGCGAGCGCATAGCGCGCTCTTGTCGACGGTCTACAGTCTCGGGCCTACAGCTTCTGCAGAAGCTTTTCCCCTCCCAACGCCCGCATCTGGCCGAGGATCCATTGTTGGCGCGATTGCACGTATGGGGACGGGGCATCGACGCGCATGCGTTTCGGGCTGGGCAGCACCGCGGCGAGGAGTGCGGCTTCGGCGGCGGTGAGTTGCGCGGGCGACTTGCCGAAGAACGTTTCGCTCGCTGCGCCGACGCCGTAGATGCCGCGGCCGAACTCGGCGATGTTGAGGTAGACCTCGAGGATGCGTTGCTTCGGCCAGGCAAGCTCGATCAGCACGGTGAAGTACGCTTCGAGGCCTTTGCGGACCCAGCTCTGTCCCGGCCAGAGAAACAGATTCTTCGCGACTTGCTGCGTGATCGTGCTGGCGCCGCGCACGCGCCGACCGCGCTCGATGTCCTTGAGCGCGTCGTTGATCGAAGCGAAATCGAAACCGGAGTGATCGGGAAAGCGCTGATCTTCCGCCGCGATCACGGCGACCTTCGCGTGAGATGAAATCGCATCCGTCGGTACCCAGCGATGGCGAATGCGCACCTGCGGATTGACGAATCGATCGCGGAGCATGAAGGCGCTCGTCGGCGGATCGATCCAGCGCAGTGCGAGCACGAGCGTACCGCTCGCGCTCGCCCAGACGAGCAATGTCCAGAGGATGCAGCGGACGAGGCAGCGGAGCAGGCTGCGACGAGACGCCGTCATCTTGCTCGCGTGTCAGCTCCCCGACTTCTCGATGCGCGTCACCGATTCGATCACGATCGGCTCGAGGGGCACATCGTCGTAGATGCCGTAGCGCCCGGTCTGGACGGCGGCGATCGCATCCACGACGTCCATGCCGCTGTCGACGCGGCCGAAGACGGCGTAACCGTAATTGGCGGGCGAGTGATTGAGGAAGTCGTTGTCCTCGACGTTGATGAAGAACTGCGAGGTCGCGCTGTGGATCTCGTTCGTGCGCGCCATCGCGAGCGTGCCGCGCTTGTTCTTCAGGCCATTGGTCGCCTCGTTCTGAATCGGCGCATGGCCGCGCTTCTGCTGCATGTCCGGCGTCAGTCCGCCGCCCTGGATCATGAAACCGGCGATGACGCGATGAAAGATCGTGCCGTTGTAGAACCCTTCGTCGGCATAGCGCAGGAAGTTCTCGACCGTGATCGGTGCCTGCTTGTGGAAGAGTTGCACGGTGAACGTGCCCTTGGAGGTCTTGAATTGCAGCATGGAATGTAAGCGGTGGTTGGATGGGAAACACGAAGGGGCCGGCTGTCAGGCGCCGTCCACTCGGCCCTCGGTCACACGCTCGTGACCGGCCAAGTCGGTGTGGGAGCGTACGTGAGCGAAGCCTCTGCGCACAAGCAGGTCGCGCACGGCGGCGGCTTGTTTCCAGCCGTGCTCGAGCAACAGGCATCCGCCCGGCAACAAATAATCGGGCGCGCGCTGAATGATGTGCTCGAGCGCCTCGAAGCCGGTAGGGCCTGGAATGAGCGCAACGAGCGGCTCGTGCTTGCGCACCTGCGGATCGAGGTCGGGATCGCTCTCGGCGATGTAGGGCGGATTGGCCACGATCACGTCGAACCGCGCTTGCCCGAGCGGCGCGAACCAGTCGCCGTGCGCGAATTTCACGTTGTGGAGCTCGAGCCGAGCGGCATTGCGCGCGGCCACCTCGAGCGCTGCGCGCGAACGATCGACGGCGGTGACTTGCGCGTGCCGACGTTCGTGCGCGATCGCAAGCGCAATCGCGCCGCTCCCCGTGCCCAGATCGGCCACTTGCGCCGGCTGCTCGCGCGGAATGTGCTCGAGCGCGCGCTCGACGAGCAGCTCCGTGTCCGGTCGCGGAATCAAAACGTCGGGCGTGACTTCGAGCATCAACGACCAGAACTCCTGTTGGCCGCGAATGTATGCAACGGGTTCGCCCTGCATGCGGCGTTTGACGAGCTGCTGAAAGGACCACGCCGCTCGTGCGGGCAGCTCTTTTTCGGGCGCGGCGCGGAAACTTGAACGCGGCAAGCCCGTTACGTACTCGAGCAGCAGCTCGGCGTCGAGTCGCGGCGAGCTGGACACGCGCGAGAGCATGACGGTTGCGGTATGCAAGGCGTCCGAAACGGTGAGTGCAGGTGGAAGAGCGGGCATCGGAACGAGAGGTGCTTCGCTACAATGCGCGCATCGTAGCGGCGAACGCTCGTGTGTGACCAGATCGAGACCGCTGCGCGATGGCGAACGACGTGAATCGGCACACGGTCACTTGAGTCGGACTGCAGCCCGAGGGTCGCGATGCGCATCTATTCCAATGTGATCGAGATGATCGGCCGCACGCCGATGCTGCGTTTGCAGCGCTTCGATGTCGGGCCGTGCGAGCTCTATCTCAAGCTCGAGTCGCTCAATCCCGGCGGCTCCATCAAAGACCGCATCGGCCTGTCGATGATCGAAGAGGCGGAAAGGCGCGGCGAGATCAAGCCCGGGATGACGATCGTCGAAGCCACGGCGGGCAACACCGGCCTTGGGCTCGCGCTCGTGGCGGCGCAGAAGGGTTACCGCCTCGTGCTCGTCATTCCCGACAAGATGAGCCAGGAGAAGATCTTCAATCTGCGCGCGCTCGGCGCGGAAGTCGTGCTGACGCGCTCGGACGTCGGCAAGGGTCATCCCGAGTATTACCAAGATCTCGGTGCGGCGCTCGCCAAGCGCATGGGCGCGTACTTCATCAATCAGTTTGCGAATCCCGACAATCCGAAGGCGCACGAGCTGACCACCGGGCCAGAGATCTGGGAGCAGATGGAAGGCAAGCTCGATGCGATCGTGGTCGGCGTCGGCTCGAGCGGCACGATCTCGGGGCTGGCTGCGTACTTCAAGAAGCAGGCGCCGCACGTCGAGCTCGTGCTCGCCGATCCGCAAGGCTCGATTCTGGCCGAATACATTGCGACCGGGCGCATGACGGAGAAGGGCGCGTGGCTCGTCGAGGGGATCGGCGAGGATTTCATCCCCTCGATTTGTGACTTTTCGTTGACTCGGCGCGCGTACAGCATTCCCGACAGCGAATCGTTCTGCGTGGCGCGGCAACTGTTGCAGAAGGAGGGCATCCTCGCGGGCTCTTCGACTGGCACGCTCTTGGCGGCGGCGCTGCGTTACTGCCGTGAGCAGACCGAGCCGAAACGCGTCGTCACGTTTGCCTGCGACACCGGGGCGCGCTACCTGTCGAAGCTCTACAACGATTTCTGGATGGAGGATCAAGGTTTCATCGAGCGCGAGCGATACGGCGACCTGCGCGATCTGATCGGCCGTCCGCACGGCGAACGCGCGACCGTGACCGTCGGGCCGAACGATGCGCTCACCACGGCCCACAATCGTTTGCGCAATGCCGGGTTCTCGCAGTTGCCGGTCATGGACGGCGAGCAGCTCATCGGCATCATCACGGAGGATGACATCCTGCGTTTTGCCTTCGGTCGACCGGAGCGCTTCAACGAGCCCGTACGCGCCGCGATGACGGCCACGTTTCTGCGCGTGCAGAAGGACTTGTCGATCGACAATCTCGTCGCGATGCTGGAGGTGCGCTCGTCCGCCGCAGTCATGGACGGCGAGAAATTCCTCGGCCTCATCACGCGCTCGGACGTGCTCAATTACTTGCGCCGTCAGCTCGCGGCCTCGACGCCGCCCGCTGCTTGAATGCAGCCGGTGGAGGTTGCGAACTCAAGCCGCTAAAGTAGCCGCCGGGTGTGCGGCGCGGTGCGCCGGCACGTCCTTGCTCTCACACATGCTATCGAAGCCGCACGCCGTCCTGTCATGACCGATTCAAATTCCCGCAAGCTCAAGTTCGCAACCCAATGCATCCACGCCGGTCAAGCGCCTGACCCGTCGACCGGCGCCGTCATGCCGCCGATCTACACGACCTCGACGTACGCGCAGTCGAGCCCCGGAGTGCACAAGGGTTACGACTATTCGCGCACCAATAATCCGACGCGCGCAGCGTACGAGCGGTGCGTCGCGGCGCTCGAAGGCGGCGTGCGCGGTTTCGCGTTCGCTTCGGGCATGGCGGCAACGAGCACGCTGCTCGAGCTGCTCGATGCGGGCAGTCACATCATCGCGACGGACGATATCTACGGCGGCACGTTCCGGCTCTTCGAGCGCGTGCGCCGGCGTACGGCGGGGCTTGAGGTGAGCTTCGTCGACCTGTCGGATATGACTGCGCTCGCAGCGGCCGTGCGGCCGAATACGCGTCTCATTTGGATCGAGACGCCGACCAATCCGACGCTGCGTCTCGTCGATATCGCGCAGGTGGCCGAGTTTGCGCGCAAGCGCAACATCCTCACCGTCGTCGACAACACCTTCGCAAGCCCGTGGGTGCAGCGTCCGCTCGAGCTCGGCGCGGACATCGTGATGCATTCGGCCACGAAGTATCTGAACGGTCACTCCGACATGATCGGAGGGGTGGCGGTGGCAGCCACGCCGGAGCTCGCCGAGCGCATCGGCTTTCTGCAAAACGCGATCGGCGCGATCGGCGGTCCCTTCGATAGCTTCTTGGCGCTGCGCGGCTTGAAGACGCTCGCCCTGCGCATGCGTCAGTGCAGCGAGAATGCGCTCGCGATCGCGCATTGGCTGGAGTCGCATCCGCGCGTGGCGCGCGTGCTGTATCCGGGGCTGCCGAGTCATCCGCAGCACGAGCTCGCGAAGCGGCAAATGCGTAACGGCTTCAGCGGCATCGTCACCTTCTTCGTCAAAGGCGGTTTGGCCGAAGCGCGCACGTTCCTCGAGCGGCTTGAGATCTTCACGATTGCCGAGAGCTTGGGCGGCGTCGAGAGCCTTGTCGACCACCCGGGTCTCATGACGCATGCCTCGATTCCGGCGGACAAGCGTGCGGCGCTCGGCATCGACGATTCCCTGATCCGCTTGTCGGTCGGAATCGAGGATGTGGAGGATCTGATTGCGGACTTGGATCACGCGCTCAGCGCGTGATCCAGGCTCTAAGCTGAAGGCTGTAGCGAGAGCGCGCCGTCGCGCCTTCTGGTCGCGACAGTGCCGCGTTTCCGGCCTATACGCGACGGCCTTGTTCTTACGCAGTGATGCGCGCGAGCTCTTCGGCTTGGAACTCCTGCTGGAGCGCGCCGATCAGCTCATCGAGCTTGCCGTCCATGATGTCGCTCAGCTTGTAGAGCGTCAGATTGATGCGGTGATCCGTCACGCGGCCCTGCGGGAAGTTGTAGGTGCGGATGCGTTCGGAGCGATCGCCTGAGCCGACCTGGAGCTTGCGCGATTGCGCTTCTTCGCGTTCGCGCTTCTCCTGTTCGGCGGCAAGCAGGCGCGCCTTGAGCAGCGACATCGCCCGCGCGCGGTTCTTGTGCTGCGAGCGCTCGTCCTGACACTCGACGACGATGCCCGTCGGCAAGTGCGTGATGCGGATCGCCGAGTCCGTCTTGTTGACGTGCTGGCCGCCTGCGCCCGAGGCGCGGAACGTATCGATGCGCAGATCGGCTGGGTTGATCTCGATCGACTGAATCTCGTCCATCTCGGGCAGGATCGCCACCGTGCACGCCGAGGTGTGAATGCGGCCTTGTGCTTCCGTCGCCGGCACGCGCTGCACCCGATGCGTGCCCGATTCGAACTTGAAGTGCGAGAACGCGCCGCGTCCGACGATGCGGCTGATGATTTCCTTGTAGCCGCCGTGCTCGCCCGGGCTTTCCGACAGTACTTCGACGCGCCAGCCTTGCGACTCGGCATAGCGCGCGTACATGCGGAACAGATCGCCGGCGAAGAGCGCGGCTTCGTCGCCGCCGGTGCCGGCGCGCACTTCCAGGTAAATGTTGCTCTCGTCGCGCTCGTCTTTCGGTAAGAGAAGTTTCGCGAGCTCTGTCGCCTCATGCTCGATGCGCTCGTTCAGCGCCGCGAGCTCCTCCCGCCCGAGCTCGCGCAGCTCCGGATCGCTGCCGTTGGCCATCTCCTCGGCCTGTGTGCGTTCCTCGAGAAGCCCTTGGTAAGCGCGATAGCGTGCAACGATCGGCTCGGAGCGCGCGTACTCCATCGACAGCTCGCGGAACTTGTCCGTATCGGCGATGACTTCGGGGTCCGCAAGCAGCGCGCTCACCTCTTCGTGCCGCTCGGCGAGCTTCTCGAGTTTGTTGCGAATGGACTCTTTCATGGACGGTTCGATGCGGGTGTCGGCCGAAGCCGCGGCGCACTAGCGCTCGTTGGCGGCCACGCCCGTCGCTGCGGCAGCGGGCGCTTCGTCTTCTTGTGCTTCGGTGCGCTCGAGCGGCTCGTGCGGCGCTGTGTACTGCGATTGTAGCGCGCGCACGAGCTCCGCATCGCCGCGCTCGGCAGCGCGGCGCAACTGGGTGATCGGCTCGTGCAGGAGTCGATTCGTGAGCGTCGTCGCCAGAAACTCGACGACCTCGCGCGGGTCGCGACCTGCGGCCAGCATGCGTTGCGCCTGGGCGGCGCTGTGTGCGCGGATCGCGCTCGCGTTCGCACGCATGCGGCGGATGAGCGGCGCGACGTCCGCGGTCTTCATCAGCTGCTCGAAGCTGGCGATTTCCGCATCGATCAGCTCGTGAGCGTCGCGCGCTGCTTCGCGGCGCGCCTCGATGTTCTCGTTGACGACGTTCTGCAGGTCGTCGATCGTGAAGAGGTAGATGTCGTTGAGCTTGGCGACCTCGGGCTCGATGTCGCGCGGCACCGCGATGTCCACCATGAACATCGGCTTGCGCTTGCGGGCGCGCAGCGCGGCGCGCACCGCCTCATAGGTCACGACAGGCGTCGGGCTCGCGGTCGAGGTGATGACGATGTCCGCATCGGGCAGGTGCTGCGCCAACGCCTCAAGACCGATGGCCGAGCCGTTGAATTCCGCCGCGAGCTCCTGTGCGCGCTCGATGCTGCGATTGGCGACGATGATGCGTCTGAGCCCGTTGGCGTGCAGGTGCCGCGCGGCCAATGCGATCGTTTCGCCCGCGCCGACGAGCAGCGCCGTGTGGTTCTCCAGCTGTTCGAACACCGTGCGCGCGAGCGCGACGGCCGCGGAGGCAACCGATACCGCGTTGGCGCCGATGCGCGTCTGCGTGCGCACGCGCTTGGCGACCGAGAAGGCGGTCTGCATCAGCCGGTTCAAGTAGGGGCCGGTGGTGCCGGCATCGAGTGCGGCGCGATAGGCCGTCTTGAGCTGACCCAGGATCTGCGGCTCGCCGAGCACGAGCGAATCGAGCCCGCAGGCAACGCTGAACACGTGCTTGATCGCCGCGGTCCCCTGTAGGCGATACACGGAGTCGGCAATGTCGATGCTGTGCGCAGCCAGATCGTGCCAATGCGACAGCCAGTCCACGAGCGGCGGCTCGCCGTCCTCGCTGACGCAATAGAGCTCGGTGCGATTGCAGGTCGAGACGATGAGCCCTTCGCGAACCCCTGAGAGGCTCACGAGCTCGCGCAGCGCTTCACCGAGCTCGTCGCCCGCGAAAACGACCTTCTCGCGGATCTCGACGGGCGCGGTGCGATGATTGATTCCAATGACGACGAAAGGCATGCGGGGTGCTGACGCGGCCGGGGCGGATTGTCCGGGAAGGTCACCGGGATGACAAGCGGAAAGGGGATCCCTGATATAGTGGATTCACGATGAAAGCCGCTACCTCTATTACCCGCGGTCTGTGTGCCGTGATGATCTGCGTGTTGCTCGGCGCCTGCGCCGGCGCCGGCCGTCGGCCGGACGCGCAGGCTGCAAATGCCGATCCTAACGCGCTCGTGGCCCAGGCCGAAGCGGCCCTCGAACGCGGCGAGCACCTCGAAGGCGCGACGGCTTACGTGAACGCGGCGCTCGCAGCCGACGACGAGCTGCTTGCAGAGCAGGCGACGCGCGTCGCGTTCGAGCATCGGCAGTGGACCCTCGTCGATCGTGCCGCTGCGCGCTGGCTGGAGCTCAATCACACCAACGAGGAAGCGCGCCGCTACGCTGCCTTTGCTGCGCTTCAGCTCTACCAGCTCGACAAAGCCGTCGAGCACCTGGCGGTGCTTCTCGATACCGCCTTCATCAATCCGCAGGCGGGCTTTCTCGCGCTGCTGCCGCAGCTGACCGACGAGGCGCCGGCCGCGGCCGTCACGACCGTGCTGCAGAAGCTCGTCGCGCGCTATCCGAATCTGATGGAGGCGCATTACGCCCTCGGGCAGGCCGCGCTGCGCTCGGACAACTTTGCGCTCGGGCTCGAGCATGCGCGCAGGTCGCGCGAGCTCGGTCCCTTTTGGGCACCGGCGGGGTTGTTGCTCGCGCGTGCGCAGATGGTCAATGGGCAGGCCGAAGATGCGCTCGCGACGGCGCGTGCCGTGATCGAGCAGGAGGAGCGCGATTCGTACCGCCTCGAATATGCGCTCATGCTCTTCCAGGCGGGCCGCGAGGAAGAGGGCAGGAAGGAGCTTGACGCGCTCGCTTCGTCGGAGGAGACCTCGGCCATCGTCGAACGCGCGCTCGCCGACATCGATTTCCAAACCGGCAATCGCGACGCTGCCGCCAAGCGCTTCACCAATCTCGTCTCGACGGGCCGATTCGTCTACGAGTCGCTCTTTTATCTCGGCGCGATCGCCGAATCGCGCGAAGCGTGGAACGACGCGTTGCAGCTCTACAGTCGCGTGACGAGCGGCGAGTTCGCCATGGCCGCGCAGATCCGCGCCGCGCGGATCAAGATCAAGCAGCAAGGTTTCGAAAGCGGTCTGCGGCATCTCGAGGAGTTCGCCGCGACGCGCTCGCGTTATCGCATCGAGGCGATCGCTGCGCAGGCATCGTTGATGGCGGAGCAAGGCGATCGCGCCGGGGCCATCAAGCTGCTCGATGCGGCATTGAAGCAGTACCCCGACGCCGTCGATCTGCGCTATGCGCGCGTCTTTCAGCTCGAGGCGAGCGATCGGGTGAATGATGCCCTCGAGGAGCTGCGCGGGCTCGTCGCCAAGCGTCCCGACGATCCGGTCGCGTTGAACGCGCTCGGTTACACGCTCGTCGATCGGACGCGGCGCTATCGCGAGGGATACGAGCTGATCGAGCGGGCGCTCCAACAGACGCCGGATAACGGGCCGGTGCTCGACAGCATGGGCTGGGCGCTGTACCGGCTGCAGCGTCACGAGGAAGCGCTCGAGTATTTGGAGCGGGCGCGCCAGCGCATCAGCGACCCGGAAGTCGAAGCGCACATCGGTGCGGTGCTGATGGCGTTGGGGCGTCTCGACGAGGCGCGCGCCACGCTCACGCGGGCGATCGAGCGTTTCCCCGAGAACAACAAGCTCAAGGCTCGCCTGCAAGAGCTCGATGCCAAGCGGAATTGAGCGCAGTCCGATGCATGGGTTGAGATGGATCGGCGTGCTGGCGGCAGCGCTCGTGCTCGCCGCGTGTGCTGGAACGCCGCGTCGCACTGGAGCGCCGCCGGCCGATTTGTCGCAGGCCACGTTCTGGGAAGCGCGCGGGCGGCTTGGGGTCTCCGGCGCGGGCAATGGCGGCTCTGGATCCTTCGCGTGGGAACAGCACGGCGAGCGTTCGGATGTGCGCATCCGCGGTCCGGTCGGGATCGGCAGCCTGCGGCTGCTCGTCTCGGGCTCGACGACGGCGTCCACGCTTCGGGTCGAAACCGGCGACGGCCAGGTCTATCGCGCTGAGGCGGCGTGGTCTGAGCTCGAGGCGCGCCTTGGCGCGACCGTGCCCGCCGGCAAGCTGCGCTACTGGATGCTCGGGTTGCCGGCGCCCGGCGAGCATCGCTGGCTGTCCGACCGCGACGGCGATTTCCCCACGCTCGAACAGGACGGGTGGCGGATCGAGTATCGCTACTCGGATGAGTTCGGTGCGCGCCTGCCTCGCCAGATTCGCGCCGCGAGCGGCGAGACCCGCGTGCGCATCGTGATTGATCGATGGTCGTTTGATCGATGAGCCAGCTTGACGAGCCTGCGCTCGGGACGACGCGGCCTTGGCCGGCTCCCGCGAAGCTCAATCTGTGTCTGCACATCGTCGGGCGTCGCGCCGACGGTTATCACCTGCTGCAATCTGCCATTCAGTTCATCGATCTGTGCGATGAGCTGCGTTTCTATCGGCGCCCCCCCGGCGTCATCGAGCGCGTTGCCGGTCCGGAAGGGGTTGCGCCCGAGCAGGATCTCGTCGTGCGGGCCGCTCGGTTGCTCGCCCGAAGCGCCGACGTCTCGGCGGGCGTGGCGATCGCACTCGACAAGCGCATCCCGATGCAGGCGGGTCTCGGCGGCGGCAGCTCGGACGCGGCCACGGTGCTCGTGGCGCTCAATCGGCTCTGGGGCGTAGGCTGGGACGAGACGCGGCTCGCGGCGCTGGCGCTCAAGTTAGGGGCGGACGTGCCGGTGTTCCTGCGCGGGCGGGCCGCGTGGGTCGAAGGGGTGGGCGAGCATCTGACCGACTGCGACTACCCCGAAAACGTGTACCTCGTCGTGAAATCGAGCGCCAACGTGAGCACGGCGGAGATCTTTCAGGCGCCTGAATTGACACGTAATTCCCCGGTCACGACAATACGCGCCTTTCTCGCGGGGGGCGGCCGCAATGACTGCACGTCGACGGTGCGCGGACGCTATCCAGAGGTTGCCGAAGCGCTTGATTGGTTGGGGAATTTCGGCCCGGCCCGCTTGACCGGGACGGGTGCGTGCGTGTTTGCATCCATGCCGGATGAAAGCACGGCCCAGAGCGTTTTACGGCAGCTGCCTGCGCGTTGGATGGGTTTTGTCGTCCGCGGCATGAATCGTTCGCCGCTGCTCGACCGGCTGGCTGCGGAACCGGGCGCCGGTTGAGCGAGTTCGCGAGCGATTGCACGCGGGCCCGAGTCGAACAGATTTTGGGGCGTCGCCAAGTGGTAAGGCAGCGGGTTTTGATCCCGCCATTCGGAGGTTCGAATCCTTCCGCCCCAGCCAAACCGTTGGGCTACGAGGTTGGGGACTGGAGACTGGAGTCGGCACGCGAGCCGGCTCTAGGCCCCAGCCGCCCGTCTCCTGCCTGGTTCTGCGGAGCTCCCATGGCTGATCGTTCCACGATGACCGTGTTGACGGGGAATGCCAACCCGCAACTCGCTCACGACATTGCGCGTCATCTGATGGTGCCGCTCGGTCGAGCGTCGGTGGGTCGCTTCAGCGATTCCGAGACGACCGTCGAGCTGCTTGAGAACGTCCGCGGGCGCGACGTCTTCATCGTGCAGCCGACCTGTCCGCCGGCGAACGACCATCTGATGGAGCTGCTCGTAATGGTCGATGCCTGCCGCCGCGCTTCGGCGGCGCGCATCACGGCGGTCATCCCGTATTTCGGCTACGCCCGACAGGATCGCCGCCCGCGCGCCATGCGCGTGCCGATCACGGCGAAGCTCGTCGCCAACATGATTGCGAGCGCCGGCGTCGACCGCGTGCTCACCGTCGATCTGCACGCCGATCAGGTGCAGGGCTTCTTCGATATTCCGGTCGACAACGTGTACGCCTCGCCGGTGCTGCTCGGCGACGTCTGGAAGCAGAAGTACGACAACCTGATCGTGGTTTCGCCGGACGTCGGCGGCGTCGTGCGCGCACGCGCGATGGCCAAGCGTCTCGACGATGCAGACCTGGCGATCATCGACAAGCGCCGCCCGCGTCCGAACGAATCGGAAGTGATGAACATCATCGGCGAGGTGCAGGGCAAGACCTGCGTGCTGATCGACGATCTCGTCGACACCGCCGGTACGCTCTGTCATGCGGCAGCGGCGCTCAAGAAATCCGGCGCCAAGCGCGTGGCCGCGTACATCACGCATCCGGTGCTGTCGGGGCCGGCCGTCGAGCGCATCGAGAACTCGCAGCTCGACGAGCTCGTGGTGACCGACACGATTCCGCTGCGCGAAGACGCGAAGCAGTGCAAGAAGATCAGACAATTGTCCGTCGCGGGGCTGCTCGCCGAAACGATGCGCCGCATCCGCGACGAGGAGAGCGTGAGCTCGCTGTACATCGATTGATCGATTCGGTGAAGGGGCGGCAAAGCGGCGGAATCCTTCCGGCGCGCATGCAAGTTCCGCACTGAGTCGTTGAGCCCCGGTGCTCGCGTTTGGTCGCGAACCGAGCATCGGTCCAAGGGGCGACGCCCGACGAAGCGTCCGGCTTCGTCATGGCGCCGTCCCCATTTACTTTGATTGGAGTTCTTTTCATGAAGACGTCGTTCGAACTCGTCGCCGATCCGCGCGACGGCGTGCAGGGGAAGGGTGCGAGCCGCCGCCTGCGCCGTGCCGGTAAGGTCCCGGCGATTCTCTATGGCGGCAAGCAGGCGCCGCGCCAGATCATCCTGGATCATCAGAATCTGTTGACGCTGCTCGACAACGAGCGCTTCTACTCGACGATTCTGTCGCTCAGGATCAACGGCGAGATTCAGCCCGCCATCCTCAAGGACGTGCAGCGTCATCCGGCGAAGAATCAGGTCCTGCACATCGATCTGCAGCGCGTGCTCGAGGACGAGCCGGTGCGCATGCGGATTCCGTTGCACTTCGTCAACGGCGCGGTCGCGCCTGGCGTGAAGCAGCAGGGCGGTGTGATTTCGCACTTGTTGAACGACGTCGAAGTCAGGGCGTTGCCGAAGGATCTGCCCGAGTACATCGAGGTGGATCTCTCGGAAATGCAGATCAACGAGATCAAGCGCCTGTCGGATCTGAAGCTCCCCGAAGGCGTCGAGATCGTGGCGCTTGCGCACGGTCGCGACGAGCCGGTGGTGGCGATCCATCATCCGCGCGCAGAAGAAGCCGAGTCGCCGGCGGCCGAGGCTGCTGCGGCGGCAGCCGCTGCGCCTGCAGCGGCGAAGAAGGAAGGCGCGAAGAAGTAGTCGTGCGCGGACGGCCGGGAGCCTCCCGGCCGTCCCCTCGGCTCGACCCCTCGACGGTTGCCGGTTGACGGCCAGGGTTTCTCTTTTCCGGTGCCACGCGCACTTTCCTCGACTGTCGCTCGTCAAGGCGGTTTCCATCCATGGCAGGCACACCTCTCAAATTGATCGTGGGCCTCGGCAATCCGGGACCGGAGCACCTGCTCACGCGGCACAACGCCGGGTTCTGGTTCGTCGATGCGCTCGCAGATCGGCTCGGCGGACGCTTCCGCAGCCATACGCGCTTCCACGGCGACATCGCGCGCGTCTCGCTCTGCGGACAGGAAGTGATGCTGCTCAAGCCGACCACGTACATGAATCGCAGCGGTCTGGCGATTCGCGCCGTGTTCGATTACATGAAGCTCGAGCCGGCGGATATCCTGGTCGCACACGATGAGCTCGATCTTCCCGTCGGCACCGTGCGCTTCAAGTTGGGCGGCGGCCACGGCGGCCACAACGGTCTGCGCGATGCGATCACGCACGTGGGGTCGGACTTCTGGCGTTTGCGCATCGGGATCGGCCATCCCGGCGATCGTGCGCAGGTGATCGATTACGTTCTGCACCGCGCGCCCGCCGAAGAGGAAGAGAAAATCATGGCGAGCATCGGCGAGGCGCTCGACGGGCTCCAAGTCTTCCTCGAGCAGGGCGCCGAGCGCGCCATGAATCGGTTGCATGGAAAAAAGTGACGTAGCGACGCGGCCGTCGGCTCGCTGCGGCACCCCTTAGGTTGTCACCCAAGAGTCATCATGGGCATCAAATGCGGCATCGTCGGCTTGCCCAACGTCGGCAAGTCCACTCTCTTCAACGCGCTCACGCGGGCGCAGATCGCGGCGGAGAACTATCCGTTCTGCACGATCGATCCGAACGTCGGCGTGGTGCCGGTGCCGGATCCGCGTCTCGAGGTGTTGGCGCGGATCGTCAAGCCCGAGCGCGTGCTACCCGCAACGGTCGAATTCGTCGACATCGCCGGCTTGGTTGCCGGCGCCTCGAAGGGCGAAGGGCTCGGCAACAAATTCCTGTCGCACATTCGCGAGACGGATGCGATCGCGCATGTCGTGCGCTGCTTCGAGAACGACGACATCGTGCACGTGGCCGGCAAGGTCAAGCCGCTCGATGACATCGCAGTGATCAACACGGAGCTCGCGCTGGCGGACCTCGATACGGTCGAGCGCGCCTTGCAGCGCGCCGAGAAGGCCTCGAAGGCGGGCGACAAGGACGCCATTCGCTTGCGCGATCTGCTCAAGAAGCTGCGCGAGCATCTCGACGCCGGCCAGCCGGCGCGTTCGCTCATCACGGACCCCGAAGAGCGCAAGCTCCTACAGGAGCTGCACCTCATCACGATGAAGCCGCTCATGTACGTGGCGAACGTCTCCGAGAACGGCTTTACCGACAATCCGCACCTCGATGCCGTGCGCGCGCTCGCTGCCACCGAGAATGCGGAAGTGGTGCCCGTGTGCGCCGCCATCGAGGCGGAAATCGCGCAGCTTGACGAGGGCGATCGCGCGGAGTTCCTGAAGGAGCTTGGCCTCGAAGAGCCGGGGCTCAACCGCGTGATCCGCGCCGGTTACAAGCTGCTCGGCCTGCAGACTTACTTCACCGCGGGCGTGAAGGAAGTCCGTGCCTGGACCGTGCGAGTCGGCGCCACGGCGCCGCAGGCGGCGGGCGTCATCCATTCGGATTTCGAAAAAGGCTTCATCCGCGCCGAGGTCATCGCGTACGAGGACTTCGTCGCCCATCAAGGGGAGCAGGGGGCCAAGGAGGCCGGCAAGCTCCGGCTGGAGGGCAAGGAGTACGTCGTCCAGGAGGGCGACGTGATGCACTTTAGGTTCAACGTCTAGCGCGGAGGGCGGCCGCCAGGGTGGCGCGCCTTGCGCTGTCGGCCGCCGTCCACGTTACGGGGTGGGCCGTGACGGTTGACACCGGCGCGACCCCTCCAGACAATGCGCCTCCCTTCGCCTGCGGCCGGCAATCGCGCGGCCGAGTGCGTCAGCGCAGAAAGGCTAGGTAGCTCAGCCGGTTAGAGCGTGGCACTCATAATGCCGAGGTCGTGAGTTCGAGTCTCACCCTAGCCACCATCCTCTCGCGCGCTGCGCGGGAGCGTCCTTGAGTCTCCACTGACCTCCGTTTTGCCGGCGCAGTCCGCGTCGCATGTCCTGGTTACGAGTCCCCAAGTCCTTTGCCAGGGGGAGGTCAGGCGGCTAGCGCACTCGCGTCGCTCTGCGCCACTGCGGCCAAGCTCATGCGCTTTCTGCATGCCTGCGAGCGCTTTCGTGATGCCGAAATGCCGCGGCAGGTCTTAAACTCACGACTGGTCGCGACGGCGAATCCACAACACATACAGCGGATCTCATGAATTCACTCTTCGACCTGCACGGCAAGGTCGCATTGATCACCGGTGCCTCGAGCGGTTTCGGGCGCCATTTCGCAGGGGTGCTCTCGCGCGCAGGCGCGCGCGTCGGTTTGACGGCGCGGCGCACCGATGCGTTGGAGACCGTTGCGGCAGAAGTGCGCGCCCAAGGCGGCGTCGCCGCGATCGCGCGGCTCGACGTCAGCGACGAGGCCTCGGTGACGAGCGCCGTCGCCGCGATCGAGCAGGCGCTCGGGCCGATCGACATCCTCGTGAACAACGCGGGCATCTGCATCACCAAGCCGTTGCTCGAACAGACGGCGCAAGACTGGGACGACGTGATCGACGTGAACCTGCGAGGCGCCTTCCTCATGGCGACGCAGGTCGCGCGCCGCATGCGCGATCACAAGCGCGCCGGCAGCATCATCAATGTGCAGTCGATCTTGAGCTATCGCCAAGCGGGGCACATCACGCCCTATGCAGTGTCGAAGGCGGGGCTCAATCAATTGACCAAGAACATGGCGCTCGAGCTCGCGCGCTACAACATCCGCGTGAACGGCATTGCGCCTGGCTATTTCTTGACCGATATCAGCCGCGATTTCTTCGCGAGCGAGGCGGGCGTTGCGATGATCAAGCGCATTCCGCAGCGTCGGCTCGGGCGGTTCGAAGATCTCGACGGGCCGCTGCTCCTGCTCGCTTCCGACGCGTCCCGCTACATGACCGGCAGCACGATCGTCGTCGACGGCGGTCATTTGTGCAGCAATCTGTAGCCGCCCCGCTCGGCCCCCGGGCCAGAGGCCGCGCTGCGTGCGCGCCTGCAGCAGCTTCTGGCCGTTAGCGCCTCGCTTTTCGCTCTCAGCTCCTGCCGAGGGGCTGCCACAATCTTCCACAATTCGTCGCCTTCTCTTCATTCGCCGCGCGTCATTGCGCCGCGTTCCGCGCCTTTACTGGCAGCCACGGGTGGCTCGTCGCCCGCTGAACAACGACGAGATGAACAGAGGAGCGCGACCATGTTGAAGAAATCCTTGACCGTGGCGCTGGCCATTGCGTTGACGAGCGGCGCAGCGCAGGCGACGGAGAAGAATCGTTTCACGAAAGAGGAGGGCGTCGGCGGGCTGACTGGCGCGGCTGCGGGCGCGCTCGTCGGCGGACCGGTCGGTGCGGCCGTCGGATTCATGATCGGCGGCATCGTGGGCGACAGCATCGGCACCGCCAATCGCGCCAATCTACGCGCGCAACAGCTCGAACGGGATCTGTTGGATGTGCGCATTGCGCTCGCGCAAGCGAGCGAGCGTAGCGGCGGCGA
The DNA here is from genome assembly GCA_938008435.1 of uncultured Steroidobacter sp. Classification (GTDB taxonomy): domain Bacteria; phylum Pseudomonadota; class Gammaproteobacteria; order Steroidobacterales; family Steroidobacteraceae; genus Steroidobacter. Next base: position 105,015 of record CALLKK010000006.1, on the reverse strand, counting down.
TCTGCTGCTCGATGAATTGGCCAAGCGCCTGCACGCCGATGTGATGTTCAGGACCGGGCGCGCGGAGCTCGATTCGCAGGTCGCGATGAAGCTCGCGGAGCTCGGGAAGATCCTGAGCACGCTGCCGACGATGCAAGTCGAGCTGCATGGCTTTGCCGATCCGCGCGGCAACGCCGAGCACAATCTCGTGCTCTCGCAGCGGCGCGCCGAAGCGGTGCGTCAGGCATTGATCGATGGCGGTGCACATCCTGAACAGATCGTGGTGCTGGCGCACGGCGAGGACTTGAGCACGGCGCCGGAAGGCGATCTCGAAGCGTACGCGTGGGAGCGGCGCGTAACGCTCTCGCTGCAGCCTGCAGGGAGCCTTGCGGTGGCGAGGGCCGAGTGACGGCACGCAGCGCCGGCGCGCATGCGCCGGCGCTTCCGCTTCCGTAAGCACCTAATTTCCGTGAGAGTCCAGCCGATGTGTCTTGCCGATATCCCGCTGGATCTGTTGCGCTTGGCTGATGCCGGTAATGCGTTCGCAGCCGGTGCGCCGCGCGATACGCCTGCGTTCGATCGAGGTGGCGTCGTTGTGTCGGCCAGCGCCGTGCCGCCGCGTGACCCCGCCACGTCCGCGCGCAGCTCATCTGCAGCGTTGCCCCACGATGGGGCGTGACGCGGTGCGCGGATGAGTGTTTTGCTCCAATATGGAGCAGTACGAATCTTTGAGCTTGCTCACCGGCCGGGCGCCTGCATCGAAAAACATCAGCTTTGACGCCTCATTCTTGCGTTTGGCCTGCCGATCGGTGCTTTCCCGACGCTTGGCATAGTTGCTGCATCTTCAAGGGCGAGTCGCGGATGTGGCTTTTTCGCTGCAAAGCAGGAAGGTCGCCGCTGCGCGAATTCAAAACAGTCATAGTCACACGCGGTGTGTGTGTCTTTTTCTCACCACAAGGGGAGACCTATGCAAAAAGTTACGGTCCTGGCTGCTTTGGGCATGTTGGGCGTTGTTGGTGCAGCCAATGCCGAAGTGTCCGCCACGGTTACTGCGACTAACGACTACGTCTTTCGCGGCATCTCGCAGGCTTCGGAAGATCCTGCGCTGCAACTGGGCCTCGACTTCAACCACTCGAGCGGTTGGTACATCGGCGTGTGGGGCAGCAATGTCGACTTCGGTCCGGGCGATCCGGCCGACATCGAGGTCGACATCTACACGGGCTTTGCTGGCGAAACGGCAGCCGGTCTGGGTTGGGACGTGGGTATCAACTACTACACGTACCCTGATGAGTCCGATTACAACTTCCCTGAGATCTACGCCAAGCTGAGCTACGGCGTCTTCTCGGGCGGTCTGTACTACTCGAACGATTGGGCCGGTTCCGACGAGGACTCGCTCTACATCCAAGCGGGCGTGTCGGTGCCGTTCGGCGAGGGCTTCACGTTCGATGTGGGCGCGGGCTACAGCTTCGGCGATGCGTTCGACGATGTGGAGTACTTCGACTACTCGATCGGCGTCGGCTACACGGTCGGCAACTTCAACTTGAGCTTGGCCTGGGTCGACACGGACATCGGCCGCAGCAACCCGCTGTTCAGCGACGAGGATGCATTGAACAGCGAAGGCCGCGTGGTGTTCACGATCTCGACGACGTTCCCGTGGGCGAAGTGATCGCGCGCGCGTAGCTGCGTCAGCTTTGAAGAAGCCCCGGCCGTCTGGCCGGGGCTTTTTTCCTTTCCTGGAGCCGTCAGTCGATCGCGCGCAGAACTTCGCCGAGAGTCGCGACGATCGTTTCGATCTGGTCGCGCTCGATGATGAGCGGCGGCGACAACGCGATGGTGTCGCCCGTGACGCGCACGAGCAGGCCTCGTTCGTAGCACTTGACGAGCGTTTCGTATGCGCGGGCGCCCGGTGCATTCGGGCGCGGCTCGAGCTCGATCGCGCCGATCAGACCGATGTTGCGAATGTCGATCACGTGCGGTACGCCGCGCAGGGAATGAACCGCGCGCTCCCATTCATCGCTCAGCAGGCGCGCACGCGTCAGCAGCTCCTCTCTCAAGTAAATATCGAGCGTCGCAAGGCCGGCGGCGCATGCGACCGGATGCGCCGAGTACGTGTACCCGTGAAACAGCTCGATCGCGTTCTCGGGGCCTTGCATGAAGGCATCGTAAATCTGCTTGGTGATGAACACCGCGCCCATCGGAATTGCGCCGTTCGTCAGTCCCTTCGCCGACGTGATCATGTCCGGCATCACGTCGAAGAACTGCGCACCGAAGGGTGCGCCGAGCCTGCCGAAGCCCGTGATGACCTCGTCGAAGATCAGCAGGATGCCGTGGCGATCGCAGATGTCGCGCAGGCGCTCTAGATAGCCTTTGGGCGGCAGGATGACGCCCGCCGAGCCTTGTACCGGCTCGACGATCACAGCCGCGATCGTCGAGGCGTCGTGCAGCGCGACGAGACGTTCGAGATCGTCCGCGAGATGTGCGCCCCATTCCGGCAGGCCGCGCGAGAAGGCGTTGTGTTCGTGATCGAGCGTGTGCCGCAAGTGATCGACGCCGGGCAACAGGCTGCCGAAGAACTTGCGATTGTTGACGATGCCGCCGACCGAAATGCCGCCGAAGCCGACGCCGTGATAACCCTTCTCGCGCCCGATCAGGCGCTGACGGCTCGCTTCGCCGCGCACGCGATGGTAAGCGAGCGCGATCTTGAGCGCGGTGTCGACGGCTTCGGAGCCGGAGTTCGCGAAGAACACATGATCGAGCCCGGCCGGCGTGATCTCGACGAGCCGCTCGGCGAACTCGAATGCGAGCGGATGTCCCATCTGAAACGTCGGCGCGTAGTCGAGCGTTGCGAGCTGACGTGCGACCGCATCATTGATCTCGCGCCGATTGTGTCCGGCATTCACGCACCACAGTCCCGCGACGGCATCGAGAATGCGCCGACCGTCGTGCGACCAGTAGTACATGCCGTCTGCACGTGCGAGCAGACGCGGATTCGCCTTGAACTGACGATTCGCCGTAAACGGCATCCAGAAGGCGTCCAGCGCCTGGCGGCTGAGCGGATCCATGAGAGCTCGCGGTCGAAGGAGGAGACCGCATCATAAGAAAATAAACAGCGGCACGAAATAGCGCGCCGCGCACCTGGTTTCGACGCTCGAACGTCGATTATCCTAAACACCTGCGATCAACGAACGAGTGTCTCGCCATGACCATCGACGTCGGTGCCCATTTGCGCGCTGTGCGCATGATGTACGGTTTGTCGCAACGCGAGCTCGCCAAGCGTGCGGGCGTGACGAACGGCACGATCTCTCTCATCGAGCAGAATCGCGTCAGCCCGTCGGTGAGCTCGCTGAAGAAAGTGCTCGACGGCGTGCCGATGTCGCTCGCGGAATTCTTCACGCTCGATCTGGCCGCGAACATGCAAGTGTTCTATCCGCGCGAAGAGCTGACCGACGTCGGCGATCGCGAAGTTTCGCAGCGGCTGGTCGCAGCGAAGCGTCCGAATCGCGCATTGACGCTCATGCACGAGCGCTATCGGCCGAAGGCCGACACGGGCACGGACATGCAAAGCGAAAAGGGCGAAGAAGGCGGCATCGTGATCGCGGGCAGAATCGAGCTCACGGTGGGCGGTCGCTCGCACATCCTCGAGGCGGGCGATGCGTATTATTTCGAGAGCTGCGTGCCGCATCGCTTCCGCAACATCGGCGATGAGCCGTGCGAGATCGTCAGTGCAAGAACCTCGGCGCCCTGACGGCATCGGCCGAACGGCGGCGCCGCGCGCTCGGACGCGTAAGCTCGTCGCCGTGCCCCCGATGCTGATATCCTGCCTGCCGTCCCTGTCCGACCATATTCGTTGCCGCGCCGCGTCGTCTTTCGCATGAGCTCCGTCACTGTCGCCGCTACTCAGTTCGCCTGCTCGGAGGATCGCGTCGAGAACTTGGCGCGGGCCGAGCGCGTCATCCGCGCGGCGGCGGCGCAGGGTGCGAACATCATCCTGATCCAGGAGCTGTTCGAGACGCCGTATTTCTGCAAGACGCACGATCCCGCGTTCTTCGCGATCGCGCAACCGATCGAGGAGAACCCGGCGGTCCAGCGCTTTCAGGCGCTGGCGTGCGAGCTCAATGTGGTACTGCCGGCGAGCGTGTTCGAGCGTGCGGGCAATGCGTTCTACAACTCGGTTGCGATCGTCGATGCCGACGGCAGCGTGCTCGGCGCGTATCGCAAGTCGCATATTCCGGAAAGTCCCGGCTATCACGAAAAGTTCTATTTCTCGCCGGGCGACACGGGTTTCAAGGTGTGGCGCACGCGCTTCGGCACGATCGGCGTGGGCATCTGCTGGGATCAGTGGTTTCCTGAAACGGCGCGCGCCATGGCGCTGCTCGGTGCGGAAATCCTGTTCTTCCCGACGGCGATCGGTTCCGAGCCGCAGGATCCGAGCATCGATTCGCGCGATCACTGGCAGCGCACGATGCAGGGACACGCTGCTGCGAACGTGATGCCGCTCGTCGCCTCCAATCGCATCGGCACCGAGCAGGGCGGTCCGTGGACGGTGACGTACTACGGCTCGTCGTTCATCGCAGATCACACCGGCGCGATCGTCGCGCAAGCCGATCGCACGAGCGAAACCGTCATCACGGCCACGTTCGATCTCGAGCGGATTCGCGCCTATCGCGAGGCGTGGGGTGTCTTTCGCGATCGACGTCCGGAGCTGTATCGGCCGCTGCTCACGCTCGACGGCCGCGTCGAGCGCTGACGTCGACGCATCATGGCGATACGCGCCGCTTGCGATCCGGCATCATCGCTCGCCGTCGCTCACGCTGAGCGAACGTCGGCGCCGCTTCGTCTTTGACACTCTTCGATTCCTCTTCACGTCATGTTGTTCTTTGCTTCGTGCCCGCCCGGCGTTGCGGATCTGACTGCAGCGGAGCTGCGTGCTTGCGGCGCGACGCGCACGCGCGAGCTCAAGCTCGGCGTCGAGTTCGAGGGCACGCTCGAGACCGCGTATCGCGCGTGCCTCTGGTCGCGCACGGCGTCGCGCATCCTGCTGCCGCTAGCGACATTTCCGGCGAGCGGCGCCGATGAGCTTTACGCTGGCGTCGCCGCGATCGACTGGTCCGAGCACCTCGCGCCGCAGAGCACGATGGCGATCGACTTCGACGGAACCTCCGGCGGCATCACGCATACGCATTTCGGTGCGCTCAAGACAAAAGACGCGATCGTCGATCAGCTGCGAGCGACAAGCGGCGAGCGCCCATCGATCGAGCTGGAGCGGCCGAGCGTGCGCGTGCACGTGCGGCTCGATCGCGAACGCGCCTCGGTGAGCCTCGATCTCTCCGGAGAAAGCCTGCATCGACGTGCCTATCGCGCGCGCGGAGTGGCGGCGCCGCTCAAGGAGAATCTCGCCGCGGCCATCTTGCTGCGCGCAGGGTGGCCGCAGATCGCGGCCGCAGGCGGCGATTTCGTCGATCCGCTGTGCGGCTCGGGTACGCTCGTCATCGAGGCGGCGTTGATCGCGCTCGACATCGCGCCGGGTTCGTTGCGCAGCTACTTCGGCTTCATCGGTTGGCGCGGTCATGACCGCGAGCTGTGGCGGCGTTTGACCGAGGAAGCGCGCGCACGCCGCGAGGCGCGCGCGAGCAATCGCATCGTGCTGCGCGGCTACGATGCCGATGCGGCAGCCATCCGTGCGGCCATCCAGAATGGCGAGCGCGCCCGGCTGCGCGGACATGTGCACTTCGAGCGGCGCGAGCTCGCGGACCTGCGCAACGAAGGCGGCGAGCGCGGTCTGCTCGCGACGAATCCGCCCTACGGCGAGCGCATCGGCGATCGCGAGAAGCTCGAGGCGCTCTACGCGCAACTCGGCAGCAAGCTGCGCGAGCACTTCGTCGGTTGGGAGGCGGCCGTGCTCACAGGCAATCCTCCGGTAGCCAAAGCGCTCGGCATCCACGCGCGCCGCAGCCATACGTTGTACAACGGCCGCATCGAGTGTCGCTTGCTGCGCTTCGATCTGTCGCCAGAGCGGCTGTCTGCACAGGCAGAGAAGGCGCCGCCCGATGCGCAAGCGATTCGTGCGCGGCCCGGCGCGCAGATGTTCGAGAATCGTCTGCGCAAGAACTGGCGGCAGCTCACTGCCTGGGCGCGCGAGCACGATATCGCCTGCTTTCGCGTCTACGACGCGGACATGCCTGAGTATGCGTTTGCGATCGACTGCTACAGCGACGGCGCCACCAATCGTTGGATCGTGGTGCAGGAATACGCGCCGCCGAAGAGCATCGATCGCGAGGCGGCGCGCTGGCGGCGGCGCGAAGCATTGGCGGTGATTCCGCACGTGCTCGAAGTGCCGCCCGAGCGGATGTTCTTCCGCGAGCGCCGTCCCCAGAAGGGCGGTTCGCAATACGAGAAGATCGGCGAGGAGCGCGCGTTCGAGATCGTGCGCGAAGGCCCTTATCGCTTCATCGTGAATTTCACCGATTACCTGGATACGGGGCTGTTCCTGGATCACCGCCTGACGCGGCGCTACGTCGGCGAGCTCGCCCAGGGTCGCCGCTTTCTCAATTTATTCGCCTACACGGGTACGGCCACCGTCTATGCGGTCGGCGGCGGCGCGGTCGCATCGACCACGGTGGATATGTCGCGCACCTATCTCGACTGGGCGAAGCGCAACCTTGCCTTGAACAACTTGGCGGGGCCGCACCATTCGTTCGTGCAAGCCGATTGCCTGAGCTGGCTCGAGGACAACGCGGGCGGCACGCGCCAGTACGATCTCATGTTCATCGATCCGCCGACGTACTCGCGCTCCAAGCGCATGACCGACGATTTCGACGTGCAGCGAGATCACGTGCGTCTGCTGCGCCTCGCTGCAGGGCTGCTCGCGCCCGACGGCGCGATCGTATTCTCGAACAACTACACGCGCTTCAAACTCGACGTCGAGCAGCTGGCGGATTTCGACGTCCGAGATCTAACGAAGGAAACTTTGCCGCGAGATTTCTTACGTAACCCCCGCATCCACTCGTGCTTTCTACTACGGCGCAGGTGAGCGGCGCGGAATGCCTTAAGGGACACGTACTTGTGGCGCAAGATATACGTTAAATCGCAGCTTTTGCCGCGCGTTTTCCGATTGATATGACGAACGGCTTGCAGCACAATTGCGCCCCGCGTTTGAGCCCTCCGTTTAGATTCGTTTCCGATAGCTTTACGTGTCATGAGTGCCGATTCGTTGCAGGTCTTTGTCCATCCGAAGCTTGGTGTCGTCATTTACGATCCCATTGCCCAGATGGGATTGGCCCGCGAGCAGATGCGCCTGTTCAAGGTCGGCACGATGGGTTCCAGCACGTTCCTGCGCGCGATCGTCAGCAAAGACCTGCAGGCCGCCGATGAAGGGGTGAGCGCCGAGCAGGTGCAGGCCTATCGCGCTGCCCGTTCCAACCGTCGCAAGCCCTATTGCGAGCATTGCCGCCGTCACTTCGGCTCCGTCGATTTCAGCGTGTGCGGCGAGTGTCATTCGATCCGTTGCACGTGCGGCACCTGCAACTGCGCCTCCAGCTCGCGCCGCCGCAAAGCCGCCTGAGCTGACGTGGCCTCGATCGTGCGCGGTTGACGGGCCGCCCAATGGACCTGTTTCGCACGTTCACCATCGAAGCCGCTCATCGTCTTCCGAACGTTCCGCCCGGGCACAAGTGTGCCCGTCTGCACGGGCATTCGTTCCGGATCGAGCTCCATCTGAGCGGCGAGGTCGATCCCCACACGGGATGGGTCATGGATTTCGCGGACGTGCGCGCGGCGTTCCAGCCGACCTTCGACCGCCTCGATCACCACTATCTCAATGAGATTCCCGGCCTAGAGAATCCGACGAGCGAGCAGCTTGCGAAGTGGATCTGGGCCGAGATGAAACCGAAGCTCCCGCTCCTGACACGCGTCGTCGTCCACGAAACGTGCACGAGCGGCTGCTCCTACTCGGGCGACTGAGCTGCGCGCGTCAGTGCGCGCTCGCTCTTACCAGCCAGAGCCCAGTGCCCAGGGCCCCGACCTAAAGCCAATCCCTCAACCGATACCACGTCGTCGCCAGCACCAGCGCCGGCGTGCGCAGCCAGGGGCCGCCGGGGAAGTTGCGGTGCTTGAGCTTCGCGAACAGATCGAAGCGCTCCGCCTGACCCGCGATCGCCTCCGCCACCAGCTTGCCGGCGACCGTCGAGAGCGCGATGCCATGCCCGGAGAAGCCTTGCAGGTAATAAACGTTCGCGGCCAGCCGCCCGAAATCCGGTGCTCGGCTCATCGTGATGTCGACGTAGCCGCCCCAGGCATAGTCGATGCGCACGTCGGCAAGCTGTGGGAAGACATTCAGCATGCGCCGGCGGGTCGCTCGTTCGGTGCCGATCGAGCGCAGGCCCGAATAACTGACGCGGCCGCCGAAGAGCAGGCGGTGATCGGCCGAGCGGCGGAAATAATCGAGCACGAAGTTGACGTCGGAGACGGCGACATTGCGCCGCATGATCTCTTGCATGCGCGCTGCGCCGAGCGGTTCGGTCGCGACGATATAGGTGCCGACCGGCATGATGCGCGCGCGCAGCGCTTTCGACAGTGAGCCGATGTACGCGTTACAGCACAGCACCACGAAGCGCGTTTTGACCGAGCCGCGCTGTGTCTGGACGACCGCGGGCTCGCCGGGGCGGATTGCGACGACCGGCGAGTCTTCGTAGATCGCCACGCCGTGCTGCCGCGCCGCGCTTGCCAAGCCGAGCGTGAAGTTGAGCGGATGCAGGTGGCCGCTGCGGCTGTCGAGCACGCCGGCGCAGTAGCGTTTGGTCGCGAGCAGCGCTTCCACGTCGGCGCGTTCGAGGAACGAGAGATGCTCGTACCCGTAGCGCGAGCGCAGCTCCTCCATTTCGGTCAGAAGCTGGGTGCGCTGCCTGGGCTTGAGCGCGACCAAGAGCGCGCCGCGCTGAAAGTCGCACTCGATTTGATAGCGGCCGATCAGCTCTTCGATCGTATCGAGCGCTTCGACCGAGATGTCCCACATGCGGCGGGCGTCATCCTGCCCGACTTGCCGGACGAGCTCTTCCTGCCCGGATGCGAATCCCACGAGCGCCTGACCGCCGCTGCGGCCGGAGGCGCCCCAGCCGATGCGTTTCGCTTCGACGAGCGCCACGCGATAGCCGCGCTCGGCGAGGTGCAGCGCGGTGGAGCAGCCTGCCATGCCGCCGCCGATGACGCACACGTCGGCAATCGTCTCGCCCGTGAGCGCGGGGCACTCAGGGAAGGGGTTGGCGGACGCGGCATAGTACGAAGACACGTGGGCTGAGCTCATGCGACGAACGGATAGACGGTGCGGACGGTGTTCACGCGCGCGCTGCTGCGGTCACTAGCAGCGTCGGACGGTGCCCACCGGTATGCAATGTTTAAGATTTCCAAAAAATGCAGAGCCGATTGGGCGCGGCAGGATATCGAGCGCAGCCCCGCCCGAGCAAGCGCGGTCGTTGGCGGGCATCCGGCATAACCCATTGATTCAAAAGCGCTTCTCGTGGCGGTGCGACGGCTGTCCGGGCAGAAGGGGGCGGTTTGTGGTTAAATGCAAGCTCCCTGGAGGGTTGGCAGCCCTGCCAACCGTTAAAGATCTTAAACGTGCTGACTCGCAAGCCGCTCATCGGAATCCCCGCCGACCGGCGTCTGTTGGGCGATCACTATTTCCATTGCGTCGGCGAGAAGTACATCCGCGCGGTGATCGAGGGGGCGAATGCCCATGCGGTGTTGATCCCGGCGCTCGGCGAGCGCTTCAACATCCGAGAGCTCCTCGCGGACTTCGACGGCATTCTGCTGACCGGGAGCGCCTCGAACGTCGAGCCGCATCATTACGGCGGACCGGCGAGCGAGCCGGGGACCTTGCACGATCCTCATCGCGACGCGACGACGCTGCCGCTCATTCCGCTCGTCGTCGAGGCCGGCATGCCGATTCTGGCCATCTGTCGTGGCTTTCAGGAAATGAATGTCGCCTTCGGCGGCACGCTCTGGCAGAAGCTGCACGAGGTGCCGGGCCACAACGACCACCGCGAGAATCCGGATGCGCCCGTCGATGAGCAGTACGGCCCCGCGCACGAAGTCGAGCTGACGCCGGGAGGCGTGCTGCACGGCCTCGCGGGTCAGTCGAAGATCTTGGTCAATTCGCTGCACGAACAGGGCGTGCAGCAGCTCGGTCGCGACCTCGAAGTCGAGGCGCGAGCACCGGACGGTGTGATCGAAGCGTTTCGGGTGCGCCATGCGCCGTCGTTCGCTCTGGCCGTTCAGTGGCATCCCGAGTGGAAGTTTCAGAACAACCCGGTTTCGCGTGCCCTGTTCGTCGCCTTCGGCGAGGCCGCACGGGAGCGCGCGATGAGGCAACGTGTATGAGCAAAATCCAGCAGTTCTTCAAAGAACACGGCATCTCCGAAGTCGAGGCCATCATTCCCGACATGGCCGGCGTGCCGCGCGGGAAGATCATGCCGGCCGAGAAGTTTGCGGAAGAAGAGGGCATGCGCCTGCCCGAGAGCATCTTCCTGCAGACGGTGACGGGCGAATATCCGGACGACGAGCGCGCGATCAGCCCGTCCGAGATCGACATCGTGCTCAAGGCGGATCCGAACACCGTGCGCGTCGTTCCGTGGGCCGCCGAGCCCACGGCGCAAGTGCTCCACGACAGCTTCTATTCGGACGGCCGGCCGGTGACGATGGCGCCGCGTTACGTGCTCCAGCACGTGCTCGAGCTCTATGCCCAGCACGGCTGGGAGCCGGTGGTCGCGCCCGAGCTCGAGTTCTTCCTCGTCGAGCCCAACACGGACGCCGACTATCCCTTGCGTCCGCCGATCGGCCGCTCGGGCCGTCCCGAGATCGGGCGCCAGTCGTACTCGATCGCGGCGGTCAACGAGTTCGACCCGCTGTTTGACGACATCTATGCCTTCTGCGAAGCGCAGGACATCGAGATCGATACGCTGATCCACGAGGACGGCGCGGCCCAGATGGAGATCAATCTCCTGCACGGCAACGCGCTCTCGCTCGCCGATCAGGTGTTCCTGTTCAAGCGCACGGCGCGCGAGGCGGCGCTGCGCCACAAGATGTACACGACGTTCATGGCCAAGCCCATGGCGCGCGAGCCGGGCAGCGCGATGCACATTCACCAGAGCATCATCGACAAGCGCACCGGCCAGAACATCTTCAGCGATGCGGAAGGGCGGCCGACGCAGCTGTTCTTCTCGCACATCGCCGGGCTGCAGAAGTACCTGCCTGCGGCAATGTCCCTGTTCGCGCCTAATGTGAATTCCTATCGGCGCATCACGCGACATCATTCGGCGCCGATCAACACGCATTGGGGCTACGACAACCGCACGGCCGGCCTGCGCGTACCGGTCTCCGCGCCGTCGGCGCGCCGGGTGGAAAACCGTATCGCCGGCGCCGATGCAAACCCGTATCTTGCAATCGCAGCTTCGCTCGCGTGCGGCTACCTCGGGATGATCGAGGGGCTCAAGCCGACCGAGCCGATTACGGGAAGTGCTTACGACCTGCCGTTCTCGCTGCCGCGTAACCTCGAAGAGTCGCTGCGGCTTTTACGCGAATGCCGCCCGCTCATCGACATCCTCGGCGAGCGCTTCGTGATCGCCTATACGGCGGTCAAGGAGAACGAATACGAGACCTTCCTGCAGGTGATCAGCTCCTGGGAGCGCGAACACCTGCTGCTCAACGTTTAGGCGGCGCGAGCCGCGGCGGTCCTCCGGCTCATGCCGGGGCCCACCGAACGCGGCCCGGAGCAGATGGAACGAACGCCGCCCGGAGATCGAACGGACTTAACGACTTGGAGACAACGACGTGTTGACGACTGTAATGACGGCGAAGTGCCCGGTACGGCGCACTCGCTTGAGGCATCTTCGAGCGCGGCAGTCTGCCGCGTACATCGATTCGCGCCGCTCCCGTTGACGCCTCTGACGCCTCGCGCGGCGCGAGTTTCTCCAGCTTCGACGGCGGCCGGTCGGCGGGCAACGTACGCTGATAACGGCCTACCCATCTCACTTCGCGTGCGCTACGCTCTGCGCCGCCGGCGCGCGTGCGCCGATCACGTCGTGGAGAAGCTCGTAATGTTCAACAGGCTGCGCGTAGGGGTGGCAGTTGCCGCGGTTGGCATCGCGGTGGCGGCTTGCGGCAAGAAGGACGAGACGGTCGCCGGCGCGGGGAGCGGCGACGCTGCGGAAGAGCCGTTACTCAACCTATATATCTGGAACGACTATCTCGCCGAGGACACCATCGAGAACTTCGAGAAGGAGTTCGGCATCAAGGTGTCCGTCAGCAACTACGGCAGCAACGAAGAGCTCGACAGCAAGCTCGCTCCCGGTAACTCCGGCTACGACGTGGTGGTGCCGTCGGCTTCGGCGTACGAGCGGCAGATTCAGGCGGGCTATTACCAGAAGCTCGACAAGTCCCTGCTGCCGAATCTGAAGAACATGGATCCCGAGATCCAGGCGCGCCTCGCGCTGCAGGATCCGAACAACGACTATGCCGTGCTCCACATGTGGGGTACGACCGGTATCGGTTACAACGAGGCGAAGATCCTGGCGGCGATGAAGGACGCGCCGGTCGACAGCTGGCGGCTCGTGTTCGATCCGGACGTGGTCAAGAACTTCCAGAAGTGCGGCGTCGCGGTGCTCGACTCGGCGACCGAGATGTTCAGCATGACGCTGTCTGCCTTGGGCAAGGATCCGAACAGCCAGGATCCGGCCGATCTCGAGGCGGCGGGCGAAGCCCTTATGAAGATCCGTCCGTTCCTGCGCTACATCGACACGCAGCGCATGATCGCCGACCTTGCGAACGGCGAGATCTGTCTTGCGGTGGGCTATAGCGGCGACATCCTGCAGGCCCGCGATCGCGCCGAGGAGAACAACACGGGACACACCATCAAGTACGTGATCCCGAAGGAAGGCTCGATCATCTGGTTCGACAGCTATCTGATTCCGAAAGACGCGCCGCATCCGAAGAACGCGCATACGTTCATCAATTACATGCTGCGTCCGGAAGTTATCGCGGCCGTCAGCAACTACACGAATTACGCGAACGGCAACAAGGAAGCGACCCCGCTCGTCGACGAGTCGGTGCGCAACGACCCGGGCGTCTATCCGCCGCCCGAGATCATGGCGACGCTGGCGCCCGACCTGACGGATACGGAGGAAACGACGCGCATCATGACGCGTATGTGGACGCGTTTCATGACGGGGAAATAAGCGCCGCCCATGGCCGCTCGACCTGATGAGGGCACTGCGCCTTGGCTCGACCCCAAGGCGCAGCCCTACATTCGCATCGAAAACGTCACCAAGAAGTTCGGGGAGTTCGTCGCCGTCGACGATGTGACGTTGAACGTCTATCGCGGCGAGATCTTCTGTCTGCTCGGCGGGTCGGGCTGCGGCAAGACGACGCTCTTGCGCATGCTCGCCGGCTTCGAGCGGCCGACGTCCGGCCGCATCTTCATCGACGGCGTCCCCATGGAGGGCGTGCCCCCGTACGAGCGCCCCGTGAACATGATGTTCCAGTCCTACGCGCTCTTTCCCCACATGACGGTCGAGCAGAACGTCGCCTTCGGCCTGAAGCAGGAAAAGCTCCCGCGCGATGAGATCCGCGACCGCGTGGCCGAGATGCTCTCGATCGTCAAGCTAAACGGCTTGGAGAAGCGCAAGCCGCATCAGCTCTCCGGCGGACAGCGCCAGCGCGTGGCGCTGGCGCGCTCGCTCGTCAAGCGCCCGAAGCTCCTCTTGCTCGATGAGCCGCTCGGTGCGCTCGACAAGAAGCTGCGCGAGCACACGCAGTTCGAGCTCGTGAACATCCAGGAGCGCCTCGGTGTGACCTTCATCGTCGTGACGCACGATCAGGAAGAGGCGATGACGCTCGCCTCGCGCATCGGCGTCATGAACCAGGGCTCGATCGTGCAGGTGGGCACGCCGCACGACATCTACGAGTTCCCAAACTCGCGTTTCGTCGCCGAGTTCATCGGCAACGTGAACATGTTCGAGGGGCGCATCGTCGAGGACGAGCCCGATCACGTCACCATCGATTCGCCCGATCTCGGCGGCGTGATCTACGTCGGGCACGGCGTCAGCACCGCGCCCGATGCGATCGTCTGGGCGGCGATTCGTCCGGAGAAGATGGTGCTCTCGCGCGAGCAGCCGCCGGGCGAGTACAACCGAGCGAGCGGCATCATCAAGGAGATCGCCTACATGGGCGATCTGTCGATCTACATCGTGCAGCTCGATTCGGGTAGGCGCGTCCGCGTCACCAAACCGAACACCTATCGACACGCCGAGAACGAGCTGACATGGGACGAGCGTGTCTGGGTGAGCTGGGACGAGTCGAGCAGCGTGGTGGTGACGGAATAAATGACGCACACGCCCGCGGCGGTCCCGGCAAGAGACGCGCGAGGAAGGCGCGACCGCCAACGACAGGGCGCACCGACGCAGCGCTACAACTGAGCATCCGGCAATGGCCAATCCCAGCTACGTCACGCTCGGTCAACGCATTCTCGCAGGCCTCGACAAGGCGCTCACGACCGTCATGGCCTCGCCGCCGTATCGTTGGTCGCAAGGCATCTTGCGGCGTGCCGGCGTCACGGGGCGCACCCTCGTCATTGCCGTGCCGTGGGTGTGGCTGCTCATCTTCTTCCTCATTCCGTTCATCATCGTCTTCAAGATCAGCTTCGCGGAGACGCGCTGGCTCGGCTCGCCGCCGTATGCGCCGATCTGGGAGTGGGTCGAAGGGCACGCGCTGCACGTCAAGATCACCTTCGCCAACTATCTGTTCCTGCTGAGCGATTCGCTCTATGTGCAGGCGTTCTTGAGCTCGCTCAAGGTCGCCTCCGTCTCGACGATCCTGTGTCTTCTGCTCGGCTATCCGATGGCGTACGGCATCGCGCGTGCCGATCCGAGCTGGCGCAACACGCTGCTCCTGCTCGTCATCCTGCCGTTCTGGACGTCGTTCCTGCTGCGCGTCTACGCCTGGATGGGACTGCTCAACAATCACGGCGTGATCAATCAGTTCCTGATGTGGACGGGCATCATCGACGAGCCGATCGTCATGCTGCAGACCGATTTCGCGATGTACATCGGCATCGTGTACTCGTATCTGCCGTTCATGATCCTGCCGCTTTACTCCAATCTCGAGAAACACGATCCGACGTTGCTCGAGGCTGCGGTCGATCTCGGGTGCCGTCCGTTCCGCGCGTTCCTCAGCATCACGCTGCCGCTGTCGAAGCCGGGCATCATCGCCGGCTCGATGCTGGTGTTCATTCCGGCGGTAGGCGAGTTCGTCATTCCGCGCCTGCTCGGCGGCACCGATTCGCTGATGATCGGCCGCGTGCTCTGGGATGAGTATTTCCTCAATCGCAATTGGCCGGTCGCGAGCGCAGTGGCGATTGCGCTGCTGCTCCTGCTCGTGATTCCGATCGTCATCTTCCAGCGCTACCAGCTGCAGGAAGCGAGCGGGGAGCAGCAACGATGAATCGGAATCGCTCCGTCTTCCTGCTGAGCGCCTTGGTCTTCGGGTTCGCGTTCCTGTACGTCCCGATCATCTCGATGATCGTCTTCTCGTTCAACGAGTCGAAGCTCGTGACGGTGTGGGGCGGCTTTTCGGTCAAGTGGTACGGCGAGCTGTTCCACAACCGGCGCATGCTCGAAGCGGCCTGGCTCAGCGTGCGCATCGCTGCCGTGAGCGCGACGTGCGCGGTGATCATCGGCACGATGGCGGGATTTGCGCTCGCGCGCTTCGGTCACTTCCGCACGCGCACGCTGTTCTCGGGCATGGTGACTGCGCCGCT
The DNA here is from genome assembly GCA_938008435.1 of uncultured Steroidobacter sp. Classification (GTDB taxonomy): domain Bacteria; phylum Pseudomonadota; class Gammaproteobacteria; order Steroidobacterales; family Steroidobacteraceae; genus Steroidobacter. The sequence continues at coordinate 89,231 of CALLKK010000006.1, read as the reverse complement.
CGTGATGCCGGAAGTCATCACGGGTCTGTCGCTGCTCTTGCTCTTTGTCGCGCTCGCGCCGTTGCCGTTCATCCCGGATACGCGCGGCTTCAGCACGATCACGATCGCGCACATCACGCTCACGATGTCCTACGTCGCCGTCATCGTGCAATCGCGCCTGTCTTCCATGGACGATTCGCTGGAGGAAGCGGCACTCGATCTCGGCGCGCGTCCCTGGAAGGTTTTCATGGTGATCACGCTGCCGATCATCGCGCCGGCGATGATCTCGGGGTGGCTGCTGGCATTCACGCTGTCGCTCGACGATCTCGTCATCGCGAGCTTCACGGCCGGTCCTTCGACCAATACGCTGCCCATGATGATCTTCTCCACCGTCCGCCGCGGCATCACGCCGGAGATCAACGCGCTGGCGACCATCATGGTCGGCATCGTCACGATCTTCGTGATCACCGCGGGCGTGCTCATGGCAAGGCAGGAGCGGCGTCGCCAGCTCGAAACGCGAGGGGCGGGCCGATGACGGGCTGACCGTCGGACGGCGATGCGGTCGAAGCTGCCCCATATCGGCACCACCATCTTCACGGTGATGACGAACCGAGCGCACGAGCTCGGGGCGATCAATCTGGCGCAAGGCTTCCCGGATTTCGATCCGCCGCAGCTGCTGAAGGATCTCGTCGCGCAGCACGTGGCGGCAGGGCGCAATCAATACGCACCGATGATCGGCGTGGCGCAGCTGCGCGAGCGGATCGCGGAGAAGCTCGGCGCGAGCTACGGGCGCGTGCCGGACCCGGAGGCCGAGATCACGATCACGCTCGGCGCGACCGAGGCGATTTTCTCGGCAGTGGCGGCGCTCGTGCATCCCGGCGACGAAGTCATCCTGTTCGATCCGAGCTACGACTCCTACGAGCCTGCCGTGCTTCTTGCGGGCGGCAAGCCGGTGCGCATCGCGCTCACGCCGCCTGCATTCGAGATCGACTGGGAGCGCGTCAAGGACGCGTTCACCGCGCGAACGCGCCTCGTCATCATCAACACGCCGCACAATCCGGTGGCGACGATCTTGCGGCCGGCGGATCTTGCAGCGCTGGCCGAGCTCCTGCGTCCGACCGAGGCGCTCGTGCTGTCCGATGAGGTCTACGAGCACATGGTCTACGACGGCGCGCAGCATGCCGGGATCCTGACGCATCCGGAGCTGGCCGCGCGCGGCGTGGCGATCTTTTCGTTCGGCAAGACGATGCATGCGACCGGTTGGCGTGTCGGCTATGCGGTGGCGCCGCCCGAGATCACGCGCGAAATCCGGCGTGTGCATCAGTTCAATACCTTCAGCATCGCGACGCCGTTGCAGCACGCGATCGCGGATTTCTTGGCGCTTGCCCCTGAGCACAACGCGACGCTCGCGTCCTTCTATCAGCGCAAGCGCGATCTGTTTCTCGAACGGCTGCGCGGCTCGCGCTTCGCCTGGCAGCCGGCGGCAGGTTCGTACTTCCAGTTGCTCGACTACAGCGCGATCGCGGACGTCGCCGACGTCGAGTTCGCGGAGCGGGTGCTGAAGGAAGCGGGCGTCGCAGCGATTCCGATCACGCCGTTCTACGCCGATCCGCCGCGGATCCGGTCGTTGCGTTTCTGCTTTGCGAAGAGCGACGCTACGCTCGAACAGGCGGCCGATCGGCTGCGCAAGCTCTGAGCTCGGTGCAGGCAGTCCTCGCGGCCGGTTGCATCGTGCGCCGGCCTCTTGCAGAGTGCAGCAACGATGAAAGATCCCACCCGCGTCAATCATCCGCCCAAAGTGAACGTGCCGCCGGATAACCGGCCGCTCGTGGCGCCGATCTATCAGTCGGTGAAATTCACCTTCGACAGCGTCGCCGAGTCGGAGAAGCACAATCGCGGCGAGCGCGAAGGCTTCGTCTATTCGCGCGTTTCGAACCCCACGTTGCGGCAGCTCGAGCTCACCCTCGCGGCGCTGCAAGGCCGCGAAGACTGTCTCGTGACGGCCTCGGGCGTGGCGGCCGTCAATCTGACGTTGCTCGCGCTCCTAAAGCAGAACGACCACGTGCTGCTGTTTGCCGAGATGTATCAGCCGACGCGTTACATGGTGCGGCGTCTGCTGGCGCGTTACGGCGTCAGACACACGATGCTGTCGATCGAGGACACGGACGCGATCGAGGCCACGCTCGCTGCCACGCCGACGCGCTTGGTGATCTTCGAATCGCCGAGCAACCCGATGCTGAAGATCGCGGACATCGCACGCATCACGGCGGCGGCACGCGCGCACGGCGCGCTCACCGTGCTCGACAATACGTTCGCCGGGTTTCACAACCACGGCGCCTTCGACGTCGATCTCTACGTGCACAGCCTGACGAAGTTCGCATCCGGCCACGGCGATGTGATGGGCGGTGCGGTGATCGGCTCGCGCCGGCTCATCAAGTCGCTCGAGCGCGATTTCGTGGTGGTCGGCGCGACGCTCGATCCGACGACGGCATTCCTGATTCAGCGCGGGCTCAAGACTTATTTCGTCCGCATCGAGCGGCAAGTCCGCACGGCCCTTGCGATCGCGCGTTTCCTGGAGGGCCATCCGGCGGTCGCGCGCGTGCATTACCCGGGACTCGAGTCGCACCCGCAGCACGAGCTGGCGCGCAGGCAGATGCGGGATTTCGGCTCGATCGTCACGTTCGAGCTGGCGCCGAACGTCGATCCGGCTCGCTTCGCGGATGCGCTGAAGTTTTTCGCGATTTCGGCAAGCCTCGGTTCGGTCGAATCGCTCGTGCAGCCCGGTCAATTGATGCTGCCGCGCGACTTGAATGAACAGGAGCGGCAATGGGCGGGCGTAACGCCGCGCACCATTCGTCTGTCGATCGGCCTCGAAGACGAGGCGGATTTGCTCGCGGATCTGGAGCGAGCGTTGCAGGCTGCACAGCAATAGCGGCCTGGTGCCGCGCTGTCGGCGCCCGCGTTTACCTCAGCGCCGGAACAGCCACGCGAGCAGCGACAGGACGACGCTGACGATCAGCATCGTCGTGATCGGGAAGAAGAACTTGAAGCCCGGTCGATCGACCACGATGTCGCCGGGCAGGCGGCCGAGCGGGAGCTTCGAGAGCCAAGGCCAGGCGAGCCCGATCAGGACGATCAAGATGCCGATGACGATGAATGCTCTCTGCATGGTGGCGTGACCTCGCGAACGTGCGCGCTACAAATGCTGTCTGCGCTGCGGCGTTCAAGAGTCGGCGTTCATGATGCCGCGGCCGGCGCGCAAACGCACGACCCAGAAACGAATCGGGGCGCATTGCGCGCCCCGATCGTGCAAGCGGATGCCGTGGCAGCGGCTTACAGATTGCGGATCAGCGCATCCGCGAACTCGCTGCACTTGACCTCCTTCGCGCCGTCCATGAGACGTGCGAAGTCGTAGGTGACGACCTTCTCGCCGATTGTCTTGTCCGTCGCGGCGATGATGGCGTCGGCCGCTTCGGTCCAGCCCATGTAGCGCAGCATCATCTCGCCGGAGAGGATGACCGAGCCCGGATTGACTTTGTCCAGGTTTGCATACTTCGGCGCCGTGCCGTGCGTCGCTTCGAACACGGCATGTCCGGTGACGTAGTTGATGTTGCCGCCCGGGGCGATGCCAATGCCGCCGACCTGCGCGGCGAGCGCGTCCGACAGGTAGTCGCCGTTCAGATTCATGGTGGCGATGACGTCGAACTCGTCGGGGCGCGTGAGCACCTGCTGCAGCGTGATGTCGGCGATCGCGTCCTTGATGATGATCTTGCCGGCCTTCTTCGCCGCTTCTTGCTCCTCGTTGGCGGCCTTCTCGCCCTTGGCAGCCTTGGTGCGCTCCCACTGCTCCCAGGTGTAGGTCTGCTCGGGGAACTCCTTCTCGGCCAGCGCGTACGCCCAGTTACGGAACGCGCCTTCCGTGAACTTCATGATGTTGCCCTTGTGCACGATCGTGACGCTCTTGCGCTTGTTCTTGATGGCGTACTCGATCGCCGCACGGAACAGACGCTCGGTGCCTTCCTGCGACACGGGCTTGATGCCGATGCCGGAGGTGTTCGGGAAGCGGATCTTCTGATACTGCTTCGGGAACGCCTGCTTGAAGAGCTCGAGGAACTTCTTGTTGTCTTCCGTGCCCGCCTCGAACTCGATGCCCGCGTAGATGTCCTCGGTGTTCTCGCGGAAGATCACCATGTCGACCTTTTCAGGCGTCTTGACGGGCGAGGGCACGCCCTTGAACCAGCGCACCGGGCGCAGGCAGACATAGAGGTCGAGCAGCTGGCGCAGCGCGACGTTCAGCGAACGAATGCCGCCGCCGACCGGCGTGGTGAGCGGGCCTTTGATGGAGACGAGGTAATCGCGGCACGCTTCGACGGTTTCGTCGGGCAACCACGTGTCGAACAGATCCTTCGACTTCTGCCCCGCATAGACCTCCATCCACTGGATCTTGCGCTTCCCGCCGTATGCTTTTTCCACCGCCGCATCGAGCACGCGAACCGACGCGCGCCAGATATCCGGCCCGGTGCCGTCGCCTTCGATGAAGGGGATGATCGGTTGATCGGGAACGACGAGCTTGCCGTTCTGAATGGTGATCTTCTGCCCCTGCGGGGGCACGTTGAGCTTGACCGCAGTCGCCATCGACGAACTCCGTAACGACGGGAAAAGTAGGGGGGTGCGAATGCTAGCACAGCCGCCCCGGCCGATTGGCCAAACTGGCTCGCAGGCGCCCGCGGCGCTGCGTAAAACGGAAATTCGCCGCGCAAATACGGGCGCTTCGACGCTCGCGCGTTCGCGAAAACCGGGCGCTGCCTTCACGCAGCGTGAATCCTCGCCCGTCGGCAGGACTGCCTGCTAGCGGAATTCCACCGTCGCTTTCACGCCGGTCGGCGTGTTCTCGAGGCTGATCGCCCAGCCGTAGCGCTCGCAGATGCGGCGCACGAGGTACAGGCCCATGCCGTGACCGGCCGGATGCGTCGTGAAGCGCCGCGCGGCATGCAGCAGGTCGCCGTCCGGCAATGTGCCCGAATTGCTGACGATGAGCGTGCGGTCGCGGATCTCGCAGCGGATCTCCCGTCCCGTGCCGTGCCGCACGGCGTTGCGGACGAGATTGCTGACCGTCATGGCCACCATGCTTTCCGGCGCCGCAACGCTCAAGGAGGCATTGGCCTCGACATCGAGCAGGATGCATCGATCGCCCGCGACGCTGCGCTGATCTTCCACCACGCGCGCAAGCACGCCGCACACGTCGCAGCGTGCGTCCGCCGGCGCGGGCGCCTGCTGCTCGCGCGACAGTGCGAGCAGTGCATCGGTGAATTCGCTCATGTCGCGCACGGCACGCTGGATGCGTGCGAGCGCCTTCGCTGCGCCTGGCCGATCGGCCGCTTGCGCTTCGAGCAACTCGACCGCACCGCGCATCACGGCAAGCGGCGTGCGCAGCTCGTGGCTCGCCGCAGCGGTGAACGACTGCTCGCGATCGACGAAGCCGTCCAATCGTTCCATGAAGGTATCGACCGAACGGGCGATCGGCTCGAGCTCGTTGCCTGCGAACTGCGCGCCGATGCGCACGTAGCGCTCCTGCGGATCGATCTGCGTGAGCCGATCGGCAAGCGCGTTGATCGGTTCGACGAGGCGACGCGAAATGGCGCTCGCTGCAAGCGCCGCGAGCAATACGATCGCCGCTACGCCGAGCGCAAGCACCAGGATCGCCAGCGTTTCTTGCCGCGCATGCGCGGTGACGTCGTACGTGATGTAGAGCCGCCCGAAGTCGCTGTCGCGCACGAGCACATCGAGCAGCCGTCCTTGCCAGCGCACACGATGCATTGCGCCGGGCCTGAGCATCGCGATGTGGCGCGGCAGCTCGGCGACGTCGCTCGAGCGGTAGATGCTGAGGCGCGCCGACCGCAGCGGCTCGGCGCCGCGATCGATGCGCATGCGCTGCTCGAAGTGCGTGAGCTCTTCGGAAAGTAGATCGAACGTGATGTTGCGCTTCAGGCGCTCGTCGGCGAGATACGCCCAGGCGCTCAAGACGACGCCCGCGACCGCAACGAGCGCGATCATTGTGCCGGCGATGCGCGTGCGCAGCGTCAGGCGACGGTAGCGCGCCAGCGCGCGCTCAACGAGCGGGATCCGCCGAGAGCCGGTAGCCCGTGCCATGAATGGTGTGCAGCAGCTTGACGTTGAAGTTCTTGTCGATGGCCGAACGCAGGGCGTGAATGTGGGCGCGCAGGAAATCGCCCTGCGGCGGCTGATCGCCCCACAGCTCGCGCTCGAGCTCCGCGCGCGTGACGACGCGCGGAGAGTTCTGCATGAGCAGCATCAGGATGCGACGCGTGGTCGGATTCAGCTTGACCGGTTCGCCGCCGCGGTGCGCCTCGAGCGTATCGAGATCGAACGTGAGGTCCGCCACGGTCAGCACGCGGCGCGCCTGCGGCACGCTCGCGCGCCGCACGAGCGCTTTGATGCGCACCTCGAGCTCGGCCAATGAAAATGGTTTGACGAGATAGTCGTCGGCGCCGGCCTCGAAGCCTTCGATCTTGTCTTCGATGAGATCCTTGGCGGTGAGCATGAGCACCGGCACGCGGGTGCGGCCGGCTTGGCGCAGCTGGCGGCAGAGCGTCAGGCCGTCGAGACCGGGCAGCATCAGATCGAGCACGATCGCGTCGTACGACTCGGCCAATGCTCTGCGCAGGCCAGTCTCGCCATCGACCTCGTGATCGACCTGCGTGCCGCGGGCCTCGAAGAATTCGGCGATATTCGCCGCGATGTCGTGATGATCTTCGATGAGTAGCAGGCGCATCGTCGAGCGTTCTGCGCGTCGGGAAGCCAAGCCCCGCGTCGTTATCGTCGAGCGTGGTGTGCGCAGTATGGCGCAGAGGAGGGCTTCTCCCCAAATCGACGGCAATCGGTCGCGCATCGGGCCCGGTGGCGCGGCGCCTGCGCGAAACGAGCGAGCGCTCGTTACGTATCGGGCGAGAGGTCGATGAGCTCGTCCTCGTAGAGCACGCCCAGTGCCGCGCGAATGCCCGTGTCCTCCTCGGTCCCGAGCGACCGGCACAACGACTCGACTGTTTGCGGCGTTTCGAGCAGGCGCCAAAGCTGCGCGCTCTGCTCGGAATCGAGCGCGCTCTCTTCGAGCAAGGCGAGCACGGTCGGCCGCGCCGCCGCGTCGCGGCCTTTGGCGCTGTGGACATACGAGGCGCTCGGCAAGATTTCCGTCATGGCGCACGACTCCTGGGTAGTGGTGCAACGGGAACGGCTGCGTTCGGTTGCTGGTTCCTGCCAGGCGAGCAAGGCGTGCGGCGTTGTCGGACGCCGTTCCTCCGCCCTTGAAAGCGATCGCGCCATCCTCAGCTATCGGGCCAGACGGTGAACGTCCAACGAATGACAAAGGAGGTGGCTGCTGTATGGCACTGACTCCCTATCACGAGTGGGCGCCTTTCGCTCAGCTGAGGGAGGAGATCAATCGAATATTCAACGCGCTGGAAGGATCCGAAACGAGCGGGGCGACCGCTGCGTGGGTTCCGGCCGTCGATATTCACGAATATGACGATCGCTTCGAGCTGTACGTCGATCTGCCCGGCGTGGAGCCGAGCGATGTCGAAGTGACGCTGGCGAACGGCGTGCTCACGCTCGCAGGCGAGCGTTCGACGCCGAAGCCTGTGAGCAAGGACGAACGCGAGGTGCAGTCGCGCATCGAGCGCGGCAGCGGCCGGTTCCATCGCCGTTTCATCCTGCCGGACAGCATCGATTCGGAGAACATCAAGGCGCGCGGCCGCAACGGCGTGCTGGAGATCACCATCCAGAAGCAGCCGAAGGCGCAGCCTCGCCGCATCAAAGTGGTCAGCTGACCGCTGTCGAGAGGGCGAGCAGGCTACGCCCTCTCGATTTCGTGCGCCAACCGCGGCCTATGGCATGATGCGCGGCCTGGAAGGGACGCGCATTCACATGCCAGAACCGTACGATATCGTCGTCATCGGCGGCGGACACAACGGGCTTACCTGTGCCGCGTATCTCGGTGCCGCCGGGCTGAAAGTGCTCGTGCTCGAACGCCGCCACGTCGTCGGCGGTGCGGCGGTCACCGAAGAGTTTTATCCCGGATTTCGTAACTCGACCGCGTCTTACACCGTCTCGCTGCTCAATCCGAAGGTCATTCGCGATCTCGCTCTGGCGCGTCACGGGTTGCGGATCGTCGAAAGGGAGATCGCGAATTTCCTGCCGTGCGAAGACGGGCGCTATCTCGCGGTGGGCGGCGAGCGTACGCACGCGGAAGTGGCGAAGTTCTCGACCAAGGATGCCGAGCGGCTCGATGCCTATTCAGAACGACTCGAGCGCATTGCGGACGTCTTGCGCGCGCTCGTGCTGGAGACGCCGCCCAATGTCGTGATGGGCGATTGGCGTGCGGCGCTCGGCGAGCTCGTGCGCACCGGCCGGCTCGGTCGGCGCCTGAGGCAGCTCGATCTGCCGCTGCGGCGCGAGCTGCTCAAGCTCTTTGCGAGCTCGGCAGGCGATTATCTCGACGGCTGGTTCGAGAGCGATCCCATCAAAGCGGTATTCGGGTTCGACGGTATCGTCGGGAGCTTTACGAGCCCGTACGCAGCCGGCTCGGCTTATGTGCTGCTGCATCACGTCTTCGGCGAAGTAAACGGCAAGAAGGGCGTGTGGGGACATGCGCTCGGCGGCATGGGCGCCATTACGCAGGCGATGGCGTCTGCGGCGCGCGCGCGGGGCGTGGAGATCCGAGTCGGCGCCGGCGTGCGCGAAGTGTTGCTCGAGCACGGCCGAGCCGTGGGGGTCGTCACGACGGAAGGCGTCGAAGTGCGTGCGCGCGCCGTCGTCGCGAACGTCAATCCGAAGCTCTTGTTCCTCGATCTCGTCGATCCGGCAGCGCTGCCGCGCGACTTTCTCGAACACATGCGCGGGTGGCGCTGCGGCTCCGGCACGTTTCGCATGAACGTTGCATTGAGCGAGCTGCCGAGCTTCACGTGTCTGCCGGGCACGCAGCGCGCGCCGCATCACACGGCCGGCATCATCATCGCGCCGACGCTGCGCTACATGGAGCAGGCGTATTTCGATGCGCGCTCGAGCGGCTGGTCGCGCGAGCCGATCGTGGAGATGCTCATCCCCTCGACGCTCGACGAGTCGCTCGCGCCGCCAGGCTGCCATGTCGCGAGCTTGTTCTGTCAGCACGTTGCTCCGCAATTGCCGGACGGCTCGTCTTGGGATGCGCGGCGCGAGCAGGTCGCCGATCTCATGATCGAGACAGTGAATCGCTACGCGCCGAATTTCAAAGCCTCGATCATCGCGCGGCAGATCTTGAGCCCTCTCGATCTCGAGCGCACGTTCGGTTTGGTCGGCGGCGATATCTTCCACGGCGCGCTCGCGCTGGATCAGCTCTTTTCGGCACGCCCTGCACTCGGGTACGCCGACTATCGAACGCCGATTCCGGGGTTGTATCTCTGCGGCTCGGGTGCGCATCCCGGCGGCGGCGTGACGGGTGCGCCGGGACACAATGCAGCGCGCGAAATCGTGCGCGATCTTGCGCGCCGGCGCATCGGCCGGCACGCGAGGCGAGCGAGAACGTAACGAAGCGGTGAGTCGTCGGCTCAGCGCGCCAGATATTTCCTCAGCACTCGATCGAGCAGCTCTCTGTCGATCGGTTTGGTGAGGTGATCGTCCATGCCGGCGGCTTTGCACTCCTCGTCGGCGCCTTTCATGGCGTGCGCCGTGAGCGCGATGATCGGGATGTGCTCGTTCGGTCCTTCGCGCCGGCGAATCTCGCGCGTCGCTTCGTAGCCGTCCATTTCCGGCATCTGACAATCCATCAGGATCAGATCGTACTTGCGCGTTTCCCAGGCCTCGATGGCTTCGCGGCCGTTGTTGACGGCGTCGACTTCGTAGCCGAGCTTCTCGAGCGCGCGGCAGGCGACCTTCTGATTGACGATGACGTCTTCGGCGAGCAGCAGGCGGCGGCGCTCGGTGCGATTGCGCAGCACGCGCAGCTCATGCCGCGTCACGATCGGCTGCGTCTGCGAGTGCCAGTCCTTCGCCTCGCTGCCGAGCACGACGAGGAGACAGTCGATCAGATCGCTCTCGGCAACCGGCTTGAGCAGATAACCGGCAAAGCCGAGCTGCGCGAAATGCAGCGCGTCGCCGCGCAGCCCGGAAGAGGTGAGCAGCACCAGGCGCGTGAGCTTCAGATTCTCGTCGGCATTGATGCGCCGACCGAGCTCCGCACCGTTGCAGCCCGGCATGTCGTGATCGAGCAGCGCGATCTCGAACGGCTCGCCTTCCTCGTAGGCCTGACGCATCGCATCGAGCGCTTCGTCGGCCGAGCTCGAGAGCGTGACGCGCATGCCGAACTGTTCGAGCTGAATGGCAAGGAGCTTGCGGTTGGTCGCGTTGTCGTCGACGACGAGCGCACGCCGGCCCTTGAGCTCCGACGGCGCGACGCGATTGAACTTCGGTACCGGGGCACGCGACGGCGCAAAGCGCGCGGTGAACCAGAAGCAGGAACCGACGTTCTCGGTGCTCTCCACGCCGACCTCGCCTTCCATGAGCTCGACGAGCTTGCGCACGATCGAAAGCCCGAGACCCGTGCCGCCGAAACGTCGCGTCGTCGAGGCATCGACCTGCGTGAACGGTTGAAAGAGCGCGCCGATGCGGTCGGCAGGAATGCCGATGCCGGTGTCGCGCACCTCGCAGCGTACGAGCGTGCCGTTCTCGTCGTGAGAGACGACACGGACATTGAGCGAGACTTCGCCCTTCTGCGTGAACTTGACGGCGTTGCCGCCGAGGTTGAGCAGGATCTGCCGCACGCGCCCCGGATCGCCGCGCACCATGTCGGGCAGCTGCGGATCGATGTCCATCGTCAGCTCGAGGTTCTTCGCGTGCGCCTGCACGGCGAGCACGCGCGCGACGTCGCGGAACGTGTCGCGCAGGTCCATGTCGATGTGCTCGAGCTCGAGCTTGCCGGCTTCGATCTTCGAGAAGTCGAGGATGTCGTTGATGACGGTGAGCAGCGCACGGCCGCAGTCGCGAATCGTCTCGGCATAGTCGCGCTGCACCGGCTCGAGCTGCGTATCGAGCAGCAGCTCGCTCATGCCGATCACGCCGTTCATCGGCGTGCGGATCTCATGGCTCATGTTCGCCAGGAATTCGCTCTTCGCGCGGTTGGCGGCCTCGGCGGCCTCCCGCGCGGCGCGCAATGCGTTCTCGGCTTCGACGCGGGCGGTGATGTCGCGGCCGATGCCCATGACGCCGATGACGCGGCCTTGCGCATCGCGCAACGGCACCTTCGTCGTGAGCACGTGCGCGCGGCGGCCATCGTGGTCGACGACCGTCTCTTCGCGATTGAGGAGCGGTTCGCCCGTGCGCATCACGCGCTGTTCGTCCTCGAAATAACCTTCGGCGAGCTCCTTGGGGAAGAAGTCGAAGTCGTCCTTGCCGACGACTTCGTTGCGGTTGGTCCCCATGACGCGACAGCAGGCGTCGTTCGCGAGCAGGAACTTGCAGTTGACGTCCTTGGCGTAAATGAAGTCGGGCAAGCTGTCGATCAGCGTTCGCAGCATGTGCCGTTCGTGATCGATCTCTTCGGCCGTGTTCGTCGTGCCCGGGGCGGGCAAGGACTTGTTGCGGGTGAGCAGAAAAGCAACGGCGGGCGCGAGCAGCAGCGCGAGAATGATCGCGTGCTGGGCGAATGGGCCGACGACAGGAAACAGCGTCAGGGCGGCAACGACATAGACGATTGCCGTGACGAGACACACGAGCGTAATCGGCGAGCGCAGCGCGCCAGGCGAAGTGCGCTTCAACGATTCGGCGGTTGCGCTGTCAGTCATGCGAAAAGGCTCATTGTCGGTTGATGTGTTGCATCCTCGTATGCCCCAAATCGTCCTTGGCTGGTTCCCCCAAGCTTTCAATGGCCGAAATGCTGCCGCGCCGTTGCCGTTCACACTTTCGGGAACGGGTCCCAGGTACGGCAGCCGCTGCGGTGGCAGGCCGAGAAGCCGGTCGCAATACGGCGATGCGGCGGTCGCGGCGTCAGACGTCGGCGACGACCCGTTGGCGTTGCGTGCCGAGGCCTGCAACGCCGATCTCCACGACATCGCCCTCCGACAGGAAGACGGGCGGCTTTTGGCCGAGCCCGGCGCCTGGCGGCGTGCCGGTTGAGATCACATCGCCTGGGTGCAGCGTCATGAAGCGGCTCAGGTAACTGATCAAGAAGGCCGGCTTGAAGATCATCGTCCGTGTCGAGCCGTTCTGAAACACTTTGCCGTTGACGGACGCCCACAGCGAGAGGTCCGTCACATCGCCGACCTCATCCGGGGTCACGAGCCAGGGACCGATCGGTCCGAAGGTATCGCATCCTTTGCCCTTGTCCCACGTGCCGCCGCGCTCGAGCTGGAAAGAGCGTTCGGAAACGTCGTTGACTACACAGTAGCCGGCGACATGGCGCAGCGCATCCGCTTCCGAAACGTAGCGCGCCTTTGCGCCGATCACGATGCCGAGCTCGACTTCCCAATCGAGCTTGGTCGCATCGCGCGGCTTGATGAGGTCGTCGTTCGGGCCGCAAATCGCGCTCGTCGCTTTCAAGAACACCACCGGCTCGGTCGGAAGCGGTGCATCGATCTCTGCGGCATGGTCCGAGTAGTTCAGGCCGATGCACACGAACTTGCCGACCGCGCCGACGCACGGGCCGATCCGCACGTTCGCGTCGACGAGCGGCAGCTTAGCCGGGTCGAGCTCGCCCAGGCGGCGCAAGGCGAGCGGCGCCAGCGCAGCGCCGGCAAGATCGTCGATGACGCCCGACAGGTCGCGAATGCGTCCGTCGCGATCGAGCAGGCCGGGACGCTCTCGACCGGGCGGTCCGTAGCGAAGCAGTTTCACGCGCGATTCCTCATCTTCATGTGTGCGCCGAGCATATCAGCAACCGTCTGAGCGTCAGACGAGTCGTGCGCACATCTCAGGCGCGCCGCTCCGCGCGCCACGTCGTCAGCGAGAACGCGAGCACCGCGGCGAAACCGACGACCGGCAGCACAAGGGCCGTGTTGATCGTGCTCGCATCCGAAATGCGTCCCATCATGGCGGGGAAGATCGCGCCGCCGACGATGGCCATCACGACGAGCGAGGCGCCGCTTTTCGTATGCTCGCCGAGCCCTCGCAGGCTGAGCGAGAAGATCGTCGGGAACATGATCGACATGAAAAAGCCGGTCGCGACGAGCGCACCCATGCCAACGCATCCGCCGATGCTCGCGGCGAGCGCGGTGAGACAAGCGGCGCTTGCGGCGAATAGCGCCATCAGTCCGGCGGCAGAGTAGCGGCGCATGAGCGCCGTGCCGACGAAGCGTCCGACGGTGAACACGACGAGCGTGAGCAGCAGGAAGCGCGAGCCTTGCTTCTCGAGCAAGCCCGGCAGATTGAATTGCGCGTAGCGAATGACGTAGCTCAGCACGCCGACTTGCGCGCCCACGTAAAAGAACTGCGCCGCGACGCCGAACCAAAACCGCCGTTGTCCCCGCAGCGCGCGCAGACTCTCGAATAATCCCATTCGGCTTGCCGCGCCGGCGCGTTCTTCGTTGAGATTCGGAAACTTCACGAGCATGACGAGTGCCGCCCAGACGAGCACGAGCACACCGAGCAGCAAATAGGGTCGCTGCACGGCGCGCACTTCCGCGGCGTAGAGCGCATCGATTTCTTCCGCGGAAAGCATCGCGAGGGATTCGGGCGCGAGCGACACGTCCGAAAAGATGAGTTGGCTGCCGATCGCCACGCCTGCGATGCAACCGAGCGGATTGAACGATTGCGCGAAGTTGAGCCGGCGATCGGCGCTTTCCGGCGGTCCGAGCACCGTCATCAGCGGATTGGCCGACGTTTCGAGAAAGGCGAGCCCGCTTGCAATCACGAACAACGCGCCGAGAAAGTAGCCGTATTCGAGCCGCTGCGCCGCAGGATAGAAGAGCAGCGCGCCGATCCCGTAGAGGAGCAGACCCAGGACGACCGCGGCGCGATACCCGTAGCGGCGCATGAAGAGCGCCGCCGGCATCGCGAACACGAAGTAGCCGATGTAGAAGGCCGACTGCACGAAGCCGGACTCGAAATCGTTCAGCCGGAACGCCTTCTTGAACTGCGCGACCAGAAGGTCGTTCAAGTTGTTGGCGACACCCCACATCATAAAGAGGCCGACGATGAGCACGGTCGCGGCTCGATAGGACGTGCGCTCGTGCGGCGCGTCTGCGACAACGGACATGGATTCTCAGGAGGAAGAGCTGCGTGAGCAGCTCGTTAGCGGTGGTCTCTCTTACTTATATGTAAGCGTGCAATCTTGGGAACGCCGCAGCATCGGTCGAGGCAGGGGCGATCTTGGACAGCACTCAGCAGTGCTGGGAGCGCCATCTTGCCCGCAGTTTGCTCGCCAGGGTAGGGGTGGAGGGGGTTGCGCAAGACGCGCCTGACAAGAACGGGCTGCACGGCGCTACATGAGGCCAGTCTGGCCCTCGCAGCCTGGCGACGAGCGCACCGCCCGAGGTTGCGCCTCGGTCACTTGTCTGAGTAAATAGCGTTTCGACCGCGCAGGGGCTGCGCGAGTCGAGCGTCGGATCGCGGGCGCGCAACGCATCGGTCCGACATGCTTGCAACCGACGAGACGATCCGACGAAGGGGGATCTTATGACGACTGCTGCGCAACTGCCGTTTCGTGCCGATCACGTAGGTAGCTTGTTGCGTCCGAAGTATCTGCTCGAGGCGCGCGAGGCCGCGGCGAAAGGTACGATCACGCGCGAGCAGCTGCGCGAAGTCGAGGATCGCGCCATCATCGAAGCGATCCGCTTGCAGGAGGACGTCGGTCTGCAAAGCATCACCGACGGCGAATTCCGCCGCACGTATTTCCACATCGATTTCCTCGAGCAGCTTGGCGGCGTCAAGACCGACGTGCCGGTGACGATCAAAAAGCCGGACGGCACCGAAGAGCTCGCGCCGCCCGTGATGCGGGTCATCGACAAGGTGCGGCACGTCAAGGACATTCAGCTAGCCGACTTCAAGTTCCTCGCCGCGCACACCAAGCAGACGCCCAAGGTGACGATCCCGTCGCCGACGATGCTGCATTTCCGCGGCGGCCGTGCCGGCATCAGCCAAGAGCACTATCCCGACCTCGAGCAGTTCTACGAAGACGTCGCGCAAGCGTATGCCGCGGAGCTGGGTTCGCTCGCGGCGGCCGGATGCCGTTACGTGCAGATGGACGATACGAACCTGGCGTATCTGTGCGACGAGAAGATGCGCGAGGCGGCGCGGCAGCGCGGCGACGATCCGAACGAGCTGCCGTATCGCTATGCCGATTTCATCAATCGCGTCGTCGATCTCAAACCGGCCGGCATGACGCTGGCGGTGCACTTGTGCCGCGGCAATTTCAAGAGCACCTGGGCGGCGCAGGGCGGCTACGAGCCGGTGGCCGAAGCCTTGCTCACGCGCATGAAGGTCGATGCCTATTTCCTCGAATACGACGACGAGCGCAGCGGCGACTTCCGGCCGCTGCGGTTCCTGCCGAAGGGCAAGATCGTCGTGCTCGGCCTGGTCACCACGAAGTTCGGCAAGCTCGAGAGCAAGGACGAGCTCAAGCGCCGCATCGACGATGCCGCACGCTACGTGCCGCTCGAGCAGCTCGCGCTCTCGCCGCAATGCGGCTTCTCCAGCACCGTGCACGGCAACGACATCGCCGTCGAGCAGCAGATCGCCAAGCTCCGTCTCGTCGTCGAGACGGCGCGCGAGGTCTGGGGCTGAGCGGCATACCACGCTGAACCTGCGGCGCGCGTCGGCACGACGGCGCGCCGCCTCCATCTGCGCCTCCACGAAAAGAAACGCCAAGGAGGTACGCGAGCGCGCCTCGATGAGGCATCTTCGCCCGTGCCGATTCACGTGCTCGATCAATCAAGTCTCAAGCGAATTAGCGAAGGGGGATCTGCATGGCTGATTCGACCAAACGGACGGGCATTACACGACGCGAGGCCTTGATTCTCTCGTCCGTCGCCGGACTCGGCGCGGCGACGGTAGGCTGCGCGGCACCGTCGAACAACACGAAGAACGCTGCTGCACGTTGCAGCGCCGGAACGATTTCCACGCCGCGCTCGGCGATCGCCAAGACCCAATACGGCAAGGTGCGCGGTTACGTGGACGATGGCGTGTTCATCTTCAAGGGCGTCCCCTACGGGGACACCACGGCAGGCGAGAACCGTTGGCTGCCGGCCAAGCCGCCCAAGCCCTGGAAGGATGAGCTGCCGACATTGATTTACGGTCCAAACTGTCCGCAGAACCCGCATCCGTGGACGGCCACCGAACAGACGTTCATCCAGATCTGGAACGACGGGTGGCAGAGCGAGGACATGCTCAAGCTCAACATTTGGACGCCGAGCTTGACCGGCAAGCGTCCCGTCATGTTCTACATCCACGGCGGCGGCTACAGCTTCGGTTCTTCCTATGAGCTCGCGGCGCACGACGGCGCGCAGATGGCGCGTCATCACGACGTCGTGCAAGTGTCCGTGAATCATCGCTTGAACGTGCTCGGCTTCTTCGACGTGTCGGAGATCGGCGGCTCGGCGTACGAGGAGTCCGCCAACGTCGGCATGACCGATCTCGTGGCTGCGCTGCGTTGGGTACGCGAGAACATCGCGAACTTCGGCGGCGATCCCGATCGCGTCATGATCTATGGCCAGTCGGGCGGCGGCTCGAAGGTGACGACGCTGATGGGCATGCCGTCGGCTGCCGGACTGTTCCACCGCGCGGCGGCTCAATCGGGCGGCGGCGGCAACATTCCGACGCGCGAGCAGCAGCGCGAGCTCGCACGCCAAGTGATGAAGGAGCTCGGCCTCGCGCCGAACGACATCGAGTCGCTGCAGAAGATCGAATGGTCGAAGCTGTTCGCGGCCGGTAATGCGGCGGCTGCCAAGATCAATCCGCCCGGACCGCCGATGGCGGGGCCCGGCGCGCCCGGTACGCCGCGCGTGGGCTGGTCGCCGTCTATCGACGGCAATGTCGTCACGATGCGCTCGTTCTTCGATGCGGCGCCGGAGATTTCCAAGCACGTGCCGTTCATCGTGGGCTCGACCAGCGAAGAAGGCAATCGCATGTCCGAGCGGCCGACGGAGGACGAGTGGCGCGCCAATCTCACCAAGACGTACGGCGCCGAGAAGGCCGATGCCATCATCGCCGCGCTCAAGAAGGCGTATCCGAACAAGCAGATTCCGACGCTCTCGTATATCTGTAGCGGTCAGCCGGGGCTCAACGGCCTGGCGATCCGCAACAACGTGGTGAAGATGGCGCGGCTCAAGTACGAGCAGAACGCCGCGCCCGTGTACGCCTATTACTTCACCTGGCAGACGCCGATCCTGGACGGCATCCCCGGGGCATGGCACACGGCGGACCTGCAGTTCTGCTTCGACAATACGGCGTTGTGCGCGCAAGGCACCGGCAATACGCCCGAAGCGCAGGCGCTCGCGCGCAAGATGGCGTCGGCGTGGGCCGCTTTCGCCGCCACGGGCAACCCGAGCACTCCGGAGCTGAAGTGGGAGCCCACGGACCCCGTCACCAATCGCACCATGGTCTTCGACAACGATTGCCGCATGGTGGACGATCCGGAGGGCGAGGCGCGCAAGCTCATTCTGTAGCTTGCAAAGCGCCCGATTGCGGTGACAATGAGCCGGCCGTCGCGCGCAGTTGGCGCCAGGCCGGCAAGGGCAAGGATGCCCGCGCAACGCGCGTAATTCAGGGCTTCCTCCTTGCATTGGGGGAAGCCCTCAATACAGGGGGCGCGCGAGCGCATGAGTACGAGCCGACCGCGGACGGCCACGGTTCACATAATTACAAGGGGAGGTTTTCGTGACGCAGGCCGAATCGAGATCCAACGACGTTGGATCCATCCTTTTTTATCGCCAGCTTCAGCCGTTCACGCCTGAGGAGCACGGCACGCTCGGCGTGTCGTTGAGCCCGACTCCCTATGCCTTTCTCGCCGGCACGTATGCCGTTCCCCTCAATGCGGACGAGTTTCAATTCGCCGCGGTGAACTATCCGATCGTGTTCGCAACGCAGTCGAAGGTGCCGCTTGCGTTGATGGGGCCGGTGCCGGGAGTGAACGTCTTCATCGCCGAAGACGGAACGATGGATCCGGACGCCTATGTGCCGGCGTATGTGCGGCGCTATCCGTTTCTGCCGGTGCCCGTCGAGGGAATGCGCGACCCGCTCGGCGGCCATGGACGCATGGTCCTGTGCATCGATCGCGCCGCGCCGACGATTTCGGACAGTCCCGAGATCCCGTTCTTCGAGAACGGGCAGCACTCGCAGTACACGAAAGAGGCGGTCGAGTGGTGCAACAAGTTCGAGGAGCTCGCGAAGCGTACTCGGCACTTCATTCGCATCCTCGAACAGTACGATCTGTTCGAGACGATGGAGCTGACCGTGCCGCAAGCGAATCCGGACGGCACGGAAGGACCGCCGCGTAAGCTCACCGATTGCTTGCGCATCTCGGAAGAAAAGCTGAACGCGCTGCCGAACGACACGTATATCAAGCTGCGCGATATTGGCATTCCCGGGCTCGTCTACGCGCACTTCGTCTCGCTCGGACTGTGGCCGCGGTTGTTGTCGCGCCTCGCGCGCCGCAATGCCGAACGGGCCTCGCGCTGAACGGCGGAGCGTGTCTCGATCTGAGCTCCCGGCGGGAATCCAGAAGAGGGCGGACGATTGGCTGACATCGCGCTCGAGCCGCACCCGGAAATGCAGGTCAGCGTCGAGTACGTCGGCGCCGAGCGCATTCCGCTGCTCGTCATCGACAATTTCGTCGATCGGCCGGACGACATCGTCGCGTATGCCGCGTCGGTGCCGCTCGAGCCGCCCACCGACATGTATCCCGGCATTCGCGCGCCGGCGCCCGAGTGGTACGTCGAAGCGCTGCGCAAAGGGCTCACTCGAGTCATCAACGAGGTCTATGAGCTGCCCGACTATCAGCTGCACAGCGCGATCTGCTACATGTGCGTCGTGACGACGCGGCCGGAGGATCTGAAGCCGGTGCAGTGCATGCCGCACATCGACGGCACGGCGCCGCACAGCTTTTCGACCGTGCACTATCTCTGCTCGCCGAGCTACGCCGGCACCTCGCTCTATCGACACCGAAGCACCGGCTACGCGCAGGTCGCCGAGTTCCGCCACGAACGTTATCGGGCGGTGCTCGCGCAGGAGCTGCGCGAGCGGCCGATCACGACGCCCGGCTACATCAACGGCGATACGGAGCTCTTCGAGCGGATCGCCTCGACCACGGTCGCCTACAACCGCATCGTGATCTACCCCTCCAACGTGCTGCATTCGGCGGATATCGACGAGCAGTTCGCCTTCGACCCGGATCCGCGAACCGGGCGCTTTTCAGTGAACTCGCGCATCCAAATGCGGCCTAAGGGTTTCCAGCGCAAGCTGTGGTTCTAGACGCGCGCATGCGGCTGGCTCCTCGCCTGCGTGCCGTTTCACATTGAGAGCCCTGGTGGCGCTTTCGAGCTCGTTTCATGAATTCGTCAAACAAGAAGATCGATCGCTTCCTTCTCATCACTGCATCCGGCGCCTTGCTGGCCTCGTGCTCGCTGCCGCCGGAGTCGGCCGATGCGCCGCATGTGCATGGCACCGGTTTTCATGCGCATCACGATCACGGCGCGCACCACCACGGCGCGCCGGCGTCGCGGGCGTTGTCGCCCAAAGACTCGATCGCGACGATGCAGTTGCCGGAGGGCTACTGGCTCGAGCCGGTGCTGACCGAGCCGCACATTGCCGAGCCGGTGATGATCGCCTTCGACGGCAACGGCCGGATGTACGTCGCGGAGATGCGTACCTACATGCAAGATCTCGACGGAACGGGCGAGCAGGAGCCGGTGAGCCGCGTCTCGCGTCACGAGGACACCGACGGCGACGGCATCTTTGATCGCCACACGGTCTTCGCGGACAATCTGCTCCTGCCGCGGATCATGCTGCCGCTCGACGATCGCATCATCATCGGCGAGACGAACACGGACGATCTGTACATCTACCGCGATACCGACGGCGACGGCGTCGCCGACGAGAAAACCTTGTGGTTCAAGGGCGGTCCGCGCGGCGGCAATATGGAGCACCAACCGAACGGTCTGGTTTGGGCGCTCGACAACGGTATTTACGCGACGTACTACAACTATCGGCTGCGCGTCGGGCCGGACGGCAGCGCAATCAAAGAAGAGATTCCGGTCAACGGCGGTCAGTGGGGCCTGACGCAGGACGACTGGGGCAAGGTGTGGTTCCTGAATGCGGGCAACGAAACCGGCCCCGTCCATTTCCAGCAGCACATCATCTACGGCCAGTTCTCCGCGCCGAACGAGCACATCGGCGATTACAAGGTCGTCTGGCCGATCGCGAACGTTCCGGACACGCAAGGCGGACCGGGCCAGCTGCGGCCCGACAACACGCTCAATCATTTCACCGCAACGTGCGGTCAGGACATCTTCCGCGGCGATCGTCTGCCGGCGGAGCTGCGCGGCAACTTGTTCTTCGCCGAGCCGGTCGGGCGTCTCGTGCGGCGCACGCTGATCACGGTGGAAGACGGCATCACGCGGCTCAAGAATGCTTACGAAGAAGAGCGCAGCGAGTTCATCCGCGCGCGCGATCCGCTGTTCCGTCCCGTCAACATGACGACGGCGCCGGATGGCACGCTGTACATCGTCGACATGTACCGCGGCATCATCCAGCAGGCGAACTGGACGCGCGAGGGCTCGTATCTGCGCGAGCAGATCAAGGCGCACAACCTGCAGCAAGAGATCGGCCGCGGCCGCATCTATCGCCTGCGCCACAAGGATTTCGAGCCGGGTCCGAAGCCGCGCATGCTCGATGAAACGCCGGCCGACTGGGTGCGTCACTTGTCGCATCCGAACGGCTGGTGGCGCGATACCGCGCAGAAGCTGCTCGTCTTGCGTCGCGACCTGAGCGTCGTGCCGGCGCTCGAGCAGCTTGCAGGCGCCGAAGCGACGGACCCGCGGCCGCGTTTGCATGCGCTATGGACGCTCGACGGACTGGGCGCGCTCGATGAGCGTCTCATTGTGCGTGCGCTCGAATCGAGCGACCCGCAAGTGCGGATGACGGGTTTGCGTCTTGCGGAGCTGCGCGTGGGTGCAGATTCCCCCAAGGAGTCGCCGCTCGTCGCCGGCATGCTCGGCGCGCTCGAAGACGCCGATCCGCGCGTCGTGATTCAAGCGATGCTGTCGATCCGCCGCGCCGGTCTGCCGGATGCGGAGCAAGTCATTCGCGCTGCGGCCGAGACGTCGGCCTCTGCCGGCGTCTATACGATCAACGAGCAGCTCTGGGCGGCGTCGAACAACGAAGATCCTTATCTGCTGCGCGTGCTCGGGCCGAACGGGCTCAAGTCATATCGAGCCGGCCACACGATTTACCAATCCGTGTGTTTCGCCTGTCATGGCGCGGACGGCCGCGGTGCGCCTGCGCCGGGCGGTGAAGGCCGCACGATCGCACCTGCGCTCGTCGGCTCGCCGCGCGTGATCGGCGACGAGCGCGCCTTGATCGACATCCTGCTGCACGGTTTGGAAGGGCCGCTCGACGGTGTCGATTACGGCGCTCCGATGGTGCCGATGAGTTCTTATTCGGATGCGGAGCTCGCAAATGTGCTCACGTACGTGCGCAACAGCTTCGGCAACCGTGCGCCCGTCGTGCTGCCGGAAGCGGTCGCTGCGCGGCGGGCGGCCGGCGCCGGGCGCACGGCGTATCTGACGCTCGATGAGCTCAAGCGCGAGATCCCTGCGTTGGCCGTGCCGCGCAAGCGCTTCGAGCGTCGCGCCGAATGGAAGCTCGCTGCGAACATTCCGGCGCGTCCGAATGCGCCGCTCGAAGCCATGCTCGACGGCGATCCGGCGACTGGCTACATCACGCAAGGTACGAAGCCGTTTCCGATCGAGTGGCTGACGATCGAGCTGCCCGCGCGCAGCACGATCGTGGGCATCGAAATCGATTCGCGCGGCGAGAAAGGGCGCGATGGCAAGGACACGGGTTGGGCGCCCGCGTACAGCGTCGAGGTGTCCGACGATGGCAAGAACTGGACCATGGTCGCGCCGAGCGTCGTCGGCGAGCCGTATGCGCGACTCAATCTCGCTGCGCCGGTGACGGCGCGTCATCTACGCATTGCGATTACGGCGAAGGAAGGCTGGCAGGCGTGGGTGATCAAGGAGCTCGATCTGTTCGGAGCAGAGGACCAGGTTCTCTGAACAGATCGAGATCGATCGGCAAACCGAGCGCGGCGCGAGGCCGCGCTCGGTGAAGACCGCCAAGCGGCGGTGCGTTCAGGGCGCGCGCTTGGCCGTCAGCTGCTCGGAGCCGAACTGACCGACATTGCGCGTGAGCTTGAGCTCGTCGCCGGCAAGCGTGCCGCTGTACGTGATGTCGAGATCCATGCCGTTGACCGACAGCTTCTCGAGGAACGAGACCTTATCGCCATCGACTTTCACGTTCTGGAGCGTGACGGTGCCCTGAGCCATCGAGTTCTCGTAGCGCGCTTCGCCCGTCAGCGCATCGCCCGACTTCTTGAACTCATACACGTATTTCTGCACGCCGATGGGCGAGTCGAACTCGGCGGTCCAGCGGCCGACCAGGTCGGCGGCGCTGGCAGGAAGGGCGGCTGCGAGCAGTGCGAGCAAGCCGAAGAAGCGCATATTCATGATTGCCTCCGTTCTTGAAGAGTCGTTGTTGGCGTACGTCGGCTCTGCGATCGATCGCGGCGGCAACCCCCACTTGCACGACGAATCCGTGCTTGCCTCGCGCCGATGCAGGACGTGAGCGAGTATAAGGGCCGCGGGAACGCCCCGCGGCGCTGCTCGCATTTCTTTAGGGAGGGGTGTCGCCGCGCGGATTTCGGGCGGCGGCGCAAGGACAGAACGCGTCGGCCGCATTGCGCGGCCGACGCGTCGCAGAGCATCAAGGTGCGCTCGTGTAGGCGCCCGGCAGACGGGCCGGTGTCGACCAGCCGGTGGCCTTGAGAGCTTCGGCCGGCACCTGCAGTTCCTTCACACCGGGAAGGGGCTGCGCGAGCTCGAAGCGCCGCATATCGATGCTGCGGAATACCGTGCCGTGATACGGCGTAATGAGCGTGCCGCTGGTTTCGAGGCCAGTGGCCTTGCGCAGCTCATCGAGCGAGGCGAAGCCGCTCTGGCAATCCTTACCTTTGCCGCGCACCGGGCCCCAGACGACGAGCGGTTTGTCACTCGTCGTCGTGCGCACGTAGGTGTTGTTGTTCACGCGCACAGCCATCGGTTCCTGCCGATACTCTTCGCACAGCTTGGGCGGCTGCTCGAAGCGCAGCAGCGGTTCTTCGAAGCCTTCGCCGGCAACCAGGAGATTGTTCTCGAAGACATGCCCGCGGCGTTCGGGGATGTCCGGGCCGGTGAGCGTGTGCCAGCCGAACAGATCGCCCTGCGCACGGCGCTCGTTGCGATCGACCATTACCGGCGAGTTGAAGAACGTGTTGTGGTAGATGCGCGCATTCGAACTGTTCAACACCCGGATGCCCTGCAGGTTGTTGACGAACACGTTGCCGGCCGCCACCACGCCTTTCGAGATTTCGAAGAAGAAGCCGATCTGCGTGCCTTCCACGTAGTTGTTCACGAACACGCCGTCGACATTGCCCACGTCGTACCAGACGCCGTTGGAATGCGGATGCTCGACGATGAGGTTGTCGCGAACCGTGACGCGGTAGGACTGATTGAAGATTTTCACCGCGGCCGGGTAATACCCGGTCAGCTGCTCGATGTTGTTGCGCCGAATGATGTTGCGCTCGAGGAGCACGTCCGACGAGCCGATGACATAGATGCCCTCGGTGCCGGTATCGCTGATCAGCGAGTTGCGGATCGTGAGCCCGTCGCCGCGGAAATATCCGGCCACGCGCGAGGTGTAGCTGATCGTGACGTTCTCGAGTGTCGTGCCGACCACTTCCTTGCCGTGGTTGGCTGGATCGGAGACGCCGACAGGATCGTCGGTCGGCTCTTCTTCGGCCGTCGTCGAGGGCTTCTTGCCTTCGATGTCGATCGCACGATAGGCGTACTGCGTGAAGGTGATGCCGCGAATGATCGGGCCCTTACGGTCCGACTCCTTGCCGTGCACCGGGCGCGACGGACGATGCAACGCGATGTCGTGCGCGGTGATCTCGACGAGCTTGTCCGTGGGATCCACGCCGATATAGACGTAGCCGCCTTCGTAGTCGATGTAGAACGAATTCTCGTCGAGCTCGCCTTCCCAACCGACCGACTTCAGCAGCTTGCCGTCGACGAACACCATGTCGTTGTTGAAGCGATGCAGCGGCGTGCGCATGCCCTCGAGCCAGCGCTGCCACCAGCCGAGCGGCCGCGCTGGGAAGAGCGGAGACCACTTCGTGCGCCAGATGCCGCCGCGCAGCGCCTGCCACTGCGTGGCAACGCGCGTGCCTTTCAGAATCGGCTTCTCGTCCCGATAGGGTTGAATCGTGATGCCTTGATTGAGTTGCAGGCTGCCCGTGCGGTAAACGCCGCCGCGCATCACGATCGTATCGCCCGTCACGACGCGCGGAATCGCTGCTTCGATCGTCGTCGGACGGTCGAGCGAGGTGCCGGGCGCATTCGGATCGCCGTCCGGCGCCACGTAGTAGACGGTGCCGGTGGTGGGAATCTCGTAGACCTGCGCAATCGGACCGTACGGGCCGCCCGACGGCTGCGCTCCCACAGGTAGGGCGAAGAGCGCAACGAGAACGGACAGCGCGCCCCGGATGAAGCGCGGCGAGCGAGCCAGGCGCGCCGCTGGCGCGTGAAGCAGTATCGACATGGGGAATGTCCTCCTCGGGACTGCCAGTTCTTGTTATCGCGCCCACTTTAGCGAAGTTGGGCAGCGACATCTATCGAGCGGCGGAGGAGGCTGCGGGCGGCGTGGCGCCCCTGCGTGGACGGAAGAGCGCGGCGCCGGAGGGGATTTCGCGCAGGCGATCCTGCCCGCGATGAGCAGGACCGCCTTGCCGTACGCAGCGCTTAAGCCTTCTTTACAAGACCTTCGGCAGCCAGCGCGGCCTGCACCGCTTCGCGCGCCCGCACGCGATTCATGAACGCGTCGAGCGCCGCAAGGCCGCTCAAGTCCACGCCGACATGGCCGGCCCAGTTCGTCACGACGAACAGATAAGTATCGGCCGCCGTGTACGTCGACGAGGCGAGGTAATCGCTCGTCTGCAGACGGCGATCGACGTATTCATAACGCTTGCGCAGCGCTTGGCGGAACCAATCTTTGATCTCGGCGCCCAGGTCCGGCTTGAACAAGGGCGAGTACGACTTGTGCAGCTCGGAGGTCACGAAGTTCTGCCACTCCATGACGCGATAGCGCGCGAGGGTGCCGGCGGCCGGCATGAGATCGGTGCGGCCGGCGCGATCGCAGATCCATTGCGCGATGACGGGACCCTCGGTCAGCCGCTCGCCATCGTCCAGCTCGAGTACCGGGACCGAGCCTTTGTTGTTGATGGCGTAGAAGTCCTTCTGGCCGTCGTACGTGTGCGAGGCCAGATCGACGCGCACCAGCTCGAACGCCAAGCCGGTTTCGCGCAGCAGGATGTGCGGAGCGAGCGAGCAAGCACCAGGGGCAAAGTAGAGCTTCATGGAGTCTCCTGAAGGATGCTTCGAGGAATCATCCCGATATGTTCGCACGTTCCGCGCGCGAAGTGCCTACCGCGCTTTCCCTCAGGACGTTTCGGTGCTGCAACGCGAGGGCAGATGAGAGAGGGAGCGCGCTCGCGCAGCAGAACGCACGGCAGCAACGCGAGTCGCGATCATTCCGACCGGGTAGCCAGTACACCTAGCGTATCGCTCAACGTGCGGCATGCCGTCAGGAACTGTCCCCAGAGCATGCTGTCGTCCGCGATGGCGGCGAGGAGCAGACTGCCGTTCGTGCCGGGCACGGCAAACAGCATGCACTTGCCCAGGCTCGCTTCGACGCTCAGGTGTCCGTAGTCGCCGAGAGCGAGCTCTTCGACCATGGCGGCGCCCACGGCGTGCAGCGAGCTGACCATGGCGGCAAGCCGCCGGCCGGCTTCCTCGTTGCTGTGCGCTTGCGAGACCACGAAGCCGTCCGATGTGCACACTTGCGCGGCGATCACGCTCGGGTGCTCACGTTGGAGCGCTTGCAGCGGCGAGGTGAAGCGTTGTGCCATTGCCTCGCGCGACAGTCGCATCGATCCTTCAGCCATGGTGCGCTTCCTCGTCGCCGGCCAGCTCCAGCATGTTGAGCAATACATCCAGCATCATGAGCACGTGCTCCTGTTCGCGCACATCCACTGCGAACACGGGCAGCATCAGTTGTCGCGATTCGAGAAAACGGTAGTAGGCATCGAGCGAGGGTTCCGGGTGCGTCTCGGTGCGGCCTACGCCGACGACGACCGCGCCGGTCTTGACGAGATCGGCGAAGTTTTCGAGGTACATCGCCAGATCGCCGAGCGGATCGGGTCGGCTGTTGTCGACGAGCACGACGAGCCCCAAGGCGCCGCGGGCGAGAATGCGCCACAGGAACGCGAAGCGCCGCTGTCCGGGCGTGCCGTAGAGCCGCAGCACCGAACCGTCCGGTAGCCCGATCTCGCCGTAATCGAACCCGACGGTCGTCGTCGCCTTGGCGACGCGCGTATCGGTGTTCACGGCTTCCGTGCGCACCATGTTCTTGCCCGCGACGGCCGCGATCGCGGTCGTCTTGCCCGCGCCCACCGAGCCCGTGAAGATGATCTTGTGCTCTTCAGCCATGAAGCGCCTCGATGCCGAGGGCTCGGCGCAGCAACTGCACCAAGCTTCGTTTGGAGCCGGACACGGTGCGTGCGGGTGCGCTCGCAGCGCCGTCGCCGGGCGCGCTCGTGCGCAGATAGCCGCAGAGATCCGCGCCGTTCAAGAAGCTGCATACCGAGCGTCGGTCGAGCTTGGTCAGCTCGATGGCTGCGTCGACGCCATCGACGGGTCGTGAGAATGCGGCGGCAAGGCGGCGGTGCACCGGCTCATGATGCAGGACTTGGAACTCGGGAAAGCGTTGCAAGCGCAGCGTCGCAGACGCATCGAGCCACGGCAGCAACCCATAGGCGCCGGTCAGCAGACCAACCGACCATTGCAGCATGACGAGCGGTTTCGGCGAATCGCTCACGCTCGACAGCTCAGCGGGTGCGAGCGGCGTCAGTTCGATGTCTTTGCGAGCATCGAATCGATGCACCGAGCGTAGCGATTCGCTGCAGAAGAACTGGCGACGGTGCGGCGCGACGTAGATCGGTGCGCGTGCAAGGCCCGTGACGCGCCACGCCTGCGCCGAATCGGTTTCGCGCGGCGCGGGGCGCAGCAGCTCGGCGAGCTGAATCAGCGGGCGAGTGTGGTCCACACTGCTGCGCGAGAGCGTTCTTCCTTCTGTTTCCTTGAGCAGCGCGAGCAGCGTTTCGGCCCTGATCGGCCAGGTGAGCGTGCGCGTTCCGGGCGGCACGCGATCGGCGGCGCCGACGAGCACCACCACGATGCGACCGTCCGCGGCGAATGATTCGCGCCGGTCGAGCGCCTCTACGCCGAGGATGACGACATGTGCGTGCTGTGCATCGGTCAACGTCCAGCGCGCGCGCAGCGTACCGTCGGCCAAGGCCATCATCAGCATGGCACGTAGACGACGTATGTCGGCTTCGCTGAGTCCGACGTGAGCCAGGCCTAGTTCAGCTTGCTCCACCTTCGAGTGTCCTGCATCGATTGTGTGGCGGCATCCTGCATCGACGTCGGAGTGTACGAACGCCTTACGCCTCTGCGAAGCGATGGAGCGCACTCTTCTGCGCGAGTGCGCGCTTTGCCTATCGATCGATTCGCAGGATCGATCAAGCGTGACTCAGTCAATGTACTAGCGGCGCATCATCGGTTTGTCGCGCCGTGTTTCTCGCAAGCGTGTTTCAGCGTTTTCGGTACGCGGTATCCGCTGCAAAGAGTGAACTGTCTCGCGAGTCGCCGTGGCGCAATCGCTAGACTCGGTCCGCATTCTCGTCTCGTGATGAGCGAGCACGACGGAAACGTTGGAGCGGAAGCGGCGATGGAAAAGAGCTCATTGAGCTGCGGTTCGTACGGCATCCTCGAGTCTTGGACGATCGGCGATGCACGGAGGTTTGTCTGACGGCGTGGCGCGGCAGCGTGCGGCGCAGCGCTGCGGCACCGGCCGGTCGCTGGATGCGGCCTCGGTCGTCTACCGCGTGCACGCGCTGCTCGTGATGTCGGCCGGCATTGCGTGGCTCATGGCTTTTCTCGACGACAGGGACAACGCGGTAGTGCTTCGGGTGGTCTACGCCGGTCCGCCGATGTCCGGGAAGACCGAGAGCGTGCGAGCGCTGTCACGGCTCTTGCTCGGCGCCAACCCGGCCGAGGCCGTGTTCACACCTGGAGCGGCGAACGAGCGCACGCTGTTCTTCGATTGGCTCGAATACAGCGGCGGCTCGTTTCAGGGACGGCGGATTCGCTGTCAGATCGTGAGTGTTCCGGGCCAGAACCTCTTGCACCGTCGCCGCAAGGTGCTGCTCGCAAGCGCCGATGCGATCGTCTTCGTCGTCGATGCGCATCCCGAGCACAGTGCGACGATCGCGCGCTCCTTCGCCGAGCTTGCGCAAGTGACGGCCGAGGCTGCAGCGCAGGTGCCGGTCGGCATCGTCGTGCAAGCGAACAAGAGCGACCTGCCGAATGCGATGAGCAGACAGTCGCTTGCTGAGCTCCTCGGCGATGATCCCAACATGATCGTCGTGCCGACGATTGCGACGCAGGGAACCGGCGTACGCGAGGCGTTCGTGCGCGCAGTCGGCCTGGCGTTGACGCGGGCGCACGTGCAGATGCAATCCGGCACGCTCGCGGCTGCGCAGACGATGGCGAGCTCGGGCGCCGAGTTGTTGCGCCAGCTCGTGACCGCCGAAGAGAAGGAGTACGGGAGCGTGGGCGCGTCCGCGCGACGCGATGCCGGCGTGAGCGTCACGGTCGAGCTCGAGCAGGGTCATTTCGCGGCAGAACAACTCGGCTCGATTGCCGAGCGGTACGCACAGCGCGGCAAGAAAGATCCTCCGGCGAACGCTGCGCACGTCACGGCGGCGGATGAGCGTGCCGCGCCTGCGTTGCCCGATGAACGGCTCGACACCGGCATGGTGTGGCCGCCGATTGCAGGACGCATCGTGCTGCAGGAGCTGGCGGCAGGCGAACCGGTCGTAGCGCAACGAGAGGACGGCGCGTGGCTCGCGCGCGCCGCCGAACGCTGGCAGCTCCTTTCGCTTGCGCGCGATTGCTTTCCGACACAAGCGGCGGCGCGCGATGAGCTCGTGCGTCAGGCGCGCATCCACGCGCAGCTCAAACCGGTGCTCTCCGAGCATCGTTGTCTATGTGCCGCGCCGACCGGTCGCGGCGAGTGGCGCATCTGGCAGGTCGTGCGCCACGAGACGACGCTCGCAGACATCGTGCGGCTCACCTTGAGCTTGAAGTCGGCCGATTCGGTCGCGGCGGAGCTGCTGCGGGTCGCGCGCATCCTCGCCAACGCGGCGCAGCTCTTCCGCAGCATGCAACTGCCGCTGCGTCCGACGCTTGCTGCGCTCGCCGTCAGTCGCAGCAGACCTGTCTGCACGGGCTATCTCCTGCCGCACGAAATCGAAACGAACGCTGCAGCCGAGTACGAGACCGCCGCGCTCTTGCGGCAGGAGCTGGGCGAAGCGGTGGCGATGCTGGCAAGGCGCGGTGAACGCGCCGCGCTCGTGCTGCGTCAGCTCGAAGCAGCGCGCGCCGCCGCGCCGCCGGAAGACATCGCGCCGGAGACGTTGATTGCGGAGTTCTTGCGGCATGGCTGAACCAGCGTGCCCGCAAGGCAATGCAGAAGTATGCGCGAGAAGCATCGCGCGGCCGGATACCTCCGGCATGTTCTTGTGAAACCTCAGAAGGAGTGATCGACCATGAACTTGAACGACATCTGCAACAACCTGCTCAAGGAGGTCAACGAGGCGCTCGGCGTCGCCGTGGTCGATGTCTCCTCAGGGTTGATGCTGGCCGTCGCGCACAACGTGCCGTACTTCACGCAGAGCTATCTGGACGCCGTTGCAGCCGCTGCGGTCGATATGTTCCGCGGCAAGACCATCACCAATGTCGAGAAGCTGCTCTCGGCGACCCGCGGCAAGGAATGCAAGAACCTCGTTCAGGAAGTGCAGATGACGACCGAGGGCACGTTCCATTTCATGTCGATCGTGCCGGGCAAGCCGCAATGTCTCGTCGTGCTCGTCACGACGCGCAAGGCCAATCTCGGCATGGGGTGGGCGGCGTTGCGTCGTGCGCTGACCGACATCGCGCCGCTCTGTCCGTGATGCGGGCGGACGTAGCCTCGCGCAGCCGGCGCTTGCGCGAGGCTACAGCCCGAGCCTGAGTCGCTGTTGCAGCGAATCGGGAAATCCGAAAGCGCGCATCTGCTCGATGGTGACCTCGGGATCGTACGTCACATCGAGCAGATGCAGGCGTTCGGCGGCGACATCCACGATCGCGAATTCGGCGAGACCGCCGACGCCGCGGCGCGTCTGACCGACCGAGCCGGGGCAGATCAGCGCATGCCTGAGCGGCTTCAAGTCGATGCTGCGTTCGGCGCAGAAGCCGCGCCCGCGACCGCCGTCGAAGTACACGCCGCGCAGATGCGAGTGACCGTGGTAGCAGAAGCGAATCTGGCGCTGTGCGAGATGATCGAGATTGTCTTCGTACGTGCGGTTGTACACGTAGGCATTGAAGAACGTCCTGTCGATGGGCGCGCCGTGCACCGCGAGCCAATCGTCGCCCTCGTAGTAGGGCGGTAGCCTGGCGAGCCAAGCGAGCTGATCCGCGGACAAGACGCAGCGCGACCACTGCGCGACCCAGCGACCCATCGAGGAAAAGCCCTCCTGAAAGATGCCCGTCGCGATCGCATGGTCGTGATTGCCCTTGAGGACTGCGAAGCCGGCGTCGACCAAGCGGTCGATGCAGGCGCCGGGGTCCGGTCCGTAGCCGACGATATCGCCGAGCACGAGCGCTTCGCGAACGTCGTGCTCGCGCAAGGCGTCGAGCACTGCATCCAGCGCCGGCAGATTGGCATGCACATCGGCCAGCAGGGCGAACTTGGAGGAGCGCGGCGGCCGAATGCGCGAACGCACGGGCGGCGCGATCGCGGCGACGCACGCATCGCGGGTGGCGCTTTGGCGCTCGGTTACCGCGAGCGTGCCGCGCAGCTCTTCGGCAACGATTCGCGCGGCGTGCTCGTCGCCGAATTCATCCAGAATGCATTGGCGCAGGTGTGCGCCCAGTTGCCGCGCAGTCGCGGCATCCAAGCCGTCGAGCTGACGGATCCACACGCCCAGCATCTGCGTGAGCCCGACGAAGTTGTCCCAAGGATACGTTTCGTCGTCGAGGTAGTAGACGGCGCCGGCAGCGTCCGTGCCGAAGTTCGACAGGCCTTCGTCGAGCCGCAGCTCGTGCCGCGCGGCGGTGCGAATGCAGATCTCGACGACCTTCGAGAGCAGCGGCAGCAGCGTGTTGCCGTCGACTTGACCGAGATCGTGCAGCGCCTGAAGGCGTGGCGTCGCGTTGGCGATCACGGGGCCCGTGGCGCGGTGGGCGATGAACCATGTCTTCGACGGCGCATGAATGCCGAGGCGACGCTCCTTCTCGAGAGCGAGCTCGATCCAGCGAAGCATGTCGCGCGGTGCGTACGAAAGCTCTGCGCGCAGCTTGACGACGAGCTCTTTGCTGCAAAAGAGAGTTGTGCCAGGACGTCCCGTGAACGTGCCGCCGTGCGTGAGCGTCTGCGCGCTGCCCGACAACGCATCGAGGATGGCTGTCGTATCGATCGCGTGCGCCGGCACGAGCGCGCCGACGAGTTCGATGCGAGTGATGGATTCGGACATGGCGGCAAGTATAGAGATGCTTGCTTGAGGCGACATGCCAGGCATCGCACTTGCGATACATACGGGCTCGGTGATCTTTGCTCGGGGAAACGATGATGCGGCAGCGCCTTGTCAGCGGTGCTCGTCTTCGTTCGATGCGGAGTGATCCGATGTCGTTATCGGGATCCCCGGAAATACGCGCGCAGCGACGAATCGCATACTTCGCTCGCACAATGTTTCCAGGAGATGCTCGTGAAGACTGCTCAAGTATTGCTTGCAACTCTCGCGATCGGCGCGGTGTCGACGCTTGCGCACGCGCAGGATGACACTCGTTGGATCTGGCGTGCCGGCGTGCACCACGTTCAGCCGAAATCGGACAACCATGGGACGGTCAATGTCGACGGCAGCGCCATGCTGTCGTTCAGCGGAACGTACCTGTTTGCGCCCAACTGGGGCGTGGAAGTGCTCGGCGCGCTGCCGTTCGAGCACGACATCGATTTGAACAGCGGCGGCAAGGTGGCGGAGACGAAGCATTTGCCGCCTGTCGTGAGCCTGCAATATCACTTCAATCCGAACGGCACCGTGCGTCCGTATCTCGGCGCAGGCATCAACTACACGATGTTCTTCAGCGAGGATACGACCGGCGCGCTGGCGGGAAGCAAGCTAGAGCTCGATCCGTCGTTTGGGCTTGCGGCGCAAGCGGGCGTGGACTTTGCGTTCGGGGCCGATTGGTTCATCAATGTCGATGTGCGCTGGATCGACATCGATACCGACGCCAAGCTCGATGGCAGCGGTATCGGCACGGTCGAAATCGATCCGATGGTGTACGGTCTGTCGATCGGCCGGCGGTTCTAAAGGTCAGCGTCTGTGTGCCGCTCGTGCAGGATGCGCGGGCGGTACGCCGGCGGTCACATGGAGAGTGACAATCGGACGCGCGTCGGCCGCAAGCGCGGCTATGCGCTGCCTTGCGGCACGACGCTGCGGACGATCGAAGCGTCGAGCGCTTCGTAGCCCGCGTAATCGATGGTCTCGTACAGCTCTTGGCGCGTCTGCATCTCGGGCAGCAGGCTTTGCGCAGAGCCGTGCTGCTTGAGCGCGGCGTAGAGCCGTTCGTGCGCTTTGGCAGCCATGCGCAGCGCACTGACCGGCCAAATGATCATGCGATAGCCCATCGCCTCGAATTGCTGCGCCGTGAAGAAGGGCGTACGCCCGAACTCGGTCATGTTGGCGAGGAGCGGGGCGCGCACGCGCCGCGCGAATTCGCGAAACATCTCTTCGCTCGTCAACGCCTCGGGAAAGATCGCATCCGCGCCGGCCTGCAAATAGAGCTGCGCACGGGCGATCGCGCCTTCGAGCCCTTCGCTCGCGGCAGCATCGGTGCGCGCAATGATGCGCAAGTGACGCCGCGCGCGTACCGCGGCTGCGATCTTGGCGGCCATGTCTTCGGGCGCGATCAGGCGCTTGTCGTTCAAGTGCCCGCATTTCTTCGGCAGGATCTGATCCTCGACGTGCACGGCGGCGGCGCCGGCGTCTTCGAACGCGCGCACCATGTGCATGACGTTCAAGGCCTCGCCGTAACCGGTGTCGCCGTCGACGAGGACCGGCAGCCCGCTGGCGCGCGTGACTTGCCGGATGAAGAAGCAGACCTCATCGACGGTGAGGATGCCGAGGTCGGGCAGTCCCATCGATGCGCTCATGGCGGCGCCCGAGAGATACAGCGCCTCGAAGCCGCAGCGTTTGGCTTGCAGTGCGGACAGGCCGTTATAGGCCCCGGGCATTTGCAGAATCCTCGGGCGCGCGAGCAGCTCGGCAAAGCGTTCGCCCGCCGGTGTCGTCGGAAGGTGGTCTGCAACCAGATAGCTCATGAGGCGCTTGCTCTTCTCTTGAACGATGTGGTGAGGCGTTGGTGGCGGCTGCAAGATCGCATGACGCACCCGGACCCCTCAATACGATGTGTTACTCGGGTGCCTCGACGAAGGCGTTCACGCCATCGCGCGTGTAGTGGAAGCGGATGAGCAGGGTGCGCTCGTCCTGCGTGGCCGAGGGCGAGAACAGCCACTCGTGCGCGGCTTCGCGCGACAGACGTTCGAAATAACGGCTCGGTCCGGGCGCAGCCGTCGAAACGGCTGTGACCTTGCCATCGCGGTCGATGGTTACGCGCATCGCGACTCTGACCGTGCCGCGAATCGTGCGCAGCGCACTCTGGGGTACATCGGGCAGCGCTTCGTGTACGGGCACGGGCGGTGACGATGCGTCCTGAGCTCGAGGCACGACGGGCAGCGATGGGTCGGCGGGTACAACGACGCGAGCGGTGGAAGCGCTCGGTGCGGGCACCGTGTCGTTTGCGGCTTGGTTGCGCGCTGCCGACTGTGCGTCGTCGGCGAGGCTTGCCGATGGCGCCGACGCCTCGTTGCTTGGGCGGAAGGCAAGCCAGAGAAGCCCGATGAGGGCGACGCTTGCCGCAACGCCGATCGCTCCCAACCAACTGCGACGTGTAGGAGCGGGCGGCGCCGGCTTCGGTGTGAGTCTGACGCGAATCACCAGCCGATACCGCGCTTCGCTCGATGGCGCAGTGCCGGTCCGACTGGCGACCGTCTGAGGCTCGTTTACGTTCATGCGCGATGCGTTGTCTCTGCCGCGTCGCTCGATGCTGTGCCGATACTACTCCTATCGGCGGTGCAGGTGTGCGCGGCTCGCGCGTCCGATGTCGAAGCAACGGCAGCCCGGCGTCGGCATTCACCGGCGCGCAGCCGCAATCGGCCGACAAACGCTTCCGCCAGGCGAGCCTTGCCGGCAGGATCCAGCGCACGCTCAAGGGAGGGCACCGCAATGGCAGCGGCAAACGTGCAGCAAGCGATGACGGGCGTGGGTCTCGATCGCGAGTGCGCCGCCTTGATCAATGTGCGCAAGCGCTATGGCGCAACGGTGGCGCTCGACGATCTGACGTTACGGATCGGCGCGGGCGAGCTCGTCGCAGTGCTCGGACCCAACGGTGCAGGCAAGTCGACCGCGATCGCGCTCTTGCTCGGCCTGTTGCGGCCCGATCGCGGCGAAGTGCGTTTGTTCGGTCAGCCGCCGACGCTGCGCGAGCGGCGTCGGCTGGGCGTGATGATGCAGGAAGTCTCGCTCTCGCCGGATCTCAAGGCGCGCGAGCATATCGATCTCGCCGCAAGCTACTACCCGGCGCCGTACGCACTCGATGAGCTGACCGATCTCACCGGTATCGGTGCGTTTTGCCACAAGCGCTATGGGGATCTGTCGGGCGGGCAGAAGCGCCAGGTGCAGTTTGCGATGGCGCTGTGCGGTCGGCCGAGCTTGCTCTTTCTCGACGAGCCCACGGTGGGGCTCGACATACCGGCGCGAACGCGGATGTGGGAGACGATCCGCACACTCGTCGCGCAAGGCAGCTCGGTCGTCTTGACGACGCATCATCTCGAAGAGGCCGAAGCGCTGGCGCACCGCGTCGTCGTGATGGCAAGGGGCCGGCAGATCGCGCAAGGCAGCGTGAAGGAAATTCGTGCGCTCGTCGCGCGCAAGACGATTTCGTGCGTGACGACTTTGCCGCCGGAGCAGTTGCGCGCCTGGGACGGCGTGCAAGCGGTCTCGATCGTGGATGGCTTCACGCAATTGACGGTGAGCGAAGCCGAGCCGGTCGTGCGGCGGCTGCTTGCCGCCGATCCGCATCTTGCCGATCTCGAAATTCGGCGCGCCGGGCTGGCCGACGCGTTCGTCGAACTGACGAAGGAGCAATGAGCCATGAACGCCGTCGTTCTTCGTACGCCTCACGCATCCGATGACACGATGCCGCGACGCCGCCTGGTGCGCGCCTACGCGAAGGAGCTCACTTACGAGTGTTTGCGCATGCTGCGCTCACCGGCATTTGCGATACCGACGCTCGCATTCCCGACGTTCTTCTATGTGCTCATCGGCTTTCTGTTCGGCGCCTTCAAGGCGACCGATCCGAACGCGCAAGCCTATGTGTTCCTCGGCTTTGCGACGATGGCAGCGATGACGCCGGGCATGTTTAGCTTCGGTGTCGGGCTTGCGACCGAACGGGAGCAGGGCTTGCATCGGCTCAAGCGTGCGCTGCCGATGCCGACCGGCGCTGCGGTGTTCGCCAAGATCGCGCTGTGCCTGCTGTCCGTCATGGCGGCCGTGGCGATTCTGGCACTCTCAGGTCTTGTGCTCGGGACCATACAGCTCGCACCGACGACACTGCTCGCGCTTGCCGGGCTGCTCGCCATCGGCGCGGTGCCGTTCTGTGCGTTGGGGCTGATGCTCGGCGCCTTTGCCGGCGCGCGCGGCGCCGCGCCGCTCGTGAACGTGACTTATATGCTGATGCTCTATCTCTCCGGCTTGTTCATGCCGTTGCCGGAGGCGATCGCAAAGATCGTCGTCGTATCACCTGCGTTCTACCTGCATCAGCTCGCGCTGCACGTGGCGCACGTGCCGAACGCGCTGGTCGGCGGCGTGCCCGCGCACGTCGGAGTGCTCGCAGCGATGACCGTGCTCTTTACGACCGTGGCGGTGCGCCGCTTCGAACGTGCAGATTGACGGTGGCTCGCGGAGCCTACGCGAGCTCGACGCCCGTCAGCTCGCGCAGCTTGGCGAGCAGCCGATCTTGGAAGCGCGGGTCGCGCGTCGCTGGCGCTGGCTCGATCGGGCGGCGGTGGAACCAATAACGGCCGCTGACCTTGGCGGCAGGCTCGTCGCTCGCCGCGAGCCACGCTTGCGTGTGATAGCCTTCTGCCAAGTCGTCCGGTGCAGCAGGGCCGCCCATCTTGGTCGGCACCCAGCCGGGATCGACGGCATTGCTCAATACGTCGCGCCAGCGTCGCGCGACGGCAAATGCGAGCGCCGTGACGTAGAGCTTGCTGTCCGAGTACGCGCTATACGTGTCCCAGCGTCGTTCGCGCCAGTCGATGTCATCGAGCGAAGTGTCGCCGCTGCGATGCATGCGGCTGCTGACGTAGATGAGACGTTGGGGACGCTCGATGAGCGCGGTCAGCATGTACGGCGCGAGGGTATTGACCGCGAGCACTTTGGCATGACCTTCCGGCGTCGTGCCGCGATTCGGCTCGCGGAAGATGCCCGCGTTGTGAATCACGGCATCCATGCGCCCGAGGCGATTGACTTGATCGGCGAGCGCTTTGGTTTCGGCTGCGCTCGCAAGATCGCCAATGACGATGCCGAGCGCACGCGGCGCCAGATCCGCCAGGGCAGCCGCGCGCTCCTGCGAGCGTGCGTGCAGCACGACCTGGTGTCCTTGCTCGATGAGCGCAACGGCCGCGCCGCGGCCGAGGCCGTCCGTCGAACCCGTGATGAAGATGCGCTTCGCGCGATGCTGTTGTCCGGCGCCGAGCAACGGCCAGCTGCCGGCCGCGAGCACCAGGCCGGCGAGCAAGCGGCGTCGCGACAGTCCTGCAGAGGTGCTCATGCTGTGAGTGCTCCGTGCAGTGGGCTCGAACGCGATGAGCCTACATTGAACCGTAACGCACGATGCGGCATGGCGCCGTTGCGGTAAGCCGCGCGGGCAATGCGACGAGCTGTCAGCGTCGTCCGAGCGCCCACGTCAGCGCGAGCGGCCGCAGTCGCGCACTAGACCTGCGCGCGCTGCCACTTTCCGCGCGTGAACAGCCAGAGCGTGAACAGCCCGACCGACGTCTCCGAAATGAACACGCCCCAGAAAACGCCCGAGTGCTGCCAATCGAGGCCGATGGCGAGCAGCCACGAGAGCGGAATCTGCAGGAGCCAGAAGAACCCGACATTGATCCAGGTGGGCGTCATCGTGTCGCCGGCGCCGTTGAAGGCCTGCGCCGACACCATCCACCAGCCGTATACGAAGAGCGAATAGGAGAGGATCCGCAGCCACTCGGCGCCGATCGCAACGACGGCCGCATCGGTGGTGAACCAGCCCATGAGCTCCTCTGGGAATGCGTAGAAGGCGATCGACACGAGGAGCAGATAGGCCATGTTGTAGGCGCCGATCCGCCATACGGACTGCTCGGCGCGCTTGGGCTCGCCTGCACCGAGATTTTGCCCGACCAACGTGGCCGCCGCGTTCGACATGCCCCACGCGGGCGTCATCGTGAACATCATGAGCCGCACGGCGATCGTGGCGCCCGCGACTGCGGCGCTGCCGATGCTCGCGAGGATGCGCATCAGGAAGATCCACGACGTCATGGCCACGATCATCTGGCCGATGCCGCCGAGCGAGGTGCGCGCGATGTTCCAGAACACGGCGCCGTGCCAGACGACCTGCGAACGCGCGACGCGCAGATGCTTGCTGCCGCGAAACAGGATCCAAAGCTGGAGCGCGACGCCCGCGCCGCGGCCGATGGTCGTTGCGATCGCAGCGCCTTCGATGCCGAAGGCGGGAATCGGTCCGAAACCGAAGATGAGTAGCGGATCGAGCACGATGTTCAGGGCGTTGGCGAGCCAGAGCACGCGCATTGCTGCGGCGGCATCGCCCGCGCCGCGGAAGATCGCATTGATCGTAAAGAGCAGCATGATGACCGCATTGGTGCCGAGCGCCCACTGCATGTACGGGTAGCCGCGCGTGAGCGCCCACTCATCCGCACCCATCATGCGCAGCAGATCCTGCGCGAAGAAAATCCCGGCGACGGTGAAGGGCAGCGAGCCGATGAGCGCGATCCAGATCGCTTGTACAGCCGTAATGGCGGCTTCCTCGCGCTTGCCTTCGCCGATCCGGCGCGCAACCACGGCGGTCACGGCCATCGACAAGCCCATGCCGATCGCATACAGCAGGAACAGAATCGTTTCGGTGAGCCCCACGGTCGCGACCGCGGACGAGCCGAGCTTGCCGACGAAAAAGATGTCGGCCACCGCGAATGCCGATTCGAGCACGAGCTCGAGCACCATCGGCACCGCGAGTAGAAACACCGCGCGCCCCAGGGGGATCTTGGTGTAGTCCGCATTCGTGCCGCGAATGGCTGCGCGCAGCTCTGCCCAAAGCGAGCCTTGTGCAGCGTGTCCGTCGAGGGCGCCGGATAGCGTAGCGGGTTGCGGATCTGTCATCGGAACATCCTGGGCTCGATTGTCTGAGCGCGCTGAATGGGCTCAAGGACGAACGAGCGGGGATCGAGCCGACAGCGGGGCCGCGACTTTACCGAGTTTCGGTGTATTTGCGCAGTCCCGCGGATTGCGCAATTGGGGCGAGCGCGCAGGCGTGCCTGCGAAGACAGATCAATAAGAATGCGGCGCGATGCCTCGCCGCGCAGCGAATTCCGTCAGACGGGTGCCGCAGCGCTCAGACAAGCGACTTCGTTCTGCGCGCTTGCTCGGCGGCGACATCGGAAAGGGTCAACTGCGTCTGTGCGGCAATGGTCGCAAGCAACGGGTGATCGGCGCGCTTCGGCAGACTGAGGGCGTGCACTCGTTCCCAGACGGCGATGCGTTCGGCGGGGCTCAAATGCGCGGCAGACTGCTCGATCAGCTCGGCGCGTCGTGCCTCGATGCGTTGCTGTTCCTGCAACTGCGCGGCGGCGCGCGATTCGGCTTGCGTGGCGCGAATGAGATTCGTCGGATCGAGAATGGGCTTGGTATGCATATCGGGTCTCCATTTGCTGCGCCGTGGCGAGGGAGCGACGCTTCGCGAGGCGATTCCGCTCAAGGCGATTCAGCGCAATCGCGCAGCGCAATTAGCGATCCTCATGCTCATGGTGCGCCTTGGCGGCGGCGAAATCGATGGCGTCGACGAAGCCTCGCTCGATGGCCTTCGTCCGTACCTCGGCCGGCGTGCGTTGTAGCTCGGTAGCGAGGCGCAGCAACGTTTCATCCGCTTCCTGCCAACCTTTCGCGCGACGACCGTTGAGCGCACGGTCGAGCTGTTCGAGCTCGTGCGTCTGCCATCCCTTTGAATCGGTTGGCGCGGTCCGTCGCCGCTCTTCCTCGTTCGCGCGCTCCCTCATGCGATGCGTGAGCGCCTCGAGCAGTACGGTCTTGTGCTCGGAGGGCATGTCGCTCGTCGCCACGTACTGTAGGGCGGCACGCATGGCAGCTGCGCTGTGCACGTCTTTCATCCAAAGTTAACGGCTGAGAACGCCACAAGTTCGATCGGCATGTGCTTGTGAGCGAAAAGCGCACGCATTCGCAAGAGATGGCTCGTTTTCTTGCTCCGGAAGGCGCAAGCTGCCAGGGGCGAATCCCCCTAATCGCAATTCGAGGTGACCATGCAACGAAGAGGAACATGCCGTAAACGCGCAATCGGCCTTGATGCTGGGGAGTTCGCGCAATGAAGGCGCGTTTCACGACGGTGCCGATCCGTTGCACGGCGTGCGGCCAGCAGACGCACAAGACGCTCGCGTCGGTCAAACAGCAACGCGGCATGGTGTGCGAATGCGGCGCTTATACGGAAGTGGATGTCGCGCAGTTCACCGCCGAGATCGAGAAGCAAGAGGAAAGGATCAAGGACTTCGGCCGCAGCAAGGATGTGGGGCGCAGCAAATGACCGCTAAATGGCGCCCGCGCGCGGCCGTGCCTGCGGCATCTTGAAGTACGTGAGATAGCGCCAGAGCCACTCGACCGGCCCGAACGCAAAGCGCTCGATCCACCAACGCGCGAGCAAGAGCTGCAGCACGAAAAAGCCGCACGCGAGCGCGACGCTCAAGGCCGAGCCGATGCGTCCGAGCAGCCCGAGCCCGAAACCGTAGAACACGAACAAGCCGAACACGGATTGCAGCAGGTATGAGGTGAGACCCATCTTGCCCATGGCGGGCAGGAACGTTGCGGCGCTGCGACGCCAGTAGAGCAGCGCCGTCAAGGCGACATACGCGGCTGCGAGCGATACGAGCTGAACGTACCAGGCTGCGTACGGGAGAAGCTGCGCAGCATTGCGTGGCGCGAGGCCGACCGGATAGGCGACAGCGATCGCGGTCGTGATGGCCGCGCACGGTGCGCTCCAGAGCAGCAAGCGTCGGAAGAATCGCCGATTGCTCGGCGTGTCTTGAAACAGATTCGCGCGCCCGGCACAGACGCCGAGCAAGAAAAAGCCGAGCGTCATCCAGAGTCGTCCCGAGACGATCTGATAACGCAGCTTGCTGACGAGCGATTCCCTGAGGTTCATGCGCACCACATCGCCCGCGGTGCCGTTCTGCTTGATGTCGAATTGTCGGGCGGCAGCCTGCAGCAACGCGGGTGCAGGCGCGCTCGCCGTCGGCGGCGCGGTGCGCACATGTTGTGCGATACCGTTGGCGATGCCAGGCACATTGAGCGCGAGCGCGACGGCGAGCGGCAGCAGCACTTTGCTATCGAATCGATTCAACGGAAGCAGCAGGAAGCCGAGCAGCGCGTAGATCGTCAGGATGTCGCCGCTGAAGAACGCGCTGTGCGCCATGCCGATTGCGAAGAGGATGACGAGTCGCCAGCCGAAGCGGCCCGCGAAGGCGGCGCGCTTGCGCGTGGCGCGGTCGAGCTGGATGGCGAAGCTGAGACCGAACAGGAACGAAAAGATCGAGAAGAACTTGCCGCTCGCCAAGAGGCGCACCGCCTCGGTCACGGTCGCATCGAGTGCGCCGAACGTGC
This sequence comes from uncultured Steroidobacter sp., assembly GCA_938008435.1. Taxonomy (GTDB): domain Bacteria; phylum Pseudomonadota; class Gammaproteobacteria; order Steroidobacterales; family Steroidobacteraceae; genus Steroidobacter. Next base: position 47,803 of record CALLKK010000006.1, on the reverse strand, counting down.
GAAAGCCAGGATCCGGCGGTAGGCCCGCGAGGTACTCCATGTCGGCGTGCGTCACGATGATGCCGAAGAGCGCAACGGCGCGCAGCGTATCGACGACCGCAAGCCGATCCGTCGGGGTGCCCGGCATAGAAGGTTCCGAAACGTGTGGAGCGATGCGAGCATCGAATCAGCAAACAGCCGGCGGTGAAAGTGTCCCTTCGTGCCATCGGTCGTGCCGCACGCCGATTTCTTACAAGCGCGGCTGTGCGCGCCGTTCGATCCTGTCCCGCGTGCCAAGAAGCGTGGCACAAGGGGAGTCCACGATGGCTAGGATCGAACTGAATGTGAACGGACACCGGCATGCAGTGGAGGTCGACGATCCGGCCATGCCGTTGCTCTGGGTCTTGCGCGATGCGCTCGATCTGACGGGCACGAAGTACGGCTGCGGCATGGGGCAATGCGGCGCCTGCACCGTGCACCTGGAAGGCCAAGCAGTGCGCTCTTGCTCGGTCCCGGTGTCGGCGGCCGCCGGTAAGCGCGTGACGACGATCGAAGGCTTGTCGCCGGACGGGCGGCACCCATTGCAGCTTGCCTGGCAACTGCTCGACGTGCCGCAGTGCGGATACTGCCAGGCCGGGCAGATCATGAGCGCGGCCGCGCTGCTCGCGCGCAATCCGCATCCCTCCGACGACGAAATCGTGCAGGCGATGTCCGGCAATCTGTGCCGTTGCGGCACGTATCCGCGCATCCGTGCGGCCATCAAACACGCTGCTCAGAACATGGAGGTCTCGAAGGCATGAACCGCAGGGAGTTCGTTGCCTCGGCGTGCGCGGCCGGTGCGCTCGTCGTGGCCTTGCGGCCGGCCGGCGCGCAAGTATCGCTGATCAAGCACGCGAGTACGCAGCTCCCGCTCGGCGATTTCGTGCGCATCGCGGCCAACGGCGATGTGCTCTATCACTTCACCAAGCACGAGATGGGCCAGGGTGTCGCAACCGCGATGGCGCAGATCCTCTGCGAGGAGCTGTGTGCGGACTGGTCGCGCGTGAAGATCGAGTTCCCGCTCGTCGATCTGCCGCGCTACGAGAACGAGCGTTATGGCGGCTACGGGACGGGCGGCAGTTGCACCCTCATCTATACCTACGACATGCTGCGGCAGGCAGGCGCAGCCGTGCGGCAGATGCTCGTGAACGCCGCGGCCGAGTTGCTCGACGTGCCGGCAGCGGAGCTTTTCGCCGAGAATCATTTCGTCGTGCACAAAGCCACATCGCGCAGGCTGTCTTTCGGCGAGCTGGCGCCGCTTGCCGCACAGCTACCGATTCCCGATCACGTCGAGCTCAAGGACGAGCGGTCGTTTACGCTCATCGGACGTCCAACGTCTTCCAAGCTGACGCCGCAGATCGTCACCGGTGCCCTCAAGTACGGCAGCGACATCAAGCTGCCCGGCATGCGCTATGCGCTCATCGCTCGTTGTCCCGTGTTCAAGGGTAAGCTCAAGCGCTATGACGCGCGTGCGGCGCTCAAGATCAAGGGCGTGCACAAGATCTTCACGACGCAGCCGATCGCGGGTTTGCAGGAAGTGAGCTTTTTGCCGCACGACATCCGCGAGGGCGTCGTGGTCGTCGCCGACTCGTTCTGGGCGGCCTTCAAGGCCAGGGAAGCGCTCGAGATCGAGTGGGACGAAGGCGAGATCGGCAAGTTGAGCAGCGCCGATTTCGAGCGGCTCACGGCGGAGCGTGCCCGCCAGAGAACCGACCCGACCGGCTTCATCGGCGCTGAGAACGCGGTGGCGGACCTGGCGCGCGTGCGCAAGACATTGCGCGCTTCCTATGTCTATCCGCATCAGTTGCATTCCTGCATGGAGACGCTGAATTGCACGGCGCACGTGCGCGAGGACGAGTGCGAGCTCTGGCTCGGCACGCAGTCGGCGGGGCTAGTCGTGAGCGAAGTCGCGCGTCTGCTCGACCTGCCGGAGGATCGCATCAAGCTGCACATGCTGCCTTCGGGCGGCGGATTCGGCCGGCGTGCCTACACGGATATGGCAGTGGAAGCCGCGTTCATCTCGCGCGAGGCGGGCAATATCCCGGTGAAGATGATGTGGACGCGCGAGGACGATCAGCGTTGCAATCTCGCGCACTTGTTTCAGCACATGGAGTATCAGGCCGGCCTCGATGCCGAGAATCGACTGTACGCGCTGCACGAAAAAGAAATCCGCACGTATACGTGGGGCGAGCAGTACGCGAATCCGTCGCTGCCGCGCATGGCTTACGACATTGCGAACCTGCGTTACGACTTCGAGGATCTCGGGAGCTACGAGCTGCTACAGTCCTCGGCGTGGCGCGGCGTCGATGTGCACGGGCGCGCGCTCAGCGAGTGCTTCATCGACGAAATCGCCGCCGAGGTCGGCCGCGATCCGCTCGAGTTTCGCTTGTCGTTGCTGACACCCGGCAGGGAAATCTTCATCGGCGGAGAGCACACGCTGTCGAGCGATCGTATGCGCGCGCTGCTCGAGCTCACGGCGCAGAAGGCGGGTTATCGCGCGTCGCTGCCGCAGGGCCGGGGGATGGGCATTGCGCTCATCCCTTATGCCAGCAGCTATTGCTGCGCCGTGGCCGATGTCACGGTGACCGACGGCAGGCTCACGATCAACAAGATCACCGCGGCGGTCGACTGCGGGCGCATCATCAATCCATCGGGCGCCGAGCAGCAGATCGTCGGCGGCATCATTTGGGGGCTCACGGCGTTGTTCTACGGCGGCGCGCCGGTCGTCAACGGCCGCATCCAGCACAGCAATTTCCACGAGAATCGCCTCTTGCGCATGCACGAGTGTCCGCCGATCGAGGCGATTCTCGTCGACAGCCCCGAGCCGCGGCCGCTCGGCTTGGGCGAAATGGCGTGTCCGCTTGCGGTGCCTGCCGTCCTGAACGCGATCTTTGCGGCGACGGGCAAACGCATCCGCCGCATTCCGTTGCCTGCCGACTTGCGCAACGCGTAAGAAGCGTCAATTGCGTATCGAGCGATGCGAGGCGGTGTCGCACCTGAGGGATGCGACCGTCTCGGGGTTGTGCGCATCTACGACAAGAGAACCAAGGAGATGCGATGCGCACATTGCTCTTGTTCGTGCTCTGTTGGATGGGGTCTGCGGCGCAAGCTGCAGCGCTCGATGTGCGTGCGAACGTGCGGGCGGTAGCGGCGGTCATCGAGTCGCGCTACTTCGATGTCGAGCAAGGTCGCGCGCTCGCGCGCGAGCTCACCGAGCGCGCGGAGCAGGGCCACTACGATGCGTTTTCGAATGCACAGGCCCTGGCCATGCGTTTGACGCAGGAGCTGCGTCGAGTCGACCGTCACTTGAGTGTCGTGGCAGGCCAAGCGCTGCCGCAACGTCGCAGGATGCGCCCGGCACGCGTGTCGCAGGGCGTCGAGCATGGGTTCGGGCGCATTGCGCGTCTCGACGGGAATGTCGGCTACGTCGAGCTCGTCGAAGCGGCGCACTTCGAGTTCGACGATCCCGACTCGCCCGTGCGCGCCAAAGCCGATCAGGTGCTGGCGCAGCTGCGCGATGCGGATGCGGTGATTCTCGACTTGCGCAGCAATCCGGGCGGCTCGCCCGCCATGGTCGGGTATCTGGTGAGCGCGTTCGTTCCTTCAGACCGAGATGTCTACAACCGCTTTCATACGCGCGAAGGGGTCTTCACGGAACGGCCGGCAACGCCGTATCCGACGCCGCGCAGCGACGTGCCGCTCTTCGTGCTCGTGGGGCCGGGCACGGCATCGGCAGCTGAATCGCTCGCCTATACGTTGCAAGCGTGCGGGCGCGCCACGATCGTGGGCGAGCCGACCGCAGGAGCTGCGAATCCCGGCGAGCTGTTTCCAGCTACTGCCGGAATCTCGGTTTTCGTGCCGACGGGGTCGCCGCGCAATCCGCTGACGCAGCGCAACTGGGAGGGTGAGGGCGTGCAGCCCGACATTGTCGTGGCAAGCGCCGACGCCTTGGCCAAAGCGCATGCGCTGGCGCGCGGCGAGTAGACGTGCGCGAACGAGGGCGGCGGCGAGCTACATGCTCAGCGAGGTGCGACGAGGCAGACGCGGCGAGCCGGCGAGCTCGCCGCGTCATCGAGGCTTACGGATTCGGAATGGTGGCCGTTACGCGATCGGCCCAATGGGCATGCGCGCGTGCGGTCGGATGCACGCCATCGGCGAAGACGTAGGTGAGATCCGCGCCCGGCTCGACCACGGTGGTGGCGAAGCAGATGAGCGAGGAGAGCGTCGAGGGATCGCCGGGCGACGTATAGCTCGTGCACGCCGGGCTCGTCGCATTCGTGAAGCCGTAAGTTTCCGGCGATGCCGCGATCTCGCGCAGCTCCGTGAACGTATCGAACACGTTCACGCCCGCGCTCGTCAACGCCGGATCGACGGCCTGGTTGTATCCCATGCTGATCGTCGTGGCGAGACCGGCAAGCGGCGTGCCGCGAAACTGCGGCGTCATGCCGAGATCGGGCAGGTTCGAGTAGATGATGTGCGTCGCGCCGGCTTCGCGCAGGCGCTGCACCTGCGTCACCATCGCGGTCGCAAGGGTTCCTACGACGGTAGAGGCAGTTGCGGGGTCTGCCTGACTCATGGCGACTTGGCTCAAGAACGCGAACAGGTCGTTTGCGCCGCCCTGAATCAGCACGAGCTGGCGATCGTTGAAGCTGCCATGCTCGGCAAGGTAGGCATCGATCTGGCTCTTGATGGAACGGCTCGTTGCCACCTGCACCGGCACGGGTCCGATACCTGGAATCGTCTGCATCACCACGCCGCCATCGGGCGCATCGACTTCGACGCGCGCGCCGCCTTCGGCGTAGTTGGTGCCGCCGAGCTCGATGATCCGGCCGCCGTTGCCGACGACGCCGAAATTCACCTGACGGTTCGGCGTCAGCGTAAGTCCGTACGAGGCGGCCACGTAACCAGACCAGGTCATGCCCGGTTTGGTGCTGAAGATGAGCCCGCTCGGCGTGTCGTTCGCCGGATTGTCATCGGCCGTCGTCGGGTTGTACGTGCCGCCGTCGGAGAGACTGTCGCCGAACGCGATGACTTGCGTGAAGCTCGGCGCCGTAGAGGATTGCGTCGGCGGCTGGACCCAGGCCGAGCGGCCTTCGTCGTTGCATGCACTGAGGAGCATGCCCAGCGCTGCCATCAACGCGACGACATGCAATTTCTTGGTCATGGTGCGATCCCCCTACGAAGTCGCAATGAGATTCTTCTTCGCAAGCGCGGTCTGCGCATGAGCAATGCCCGCCGCGGCGAGCCACCGCGTCAAATCGTACTTTACGGGGTTGGCGCTGGACAGTCCTGTGCGGGTTTCCCCTGTAAGGGCCTCTCGCAATGTGCGAGGTATACAACCGGCGGTGCGTCTTGCGCGGCGCGGCCGTTGACTTGGGTACGCCCCTCAAGACGGCTCAGGTGAGGTAAGCCTCGACGGCGGGCGACCAGTGTGTTGCGAGCGCGCCCGCCGTGCGCTGTTGGAAGAGCGCGGCGATGCCGCGAGCGCGGGCGAAGGCGAGCCCCTGTTCCAAGCCGAGCACATACAGCGCCGTCGCGAGCGCGTCGGCATGCATGCACTCTCTTGCGAGCACGGTGACGGAGACGAGATCGTTGTCCACCGGCCATCCGGTGCGCGGATCGAGTGTGTGCGAATAGCGGCGACCGTCGTGTTCGAGGTAGCGGCGATAGTCGCCCGAGGTTGCGATGGACAGTTGATGAAGCGCGACCAGGATACGCGGTGCATCCGGCCCGACGCGTTCGATCTCGACCCACCATGGCGAGCCGTCGGGCTTGCAGCCGGCGCCGCGCAGCTCGCCGCCGATCTCGACAAGGTGATGCATGAGCCCGTGCGCTTCGAGCGCGCGGGCGACATGATCGACCGCAAACCCTTTGCCGATCGAGGCCACGTCGATTGCGACGCCGCCCGGTTGATGCGCACGTCGCTCGAGCAATGAGAGTCGAATGCGTTGCCAGCCGCAGCGCGCCCGCGCCGCTTCGATTGCCTGAGTGCTAGGCGGGCTCGTGCGCGCGCCCGACGCGCCGAAGCCCCATGCATCGACGAGCGCGCCGATGGTCGGGTCGTACGCGCCGTCGGTCGCGCGTGCCAGCGAAAGCGCGTAGCTCAACACCTCGAAGCACTCGTGCGGCAGCGTGTGCCACGTGTCTGCCGCCGCGCGATTGAACCGGCTCAAGTGGGAGTCGGGCTCCCATGTGCTCATCTGCGCGATGACATCCGCCAGCGCACGCTCGACCACCGCGCGCACGTCGACGCCGGGATTGCCGACGATTGCCTGCACGGTCCAAGTGGTGCCCATGCTCGTGCCTTTGACCGTCGCCAGCTCGCCGTCGCGCGGCGGCTGCAGCGCGCGTGGCTCGAGCACAGGCGGCACGAGGATCCGTGCGGCCGCCATTGCGCGTCAGGGCGCCATCACTTCGACCGTGGCCACATAGCTCACGCGTCGTTCGCTTGCCTGCTCGATCTGCGTGTTCCTGTCCTGCGCGCTGGCGTTGATCCAGTACATGCCGGGCTCGGGCCAGGTCACTTCGAGCTCGCCCTGCGCATCCGTGCTGGTCTTGAGCTCGATGGGCCGATCGCGATAGCGCTCGCCGCCGGCGACGATCGTCACTTCCAAGTCGCGCGCCGGTTGGTCGTCCAGGAGAAACTTGAAGCGCGCAGGCTCGCCCGCAACGAGATCGTTCGGATGCGTCACCGGCACGAGCTCGAGGCCGCGTCCGAGCGCCTTCAGCTCGCTCGGCTTGCCGGCCGTGACGAACGTCTCCACGCGCGCGGTCGTTTCGAATACGCGCAGCTCCTCGGCGTTCGCGGGCACTTGCTTGGCGAAATCTTGTGCACGGCCGCGCCAACGCTTCTGCTCACCGCCGACTTTGTAGCTCGCCATCACGCCGTCGTTGACGACGGCAATGCGATACGTGCCGGCTTCATTAAGCTGCACGTCGAACGTGGTGCGGAACTTGCCCGTGCTCACGTTCTGCGGCGCAACCTTGGCGCCGTTCGGAGCGACGATTTCGAGCGTGTCCGCACGCAGCGGCACGTGGTTGAAGTAGAACAGCTGATTGGAAACGGCCGCATCGACCGTAACCCATTCGCCCGGGGCGGACAGCACGGTGCTCGAGGGCAGCAGCCAAGTGCGATGCGCTTGCGCGGTCGAGAAAGCGAGCGTGCCGAGCAGAACGGACGCCAAGCCGATCAGACGATTCATCGAATGCCTCTCCTCGAACGTTACGGTTTCACGGTGACGGCGACGGCGCCGAGCTCGTGTTGACCTTGCGCTTGGTAACGCTGAATTTCGGTTGCGGGCCAGCGGAAGGGAATCTCGATCAGCTCGCGGCCGCCGACTTCGCGTGCGGCTTCGACCATCAGGCGATACTCGCCCGGGGCGAGATTGGCGATGGCTGGATGGCTCGCAGGGAAGGCGAGCTCGTACGCGCCGGGTGCGCGCGTCGCACCGCTCACGCCGTCAGCCGGCAGCGTCAGATCGCGGCCGATCCGCCGCCACCAAGCGCGCAGATCCTTGAGCCACTTCGCGCCCTCGTGATCCTTGAGCTTCACGTCGTACCACACATCTAGATGCATCGCAGTGCGATCGGGTCCTTCGATCCACACGGCGACGTAGGGCCTGTGATACTCGGCGACGCTCAAACGCGGCACTTCGATCGCGACGTTGAGGTCGGCTGCATGGGCGGCGCCGGTCAGCAGCACGCAGGCTGTGAGCGAAATGGTCTTCTGCATGTGTTGCTCAATGGATGAACACGATCATGATGAACAGCATCACGGCGCATCCCAGGCCGACCGTCGGCCACGTGGCGGGTCGATGCTTGGAGTGCAGCTTGAGGAGCAGCAAGCCGGTGATGGAAAACACGAGGGTGGCGACCGCGAACACGTCGATGAAGCCGCTCCACACGGCGCCCGTGTGGCGGCCTTTGTGGAGGTCGTTGAAATAGGCAATCCAGCCGCGGTCGGTGCGCTCGTATTCGAGCTCGCCGCTCGTAAGGTCGATGCTGATCCAGGCATCGCCGCCGGGACGCGGCAGCGCGATGTAGAGCTCATCGTCCGACCATTCCGGCGCGCGGTTGCGGGTGTGCTCCGAAAGGCGTTCGTCGAGCCAATCCGTCACCTCGGCGCTGAGCGTCGGTTGTCCCTTTTGCGCTTCGAGCGCCGCGAGCAGCTCGGGCGGCAACTGCACCGCGGTGCGCGCGATGCTCGGTTGCGCTTCGATCTGTCCCGCGTGGTTGAGCGTGATGCCGGTGATGCTGAAGAGCAGCATGCCGATGAGGCAGATGGCGGAGCTGACCCAATGCCACGTGTGCAGCTGCTGCCAGAAGATCTTGCGGCGCTTTTTCGCTGCGCTATGCGGCGCGACCTCCTGAACGGAGCGTTGCGAGCTGATATCGAGCATCAGACTTCGGACCAGCGCCGCAGCAGATTGTGATAGACGCCGGTCAGCTGGATCACCGACGGATGATCCGGCTGCTCGGCGCCGAGGCGCTGGATCGCGGTGTCGAGATCGAACAGCAGCGTGCGCGCGCCGTCGTCGCGCACCATGCTCTGCACCCAGAAGAACGAGGCGATGCGCGCACCGCGCGTGACCGGCTCGACCTTGTGCAGGCTCGTCGAGGGGTAGAGCACGAGATGGCCCGCGGGCAACTTCACGCGTTGCGGGCCGTAAGTGTCCTCGATCGTGAGCTCGCCGCCGTCGTACTCGTCAGGCTGCGACAGGAACAATGTCACCGACAGATCGGTGCGAATGCGAAATGCGCTGCCGCGGAACTGACGGACCGCGTTGTCGACGTGCACGCCGAAGTATTGGCCTTCGCGATAGCAATTGAACAACGGCGGGAAGATCTTCGCGGGCAACGCGGCGGAGAGAAACAACGGATTGCGCTCGAGCGCGCTCAGGATGAGCGCGCCGAGCTCGCGTGCGACCGGCGAATCCTCCGGCAGCTGCAGGTTGTGCTTGGCGCGCGCCGATTGATGGCCGGCCGTGATCCGGCCATCGGCCCAGTCGGCGGCGTCGAGCGCCTTGCGGCAGGCAGCGACCTGTTCGGCCGAAAGGACATCGGGGATGACGAGCAGCATACGGCGAACCTAGAACCGAATGTCCGCCGTGAGCGAGGCCGTGCGCCCCGGTCCCGGTACGTAATGGCCTCCGCCGATCCGATCCACGTAGAACTTGTCCGTCAGATTCGTCACGTTGAGCCGCAGCGTGATCGACTGCGTGAGCGGGTAGGAGGCCATCGCGTCCACGAGCCAATAGCTCGACACGAGATTGTCGACCGTACCGGTCTCGGTCACGGTGCGCGAGCGCACGACGTCGTCGACGTACTGCGCGCCGACGCCGACGACGAGCTCGAACGGCAACGTGTAGGTCGTCCAGAGGCTGAGCGAGTGCTTCGGCGTCTGCAGGAGCGCGCCGTCGACTTCGTCCGGATTCGCGCTGCGCTCGATCTTCGAGTCGAGATACGCGTAACCGCCGAACGCGGACCAGCTCGGCGTGATGTTGCCGGCGATGCCGATTTCGAAACCGTCGATGCGCTGCTCGCCCGAGAGCACGTACGGATCGGTGTTCGCAAGGCGCGTGCGCACGTTGGTCTTCTCGGTGCGGAAGACGGCAGCCGTGAGCGAGAGCCCGAGGTCGGGCCAGTTCCACTTGGTGCCGAGCTCGTAGTGCCGGCTCTCTTCCGGATCGAGCGCGACGTTGTTGGCGCTTGTCGGCGCATCGCTCAAACCTGCACCGACTGCGCCGGCGTCGACGGTCGGATCCTGTGCCGAGCTGTAGCTCAAATAGACGCTCGCATCTTCGCGCGGCTTGTAGACGACGCCGACGTTCCAGCTGAAGAGGTTCTCGTCCTTCGAGAGGCGCGCGATCACCGGGCCGGTGGCGTAGCTGCGCTGCTCGTAATCGACATCGACTTCATCGAAGCGCAAACCGGCCGTCAGCTCCCAGCGCTCGTTCAGCGTCAGCGTATCGAAGACGTACAAGCCGATCTGATCGAGCTCGGTGCGGCTCGGATCGCCGGTGATCGGCGGCATCGGTCCGAACGGCCGATCGTTCGGATTCGGATGGTAGAGATCGAAGCCGGGTTGATTGGTGGCCTGCGCGCTGTTGCGATTGGTGGTCTTCTCGCGCGCCAGCTCGAGCCCTGCGACGAGGTCGTGCTCGAGGCCGCCGGCGGCGAAGTTCACGACCAAGTTCGTTTGGTTCGTGAGGTTCTCGTTCGTCATCTCGCGGCGTTGCAACTGACGGCCGGCCTGGCGCGGCGCCGTGGCCGCCGAGTCGCGCTTGCTGTCGAGCCAGCGCGTGATGTTCTCGATGCGCGCGGTGGGGCTGAAGTCGTGTTCGATCTTGGCCGTCGCGCTTTGCGTCTTGAGGTCCTCGAAGTCGTAGCCGCGCAGCCCGTAGAAATTGCTCTGGTCCACCGGCGGATTCGCGTTGTACGCGCCGGTGGGGTAGGTCACGCCATTCTGCGTGATCGCTACCCACGGCAGACCGTAGTCGGGAATGTTGTCTTCTTCCTGATAGAGGTAGCTCAGCGTCAGGCGCGTTGCGGCGCCGAGCCCGAGCGTATACGACGGCGCGATACCGAAGCGCTCGTTCTCGACGACGTCGCGGTTCGGTACGTCCGCGTTGTGATACATCACATTGAGGCGCAGCGCGCTGTCCCCGTCGAGCGTGCGATTGATATCGAGCGTGGCGCGACGGTAACCGTCCGCGCCGAGGCCGAGCGTGCCGCTGTTGCCGTCTTCGAGATAAGGCGTCTTGGTGATCTGATTGATCGCGCCGCTGCTCGCGCTGCGTCCGCCGATCGTGCCGGTCGGGCCCTTGGCTACTTCGACGCTGTCGATATTGAAGGCATCGCGGGTGTACGAGCCGGCATCGCGGATACCGTCGACGAACACGCTGTTGCGCGCGGTAAAGCCGCGCATCGTGAAATTCTGATCCCCCGGCAGCCCGCCGCCGCCTTCGCCGGCCTGGAACGTGATGCCGGGCGTGTTACGCAGCACTTCGCGCAGGGTCGTGGCATTGCGTTGCGAGATGACTTCCTGCGGGATGATGACCACGGTCTGCGGCGTCTCGACGAGCGGCTGCGTGTACTTCGACGAGCTCGAGTCCTCGCGCTGATAGCTCTCTGCCTCGGCGCCGACGGTGATCTTCCTCATGACCTGCGGCGCATCTTGTTCGTTCGCCTGCGCCGTGGCGGCAAGCGTTGCGCTGATGGCGGTTGCCAGAACGCTGTGACGTGCGAGCGGCCGCTCGGAGCGAGGTGGCAGGAGGGGCTCCTTCTTGTTGTCCATGGATCGGTCTCGTAAGGTCGGGATCAAGGGTCGGGAATATTATTGAGAATCATTCTTGTTTGCAATGACAGCTCGCGGCTGGAGGGCAGGGCGGATCCGCCCGCTACGGTTCGGGGGGGTCAGTCGGGACGGTAGAAGCGCTCGTGCTTGCCGAGCAGGACGCCGTGCGTGCCGGCGATCCCGACCTCCAAGCTGAGCGCGATGCGCCGGGCGCGTTCCATGAAGAGCGCCGCGATGCGCTCGCCGAAGAGTCCTCGCGCCGTGTCTTCGAACAGCGCGAGCCAATGATCGAAGTGCCGCGCATCGACGGGCAGCGGCAGGTGCATGCGCATGGGGGTGCCCTGGTAGACCCCGGTCGCAAGCATCACCGAGGACCAGAACTCGCACATGCGTTTGAGATGCTTGTCCCAGTCCTGCACGCGCTCGTTGAAGATCGGTCCGAGCATTTCGTCGGCGCGGATGCGTGCGTAGAAGCGGTGGACCAGCTGCTCGATCATGCTCTCGTCGATGCCGGTCTCTTCGCGCATCCGCTGCGCGACGCGCGCACGCCGTTCTGCGGCGCTCGTGGCGTCGTCGGGCAGCGTGGGGTCGTGGCTTGGATGAGAGTGCGTCATCGCTCGTTGGGGCCGGTCGGTCGCATTGAATGATAAGCCGCCGTGCGTTTGCGCGCGCCAATTCCTATCAAGATGTGCCGCTCTGCGCGCGCAAAGACGCCAGGCGATCGAAATCGCTGGCGTCGTGACGCTCCGGCAAGCCGGGTGCGCCGTCGACGGTGTCGCGATTGACCAAGCGGCCGCGCTGTACGGCCGGGCGGCTTGCGATCTCGTGCGCCCAGCGCAGCACGTGCTTGTACTCGTGCGCGCTCAAGAAGGTAGCGGCATCGCCGTAGAGCTGGCCGAGCACGAGACCCCCGTACCACGGCCACGCCGCCATGTCGGCGATCGTATAGGTCTCGCCCGCGAGATACGGCTTGTCTGCCAGGTGCCGGTCGAGCACATCGAGCTGGCGCTTGGTTTCCATCGCATAGCGGTCGATCGCGTACTCGATCTTCACCGGGGCATATACGTAGAAATGGCCGAAGCCGCCGCCGACGAAGGGCGCGCTGCCCATCTGCCAGAACAGCCACGACAGGCATTCGGTGCGCGTCGCGACGTCGGTCGGCAGGAAGGCGCCGAATTTCTCGGCGAGGTAGAGCAGGATCGAGCCGGATTCGAACACACGGATCGGCTGCGGGCCGCTGCGATCGACGAGCGCCGGAATCTTCGAGTTCGGATTGATCGCGACGAAGCCGCTGCCGAATTGCTCGCCCTGGTTGATCCGGATCATCCAGGCATCGTACTCGGCGCCGCGCTGGCCGAGCGCGAGCAGCTCTTCGAGCAGAATGGTGACTTTGATGCCGTTCGGCGTGCCGAGCGAATAAAGCTGCAACGGATGCCGTCCGACGGGCAGCTCGCGCTCATGCGTGGGGCCGGCAACAGGCCGATTGATGCTCGCGAAGGCGCCGCCGTTTCCCGGCTTCCAAGTCCATACGCGAGGTGGCTGATAAGTCGTCGAGTCTGTCATCTGAGGAACCTGATTCGAGGCGCGAGCGCACAGCGTGCGGCGCCGTGTCAGCGGATGGCGTTTTCGACAGCAGCGCATCTGGAACGTTCCTTCGCGCAGCGTGTCGGTAACGCGCGATGCAAATCCAGCGCCCGCTGGCTACGATTAGACTAGATACGCTCATTCTGCTTTGTCGAACGTCGCTTTTGCGGAAATCAAGAACATGCCGACGAAGATGCGATGGGAATTCGTTCCGACTGTTGCGCTCGCGGCCGCGGGCCTTGCAGGGTGCTCGGAGCCGCGCGGCAGTCTCGTCTACGTGCTCGACGGTGAGCAGACGGTCACGTTGACTCCGGCTGCGACGGAGCTCACGGCACAGCAGGGCGAGGCCATCGCGTTGAGCGTGGCGCGGCAGATCACGGGCAATTGGCGTCAGGTGCCGCTCAACGAAGCGCGCGGCCGTTGCTGGCAATACCGGCCGCCGGCGGCGTCGGAGCCCGAAGTGGCGGACGACGTGCAGTGGATCGTCGATCCGGAAGGCAGCGTCCAATTCCACCTGGAGTATCGCTTCGATCACAAGCGGCTCGTGACGCCGATCCAGAAGGGGACGATCACGCTCACGCCGGTGACGACGGTGCCTTGCGAGCCTGAGCGGCGCGTGGAAGGCCCGCCGATTACGATCGAAGTGAACTGACGCTTCAGGGCCGTCGGCGCGTCAGCCGCTCGGCGGTTGCGTGCCTTCGACCGGCACGTTTGCTCGCACCGGACGTGCATCCCAGCGCCGCACGACGCGCTGGAAGAACAATGCATTCGGCACGCGCAGCAGCGAATTGGGCGTGCCGTCCGTGCGCGTCTCGCGCAACGTCGTATACACCAGATTCACGTCGACGACCTGACCGCGCAGGCCGCGTTTCTCGCCGTCATCGAGGATCTCGATCTCATCGTGCAGACGAAACGGCCGCGTCGTGACGATGAGCAGCATGCAGAAGATGTTCGAGAGCACGCTCCACGCGGCGAAAAACGCGATGGCCGCCACCGCGACGAAACCGGTGAACGCCGTCCACAGAATCGTCGGCGAGACGCCGAGTTGCTCGAGCGCCAGCAGCACCGCCGCGGCCGTGATGAGGAGCGACGAGCCGCGTTTGAAGCCGACGATGAGCTCGGGCGGAAAGATGGCGCGTCGGCCCAATCGGCCGATCAGTGCGCGCATCAGCCGATGCAATAGCCAAGCGGCGACCACGATCAGGAGCAGCCGTCCGATCGGGCCGAGGATGTACATCCAGTCGCTGATGCGATTCGTCAGGCTTTCGAGCATCGTGATTCACACATGCCAGGTGAGGGGCGGCGTGCGCCGCAAGCAAGATTCTACGTCGAAGCTGCCAAACGCCGGCGCGCTCAGCGCGCCGGCAACGGCACGTCGAAGCCGCTCGTCGTCCCGCCCTTGCGCCGCATGAGCTCGCGCACGAGCTCGAGCCCGGTCTTCTCGCACGGTGGCAGCTCGAGATCGCAGGTGCCGAGCGGCGTGACGCGCTCGCCCCAGTGAATGACTTGTGCGCACCAGGTCAAGCCGCCGCCGAATGCGGGCGTCAAGAGCAGCGAGCCCGGCTTGATGCGACCTTCTTCGAGCGCTTCGACGAGCGCGACCGGCACCGTGGCCGAGGACATGTTCCCGTAGCGCTGTACGGTGAGATACACCGATTCCATCGGCATGCCGATGCGCTTGGCGACCGCTTCGATGATGCGCAGGTTTGCCTGATGCGGGACCGCAAGATCGACATCGACGGGCGCATCGCTCGCGAGCCGGGCGCGTTCCAACGCTTCTTGCGCCGCTTCGCTCATCCGCTGCACGGCGCGCTTGAAGATCTCCGGTCCGTCGAAATCCCAGCGAGTATCGCCGAGCTGGACGCCGTTGTTGCCGTAGATCGTACCCATGCCGCGCACGCGCAGTGTATGGCGCGCATCGGCGTCGCACCCGAGCTTCTCGGCGATCACGCCGCACGGTTCGTCGCTCGCTTCGATCACGACGGCAGCCGCGCCGTCGCCGAACAGCACGGCCACGTTGCGATTGTTCCAGTCCATGTAAGGCGTGATGACCTCGACGCCGACCACGAGCGCATTACGTACGGCGCCCGTGCGCACCAGCGCGCTCGCGCTCGACAAGCCGTACAGAAAGCTCGTGCACGCCGTATTGATGTCCATGGCGGCCGCGCGATCGGCGCCGAGCAGCTGCTGCACGCCCGAGGCGGTGTTCGGCACTTGCTCATCGCCAGAGCAGGTGCCGAGCACGATCAAATCGAGATCTTTCGGATCGAGCCCGGCGCAGGCGAGCGCGCGTGCCGCCGCGATGTGCGACAGGGTGGTCATCGGAACGTGCGAAATGCGCCGTTCCTTGATGCCCGTGCGCGTCGTGATCCACTCGTCGCTGGTTTCGAGGAAGGTGGCGAGATCCTCGTTGCCGAGGACCGCCGGGGGCATGCACTTGCCCCAACCCGTGATGGCGGCAAATTTCATACGGCTCCGTGATAACGGCTGAGCTGGCCGCGGACGATACCACGGCGCGCGCGCCAACCTCACGCGGCGGTCTCGGCATTTCCCGTTGCATTTGCCCCGAGTGCGCGCAGAATGAGGCCGTCGCGGACGCCGTTTCAGGTGCGGACATGCGCTGCCGAATCCGTCGTGCTCGATTCCTGCTGGTGTCGTTTCTCGTCGGCGTGATCGGCGCGGCGAGCGCTGCCGACGGGCGGACCGAAGCGGTCCTCAAGCTGCACGAATTGAGCTTCACGTATCGCGGCCATTCGATGGTGCTCTCCTGCGGCGACATCGAGGGACGGGTCGCGTCCGTACTGGTCGCGCTCGGCGCGCGGCCGCAGGATCTCTACGTCAAGGCCAGCGGCTGCGACGAGCTCGTCTCGCCGATGGCGGACGGGACCGAGGTTCGCTGGGGGCACCGTCAGGGTTCGTTCGACGATCGCGACGATCGGTGGGACGATTCGTGGGACGACCCCATTCAGTCGCGGCGCCGCCGCACCAGCCTCAGACAGAGCGCGCACGTACAGATTCGCGCGATGATGCCGGTCGAGGCCACGCCGGCCGTCATGGCGGAAATTCACAAGGATCGATCGCGGCGCGAGCTCATTGCCCGCGTGCGCGGCGAGCGCGACGCGAGCATGCTCGAACCCATCGTGTTTCCCGCCGAGCGGCGCCAGGTGACGCTGTCGCGCAAGACGTTGCGCCTGGAGCCCGAGGAGTGCGAGTTGATGGAGCAGATCTCGCGCAGCATGTTCAAACAGCTCGGCGTCCGCGTCGTGCGTCGCTCGACGAACTGCGGACGCGACGTGTCGCACATCCCGCCGCAATTGGTCGTCGAAGCGCTGCTGCCGGCGCTGCCGACTCTCCCGACGTTCCAGGATGATTCGCCGCAGCCTGCGGCCGAAGAAGGCGATGCGGACTGAGCGCTAGCGCTGTCTGCCGTTCTTGCCGTTGTCGAGTCACCAGCGTTGCGGGCGCATCAGCAGCTCTTTGTGCTTGTAGTCGATGATGAGCGCATCGAGCGTGCCGATCACGTCCATGCCGATGAGCAACGCGGGCCGCTCGCTGAGCTCCCAGGCATCGAAGACATGGAAGTCGCCGAACGTGACCTTCATGTTGTTGATCGTGAGATTGCGGATCGTCACCGGCGGCGCGTCGAGCGCCTCACCGCTCTGCTCGACGAGCGTCACGCCCATGATGCGATAGGTCGAGCTGCGACGATTGCGACGCTCGAGCGCCTCGCGCAGCGTCGAGTTGCCGATCGTGACCTGCGCGCCGGTGTCGAGCATCGCCTTGGCGCGCACGCCGGCGACTTTGACGTTGAAGATCAAGAGGTGGCCGTGGAGGAGCTGCACCGGCACGCGCGTGTAGCCGAAACGCCGGATTTTGTGCCGTGCGTGCTTGATGGCGATCAGGCCGTTGCGAAAGTCGATTTCCACGCGCTTGTCGCCCAGGCCGTCGGCGCCCAAGACCCCGTGCGCGCCGCCGAACACGTCCTGCACGATCGCGAGCTTCTGTTCCGTGAGAAGCAAATCGCCCACTTCGAGGCGCTCGGCGTGGATGACCGGCACCATCGCCGAGCCGGTGACGCCGATCAGCCGTGCGCGGCTTGCGAGGAGCGGAGCTCCTATGCGGTCGGCGACGGGTTGGGTGATTGCAGTGCGATTGGCGCCGGTATCCAGCACCAGACGAAACGGGCCTTTGCCGTTGATATACACCGGCGCCCACACGCGGCCGATGCGATCGCGCAGCGTCGGCGCAACGTAGCTCGGCTCCGGTGCATCGACCAGCAGCTCATCGATCACGCCGGTCGGCAACGGACTGACGCCCGCGTGCTCGGCGTGTTCGCTCGCACGAGCGGCGAAGGCGCTGAGCACGAGAACAGCCAAGATGCCAGGATACGCGCGCATAGTGGTTACGGGCTTAGAGCGTTTCGCTCGCCGACCGTTCCGTTTCGATCCAACGGCCGTCCCAAGTTTCGACTTCGAACCGATTCGTCGACGGGAACCCGGGCGGACGACGTTCTTCGAAGCGCGGATCGTATTCGAGCCGTGTTGCATAGCGGGGCTCGCTGGCCGACACGCTGCCTGCCGTCAAGCTGCCGAAGATCCTGAGCGTCCCCATCCGGCGATGATCGATATGCGTGATCACGAAGCGCCGGCCGGCGAACAGCGCGCCGTGAATGGCGAGATCGCCGGGACCCGTGACGCGCGGCGGTGCGATCTCGATGTTCTTGTCGCAGACGAGGCCCAGATAGTCGGGCGCATCGGGCATCTGCCGCGCATCGCGCGCGTACGTGAGGCTTCCTTCGATGACGATTCGGTGCGGCGAGTAGACGAGCACGGTTCCGGCGACGACGCCTTGCACATAGAGCGTGACGGTCGGCGCGCCGACGAGATAAACAGGTCCATCGGCTCGCGCGAGCAGCTGCGGCGCCGTCGGCGAATCCACGGCGTGTAGGCGGTAGCCGTCATCGCCCAGGAACACGATGCGTGTGTCTTGCTCGAGCTCGTGCACGCGCGCACCGTTCGCGAGCGGCGCCCACGCGAGCGGTTCGAGCCGCTGCGGCCATTCGATGCGCCCCGCACGTGTCTGAATGCCGCCCTGGAAGATTTCCGCATCGCGGCGGCGCCCGTTCGCGTACGTGCGAAACGTGCGTGCTGCGGTCGTGACCTTGCCGAGGAAGCGCGGCGCCGTGCGCGAGTCGTACAACAAGTTGAACGGCGTGTTGCTGTGTACGCGGCCGGCGATCTCGTCGTCGTGAAACTGCACGAGCGGATCCCAGCGATCGACCATGTGCGCGAACTGCGAGAAGGGCAGACGCCGGAGCGTGACTTGCGCCATGAGCTCCTTGCCGTGCGCCGCGGCGCTCACTTGTGCGATGACGCGGTCCGGGGACATGCCGTCGCGCGCACGTTCCATTCTGAGCGCGGCACGATAGCGGCGGCCGTCTTGTTCCCATTCGACGTGCGCTCGCTCGGTGTCGGCGTACTGCTCGGCGAGGCGCGCCAATTGCTCGAACAGTGCTTGCTCTTGGTCCTGCGGCACGGGCGGAGCGGCGTCGGTTGCGGCAGGAGCCGACTCCGCGATGGGTACGAGTGAGGCAACGCTCTGCATCGCCGGAGCGGGCAGGGGAGCGAATTCGGGATCGCTCGCAACCTCGGCGAGGTGCGGTCGCTCGACGGCGGGCGCAAAGTCGCCTGTTTCGATCGGCGGCAATGTCAAGCCGGGCGCACGATCCGCGTCATCGGCGCGCAGCAGGGCCAGGCGGGTAAGGGGCGTGTCGCTCTCGTATACACCGTCGTGAGCCGTGCCGGACAAGAGCACGATCGCCAGCACCGCGCCATGCAGCACTGCCGACAGGGCGCCTGCGATTGCTCGGACAACGCGCGAGTCTGGTCGGCCAGGAGAGGCCATGATGGGCTCCCACTGCTACCCCATGACCGCAATGAGACCGCTGTTGCGCGCGCCGCGCAAGTCTCGCGCGCGCCGTATGGCGTGCGCTTGCGCAAGACGCGGACGCTACGCGCGTTTCGCGTAGGTAACCCGCCGCTGTTTCACTGTCAACGGAGCGGCTGGCGTGCTGGCGCCTGCGCCTCGACGGTTCTCGCAGCGGCGCATTGTCAGGATGTTGTATCCAAGCCGGGAAAGGGCGCGGCCTCGCGGTCGTCTGCTCTGGATGCGTGCGGCAGGTGCGCATACCATGTCCGAATTCTCTTGCGGCGGGCTGATCCGCGCTTTACCGGTTTCGGACGCACCTGCATGAACGACCTCATCTCTGCGATCGTCACCTTGTTCCTGATCATGGATCCGCTCGGCAACGTGCCGATCTTCCTCTCGGTGCTCAAGAGCGTGCCGCAGGAGCGGCGGCGCCGCATCGTCGTGCGCGAGGTCTTGATCGCTTACGGCGTGCTGCTCGTGTTCCTCTTGCTCGGCGATCACGCCTTGCAGGTCCTGCACATCGAACAGGAAACGATCAGCATCGCCGGCGGCATCGTGCTGTTCTTGATCGCGCTGCGCATGATCTTTCCTCAGCATGGTAGCTACAGCGATGCGCCGGAGGGCGAGCCGCTGGTGGTGCCGCTTGCCGTGCCCTTGATCGCAGGGCCTTCGGCAATGGCGGCGCTACTGCTGCTCGAACGGGCAAGTCCGGGCGGTGTGTTCGATCTGTGGGTCGCGATGACGGTTGCGTGGGCGCTGACCGCGGCCATTCTCATTGCCGCGCCGTTCTTCTATCGCATCCTCGGCGAGCGCGGCCTGACCGCCATGGAGCGGCTCATGGGCATGGTGCTGGTGATGATCAGCGTGCAGATGCTGCTCAACGGCGCGCGCGCCTTCCTCGACGGTTGAGCGATTCTGCAAGCACGTTGCGCGGACGCGAGGGCGGCGCCCGATAGCGGTTTAAGGCATCGCCTGAGCACCTTCCTGCGGTTCGCTGCGCACACCGTCGCGCTTCAGCGTGCTATGACTGTGACGGTCGACCATGCGCAGCATAGTGGCGCGTCGTACCATGGCTTGCGCGATCTCTCCTCGCGGGGTAGGAGTGGCTCGATGTTGTTCGTTGCCGTTCGTCGTCAGAAGAAGAGCGAAATGCGTCGAGAAAACGAATTCTGCCGGGGACGACTGCTGGCGCCGTGGCTGCTGTTCGGCGGCCTGCTGCTGTCGATGTTGCCGGCGCAGGCGAGCTACTTGGCGCGCGACGACGTGCGCAACTTCATTCGCACGCTCGAGCTCGAACATGGCCTCGATGCCGCCGAGGTCGAACGCGTGCTCGGCGCGGCGCGCTTTCAGCCGACCGTCGTGCGTTTGATCGGCCCCGAACGCCCCAAGCGACCGCCGCCGGTGCGTTCCTATCCGGCTTACCGTGCCCGCTTCGTGACGCAATCGCGCATCGCCGCCGGCGTGCAATTCTGGAACGCGTACGAAGCCGAGCTGCGTCGCGCCGAAGAGGAATACGGCGTGCCGGCCGAGGTGATCGTCGGCATCCTGGGGGTCGAGACCGTCTTCGGCCGCAACACCGGCTCGTTCCGCGTCGTCGATGCGCTCGCCACGATCGCCTTCGATGGTCCGCGCCGCCAGGATTATTTCCGCGAAGAGCTCAAGGAGCTGTTGTTGCTCGCGCGCGAGCTCAGTCTCGATCCGCTTGCGATCAAAGGTTCCTATGCCGGCGCAATGGGGCTGCCGCAGTTCATGCCGTCGAGCTATCGCCGTTACGCGGTCGACTTCGACGGCGACGGTTTCATCGACCTCGTGAACAGTCCCGCCGATGCGATCGGCAGCATCGCCAGCTATCTGCGTGCGTTCGGTTGGGTGACGGATGAAGTGGCTTTCGTGCCGATCGAGTTGCCGGCAGGCGAGGAAGCGACGCTCGTGAGCGGGCTCGAGCGTGCGCACACCGTGGCCGACCTGAGAGCGCGCGGCGTGAAGTTCGCCGCATCACGCGTGCCGGAGGGGGCCTGCTCGGTGGTCGAACTGCCTGCGCCAGGCAAGGCTCCGAAGTATCTCGCGGGGTTTGCGAACTTCGAGGCCATCACGAGGTACAACCGTTCGACTTTCTACGCGACGGCGGTGCTCGATCTGGCGCACGCGATCCGCGAAGAGCGCCAGCGCGGACTGATGGTCCGCGACAGCGCCGATTGAAGAAAGAATCGCTTGTTTGAGAAAGGTCCTCCTTCGCACCGAAGGAGGACCTTGATGCGCTATCGAGCGCTTGCCTCCAGGGCCTGGTCGAGATCGGCGAGGATGTCGTCGATGTCCTCGATGCCGACCGACAGCCGGATCATCTCCGGCGTCACGCCGACCTTGCGCTGTTCTTCCTCGGTGAGCTGGCGATGCGTCGTCGAGGCCGGATGGCAGGCGAGCGACTTGGCATCGCCGATGTTGACGAGGCGCTTGAACAGCTTGAGCGCGTCGTAGAGCTTCACGCCCGCGTCGAAGCCGCCCTTCACGCCGAAGGTCAGGATGCCCGAGGCGCGGCCCTTCATGTACTTCTGCGCGAGCTCATGATGCGGGTGATTCTTCAGACCCGCATAGCTCACCCAAGCGACGTGCTTGTGCTCTTGCAAGAATTCGGCGACGCGCTGGGCGTTCTGGCAGTGCCGCTCCATGCGCAGCGGCAGCGTTTCGATGCCTTGCAGGAGCTGGAAGGCGTTGAACGGCGAGAGTGCCGAGCCGGTGTTGCGCAACGGCACGGTGCGCGCACGGCCGATGTACGCGGCCGGTCCGAGCGCATCGACGTACACGACGCCGTGATACGACGGTTCGGGTTCGTTGAACATCGGATAGCGCTCTTTGTGCTCGGCCCACGGGAACTGACCGGAGTCGACGATCAACCCGCCGAGCGTCGTGCCGTGGCCGCCCATGTACTTCGTTGCCGAGTGGACGACAATGTCGGCGCCGTATTGGAAGGGCTTGAGCAGCACGGGCGTGGCCACCGTGTTGTCGACGATCGTCGCAACGCCGTGACTGCGCGCCATCTGCGCGACCGCGGCTACGTCGACGATGTTGCCGGCGGGATTGCCGATCGACTCGAAGTACACCGCCTTCGTGCGCTTGTCGATCAGCTTCTCGAGATCGGCTGCCGAGTCGCTCTCGGCGAAGCGCACCTCGATGCCGAGCTTCGGCAGCATGTGCGCGAACAACGTGTACGTGCCGCCGTAGAGCTGCGGCGTTGTGACGATATTGTCACCGGCTTCCGCGAGATTGATGATCGCGTAATGCACGGCGGCGCTGCCCGCCGACAATCCGAGGGCGCCGACACCGCCTTCCAGCAGCGCTACGCGCTTTTCCAGCACGTCGGTCGTCGGGTTCATGATGCGCGTGTAGATGTTCCCCGGCACTGCCAGGTTGAAGAGGTCGGCGCCGTGCTGGGCGTTGTCGAACTCGTAGGCAACCGTTTGGTAGATCGGGGTCGCTACGGCCTTCGTGGTGGGTTCGGTTTCATAGCCGCCGTGGATGGCGATCGTCTGGTCTTTCATTGTGGGGAGCTCTTCGCAAGCATGGTTACGACGAACCCCGGAGTGTGTTCGCAACGCGGCATAAAATCCAGTGGGCGAGACGCCGCGGGAGGGGTGCGCGCCGCGTGACGGCGTGCGGTGGAGCCGGTAGCGTCAAGGTCGCTAGCTCACCGGCGCGGTTTTGCGAACGAGCGCGCGATACTGCATCGTCGTGTGCAGTGTCGAGACCCGCACGTCGCAGCCCCGTTTCGACTCGAGCTGAACCGAGAGCTTCGACAGTACCTGCTCGTGCAGCCGGTTCAGCATGTCGCAATCGCCCTTCTCAAACCTGATCCCTCGAATGCGCGAAAGACGTCGCGTTTGCCACGCGGCAGGGAAGCGTTCGACATCGGCCGGCGTCGGCAACGTTATGCCGTGCAGGCGCGCCACCAGCTCGTCCTTTGTGTCGAAGGTCGTCACGGCGCGCACGTTCCCGGGCGTCGCAGGCGCGGGCGCCACCACGAAGATGCGTAGGCGGATGAAACGCGACGGTCTGTCGGGGCAGGCGCTTTCGATCGCTGTCCGCCGTGCGCCCAGGAACTCGAGAATGGCGCGCACTTTGCGAGCGAGCTCATCGCACGAGTAATAGACGTCCTGGCTGCGATAATCGAAGGCGAAGCTGCGCGGATACCAGATGGCCTCGACCATTTCTTCCGGCGCGGCGAAGCTCGGCAGCGCGATTACAATGAGCAGGAACGCAACGTGGGACGCACGGCCGCGCATTCTCCTTCGATCCGGTTGCCGCTGTCCCCGATGAAGACGAAGTGGTGCCGGTAGACTACGCATATGACGGTCTCCTACGTACGCCCATGCGTGCGTGACTATGGGCGCGGGGAATCATGGCCGTACAGTGTCCCAAAGTCGCAACTGTACGAATGGACGACCGCGGCGCGCGGCGGGTTCTTCTGCGCCGGGCCGCGCACGGTCGAACGAATGCAATGGAGAAGAGTTTCTTGAACGACACGGCCAACGCACGCGCGACACTCGATACGGTGATCTTCGATCTCGGCAACGTGCTCATCGATTGGAATCCGCGGCACTTGTATCGCAAGCTGTTCGTGGGCGCCGAGGAGGAGATGGAGCGCTTCTTGACCGAGGTGTGTTCCGCAGAATGGAACGAGCGGCAGGATGCCGGCCGTTCCTGGTGCGATGCGATCGAGGAAGCGGTAGCGCGACATCCGCATTACGCCGAGCACATCCGCGCATATCGCGATCGCTGGGAAGAGATGCTCGGCGGCGCGATCGCCGAGACCGTGCAGATCCTCGATGAGCTCAGGCGCGCCGGAACGCGGCTGCTCGCACTCACGAATTGGTCGCGCGAGACGTTTCCGATCGCGCTTGCGCGTTTCGAGTTCCTGCGCTGCTTCGAGGGCATCGTCGTATCGGGGCAGGAGCAGCTGCTCAAGCCCGATCCGGCGATTTACCGGCGACTGATCGAGCGCTATGCGGTCGATGTATCGCGCGCGGTGTTCATCGACGACAGTCCGCGTAACGTCGAAGGGGCGCGGCGCGTCGGGTTGCGCGCCATTCATTTCAAAGGTGCGGCCGAGTTGCGCCGCGAGCTGAACGCATTGGGTTTGCCCGTTTGAGAGCGGGCGGAGCATTCAAGTGGAGATCACGATCGACGTCGCGCTCGTGCGCGCAATTCTCGCCGAAGAAGCCGAACGAGCCCGCGCCGAGCTGCGCAGCGTCGGTCCGTTGCGGGCGCTCGGCGCCTCGCAATCGCGCCACGATGCACGCATCGCTGTCGCGCCGGACGTCGGCACGCTCGCTTGCCGGGAAGGCTGCACATGGTGCTGTCATTTCAGCGTGGACGTGCGTGCCGTCGAGGCTTTTCGCATCCTCGAGTTCATCGAGCGCGAGCTCGATGCGGCGACGCGTGCGCGCATCGAGGAGAGCATTCGTGCCAACAGCGCGACGTTGCGTCACCTGGACGAGATGGAGCGGATGCGCCACAACGTGCGGTGTGCGTTCCTTGACGAAGGGCGCTGCCTGATCTACCCGGTGCGGCCGCAAACCTGCCGCAACTATCACGCGACGGATGCAGCCGGCTGCCGGCAGTCGTACGAGGATCCGGACAATCTCGACATCGATCCGGAGTTTGCGCCTTACGTCTACCAGGCGGGCACGGCGCACGTCGACGGCTTCAGCCGTGCGCTGCGCGCGGAAGGATTCGACGATCGGGTCTATGAGCTGCATGCCGCGCTCGAGGCGGCGCTCGACAATCCGGCTGCGCAAGTGCGGTTTGCCGCCAAGGCCGAGCCGTTTCCGACCTTGTGCGGGCGCGAAGTGCCCGAGGAATTCGCCGATCTCGACGAGGACTGACTAACCCGCGCGCTTTGCTTGCGACTCGATGATCCACAGGCGCGCCTGCGCGGGTGTCATCGTCGGATCGCCGCCGTCTTTGGCGATCGCGCACAGGAGCTTCACGGCCTCGCTTTGCTTCTTTTGGCTCGCCTGATAGGACACCTTGAGCTTGTGATGCTCGAACGTGGCGCGCAGCGCCTCGGCCGCCTGGCGCGGGGCGTTCCTGAGCTTTCTTCCCTTTAGCTTCGCTTCGGCGCGCCGGCCGGCCGTGGCGGCCGCACGCAGCGCAGTTCTTAGCCCGGCCGCGTCGACGTAGGGCACTCCCAGCGCTTTGCAGGCGGCATCGATCTGGCGCAGCGCCCCGTGCTCGGGGGTTGCGGCCGTACCCGCCGCATCGAGCCATTCGATGAGCTTGAGCGCGTGCTTGTCGAACGCCTTGAGCGAGCGGCGCACGCTCCCGGCGTTGCGATCGAGCTCGTGCTGAATCGCAAACGCGCGTGCGATTGCGAAGACATGTGCAACGAACTCGTCGTCGTCTTTGACAGCGCGCGCCGCCTTTTCGAGCGCTTTCGTTCTACGTCGCTTGATCATCGAAGCTGTCGGCTGGCTAATGTGCAAGGGCGCGCATTGTCGCCGAGTTGACGAGGCTTAGGTAGAGTCGTCGGTGACGGCGCGAAACGCTGTATGATCGCGCGGCGCGCCGAATCCGCATGCCGCATCCTTGGTCGGCAGCGCCGCCCGATTCGACTGCCGAGCACCCAGCATGATCCTTCGCTTCGACGAACCACTGAACAACGAGATCATGGAGGAAGCTGCCGCATCGCTCGGCGATGCCGGCCGCCGCCTGCAGCGCTCGCTTGCCGACTTGCGTCGGTACGACGAGGAGGTGGCGAGCGGCGCGCGCGTGCTCGAGCCCGCGGCGCGCGAGCGTCTCGTTGCGATCGCGGCCGATGCGCTATGGGACTTGGTCGTGCAGCGCGAGCTGCTCGGCTTTCGCGACGAAAGCTTCGTCGCGCGACACTACGACGTGCCGCGCGAGGTGTGGCGAGTCATGGGACCGATGAGCGCGTCGCCGCGTTAGCTCGCACCCCGATCTTTCGGCGCACCGACTCTAGCGCCTGCGTACGTCCGCATTCGCGGGAAGCAGCGCGATCACTTCGAGCGATGGTGGGCCGAATCCGCTTGGCTGGTCGCATTCGCCGCGACGGATGTCCTTCGTGACGGCAACCGACATTTTCGGCAGCACTTGCCGGCGAATCTGTTGCAGGAGCGCGCAATCGCCGGCGTCGAGATGCATCTTGCGAAACGACACGGGCGCCCAGACGGCAGGAAAGCGCGCGACGTCCGCAGCGGACGGCAGCTCGATCCCGTACAGGCGCGAGATCAGCTCATCGCGCGCATCGTAGCGAGTCACGGCCGCAATGTTCGCATCCGTCGCTTCGGCGGGCGAGGTCATGACGATCTCGAACCGTGCATAGGGCGACAGGTCGTGACACACGAAGCGTCTGAGCTCGAGCGACTCGGTGGCGCCCACGCGCTCCAGAATCATCTTGATCTTGTATGCGAGCACCTCGCACGGATAGGTGCGACCCATGCTGCGATAGTCGAAGACGACGGCCTGCGTGACCCAGATGGCATCGACGGATGCATCGTCCTCGCGCGCGGCGGCTTGCGCGCAGATGCCTGCGACGATACCGGCCGTTAGCAACGCGATGCGAAGAAGCGGGCGATATGGAAGGCGCATATGGAACTCCTCGAGCGGCGCGGCACGACGGCGCCGTTGGGGCGCCATTTAGCGACCGGCTGCGTGCGGCGTCATCGGATGATCGGTCAACAGCAGGAGGCCGCCGGCGAATCGAGATGGGAACGGCGCTCGCGGCCGTCGATGCAATTGCTGCGAGCGGCGCGGCGCGCGGGCAGTGCTATCATGCGCCCTGACAAGGCTCGCTGGGGCGAGACACGCCGCTCGCAAATGTCGAACGAGGAATTCCTACCGGACGTGCGCGATGGCCTCACTCGTCGCGAGCGAATTGTGCTCAAGGTGCTGCACGAGCTGCGCCGCGAGCGAGGCGAGCTCACGAAACCGACGCCGCTCGTCTGGGGACGCGTCTGCGAGCACTTCTATATCGACCCGGCGGAGCTGTCGCATTTGCTTGCGCGGCTCGGTGCGCGCCGGTCATCGGGATCACCGGCCGATTCAATCAGCGAGGATGAGTGATGCGCGCAGGATGGTTTGCGGCGGTCGCCGCTCGGCTTGGTGCTTGCACGACCATCAAGCTCAACCACGACAACACCAACACCATCACCTATCGCGGCGGCCCCGAAGTCGGTCTCGAGCTGGCCACGCGGGCGTGTCGCAAGGCCGGCGAAACCAGCGCGATCATCATCTCCACGATGAACAAGGATCCCTCGCTGCCGCCGGGCAAGGGGCGTCAGGTCAGCATCTTCCGCTGCACTTCCGCGGAGCCGCATCCGACAAGTCAATAAGGCGCATCGCGCCCGCAATGTGACCGTGCTCACGCTGCGTCTGCCGTCGCGCGCAGGCGCACTCGCGCATTTTGCGCAACATGTCGCAAAAGCGATTTTGTGTCGTCGCGGCGATCTCATCTTCGGGCAGTATCCGCCGATGAGGTTTTGGGGGATATGGACCTCGGGGAATGCCCCTGCCTGGTTGCTGAAGCGTGAGCGCTTCGAGGATCTTGCTCCACGCGTAGGCCTTCATCGAGGAGACGTTTCTTGCCGAAGTCGCGCGAGCAGACACGCGTTCTCGGGCGCCCACGACGTTTCGTGGCGGTGCTTGCGATCGCGATATCGCTGGCCGTGGTCGTCGGCGTCGGCGGTCTTCTGCTTGGACGCGCGCCGCTGTCCCTGTATCCGACCGTCGAGAGCAATGCGCTGCCGCTGAAGGATCTCGGCGGGACGTTGAAAGACAGCCGCATCAAAGTGCGCGGCATCGTCACCTATGCGGATCGGGAAGCGCGCTCGATATATCTATCCGACGATACCGCGGCCACCCGTCTTGATCTCGAATCGTATGGGCTGGAGTTGCCGCAACCGGGCGAGCTGATCGAAATCGAAGGCACGGCGGCGGCGGATGCGCAAGCCGATGCCCTGTCGCTGCGCGATGCGGCGATCGCGTACCTCGGCCGTGCGCCATTGCCGCTGCAACATATCTCGCCCGATCAAATGCTCGGCCGGCCGCACGTGCATGCGCGCATCGAAGTCGGCGGCGTCGTGCGCGAGGTGGTTCAGGACGCAACGGGCGCTAGGGTCAAGCTCGGCGGCACGCGTCATGTCGAAGCCATCGTTCCGGGCCTTCCGCCTGGCAAGCTTCAGCATCTCGTCAATGCGCGCGTGCGTGTGCGCGGCGTGCTCACGCTGCTGCAAGACGAGACGGTCGGATTCATTGCGCAGCTTTTGACGCGCGGCGACGACGACATCGTTCTCGACGAGCCGGCTCCCAGTAGCGCACCGCAGCTCGTCTCGCTCCAGGATCTGATCGCCGACCCGAAGTGGGTCGAGGACGGTCACCAGATCATCGTGCGCGGTCAGGTCGTGCCCGGCGGAGCGCGCGCGCGAGTGCTGATCGAGCAAAGCGGATTCATGGTGCCCGTCGAGGTCGATCCGAACGCGACGTTCTCCGAAGGGGAGTGGCTGGAGATCGCGGCGTGGCCGACCAGGACGCGCTTTACCGTGTGGCTGCGCAGCGCGAACGTGCGCAGGCTTGCGGCGCCGCCCGAGACGGCGGTCGGCAGTGCGACGGGCGAGCAGGCCGTGCTCACGCGCATCGAGCAGGTGCGCGCCTTGCCGAGGGAAGATGCGCTGCGTGCGTTGCCCGTGCGAGTGCGCGGCGTCGTTACGATGATCCAGCGTCAGCAGCGCTTCTTCTTCGTCGAAGACGATCATATGGGCATCTTCGTCGATGCGGCGCACCAGTCGTTGGATGAGCTTTCGCTCGGGCAAGCGATCGCCATCGACGGCGTGACCGGGCCCGGCAGATTCGCACCGATCATCACGCATCCGCGCGTGCGGCTGCTCGATCATGTCGGATTGCCCGAAGCGCCTTCGATCGAGCCGGAAACCGCGCTCGTAGGTGCGCACGATGCGCAGTGGGTCGAGCTCGAAGGCACGGCGCGTCCGATGGACGAGTCGCAGGATCAGTACACGTTCCGCCTGACGGCGGCGGTCGGCAGCGTCGAGGTGATCGTCATCGACGGCGCGACGCCCGAAGCGATGAAACCGTTCGCAAATGCACGCGTGCGACTGCGCGGCGTGTTCTCGACGGCGTTCACCGAAACCGCGCAGCTCGTCGGGCTGCGCATGTTCGTGCAGTCGCCCGAATACATCGAGATCCTCCGTAGCGGACCGGCCGATCCGTTCAGTCTGCCGGTGCGCGGAATCGACGCCTTGCTGCGCTTCTCGCCCGGCGCGCAGAACACCACGCTCGTGCACGTACGAGGCACGGTCACCATGCGGGAAGCCGATCGGCTCACCCTTCAGGATGAAACGGGCGCGACGCACGTGCATGGGCAGCTTGGCGATGCGCAGATCGGCGATGTCATCGAGGTGGTCGGCTATCCGCGGCCGAGCGAGCAGGGTCCGGTGCTGAGCGATGCCATCGTGCGCAATACGGGCGAGCGCGCGAACGTCGTGCCCGAGCGCGTGACGGTCGAAGACGTGATGAAAGGCAGCGTGGGCAACCGGCTCGTGACGATCGAAGGCAAGCTCTTGAGCTATGTCGCGAATGCCGAGCAGAACGTGCTCGTGCTGCAAGCGGGTCACCGCACCTTCACGGCCGAGCTCGCGCGCGGCAGCATCGCCGGCGAGCTGCGCGAGGGTAGCGTGCTGTCGCTCACGGGCGTGTGTCTGGTGCAGCTCGATCGGCCGCTCGACGGCGACGTCGGGCGCATTCCGATCTCGTTCAATCTGCTGCTGCGCTCCGCCGATGACGTCGCGATCGTGAGCCAAGCGTCCTGGTGGACGCTGCAGCGCGCGCTGCCGGCCATCGGCGTGCTCGCGCTGTCGGTATGCCTTGCCATCGTGTGGGTGTTCATCTTGCGGCGCCAAGTGCGCGCGCAGACCATCGCGCTCGCCAAGCAAGGCAAGTTCCTGCGTCAGGTCATCGACACCTCGCCGAGTCTCATCTATGTCAAGGATCGGTTCGGGCGCTACACGCTGGTCAACAAGGCGACCGCAGACGTGTACGGGCGCGCCGCCGAGGAGATGGTGGGGCGCACGGATCTCGAGCTCGGCATTGCGCCGCTCCTTGCGCTCGATCGTCGCCGCGACGATCAGGAAGTGATGGACTCGCGGCAGGAGAAGATCATTCCGGAAGAGCCGTATCGCGATCCGAGCGGCAACGTCCGTTGGTATCAGGCCACGAAGCGTCCGATCTTCGAGGAAGCAGGGCGCGTGGATCATGTCCTCGTCGTGGCGAACGACATCACCGCGCGCAAGCTCGCCGAGCAGGAGCTCAAGCGCGCCCGCGAGATCGCCGAGAGCGCGAATGCGGCCAAGAGCGAGTTCCTCGCGAACATGAGCCACGAGATCCGCACGCCGCTCAACGGCATCATCGGCATGACGGAGCTGTGTCTCGAAACGGACTTGAGCCCCGAGCAGCGCGAGTATCTGCAGACGGTGAAGTTCTCGGGCGACTCGCTCCTCAGCGTGATCAACGACATTCTCGATTTCTCGAAGATCGAGGCGGGCAAGCTCGACCTCGATCTGGTCGAGTTCTCGCTGCGCGAGACGATCGAAGGTGCGCTCAAGACCATTGCCGTGCGCGCACACGAGAAGGAGCTCGAGCTGCTGTGCGACATCGCGCCCGAGGTGCCGGAGCAAGTCGTCGGCGACGGCATGCGCATTCGCCAGGTGCTGCTCAATCTCATCTCCAACGCCATCAAGTTCACCGAGCGGGGCGAGGTCGGCATCGCCGTGCAGACGATCGAGCACAAGGGCGATGAGTGCGTCGTGCAATTCACGGTGTGGGACACCGGCATCGGCATTGCGCCGGAGAAGCTACGCATCATCTTCGATCCGTTCACGCAGGCCGACACTTCGACCACGCGCAAATACGGCGGCACCGGTCTCGGTCTTGCCATCTCGAATC
Source organism: uncultured Steroidobacter sp. (assembly GCA_938008435.1). Lineage (GTDB taxonomy): Bacteria > Pseudomonadota > Gammaproteobacteria > Steroidobacterales > Steroidobacteraceae > Steroidobacter. Next base: position 17,007 of record CALLKK010000006.1, on the reverse strand, counting down.
ATCTCGTCCAGATGATGCAGGGCCGGATGTGGGTCGAAAGCGAGCTCGGTCAGGGCAGCCGTTTCCACTTCACCGTGCGCTTGCGCGCGTTGCCGGCGCGCGAGGTGGACATCGACGACAGCATCTTGCAGGGCCGGCGGATCTTGGTCGTCGACGACAATGCGACGAGCCGGCGGACGCTCGAGCAGATGCTGTCGCGCTGGGGCGTCCTCGTCGAGTCGGCGGACAGCGTGGAGAGCGCCTGGGCGAAGATCGAGCGTGCCTCGTTGAGCGGGCCGTTTCACGATGCGCTGCTCATCGATCTGGTGATGCCGCAGCAAGACGGCTTCGTGCTGCTCGAGCGGTTACGCGCGCGGCCCGATCTGGACTTGCCGGTCATTGCGATGCTGACGGCGACCGCACAGCGCAACGAGCTCGCGCGTTGCCGCGACTTCGACGTCACGCTGCACGTGACCAAGCCCGTGCGACGCGACGATCTGCGCGCGGCGCTTGGGCGCGCACTGAGCCATAGCCCGGTGAATTTGCCGCGCCTTGTCGCCTCGAGCCACGAGCCGTTGCAGCCGCGCGTGGCGCGAAGCCTGCGCGTTCTGCTGGTCGAGGACAACCTCGTCAATCAACGCTTGATGGAGCGTCTGCTTGAGCGGCGCGGCCACAGCGTGAAGGTCGTCGGCGACGGCGTGGCGGCCGTGGAAGCCTGCGAACGCGAGCCGTTCGATCTGATCTTCATGGACATGCAGATGCCGCGCATGGACGGATTCGAGGCAAGTGCGGCGATTCGGCGCCTCGCCAAGCCGGGCGCGCCGCGCGTGCCGATCATTGCGTTGACGGCACACGCGCTCAAAGGCGATCGCGAGCGGTGTCTTGCGGCGGGGATGGACGGCTACTTGAGCAAGCCGGTGATGCTCGAAGAGCTCGATGAGATCCTGGCCAAGTTCGGTGGCAACGTACCGGCGCCCCTCGAAGCGACCGGAATCGCGCGTCCTTAGCGGGAGGGAACGAAGGCGCGGCGCGCTCGCGAGCGCGCCGCGTGCATCAGCCCGTCGTTTTCCAGTAGAGGTTGTAGCGCTCGTGCGCGAGCGCGAAGTAGGGCATGAGCTCGATCTCTTGCCCGCCCTCGAATCCCTTGGCCTTGAAGTGCAGCGGCTGCGCAGCAGGCTCGAGCGCTGACACCAGCGCTTCGGATGTGCCGAGGAATGCGGGTACCGGCGTCGGATCGTTGAGCATCGTGCCGGAGAGCCGTTCGTTGACGATCGTGTCGACGCCCGGGAAGAGACCCTGCGTGCCCATGCGGCCCACCAGTACGATCGGCCCGTACAGCAAGGCCACGCGGTCTTGGTTTCCCGGCAGCGCTTCGCTGTAGAGATGCATCGGCAGCTGGATCTCGACGGTATCGCCGCTGCGCCACGTGCGGTCGATCGTCACGTACGAGCTCGGCTTGTTGCTCACGATGCGCCGTTCGCCGTTCACCGTGATCACCGCTTCGCGGCACCACCACGGATGACGAATCTTGAGCGCAAACGCGGTCGGCGCGCGCACATCGAGCGCCAGGCGCGAACGGTCGGTACGCGGGAATTCGGTCGTTTGCGTGAGCTTGACCCCACGCTCACTCCACTCGAGCTGCGAAGGAATGAAGAGATTGACGTAGAGCGACTTGGCGTCGTGGAAATAGAGCGAGTCGCCGTACTTCGCATGGTTCTCGATACCCGAGCCTGTGCAGCACCAGAACGAATCGAACGGCGTGCAGTAGAGCTTGACGTACCTGGGCCGTGTGGCCTGGAAATACGTGACCATGCCGGAGACGGGATCCTGCGAGGCGAGGATGCCGTTGTAGAGCGCGCGCTCGTAATAATCGGCGTAGTGCGCGCTCGGCTCGAGCTCGAACAGCTTGCGCGTGAGCTTGAGCAGATTGTGCGTGCAGCAAGTTTCCATCGTCTTGGCCGACGACAGGCGCTGCGCGAATTCGTGCGGCGGGAAGAAGTGTTCGCCGTCGCCGTTGCCGCCGGTGACGAACGAACGTGCGCCGACGACACGATCCCAGAAGAACCGTGCGGCGCGTGCGTACTCGGCTTTGCCGGTGAGCTCGTAGAGCCGCGCAAAACCGATGACTTTCGGAATCTGAGTATTCGAGTGCAGCCCGTCGAGCTTGTCCTCGCCGGCGGCGAGCGGATCGAGCAGGGCGCGATGCGAAAAGCGTTCGGCGAGCTCGAGGAATTTGGGATCGTTGGTGAGCGTGTAGACGTCCGCCAGGATCTCGTTCATGCCGCCGTGCTCGCGATCGAGCATTTTCTGCATCTCGGCGTCGCTCAGCGGGCGAGTGGCCTCGTAGGCCCAGTCGCTCAAACGCACGAGCACATCGAGCGCTTGCGCGTTGCCTGTGAACACGTAGGCATCGCGCAGGCCCGCGTAGATCTTGTGCATGGTGTACCACGGCACGCCGACGAACGGCTCGCCGCGTAGGCTGCGCTCGAGCTGCTCGGCGCCATCGGGAAACGCGCAGATCAGCCCGTTCTTGCCGGCGGCCTGGCACTCGGCCAGCTCGGCGACGACGTAAGCGACTTTTTCCTTGAACGTCTCGTCGCCGGTGGCCGCGTAATGCATGGCGCAGGCGCTCAAGTAGTGCCCGAGAGTGTGCCCGTGACAGCGGATGTCGGCCCACGTTTCGACCGATTCCCAGCCGCCGTACACGGGCGCCTTCGGTTTGAGACCTGCGTTGGTGCGGAAGTTGTGGAGCAGCCGATCGGTATCGAGCGCGTTCAAGTAGCGCGCATTGAGCTGCTGTGCCCGGCTGAAGTCGCTTTCGAGCAGGCGCACGTTGTCAAGCGCGAACGGCTTGAGTGCCGTGCCGGCTCGCTTCTTCGCGGATGCCGCGAATGCCGGCTGAGCGGCAATGCTGCCGCTCAGCCACGCACCGGCGGTGGCCGCTCCCAGGACTTTGAGCACGTCGCGTCGATCGACCACTTTGCTGCCTCCGTGACGCTTATTGCAGCGCTACGACCACGACCGACTTCGGCGGCAGACGCAGCTGAAGCGTATCGCCCTTGCGCTGCGCGCTGAACGGCGCCGGCTTGACGTTCTCGGGCTCATCGACCGTGTTGCGCGCATCCATCGCCTTGGCCGTGAGCACGCGACCCGTCGCGCCCTTCGCCTGCGCGCCCTTGAGCGTCGTCTGCACGTTCGCTTCGCGGTGCGGATCGAGGTTGGCAAGCGCGTAGTAGATCTTGCCGTCGGTGCCGCGCGCGGCGCTGACCGTCACGGCCGGCACGGACGACTTGCCGAGACGGTACTGCGGCGTGTCGACGTCCGTCGGCAGGAAGGTGGCGCCCTGGAACGGCTTGTACATATGGAAGACGTGATACGTCGGCGTGAGCGCCATGCGCGGGCCTTCCGTCAGGATCATCGCCTGCAGCACGTTGACCATCTGCGCGATGTTGGCCATGTGCACGCGGCGCGCGTGACGGTGGAAGATGTTGAGGTTCACCGCAGCCACGATCGCATCGCGCAGCGTGTTGTGCTGCCACAGGAAGCCGGGGTTACGGCCGGGCTCCGGGTCGTACCAGGTGCCCCACTCATCGACGTAGAAGCCGATCTTGCCTTCCGGATCGTTCTGATCCAGCACCCTGACGTTATCGGCGATGAACTTGTCGATGAGCAGCGTGCGCTCGAGCGTGGAGATCCACTCTTCCTCGGGGAAGCTGGTCGACTTGCCCTTGCGGTTCCAGTCGCCGCGCGGCAGCGTGTAGTAGTGGTGCGAAATGCCGTCCATGTCCTGCTTGACCATCTTGGTCAGCACTTCGACCCACTCGGTGCTGTCGGTGTGGCCGCCGCTCGCGATGATCTTCGGGCGCTTGCCCGGCGGAGCCTTGATGTAAGTGGCGTAGCGGCGATAGAGATCGGCGTAGTACTCGGGCCGCATGTTGCCGCCGCAACCCCAGGTCTCGTTGCCGATGCCGAAGTAGTGCACTTCCCACGGCTTGTCGCGACCGTTCTTGCGGCGCTCGTTGGCGAGCGTCGAGTTCGTGTCCGAGGTCATGTACTCGATCCAGTCGGCCATCTCCTGCACGGTGCCCGAGCCGACATTGCCGCTGATGTACACCTTCGTGCCGATCATCTCGGCGAAGGTCATGAACTCGTGCGTACCGAACTCGTTCGTCTCGGCCACGCCGCCCCAGTGCGTGTTCACCTTCACCGGGCGCTTCTCGCGCGGACCGATGCCGTCGCGCCAGTGATACTCGTCGGCGAAGCAGCCGCCCGGCCAGCGCACGACCGGTACCTTGAGCTCGCGCAGCGCTTCGATCACGTCGTTGCGATAGCCGTTCGTGTTCGGAATGCTCGAGTTCTCGCCGACCCAGATGCCTTCATAGATGCCGGTGCCGAGGTGCTCGGCGAACTGGCCGTAGATTTCCGGCCGGATCGTCGGGCCGGGCTCATCGGCGCGAATGGTGACGGACACGTCGATCGTCTTGCCCTGCGCGAGCGCAAGCGTCGCTGCGCCGGTGGCGGCGACCGCAAGCAGTCCCGAGAACCAGCGTTTTTTTCTTCTCAACATCTACAAGCTCCTAGAGTTGTGCATGCGGTCGACTGACGACCGTCCACGCAAGTTGCGAAATCTCTGCTGCGCCGACCGTGCGTCTCGGCGGCGCAATGACCGACGGCGAGCGTCCGCTCACCGTCCTCGCGCCATGACGCGCGCGAATCTTGGAATCGTTCGTTGCTGCAGCCGTGCGCACGCATGTTTGCTCGTGCCGAGCAAGGGCGATGGGCGCAATCCGAAGGCGTCGGCGCAGCGGTTGCGTAACGCAGTTGAGGCGCCTTTGTCGAGCGAAGAATTCGTAAGAGCGCCGGAGGTGAAGGCGGCGAGCGCAGCGAGCGCGCCAGCGACGAACGCGTGCAGCTCTGCGCGATCGCATGGCAGAACGTCTGCGATCAACTCGCTTCCCCCTGAGAATTCTCAGACAAATCGATGGTAGCCGCACCGGCGCGCGTGCCGCAAGACGCTACTCGTCCCGTGCATGCAACAAACGGCTCGTCGCGCTGTACGTCGGACGCTGTTTCATGGGCGTGTCCATGATCGCGAGCCGGATGAGCTCCGCCATCGCCGCGCGTGCCGCTTCGGGATCTTTGGCTGCGATGGCTTCGTATACGCGCTCGTGCTCGGGGCATGGATCGCGCTTCAAGGCGGCGCCGCGAATCTTGAATTCGGTGAGCGCATGCACCGCCGAGGTCACGCCGTTCGTCAACGAAATGATGAAGGGGTTGCAGGTGGCGCTGAGCAGCGCGCCGTGAAAGCGCGTGTCGGCGATGCGGCCTTCTTCGGTATTGAGCGTGTATTTCGCCATCTCGTCGAGCGCGTGGCGCATCGTGACGAGGTGCTTCTGGTTGCGGCGCTGCGCGGCCAGGGCCGCGGCGCCCGGCTCGATGATCGAACGCAATTCGAACAGGCCGTGCAGCACGTCTGGTTCCGGCTCGCCGGAAAAGGACCAAGCAAGCACGTCGGGATCGAGCAGATGCCATTCTTCCGGCGGGCTGACGCGCGTGCCGGTGCGCGGCCGCGTCTGCACGAGGCCCTTGGCTGCAAGGATGCGCATGGCTTCGCGATAGGCGGTGCGCGAGACGTGCAAACGTTCGCTCGCTTCGACTTCTCCTTCGAGCACATGGCCCGGGCGATAGCGTCCCGACACGATGCGCATGCCGAGATCCTGCGCGATGGATCCATGCAGGCGCAGCACTTTGCTAGGCGGCGAGGCGCGAAACTCCATTGCTCGTTGCGGCTTTCTAGCGGCCATGCGCGGTCATCCCCCCGACATTCGGTCTCCTTGATCGCGAATATCTGCAGAAGTGTCAAGATGCCGCAGGCTTTCGACGGGTATGTATCGCTTCGATCTTTGCCGCGCATGGGCGATCGAGCGTTCTTCTATAACATCCCAGTGATGGCCCGATAACAAGAACGCTTTCGCAGAGCTTTGATTTGTCAAATAGGAGCTGCGTTCGAAGGCTCTAGCGCGTGTGCGCAAGCGTCGCGCAGACGCGCAGCGGGCGAGGTGGAGGAGGGAAGCGGCGCGCGGACGAAAAAGAGTCGGGGTAGGGCGCTTGCGCGTTCCGCTACCCCGGAGAGTCAGCTCCAGCTGAGGTCGTGCTTACGGAAGGGCATCGAACGAATGCGTTTGCCGGTGGCGCGGTAGATGGCGTTTGCGATCGCCGGACCGACAGGGCCGACCGGCGGCTCGCCGACTTCGGACAAGCGGTCGTGGCCGGTGAGCGCGCCGAAGTGGACGTTGATCTGCGGCACATCGGCAAGCTTGATCATCGGATAGCGATCGAAGTTGCCTTCGACGATCCGGCCGTTCTCGATGTTGAGCTCTTCGTTGAGCGCCATGTTCATGCCGAAGAGCGCACCGCCTTGCATCTGCGCGAGCACGGCATCGCGATTGAGGACGCGACCGCAATCGAAGGCCAGATCGAGCGTGAGCACGCGCAGCTCGCCGCGTCGCGAGACCTCGACATGCGCGATGACCGCCACCGTGGTGCCTGCTTGCGGCTCCTGGCTCACCCAATTGCCCCAGTTGCTGATCGCGATGCCTTGACCTTGCCCGCGCGGCAGCGGCTTGCCCCAGCCGGCGCGCGCAGCGACTTCTTCGAGGCATTTGATCCAACCCGGATCGCTGTGCTTGGCGAGCAGCTTCAAGCGGTATTCGAGCGGATCCATGCCGGCCGCCTCGGCGCATTCGTCGATGAAGGACTCCATGAAGAAGGCGTACGAGTTGTAGCCGGGCGCGCGATACGAGCCCCAGAGAATGTGGATCGGCATCTCGCGCGTTTCGATGCGTACGTTCGGAATCAGTCCGTTCACATACGCGACGTTGTCGAGACCGGCGATGCCGTAGCCGGTTTGGCAGACGCGCGCGTGCAACGCACTCGGCAAACCGTCATCGCCGAGCGCTGCGCGCAGCTTGCCGGCAGTGAGCCAGCGATAACGGCCCTGGCGCATCATTTCCTCGCGCGACCAGATCACTTTGATCGGCCGGCCGGGAAACTGCTTGGCGGTTGCCACGACGATGCGCAGATCGTCGCCGAAATTGCGGCGGCCGAAGTTGCCGCCGACCACGCACTGATGCAGGTGCACCTTCTCGAACGGCAAGCCTGCTTCTTCGGCGGCGACGATGAACGACTGCGCGCTGATGGAGCCGGAGTGCCACACTTCGAGGCGCTCGGGCGTGTAGAGCGCCATCGCATTGAGCGGCTCGAGCGGCGCCTGATCGGCATAGGGCGTCTCGTAAGTCGCTTCGACGACTTTGGAGGCGCCCGCGAGCGCCTTCAGCGCATCGCCGGACTCTTTCGCAATCTTCTCGCCTTCACGCTCGAGCTCGTTGCGCACGGCGGCGCGAACTTGCTCGGTCGAGCGCCACTTGGCGCCGTCGCCGTCGTCCCATTCGAGCGGGAGCGCTTCGAGCGCTTTGCGCGCCTGCCAGTAGTGCTCCGCGACGACCACGACCGCGCTCTGCAGCAGGCTCTCATCGCCAGCGAGCGGCGTCTTGAGACGATCTTTCGGCGTGGTGGGCTCGATGACGGCGATGCCGATGACGCCCGGCATGGAACGGATCGCTTCGAAGTCGTGGCGCTTGAGCCGGCCGCCATGCACGGGCGATTGCATGACGGCGCCATAGATCATGCCGGGCGCGGTCGCATCGATGCCGTACTGCGCGGTGCCGTTCACGATCGCCGCGTCGACGACTTTGCTCACGTGCCGCTCGGCGAGCAGCGACAGCGCGTGCGGACGCTCGATCTTCGGTGCACGCGCGAGCTTTACCTGCGCGGCATCGGCGGCCACCTCGCCGTAGCGCAGCGTGCGCTGCGAAGGCGCGTGAATCAGCGTGCTGTTGCGCGCCTCGACTTGTTCGAGCGGCACGCGCCAGCGACGTGCGGCGGCGACTCTGAGTTGCTCGCGCGCGGTGGCGCCGATTTCCTGCAGCAATGCAACCAGCTTCGGTTCCGTCGAACGTCCGCCGAACGAGAACACTTTGCTGCCGTCGATTGCGCCGTAGACGAGGCGCTCGCGCGCGTCGCGGTTGAGCGAGATGCACTCGACGCGTGTCTTGTTCCAGTCCCCGCGCAGCTCTTCGGTAATGAGCAGCGCGGCGAACGTCATCGCGCCATTGCCGGTTTCAGGGCAGGGCACGCGCAGCAAGATGGTGTCGTCCGGTGCGATTGTCAGCCACGCGCCGAGCTCGACCGCATCGCCGCCGCTCGCCCCGGGCGCTGCGAAGCTCCGCGGCGCAACGACGGAAAGCGCAAGCCCGCCACCCACTACGGCGCTGGTGATGAGGAAGTCGCGGCGGCTCAGCTGACCGACGGTACGCCCGCTTTGCGAAACCTGCGCGTTCATCGTGCACTTCCTCCAGCGGTCGTCTGCGTCGTCTGCGCGAGCTCGCTCGCTGCGCGATGAATAGCAGCGCGCACGCGCGGATAGGTACCGCAGCGGCAGATGTTCGTCACATACGTGTCGATGTCGGCATCGCTCGGCTGCGGGATCTGCTGCAGCAACGCCGCTGCGGCCATCAGCATGCCGGCTTGGCAATAGCCGCATTGCGGCACGTTGAGCTCCAGCCAAGCACGTTGTAGCGGATGCTGCGAATCGGGCGACAAACCTTCGATCGTGGTGATCTCCGCATTCGCAACCGCTTCGATCGGAATCACGCACGAGCGCGTCGCCGAGCCGTTGACGTGCACCGTGCACGCACCGCATTGAGCCATGCCGCAACCGAACTTCGTGCCCGTCATCCCCAAGTGATCGCGCAGCACCCAAAGAAGCGGAGTGGACGGATCAACACCGACAGCCTGCGGCGTTCCATTCACGCGAAACTCGATCTTCATCGCACGTCCCCAAAGTCCATCACGCGACGATTCTTTCTCTGCGCGGCACGCGCAGACAGGGTCGATGCGATGAGGCGAGAGAATGGTGAGGTAAGAAGAAGGGCGCTGGGCTCTGGGCGCTGGCCAGAAGAAGAGGAAGCGCGCAGTGCTTGGCTACGGGCTACGGACTCCGGGCTACGGTCAGAAGAGCGCGCAACGCGTGCCGCGTTCTCTTATGGGCTCTGGGCGCTGGCTAGAAGGGGACGCGCGCAGTGCTTGGCTACGGGCTACGGACTCCGGGCTACGGTCAGAAGAGCGCGCAACGCGTGCTGCGTTCTCTTATGGGCTCTGGGCGCTGGCTAGAAGGGGACGCGCGCAGTGCTCGACTACTGGCTACGGGCTACGGACTACGGGCTACGGTCAGAGGAGCGCGCAACGCGCGCATTCTTTGCTACAGCCAACAGCCTACAGTCTAGAGCTCACCAGCTCGAGCGAGCTGTAGCGCGCTCTTCGCATGCAAGTGTTCCTTTCCACCGCGTCGCGCGCTCGGTAACGTCGCGGCCTTGCTTTGGCGGAGCTTCATGGTGTTTTGGCAATCTCCTGCGGTCAGAATCGCGCTGTCGATCTCGGTGGCGACGGGTCTGTACGGCATCTCTTTCGGCGCATTGGCCGTGGCGTCGGGTCTGACCGTTTGGCAGACCGTGGCGTTGAGCTTCTTGATGTTCACCGGCGGCTCGCAGTTTGCGTTCATCGGTGTCGTCGGCGGTGGCGGCAGCGGTTCGGCGGCGTTCGGGGCGGCGGCGCTGCTCGGCGTGCGTAACGCGGTGTACGGCATGCAGATGAATCGCATGCTCAGGCCGCGCGGTTGGCGCAAGTACCTCGCTGCGCAGATCACGATCGACGAATCGACCGCCACGGCGGCAGGGCAGCTTGCGCCCGAGGAGCAGCGGCGGGGCTTTTGGACAGCCGGGCTCGGTGTCTTCGCGCTGTGGAATCTCTTTACGCTCGTCGGCGCGTTGGCAGGCGATGCCATGGGCGATCCGCGCGCGTGGGGCCTGGACGGTGCGGCAGTGGCGGCGTTCTTGGCGCTCCTGTGGCCGCGGTTGACCGCCCGCGAGCCGGTCGCGCTCGCCGTCGTCTGCGCGCTCGTGACCGTGCTCGTCGTGCCGGTGGCGCCGCCTGGCGTACCGATTCTGGTTGCAGCGTTCGTGGCGGCGCTCTGGGGATGGCGAAGTCGCGGGGCGAAGCAGGAAGGGGTCGAGCAGGATGTCGATGCGCAGCGCTATGAAGGCGCGAGCGCGAATGGGTCTGCGGGAACGTCGAAGGAGCTTTCGTGATGTCGCTGTGGAACTGGCTGTTGGCCGCGAGCCTCGTTGCTTACGCAACCAAGTTGGCCGGATACATGGTGCCGGCCGCCTGGCTCGAGAACGAGCACATGACGCGCATTGCCGGAGCGCTCACGATCGGTTTGCTGGCATCGCTCACGGCGGTCAATGCTTTCAGTGCGGGCGATTCGCTCGTGCTCGATGCGCGAGTCGGCGCGCTGCTCGTCGCGGCGCTCGCGTTGCTGTTGCGCGCTCCGTTTCTGATCGTCGTCATTGCAGGTGCGGCCACGGCCGCTGTGCTGCGACTGAGCCTCTTCTGAGCGAGCTGCGAAGGCGCCGCACGCTCAGTCATTCCCTCATGAAAACTTGCGGGCTTTGCGCCCGTCTCGCGTGAACGGCATCACGCTCTGAGCAATCGCAGTCGCATTGGTGACATAACGCTGTTGGCGCATGTCGCACCTTGCTTTAGCGTCATCGACAGGAGCGAGGTGTGGACATGAGCGGTAAGCACGATCTGACACAGCCGACCGAACTGGAATTGGACGCCAACGATTTGATCGAGATGTCCCTCGCGGAGCCAAGCGCGCCATCGATCAAACCGTCACCGCATGCGCCCATCGTGCACATCGCTACGGAAGAGGAACGTGCGGCGCTGGGCGCGCCGCTGCCGGGCGGTCATCCTGCTGACTCGAGCACGTCGCACCCGTCGACGACGGTCGCGCCCCGTGTGCTCTGTGCGCTCGGCCTCGTGCTCGTCGTGGCGGCCGGCTTGGTCGCGCATCGCCATGTCGCGACCGAGCATGCGGTACCGTCCGTTGCGCAGGCATGGGCGCCGCTCCCTGAGCCCGATCAAACCCTCATCGAAGAAGAAGAGCCGGAAGCGCCCACGCCGACGCTGTTCGCCAATCCGTTCGACCCGACCGAAGTATTCGAGCTCGCGCCGGGCTTGAGCGAAGAGGAAGCACGCGAGCAGGTCGCCGAGATCCTGCTCGAACGGGCGCGCCAGCGCATGGCGAGTCGTTGAGAGGCATTCAGCGCGCAAAAAAAAGGAAGGGTGGAGCAAGTCCACCCTTCCAGTCACCACAGGCGTCGAGTCAAGGCGTATTGCCGTAGCCGATCGCGCCGTTGCAGTGCATCCACTCGCTGTAGCCACCGCCGCCGCAGCGACCGTTCGCATACAGGCCGGTGTTGTAGCTCTGGTGCTCCGACTGACGGATCTGGCCGTTCACCTGGATGTAATCGATCTGCACGTCGCGCGGACCGTCGTCGTTGGTGAAGTGGACGGTGATGCCGCCGCTCAGATTCGTGGTCGCGGTGTAGTTCTGGAAGCTCGTGCCGAGCGTCCAGTTCTGCACGACCTGGTTGTTGACGCGCAGGCTGATCTGCTCGCCGCCCACGGAGCCGCGTGCGCGCACGGTGATCGTCTTGCTGCCACCGCCGCCACCGCCACCGCCGCCGCCCGAGCCGCCGTCGCTGACGGTAATGTCGGAGCTGCCGCTGCTCTGATAGCCCTCGGTTGCCATCACCATGTAGCTATGAGTGCCGAGCGGCATGCCGTAGGACGCCCACGCGTCGAAGTGATTGCCCGTGGTGATCGTTCCGCCGACGCGTTTCTGTTGGCGGACGCTCCAATACTGATAGAACGTGCAGTTATTGCCGAGGATGCAGGGCGCATTGACGCGCTGGGTGCGATAGACGTCGTACCAGCCGCCGTCGCTGTACACCGTGCCCATGTACCCTTGCCCTCCGGGCGGACGCCAGGTACCCCAGCTGTCGACGATGTAGTACTCGACGAGCGGATTGGTCGTCCAGCCGTAGAGCGCGAGATACGCATTGCCTGAAGGATTGAAGGTGCCGGAGTAGTTCACGACACGCCGGCCGCCGGTTTGCCAGCCTTTGCCGCCGACCCAATTGCCGACATTGGTCCACTGCGTCGTGTAGCGGCCGTTGTTCTGCAAGCAGAACGTCACCGAGCCGCCGCCATCCGTCCAGAACGAGTAGAAATAACCTCCGTGATTGCCTGTTTGACTCCAGTTGATGCATTGCTGCGCGTTGGCCGTCGGAAGAAAGGCGAGGCCGACGAGATAGGCCGCGGCAGCTAGCAAGGGTTTCCATATCGATAGGCGTCTTTCCATTGCGTGCACTCCTGTCAATGCAAGAATCCCCCCTGCACTTACCGAAGTGATCTGCCCGGTGCCGAGCAATCCCTGCGCCGGGCAAATCGACGCGCGTCATATCCCGGCAATAATTGACACGTCAATAAGTGGAGAATACGTATGGTCAGGGCGCTGGGAAGCTGGCCAGAGAGATGGCGCGACGCGAGTCGATGGGCTGCGGACTTCAGGCTACGGACTACGGGCTACGGACTGCGGCTACAGTGAGAAGGTGCACCTCTTGCTCCGGCCTCCAGCCCCCAGCCTACAACCCCAGCAAGCGCGTCGCGTTGCTCTCGCGAATCTTCGCCTTCTCCTCCGCCGTGAGGTCGAGCTTCTCGAATGCAGCAAGCGTCTGGGCGAGCGAGACCTGCGGATAGTCGGAGCCCAAGATGACGTGATCGATGCCGACGTTGCGGAGTGTCCAGATGAATTCCGCTTCGATGGGGCTATCGGCGGCAAGGAGCACGGTGCCGGAAATGTCGAAGTAGACGTTGTCGAGAGCGAAGCCGTCCGCGGTGCGTGCGAGAGCGAGGATGTTCCAGAAGCGGAAGTTCAGCCCGCCGATGTGCGCGAAGATGAGATTCGTATTCTGCGCCGCCACGGCGAGATTGAAGAGCTTCTCGCTGTCGCCGGGAAGGATGTTGGCGTTGTCCATGAGCACGGTCATGCCGAGCTCGCCGGCCTTGCGTACCAGCGTCAGCACGCGCGGATCGGCGACGTCGAACTGCTGGGTGTGGGCGTGGAGCTTGAGCACCTTGACGCCCTTGGCGGCGATGCGTTCGAGCTCTGCGAGCGCGGCGTCGCCGTCATAGGGATGTACCGTCGCGACGGCGACGACCCCTGGATGCCGGCGTGCCAGTGCCGCAATCGCATCATTGCGTCGGGCGATGTCGTCGGGATGACCGGCGCGCGCTTGATGCGGGCCGCCGAACCACATCGCAAACAGGCCGGCGAGCTCGATATTGGCGGTCGTGACATCGGCCTCGTATGCGCGTAGCGATGATTCTCCTTCGCGCAGGTGCACGTGCGAATCGAATACGCGCGGCTTCGTCTGTGCCGGCGCGGCCTGCTGCGCCATGGCTGCGCTCGAGAGCAGCACGCACAACAGGACTGACAGGCGCGTCATGAGGCTTGCGCTCGCGCCTAGTCGACGAAGGGCAGCGCCGGGCGCGGCGAATCGAGGGGTCTGTCCGGCATGGCGATCGAGGGCGTGAGCTCCATCGCTGGAGGCGGATAGCCCATCATCGCAGGAATGCGTGCGGCCAGAAGATCGATGGCAAAGCGGGTCTTGGCCGGCAAGTGGCGATTCTTCGGCCATACGGCATGAATGGTCGTGGCAAGCACGCGCTCGCTGTTCATCACCAGCGTGAGCTCGCCGGACTTGATGTACGGAGAGGAAAGCCAGCAGGGCAGCCACGCGAGGCCAGCGCCGGCGATTGCGGCATCGGCGATCGCCTGCCAATCGTCGAGATAGATGCGTCCGTTCGGGTGCACGTCGCGCACTCGATCGTGATCGCGGATGCGCCACGTAATCTGGCGATCGGCCGGACCGTAGACGATGCAGTCGTGCGTTTGGAGGTGGTCCGCCGAAACTGGGAGGCCGCGCGCGGCGAGATACGACGGCGCGGCGCAGATGCCCATCCGCTGCGCGCCAAGCCGGCGCGCCGCGAGGCTCGTGCTGTCGTGGAGCGGGCCGATGCGTACGGCAAGGTCGAATCTCTCCTCGACGAGATCGACGATACGGTCGGAGAAGGAGAGCTCGATCGACAAGGAAGGGTGCTGTGCCGCCAGCTCGAGCAACAGCGGCGCCACGCAGCGCCGGCCGAAATGCACGGGCGCACTGACTCGTAACCGTCCGCTCGGTGCGCTGCGCCGCGCATCGAACATCGCGCCGGCCGCATCGAGCTCCGCGAGCGCGCGCACGCAACGTTCGTAATAGGCATGGCCTTCTTCGGTGAGGCTTTGGCTACGTGTCGTGCGATTGAACAGCCGCACCCCGAGTTGTCGTTCCAGGCGTGCAATGCCTTTCGCGACCGCCGAGCGCGTGCGGCGTAGCCGTATCGCTGCCTGCGCGAAGCTGCCCGCATCCACCGCGTGCACGAATATCTCGATATCGTTCAGGCGCTCGTTCATCGATTGAATCCTTCCGAGCAACAAAGCTGCTCCGCAGATGCGTCACCGGCCGCAGATGCAGCGGCCTATCGTATCGGGCGCACGAAGCGGCACCTCGCGCAGCTACGCAGAGCGTGCACGCATCGAGATCGTTTGTCACATCGAGTGCGCTGCACCAAGCGCAATTGCGGAGTTCCTTTATGAGCAATGTTCTGATCGTCCATGCGCATCCGGAAGCCAAGTCTCTCACGAGCGCATTGAAGGATCTTGCTGTCGAGACGTTGCAGCAGGATGGGCACACCGTTCTCGTCTCCGACCTCTATGCGATGAATTGGAAGGCTGTGGCCGATCGCGCGGACTTCCGGCAGCTCGCGCGGCCGGAACGTTTCAGCTATCGCGCCGAGTCCGCTCATGCTTATGCATCCGGCATGCAGACCCAAGATGTCGAGCGCGAACAGGAAAAGCTCCTGTGGGCCGATGCCGTGCTGCTCACGTTTCCTCTCTGGTGGTTCAGCATGCCGGCGATCCTGAAGGGCTGGGTGGATCGCGTGTTCGCGTGCGCACGCAAGCTGTGCTAATGGCTTGCTGGCAAGAGAATGTCGCGGTGATTCTCTGCGACGAGAAGCACCTACCAGGAGCGCTTCTTCAGCCGGTCTCTGGGCATTCTCTGCATCACAAGATTCTTCGGCAGCAAATCGCCGCGTCGACCCCTCGCAAGAAGCGGATCTGGCAGCGGATCGTGCGAGCAAAGATCGAGGGGCAGGCGGCGGTGCTCAGAAGCGTAGGGGCAGAGTACGAAGGCTTGCTTGCGATGGCGCGCCGGGTGCGCAGCGGTGATGCCGGCAATCTGGAAGCACAAGCCGCTCGCGTCTATTGGCTTCGATTGTTCGGGTCAAAGTTCAGGCGCGACAGGGACAGTGAAGGCGTCAATTCGCTGCTGAATTATGGCTACGCGATCGTGCGGGCAGCGACGGCGAGGGCGATTGTCGGGGCGGGGCTTCATCCGGCTGTCTCGATCTTTCATCGCAATCAATACAACAGCATGGCGCTCGCGGACGATCTCGTAGAACCGCTGCGCCCCCTGATCGACCTTCGCGTAAGAGAGCTCTTTGATGCAGGGCTACTGGAGCTCAATAAAGAAACGAAGGCGAGGCTTCTTGAGTCTTTGAGTTGGCAGGTGAAGTTGGGAGAGTCCCGGGTTCCGCTCTTGGTGGCACTGCACCGGTACGCGGCGCACGTCAGGGCATGTCTGGCCGGAGAGCGGCCGGATCTTGTGATACCGGCAATATGATCTTCGGCGGCTATAGGACTATGTGGGTCTTCGCCATGTTCGATTTGCCGACGGACACGCCGGAGGCCCGGAAAGCGTATGCGGAGTTCCGCAAGCAGTTGCTAAAGGATGGTTTTACAATGCTTCAGTACTCCGTCTACGCGCGGCACTGTCCCAGCGAGGAGAATGCGGGCGTGCATATGGACCGCGTGAAGAGTTTCCTTCCCGCAGACGGAGAGGTGAGGCTCCTGGCCGTTACTGACGCCCAGTTCGGGCGCATGCAGGTCTACTACGGTCGAATCCGTGCCGCCACGGAAAGTGCGCCTGAGCAGGTCAGTTTTTTCTAGGCGTTCGTCTGGAATCTCCTTGTTTGTCAAAGGGTTGTGCGTGGTGCAGTGTAGTTGATCGATGCCTGCCCGGAGTCCACAACGACTGGCACACTACCTTGATCCTGCCGTCAAGTGTAGTTGATCGATGCCTGCCCGGAGTCCACAACACCTGCCAGCACGTCTCGCCAGGCTGAAGGAGTGTAGTTGATCGATGCCTGCCCGGAGTCCACAACTACTCGATGACGGATACGTAAGCTTCCCCGTCAAGTAGACAGTCGATAACTAGAATCTCCGAACGTTGTTGATCTCGGCAGGTAGGTGAGCGGTGGCACACGGCCGAGACTTTCGTGAGGCCGCTCGTGGTTGTAGCTGATGAGCCATTCGTCAGTGAGTAACTGCACCTGCTCGATCGATTCGAAGATGTACAGATCGAGCACTTCGTCCCGATACGTCCGGTTGAAACGCTCGATAAACGCGTTCTGATCTGGCTTGCCAGGCTGGATGAACAGACGCTCGATCCCGCGCTCTCGACACCAATCTTCGAATACAGAGGCCGTGAACTCCGGGCCATTGTCGATGCGCAGCGCCTCCGGCTTGCCGTACATGTCGATCAAGCGCTCGAGTACGCGGATGACGCGCGTGCTCGGAATGCTTGTTCCCACTTCAATGCCGAGCGCTTCACGATTACTTTCATCAAGCACGTTGAACGTTCGGATCTTGCGTCCGCCGTACAACACATCGTGCATGAAATCGGCAGCCCAGATCCGGTTATGCGCGACGGGCGCCATCAGCGGATTGGCGATACGCTTGGGCACTCGCTTCTTCGTTCGTCGCAGGAGATTCAGCTTCATTTCGCAGTACACCCTGTGCACGCGCTTGTGGTTCCAAGTGCAGCCTTGCAGCCGCAGTCGATCGAAGCACTTCCAAAAGCCCCAGCGTGAGTGCTGAGCCACGATCGCGTTCAGCGC
>CALLKK010000005.1 GCA_938008435.1 uncultured Steroidobacter sp. | reverse complement strand
GGCCAGTAGCTCAATTGGCAGAGCGGCGGTCTCCAAAACCGCAGGTTGGGGGTTCGATTCCCTCCTGGCCTGCCACTGACAGGAGAGTGATTCGGGGGCTCGCAGGCAGGGGACGGTTGGATGCTCGTCGTCCGGCCGCTTGTCACCCGCCCCTTCGTCACCGGCTTTCATGACTGAACACGTACAAGAAGGCGCTACATCTCTCGACGCAGCGAAGCTTGCGGCCGGCGTCGCCATTCTGGCGGCTGGCATCGCAGGCTTTTACCTGCTCGGCGAGCAGCCGATCTGGTTGCGCTGGATCATCGTGCTCGCCTCGCTTGCAGTGGGTGCCTTCGTCGCTTCGCAATCTCATCAGGGCAAGACGTTCTGGGCGTTTGTCCAGAGCTCGCGCATCGAGCTGCGTAAGGTCGTGTGGCCGAGCCGGCAGGAGACCATGCAAGTGACGCTGATCGTCTTTTTCATGGTGGTAGTGCTCGGTGTGTTTTTCTGGCTGCTCGATACGCTGCTGGGTGCGCTCACTCGTTGGTTGACGGGACAGGGGAGTTGAGATGGCCCTGCGGTGGTACGTCGTACACGCGTATTCGAATTTCGAACATCGCGTCGCCGAGGCGCTCAAGGAGCGCATCAAGCTGCAGGGCTTGGAGCACAAGTTCGGCGAGATCCTCGTGCCGACGGAAGAGGTCGTGGAGATGCGCGACGGCCAGAAGCGCAAGAGCGACCGCAAGTTCTTCCCCGGTTACGTGCTCGTGCAGATGGAGATGGACGAGGACACGTGGCACCTGGTGAGGGAAGTGCCGAAAGTGCTCGGCTTCATCGGCGGTACGCCGGAAAAGCCCGCGCCGATTACCGACAAGGAAGCCATGAGCATCCTGCGTCGCGTCGAAGAGGGCGTCGACAAGCCGAAGCCGAAAGTATTGTTTGAGCCCGGCGAGGTCGTGCGTGTCATTGATGGGCCGTTCAATGACTTCAACGGCGTCGTCGAGTCGGTGAACTACGAGAAGAATCGCCTGCAGGTCGCAGTGCAGATCCTCGGACGTTCAACGCCGGTCGAGTTGGACTTCTCGCAGGTCGAGAAGGCGTAAGGTAAGCGGGCGCTGGGCCCTGGGTTGCTGGCAAGAAGAGCGAGGCGCTGATTCTTCTGACCAGAGCCTAGGGCCCAGGGCCCGAGTGCCCCAAGCTTCGTTCGGAGAACGAAGCGTTTCATCGCAAGGACGACTGGGGAGCTCTTTCGAGCGCTACGACCCACGGAGTAATCATCAATGGCCAAGAAAGTAACCGGCTACATCAAGCTGCAGATTCCTGCGGGCCAAGCCAATCCGAGCCCGCCGGTCGGTCCGGCGCTCGGTCAGCAGGGCGTCAACATCATGGAGTTCTGCAAGGCGTTCAACGCGCAGACGCAGAACCTCGAGAAGGGACTGCCCACGCCCGTGGTCATCACGGTTTACAGCGATCGCAGCTTCACGTTCGTTCTGAAGACCCCGCCCGCCTCCGTGCTGATCCGCAAGGCGCTCGGCATCGAGAAGGGCAGCGGCGCCCCGAACACCCACAAGGTGGGTCGCATCACGCGTCAACAGCTCGAAGAGATCGCCAAGACGAAGCAGCCCGATCTGACGGCTGCCGATCTCGAGGCCGCCGTGCGCACCATTGCCGGCAGCGCGCGCAGCATGGGTGTCGACGTGGAGGGGGTGTGACATGGCAGCAGTAGCAAAACGCATTCAGGCCTGGGCGAGCCGTGTGCAGCCCGGCAAGCAGTATCCGATCGACGAGGCCATCGCGATCGTCAAGGAGCTCGCGAAGGCCAAGTTCCGCGAGTCGGTCGATGTGGCCGTGAACCTCGGCATCGATGCGTCGAAGTCCGACCAGCAGGTGCGCGGCTCGACGGTGCTGCCGCACGGTATCGGCAAGTCGGTGCGCGTCGCCGTGTTCACCTCGGGCAAGAATCAGGACGCCGCGCGTGAGGCGGGCGCCGACATCGTCGGCCTCGAGGATCTCGCCGAGAAGGTCAAGGCGGGCGAGATCAACTTCGACGTCGTCATTGCCAGCCCCGATGCGATGCGCGTCGTGGGTCAGCTCGGTCAGATTCTCGGTCCGCGCGGCCTCATGCCGAATCCGAAGGTCGGTACGGTCACGCCGGACGTCGTCGGCGCGGTGAAGAACGCGAAGGCGGGTCAGGTGCGTTACCGCTCGGACAAGGGCGGCGTCGTGCACTGCACGATCGGCAAGGCCGATTTCGAAGCGACGCAGCTCAAAGAGAACCTCGTTGCCCTGCTGCAGGACCTGCAGAAGGCAAAGCCGGCAACCGCCAAGGGTGTCTATCTGAGGAAGGTGTCCATCTCCTCGACGATGGGGCCGGGCGTGCCGGTGGAAATTTCGTCGCTCGCGCTCTAAGCGCGAGCAGGGACTGGAGACCGGGAGCAGGCTGGAGGCTGCTGGAGCCCGAGAAGGAAGAGGACGTCTCTTCATTCTTGCTCAAGCCACCAGTCCCTAGTCTCCAGTCATCAGTTGATGTAGGGCCGGTCGAGAGTTGGCGACAACTCGGAACCGACCATCATCGAAGACCGCAGGCGGGATGCGGGTGCGGTTAGGAGCTTGGACCGGGAGGAGGCGCGCAGAGCGTTCTTCATCTGGCCTCAGCCTCCAACCTCCAGCCCCCAGCCCTTAATGCAATGCCTGCGCAGATGGTGTTACCCGAATCGGAGCTCAAGAGCGGCTCGTCCGCGATTGACATCCGGCTGAAGGGCGCCGTCAAAGCCGCTAACGCGGCTCTCAGGGCCCTGGGCCCAGGGCGCTGGGGACTGGTAAGAGGAGCTTCGCTCTCTCTGGCCAGAGCCCAGAGCCCAGCCGCCCAGTGCCCTATATGGGTGAGCGAACAGGACGTCCGCTCGAGGTAGTTATCGCTCTTCACGCCAGGAGGAAATCATGGCGCTCAGACTCGATGACAAGAAGGCGTTGGTCGCCGAGGTGGCTTCGGTCGCCCAGACCGCGCAATCGGTCGTCGCTGCAGAGTATCGCGGCCTGACCGTGTCGCAGATGACAGATCTGCGCGCGAAAGCCCGCAATGCGAACGTCTATCTGAGAGTGGTGAAGAACACGCTGGCCCGCCGGGCGGTCACGGGCACTCCGTTCGAGTGCATCCGCGACAACCTGAAGGGACCGCTGATTCTCGCATTCTCGAAGGACGATCCGGGCGCGGCCGCGCGTCTTGTGAAGACTTTCGCGAAGGACAACGACAAGTTGGTCCCGACCGTCGTGTCGCTCGGTGGCACGGCGCTCAGCGCGAAGGAACTCGACAAGATTGCGAGCTTGCCGACGCGCATGCAGGCGCTCAGCCAGTTGGCTGGCGTCCTCAAGGCGCCGATCGAGAAGTTCGTACGCACGGTTGCCGAGCCGCACGCGAAGTTGGTGCGGACGATCGCTGCAGTGAAGGATCAGAAGGCGGCTGGGTAATTCGCCGGTCGCGAATTCGACCAGCAAGACTTGAGATTCGATTTAGGTAACTAGGTTGGAGTAAAGACAATGGCTGTTAGCAAAGAAGAGATTCTGGACGCGATCGGCAACATGACCGTGTTGGAGATCGTCGATCTCGTCAAGATGATGGAAGAGAAGTTCGGCGTGACGGCTGCGGCTCCGGTCGCGATCGCCGCTCCGGGCGTGGCCGCGGGCGCTGGCGCTGCGGCTCCGGCTGCCGAAGAGAAGACGGAGTTCACCGTGACGATGACCAGCTTCGGCTCGAACAAGGTCGGCGTCATCAAGGTCATCCGCGAGATCACCGGCCTCGGCTTGAAGGAAGCGAAGGATCTGGTGGAAGGCGTGCCGTCCGTCGTCAAGGACGGTGTGTCGAAGGCCGACGCCGAAGCGATCAAGAAGAAGCTGGAAGAAGCGGGCGCTGCTGCGGAGATCAAGTGAGGTATTGCGTGGCGGGGCGGTTGGTCGGCGGGCCGCCTCACACGACTCACTTGCGGCGCCTTGTCGAAGCGGAGGCGACTGTGGACGTGCGTCTGCAGTCGCTTTCCGCGTTTGTCTCGATCTCGTGTCTTGAAGGGCGGCGTTCGATATCGAGCAGCTTCCCAGTTTTCGTCGCCGTCTCGAATCAGCGAGCGGCCCGAATTGATAGGTGACCCAGATGGCGTATTCGTTCACCGAGAAAAAGCGCATCCGTAAAGACTTCGGCAAGCGGCCGAGCATCCTCGAGGTGCCGTATCTGCTCGCTATCCAGCTGGACTCGTACCGCAAGTTCCTGCAAGCCGACGTCCCACCGGAGCGCCGCGAGGACACCGGATTGCACGCCGCGTTCAAGAGCGTGTTCCCGATCACGAGCTACTCGGGCAACGCGGTGCTCGAGTACGTGAGCTATCGCCTCGGCGAACCAGTATTCGACGTCAAGGAGTGCCAGCTGCGCGGACTCACGTATGCCGCCCCGCTTCGCGTGAAGGTCCGCCTGGTCGTCTACGACAAGGAAACGTCGACGCCGACGAAGAAGACCATCAAGGACATCCGCGAACAGGAAGTCTATCTGGGCGAGATGCCGCTCATGACCGACAACGGTACGTTCATCGTGAACGGCACCGAGCGCGTCATCGTCTCCCAGCTGCATCGCAGCCCCGGCGTGTTCTTCGATCACGACCGCGGCAAGACGCACAGCTCGGGCAAGCTGCTGTTCTCCGCTCGCATCATTCCCTATCGCGGCTCGTGGCTCGACTTCGAGTTCGATCCGAAGGACTGCGTGTTCGCGCGTATCGACCGTCGGCGCAAGCTCCCGGTCACGATCATCCTGCGCGCGCTCGGGTACACCGAGGAGCAGATGCTCGACATGTTCTTCGATACGAACACGTTCCATCTGTCGCCGGAGAAGATCGAGCTCGATCTGATTCCGCAGCGCCTGCGCGGCGAAACGGCCACCTTCACGATCAAGGTCGGCGATGAAGTCATCGTCGAAGAAGGCCGCCGCATCACGGCGCGGCACGTGCGCATGCTCGAGAACAAGAAGATCTCGCGCCTGGAAGTGCCGAAGGACTATCTCGTCGGCAAGGTGCTCGCGCACGATCTTTTCAATGCCGAGACCGGCGAGATCCTCGCCAAGGCGAACGACATTCTGACGGTTGCGGTCGTCGACAAGCTGGTCGAAGCGGGGATCCGCGAGATCCGCTGCCTGTACGTGAACGACCTCGACCGCGGTCCGTACATTTCGGAGACGCTGCGCATCGATCCGACCCGTACGCGCCTCGAAGCGCTGGTCGAGATCTATCGCATGATGCGTCCCGGCGAGCCGCCCACGAAGGATGCGGCCGAGAACCTGTTCCAGAACCTGTTCTTCAATCCGGAGCGCTACGACCTGTCGGCGGTCGGTCGGATGAAGTTCAACCGGCGCGTGCATCGCAACGAGATCACGGGCCCGGGCATCCTCTATGACTACGCCTATTTCTCGAAGCGCACGGACGATTACGCCAAGCAGCTCGTCGAGCAGCTCGGCGAGACCTCGGACATCATCGACGTCATCAAGGAGCTGTGCGAGATCCGCAACGGCAACGGCCAGGTCGACGACATCGATCACCTCGGCAACCGTCGCGTGCGCTCGGTCGGCGAGATGGCTGAGAACGCCTTCCGCATCGGTCTCGTGCGCGTCGAGCGCGCGGTGAAGGAGCGGCTGACGCTCGCCGAGTCCGAAGGCCTGATGCCGCAGGAGATGATCAACGCGAAGCCGGTCGCGGCCGCGGTGAAGGAGTTCTTCGGCTCTTCGCAGCTGTCGCAGTTCATGGATCAGAACAACCCGCTGTCGGAAGTGACGCACAAGCGCCGCGTCTCCGCGCTCGGTCCGGGCGGTCTGACCCGCGAGCGCGCGGGCTTCGAAGTGCGCGACGTGCACCCGACGCACTACGGCCGCGTGTGCCCGATCGAAACGCCGGAAGGTCCGAACATCGGTCTCATCAACTCGCTCGCCGTCTATGCGCGCACCAACGAGTACGGCTTCCTCGAGACGCCGTATCGCAAGGTCGTCGACGGCAAGGTGACCGATCAGATCGACTACCTCTCGGCGATCGAAGAGAGCCAGTACGTCATCGCGCAGGCGAATGCCGCGCTCGATGAGAACGGCCGGTTCACGGACGAGCTCGTCTCGTGCCGTCACCAGAACGAGTTCATGCTCTCGACGCCCGATCGCATTCAGTACATGGACGTCTCGCCGAAGCAGATCGTCTCGGTGGCTGCATCGCTCATCCCGTTCCTCGAGCACGACGACGCGAACCGCGCGTTGATGGGCTCGAACATGCAACGCCAGGCCGTGCCGACGCTGCGCGCCGAGACGCCGCTCGTCGGCACCGGTATGGAGCGCGCAGTGGCGATCGACTCGGGCGTGACCGTGGTCGCGCGCCGCGGCGGCGTCGTCGATTCGGTCGACGCCTCGCGTATCGTGGTGCGTGTGAACGACGATGAGACGACTGCCGGCGAGGCGGGCGTCGACATCTACACGCTCACGAAGTACACGCGCTCGAACCAGAACACCTGTATCAATCAGCGTCCGCTGGTGAAGGCGGGCGACAAGATCGCACGCGGCGACGTGCTCGCCGACGGTCCGTCGACGCATCTGGGCGAGCTCGCGCTCGGCCAGAACCTGCTCGTCGCGTTCATGCCGTGGAACGGCTACAACTTCGAGGACTCGATCCTCATCTCCGAGCGCGTCGTGCACGAGGATCGTTTCACGACGATTCACATCGAGGAGCTGACCTGCGTCGCGCGCGACACGAAGCTCGGTCCTGAGGAAATCACCGCCGATATTCCGAACGTCGGCGACGTGGCGCTCGCCAAGCTCGACGAAGCGGGCATTGCCTTCATCGGCGCCGAGGTCAAGGCGGGCGACATTCTGGTGGGCAAGGTCACGCCGAAGGGCGAGACGCAGCTGACGCCGGAAGAGAAGCTCCTGCGCGCGATCTTCGGCGAGAAGGCCTCGGACGTGAAGGACACGTCGCTGCGCGTGCCGCCGGGCATGGACGGTACGGTCATCGACGTGCGCGTGTTCACGCGCGATGGCGTCGAGAAGGACTCGCGCGCGCTTGCGATCGAGAAGGCGGAGCTCGAGCGGGTTCGCAAGGACCTCGAAGACCAGCGCCGCATTCTCGAAGACGACTTGTTCGAGCGCGTCAAGGCCGTGCTGCTCGGCAAGCCCGCCGAGGCCGGTCCGAAGAAGCTGCGTGCCGGCTCGATCGTCGACGAAACGTATCTCTCCGAGCTGCCGCGCGAGCAGTGGCTCGAGATCCGCTTGCAGGACGAAGAGGCCAACGCGGCGGTCGAGCGTGCGGCCGAGCGCTTGAAGGCGCAGCGCAAGGAGTTCGAGAAGCGCTTCGAGGAGAAGCGCGCGAAGATCACCGCGGGCGACGATCTCGCGCCGGGCGTGCTCAAGATGGTCAAGGTGTACCTGGCCGTGAAGCGTCGCATTCAGCCCGGCGACAAGATGGCGGGCCGCCACGGTAACAAGGGCGTCGTCTCGACGATCGTGCCGGTCGAGGACATGCCGTATCTCGAGGACGGTACGCCGGTCGA
Source organism: uncultured Steroidobacter sp. (assembly GCA_938008435.1). Lineage (GTDB taxonomy): Bacteria > Pseudomonadota > Gammaproteobacteria > Steroidobacterales > Steroidobacteraceae > Steroidobacter. The sequence goes on along the minus strand of CALLKK010000005.1, from coordinate 8,535 downwards.
TATCGTGCTCAATCCGCTCGGCGTGCCTTCTCGTATGAACATCGGCCAAATTCTCGAGACGCACCTCGGCTGGGCGGCGAAGGGGCTTGGTCTGAAGATCGGTCGCATGCTCGACGAGCAGCGCACCGCTGCCGAGATCCGCTCGTTCCTGGACGAGATCTACAACAAGACCGGCGGTCAGAAGGCCGATCTCGATTCGCTCACGGACGATGAGATCCTCACGCTGGCGGGCAACCTGCGCCATGGCGTGCCGATGGCGACGCCGGTGTTCGACGGTGCCTCGGAGGAGGAGATCAAGCACATGCTCGCGCTCGCGGATCTGCCGTTGAGCGGTCAGACGGTGCTCTACGACGGCCGTACGGGCGAGCGCTTCGATCGCGAGGTCACGGTCGGCTACATGTACATGCTGAAGCTCAACCACCTCGTCGACGACAAGATGCACGCGCGTTCGACGGGTCCGTACTCGCTCGTCACGCAGCAGCCGCTCGGCGGTAAGGCGCAGTTCGGCGGCCAGCGCTTCGGCGAGATGGAGGTCTGGGCGCTCGAGGCTTACGGCGCGGCGTACACGCTGCAGGAGATGTTGACCGTCAAGTCGGACGACGTCACCGGCCGTACGCAGATGTACAAGTCCATCGTCGACGGCAATCACGAGATGAAGGCCGGTATGCCGGAGTCCTTCAACGTGCTCGTGAAGGAAATTCGCTCGCTGGGCATCAACATCGAGCTCGAGCAAGAGTCGGAGAAGTGATGACGGCAGGGCGCGCCATCAACGCCATTCGATCGGCCGTGCGCGGCGACCGTGTTCGCCTGCGCCGGTGCGATCGCCTGCATCACTGAGCCGGATTATTGGTTTCACCCATTTAGGTGACCCAGATGAAAGATCTATTGAAGTTGTTCAAGCAGCAGACCCCGGTCGAGAACTTCGACTCGATCCGTATCGGGCTCGCGTCGCCGGAGATGATCCGGTCGTGGTCGTTCGGGGAAGTGAAGAAACCCGAGACGATCAACTACCGCACCTTCAAGCCGGAGCGCGACGGGCTCTTCTGCGCGAAGATCTTCGGACCCGTCAAGGACTACGAGTGCTTGTGCGGTAAGTACAAGCGCCTGAAGCACCGCGGCGTCGTCTGCGAGAAGTGCGGCGTCGAGGTCACGCAATCGAAGGTGCGCCGCGAACGCATGGGCCACATCGAGCTGGCGAGCCCGGTGGCGCACATCTGGTTCCTGAAGTCGCTGCCGTCGCGCATCGGCCTGATGCTCGACATGACGCTGCGCGAGATCGAGCGCGTGCTCTATTTCGAAGCGTTCGTCGTCATCGATCCGGGCATGACCCAGCTGCAGCGCGGCCAGCTGCTCACCGACGAGATGTATCTCGAGGCGATCGAGCAGCACGGCGATGAGTTCGATGCGCGCATGGGCGCCGAGGCGGTGTACGAGCTGTTGAAGTCGCTCGACCTGCAGGCCGAAGTGCAGAAGGTGCGCGAGGAGATCACGAGCACCAATTCGGAGACGAAGATCAAGCGCCTCACCAAGCGCCTGAAGCTGCTCGAGTCGTTCATCGAGTCCGGCAACCGGCCGGAGTGGATGGTGCTCACCGTGCTGCCGGTGCTGCCGCCGGATCTGCGTCCGCTCGTGCCGCTCGACGGCGGTCGCTTCGCGACGTCGGACCTCAACGATCTGTACCGTCGCGTCATCAACCGCAACAACCGTCTGCGCCGTCTGCTCGAGCTCAACGCGCCCGACATCATCGTGCGCAACGAGAAGCGCATGCTGCAAGAAGCGGTCGATGCGCTGCTCGACAACGGTCGCCGCGGCCGTGCGATCACGGGCACCAACAAGCGTCCGCTCAAGTCCTTGGCCGACATGATCAAGGGCAAGCAGGGTCGCTTCCGTCAGAACCTGCTCGGCAAGCGCGTCGACTACTCGGGCCGTTCCGTGATCGTGGTCGGTCCGACGCTGCGCCTGCATCAGTGCGGTCTGCCGAAGAAGATGGCGCTCGAGCTGTTCAAGCCGTTCATCTTCTCGAAGCTCCAGATGCGCGGCGAGGCCTCGACCATCAAGGCGGCCAAGCGCATGGTCGAGCGCGAAGGGCCGGAGGTCTGGGACATTCTCGAAGAGGTCATTCGCGAGCACCCGGTGCTGCTGAACCGCGCGCCGACGCTGCACCGTCTCGGCATTCAGGCGTTCGAGCCGGTGCTGATCGAAGGCAAGGCGATTCAGCTGCATCCGCTCGTCTGTACCGCGTTCAACGCCGACTTCGACGGCGACCAGATGGCCGTGCACGTGCCGCTATCGCTCGAAGCGCAGCTCGAAGCGCGTGCGCTCATGCTGTCGTCGAACAACATCCTCTCGCCGGCGAACGGCGACCCGATCATCGTGCCGTCGCAGGACGTGGTGCTCGGTCTCTATTACATGACGCGCGAGCGCATCAACGCGAAGGGCGAGGGCATGATCTTCGCCGACGTGCAGGAAGTGCATCGTGCGTACGAGAACCGAGTCGCCGACCTGCAGGCGAAGGTCAAGGTGCGCGTGAAGGAGTACACGCTGCTCGATAACGGCGAGTTCGAGGAGAAGACGCGTCTCGTCGATACGACGGTCGGTCGCGCGCTGCTCTCGGAGCTGCTGCCGAAGGGCCTGTCGTTCGATCTCGTCAACCGCGACATGACGAAGAAGGCCATCTCGAACGTCATCAACGTCTGCTACCGCACCGTCGGCCTGAAGGAGACGGTCGTGTTCGCGGACCAGCTGATGTACACGGGCTTCCATTACGCGACCCGTGCGGGCGTGTCGATCGGCGTCGACGACATGGTCGTGCCGCCGCAGAAGAGCAAGATCCTGGCGAACGCCGAACGCGAAGTGAAGGAGATCCAGGAACAGTACGCGTCCGGTCTCGTCACCAACGGCGAGCGCTACAACAAGGTCGTCGACATCTGGTCGCGCACCAACGACCAGGTCGCTAAGGCGATGATGGAGAAGCTCGGCGTCGAAGAGGTCGTCAACGCCAAGGGCGAGAAGGTCACGCAGAAGTCGTTCAACTCGATCTTCATGATGGCCGACTCGGGCGCGCGCGGTAGCGCGGCGCAGATCCGTCAGCTCGCCGGTATGCGCGGCCTGATGGCCAAGCCGGACGGCTCGATCATCGAGACGCCTATCACGGCGAACTTCCGTGAAGGTTTGAACGCGATGCAGTACTTCATCTCGACGCACGGTGCCCGTAAGGGTCTGGCCGACACGGCGCTCAAGACCGCGAACTCGGGTTACCTCACGCGTCGTCTCGTCGACGTCGCGCAAGACCTCGTCGTCACCGAGGAGGATTGCGGTACGTCGAACGGCCTGACCATGACGCCGATCGTCGAAGGCGGCGATGTCGTGGAGGGTCTCGGCGAGCGCGTTCTCGGCCGCGTGGCGGCGGTGGACGTCCTGCGTCCGAACGGCGACGGCGTCGTGATTCCTGCGGGCACGCTCATCGACGAGAAGCTCGTCAAGCTGCTCGAGCAGGAAGGCGTCGATCAGGTCAAGGTGCGTTCGCCGATCACCTGCGAGACGCGCTACGGCGTATGCGCGCAGTGCTATGGACGCGACCTGGCGCGCGGTCATCGCGTCAACCTGGGCGAAGCGGTCGGCGTCATCGCGGCGCAGTCGATCGGCGAGCCCGGCACGCAGCTCACCATGCGTACCTTCCACATCGGTGGTGCGGCCTCCCGTGCGGCGGCTGCCAACTCCGTCGAGGCGAAGGGCAAGGGCTCCGTGCGCCTCCACAACCTCAAGACCGTGCACCACGAGAAGGGTTACTGGGTCGCGGTGTCCCGTTCGGGCGAGCTCGGCATCATCGACGAGTTCGGTCGCGAGCGTGAGCGCTACAAGATCCCGTACGGTGCGGTCATCAACGTCAAGGACGGCGATCCGGTCGAGCCGGGCCAGACGCTCGCGAACTGGGACCCGCACACCCACCCGGTGGTCACGGAAGTGGCGGGCTACATCAAGTTCCAGGACTTCATCGACGGTCTGACGGTGCAGAGCCAGGTGGACGAAGTCACCGGTTTGTCGAGCATCGTCGTGATCGACCCGAAGCAGCGCGGTGCGGGCGGCAAGGACCTGCGTCCGGTCGTCAAGCTCGTCAATGCCAAGGGCAAGGAAGTCACCTTCGCGAACACGGACATTCCGGCCGTGTACGCGCTGCCGCCGGGCGCAATCGTGAGCTTGGAGGACGGTGCGAAGGTGTCGGTCGGCGACATCATCGCGCGTATCCCGCAGGAGTCGTCGAAGACCCGCGACATTACCGGCGGTCTGCCGCGCGTGGCCGACCTGTTCGAGGCGCGCAAACCGAAGGATGCGGCGATCCTCGCCGAGCACTCGGGTACCGTGAGCTTCGGTAAGGAGACCAAGGGCAAGCGCCGTCTCATCATCACCGACGAGAACGGCCAGAAGCACGAGGAGCTCATTCCGAAGTGGCGCCACCTGAACGTCTTCGAAGGCGAGCAGGTCGAGCGCGGCGAAGTCATCGCGGACGGCGAGCCGAATCCGCACGACATCCTGCGTCTGCAGGGTGTCGAGGCCCTGGCGAACTATCTCGTGCGCGAGATCCAGGACGTCTATCGCCTGCAGGGCGTGAAGATCAACGACAAGCACATCGAGGTGATCATTCGCCAGATGTTGCGCAAGGTCGAGATTGCTCACACCGGCGATACGGCGCTTCTGCGCGGTGAGCAGCTCGACAAGGCGCGCGTGTCCGATCTGAACGATCGCGTCACGGAGCAGGGCAAGACCGCCGCGCGCATCGAGCCGGTGCTGCTCGGTATCACCAAGGCCTCGCTCGCGACCGAGTCGTTCATTTCGGCGGCTTCGTTCCAGGAGACGACCCGCGTCCTCACGGAAGCGGCGGTGCGCGGCTTGAAGGACGATCTGCGCGGATTGAAGGAGAACGTGATCGTCGGCCGGTTGATCCCGGCCGGTACCGGCTCCTTCTATCACGCTCGTCGTCGCAAGCGCGTCGACACGGGTACGGGCCGCGGCTTCATGGATATGGGCGGCGGTGTCGTCGAGGGCGAGGAGTCGGTGTCCGACGAGGCCGGGGCGTCGGCGGAGTAATGACGCTGGCGGGCCGCGGTCGTCATGACCGCGGCACGGCCGAGGGCGTGCAGGGAATCCCGTAGCGTAGCCGCCGCGTCTTGTGGCGCGGTTGACACCGCTAAGCCTGGTTCCTAAAATCGCGCGCCTTTGATCGGCCGGCGCCCGACATGCTCGCCCGCCGACATGCAACTATTTACGCACTAGGCCGCCGTATTGGCGGCCTAGTGTTTCTCCAAGGATCAACCACTTATGGCTAGCATCAGTCAGCTCGTTCGCAAGCCGCGGACCTCGCCGAGGTATAAGACGAAGGTTCCTGCGCTTGAAGCGTGTCCGCAGAAGCGCGGCGTGTGCACCCGCGTGTACACCACGACGCCGAAGAAGCCGAACTCGGCGCTGCGCAAGGTGGCCAAGGTTCGTCTGACGAACGGTTACGAGGTCATCAGCTACATCGGCGGCGAAGGCCACAACCTGCAGGAGCACTCCGTCGTGCTGATCCGCGGCGGTCGTGTGAAGGATCTGCCGGGTGTGCGCTATCACACGGTGCGCGGCACGCTCGACTGTGCCGGCGTGGCGGACCGCAAGCAGGGGCGATCGAAGTACGGCGCGAAGCGGCCCAAGAAATAGCAAGTGACGCGCGGCCCGTGTCTCGCGCGGCGCACCCAAGGGTGCCGCAGACATCGGTCCTCCGCTCACGACTCTAGCCAGGAACAACGGTAACTAGTATGTCTCGCAGAGCATCGGCACCTACTCGGACGATCCTTCCCGATCCGCGCTTCAACAGCTTGTTGTTGGCGAAGTTCGTCAACATGGTCATGGAGCGCGGCAAGAAGTCCGTCGCCGAGAAGATCGTCTACGGCGCGGTCGACCGCATCGCTGAGAAGACGGGCAAGACGCCCGAGCAGTCGATCGAGCTGTTGTCGGCGGCGCTCGACAACGTCAAGCCGAGCGTCGAGGTGAAGAGCCGTCGCGTCGGCGGTGCCACCTATCAGGTGCCGGTCGAAGTGCGCGCCACCCGCCGTCAGACGCTCGCGATGCGCTGGGTGATCGAAGCGGCGCAGTCCCGTTCCGAGAAGTCGATGGCGCATCGTCTCGCGGCCGAGCTGCTCGACGCTGCCGAGAATCGCGGCGCTGCCGTCCGTAAGCGCGAGGACACGCATCGCATGGCCGAGGCGAACAAGGCCTTCGCGCACTATCGCTGGTAATTCATCAACCGCTGGTCAGCCTTATCAGGTCGCGGGTCTCGACGACGGATGCCGCGACCACGTGAACGAGAGAAAGCACTGTGGTCCGTACCACTCCAATCGAGCGCTACCGCAACATAGGCATCTCCGCGCACATCGACGCCGGTAAGACGACGACGACGGAGCGAATCCTTTTCTATACCGGTGTGTCTCACAAGCTCGGTGAGGTGCATGACGGCGCAGCGGTCATGGACTACATGGAGCAGGAACAGGAGCGCGGCATCACGATTACCGCCGCGGCGACGACCTGCTTCTGGAAGGGGATGAACAACAACTTCCCCGAGCATCGCATCAACATCATCGACACCCCGGGCCACGTCGACTTCACCGTCGAGGTGGAGCGCAGCTTGCGCGTGCTCGATAGCGCGGTGGCCGTGTTCTGTGCCGTCGCGGGCGTGCAGCCGCAGTCCGAAACGGTCTGGCGGCAGATGAACAAGTACAACGTGCCCCGTATCGCGTTCGTCAACAAGATGGACCGCACGGGTGCCAACTTCCTGCGCTGCGTCGAGCAGATCAAGACCCGCTTGCGCGGCAACCCGGTTCCGATTCAGCTGCCGATCGGCGCGGAAGACAGCTTCGTGGGCGTGGTCGATCTCGTTCGCATGAAGGAGATCTGGTGGGACGACTCGACCCAGGGCATGCGCTTCGAGTATCGCGACATCCGCGAGGAGATGCGCGAGCAGTGCGAAGAGTACCGCGCCAAGCTCGTCGAGGCGGCTGCAGAAGCCAACGAGGAATTGATGAACAAGTACCTCGAAGGCGAGGAGCTCACCGAAGCGGAGATCAAGAAGGGCCTGCGCGAGCGCTCGCTGCGCAACGAGATCGTGCTGTGCATGTGCGGCTCGGCCTTCAAGAACAAGGGCGTGCAGGCGATGCTCGATGCGGTCATCGAGTACATGCCGTCGCCGGTCGATATGCCGGCCGTCAAGGGCACGCTGCCCGACGGCACGGAAGGTCGGCGCCAGTCGAGGGATGACGAGAAGTTCTCGGCGCTCGCGTTCAAGATTCTCAATGACCCGTTCGTCGGTAACCTGACGTTCTTCCGTGTCTATTCGGGCGTTCTGAGCGCCGGCGACACGGTGCTGAACGCAGGCAAGGACAAGCGCGAGCGCATCGGTCGTCTGCTGCAGATGCACGCGAACGAGCGTAGGGAGATCAAAGAGGTCCGCGCCGGTGACATCGCCGCGGCCGTGGGTCTGAAGGACGTGATCACGGGCGACACGCTCTGCGATCCTGAAGCCCCGATCCAGCTCGAGAAGATGGATTTCCCGGAGCCGGTTATCTCCGTGGCCGTCGAGCCGAAGACCAAGGCCGACCAGGAGAAGATGGCGCTTGCGTTGCAGCGTCTGGCGAAGGAAGACCCGTCGTTCCGTCTGTCGACCGACGCCGAGTCGGGCCAGACGATCATCTCGGGCATGGGCGAGCTGCACCTCGAGATCATCGTCGACCGCATGAAGCGCGAGTTCAAGGTCGAGGCGAACGTCGGCAAGCCGCAGGTCGCCTACCGCGAAACGATTCGCGGCACAGTCGAGCAGGAAGGCAAGTTCGTCCGTCAGTCGGGCGGTCGCGGCCAGTACGGTCACGTCTGGATCCGCCTCGAGCCGCAGGAGCCGGGCAAGGGTTACGAGTTCGTCAATGCGATCGTCGGTGGCGTCATTCCGAAGGAATACATCCCGGCGGTTGACAAGGGTATTCGCGAAGCGGCCGAGAGCGGCGTGCTCGCCGGTTACCCGGTCGTGGACTTCAAGGTCACGCTGTTCGACGGTTCGTACCACGACGTCGACTCGAACGAAATGGCGTTCAAGATCGCCGGCTCGATGGCGTTCAAGGAAGCCATGGCGAAGGCCAAGCCGGTCATTCTCGAGCCGATCATGAAGGTCGAGGTGGTGACGCCCGAGGAGTACTACGGCGACATCGTGGGCGATTTGAACCGTCGCCGCGGCCAGATCGTTGGTATGGAAGACTCGGTGTCCGGCAAGGTTGTCACGGCCGAGGTGCCGCTCGCCGAGATGTTCCAGTACTCGACGGCCATGCGCTCGATGAGCCAGGGCCGTGCGACTTACACGATGGAATTCGCGAAGTATATGGAAGTGCCGGCGAACGTCGCCGCCGCGATTACGAAGAAGGGTTGAAGTTAACGTCGTGACAAGGTGACGCGGTGACGAAGTGACGGGAGTAATGTCGCTTTGTCACCCCGTCACTTTGTCACGTGGATAGGCAACAGGTA
>CALLKK010000004.1 GCA_938008435.1 uncultured Steroidobacter sp. | reverse complement strand
GTCGGCAAGCCTTGGACGGCCGAAGAGGACGAACGGCTCGTAGCCGAGTTCGAGCAGGGCCGTTCGCCTCGCGAGCTGGCGCGCGAGTTCGGCAGGACGCTAGCAGGTATCGAGGCGCGGCTCGAAAAGCTCGGCAAGCTCGCTCCCGAGCAGCGCGTGACGTCGAATCGCTATGGTGCACGCGCCGGAGGGCAGGTTGCAGGCACGAGCTGATGCTGCCTCAGCAACCCGAGCGACGCGACCGACGGAACTGGAATGTGCTTTACACGTTGATAACAGCCTCGAAACGCGTCTTTGACGCGCAACATATTGCGCTCAGCGCATGTTCCAATATTCTGTCGGAATGTCCGCTGCACAAGAATCTCTATGGAACGGATCGCTCCTCGCCACGGAGCCGAGGCGGGTCAATATCATCGGCAAGTCGAATGGCGTCGGCTTGTCGCGCGACATCGACATTTTGAGGAGCGCGCTGCAGCAGCTCGGCCATGAGGTCAACGTGCTGGCGATCGATTCGCAAGGAGCGGGCGATCGCCGTTCCACTTGGGTGCAATGGCGCACCAGGTTGCGGCGTGCATGGCAAGGTAGACGATTCAGCGAGCGCGCATCCGCCGACGTGAATCTACTGCTCGAGCATGTCTGGTTCCAGCATTTCGCCGATGCACGCTTGAACATCGCCATTCCGAATCCGGAGTGGTTCGATCGGCACGACCTCAGTTTCCTGTCGCACGTCGATCAGGTGTGGGCCAAGACGGCCTACACACGACAAGTCTTCGAATCGCTCGGGTGCAATGTCGCCTACGTCGGCTTCGATAGCGAGGATCGTTTCGATCCCAGCGTCGCCAAGCAGCGCACGTACTTTCACCTCGCCGGCAAGAGCACGATGAAGGGCACGGATCGTCTGCTGCAGGTTTGGAGCAGACATCCGGAGTGGCCGACGCTCACGGTCGTGCGCAGCGGCCCTGCCGCTCCCGAGGTCGCGAATGCGCCCAATATCGAATACATCAGTGGCTACATCAGCGACGACGCGGTAAAGCGCCTGCAGAACGAAAAGCTGTTTCATGTTTGCGTGTCGCTGGCGGAAGGCTGGGGGCACTACATCGTCGAGGCGATGAGCGTGGGGGCGGTCACCATCACGATCGATGCACCGCCCATGAACGAGCTCGTGACGCCCGAGCGCGGCGTGCTGGTTGCCTACGCTGCAAGCGGCAAGCAGAAGCTTGCAACGACGTATCAGTTCGATGAGGCGTCCTTTGAAGCAGCAATCGCGCGCACGCTTGCCTTGAGTGATGTAGAGTGCGCTCAGCTCTCCGCGAATGCGCGTAACTGGTTCCTCGAGAACAAGCGCGGCTTCGGGGGCAGGCTCGATGCGGCGCTGCGCGCTTTGCCTCTTTGATCGATCGCAGCTGCGGTATATCGTCCTGCGCGGCTAAACTTCGCCCTTCTGCCGGTACTTCGAGCCGCTCCGAGCGATGACACATCCAAGGATTTTCCGTGGCGCGCACCGTTGGTTCTGCGCGTCGGTGGCGATTGTTGCTGCGCTGCTCGCTGACAGCGTGTACGCGCGCGGCGTGAGCCCCTATCTGCCGCTCGATCTGCCGCCGTCCCTTGAGCAGGACATCCAGTACGTGTTGCTCCTCGGCGGGCGGCCGCTGACGCGCCGACCAATCGCTGCAGCCACGGTGCTCGACGCGCTCAGCGATGCGTGCCCGATCGATGCGTCGTTGTGCAGCCGCGTGCGCGCGTATCTCGATGCTTACATGGATACGTACGGCCTCACGCATGCCGCGGCGGAGCTCGCAGCGACGCGCGATTCCGAGCGGACGTTGCCGAATCGTCGCGGCATGGGGGTAGAGGATGAATGGGCCCTCTCGCTGCAGGGCTACTATCAGCTCGGCGATTACGTGCTGCTGCAGCTTGGCGGAATTGCGTATCCGGGCGAAACCTTGCCTGTCGGCTCCTGGCTCAGCATCGGCTATGAGTACGCCCAGCTGGATGTCGGATATCGCGAGCATTGGTGGTCGCCGCTCAGGGACAGCAGCATGCTGATCGGCACGCAGACGCAGCCGATGCCCGGTCTTACGCTCTCGAATTACACACCCATCTCGCGGCTCGGTCTGCAATACGAAGTCTTTCTAGGACGCATGTCCTATACGGACAACATCGCGTATCAGGGGCGCACGACGAGCGGTTATCCGCGACTGGCGGGAGTGCATGTGTCCATCGAGCCCGTCCCCGGTTGGTCGCTCGCGGCGACGCGTGTGATGCAGTTCGGCGGCGGCGAGCGCAAGCGTTCCTTCCGCGATTTCCTCAATGCATTTTTTCAACCGGCGCGCTACGACAATGTGAGCGACGAGCTGACGAGGGACGAGGAGTTCGGCAATCAAGCCGCGGCGTTCAGCTCGACGTTTCTCGTGCCGACGCGGCGGCCGTTCGCCATCTACTTCGAATACGCCGGGGAGGACGGAGCGCGACGCGAAGGTTGGCGACTCGGCAACTCCGCGCTCTCGATCGGGGTCAGTCTGCCGCAGCTCACCGAGCGAGTCGGTCTGCGTTATGAGGTGACCGATTGGCAGAACGGGTGGTACGTGCATGGCATTTACCCGCGCGGCTTGTCGAGCGACGGTCATGTCATCGGTCACTGGGGGGGTGACGAGCGAGTGCTCCGCGACGGTGTCGGTGCGCAGAGTCATACGCTGATGCTCGATTGGCAGCCTTCCTTCGGCGGGCTCATGGAGCTGCGCTATCGCACGCTCGAGAACGAGCGCTATTCCGCCTACGACTACGAGCGCGGTCACGACGTGTCGCTGCGTTACTCGCGGATCTGGCAAGAGCTCGTCTACGGTGTGGAAGCGAATCTCGGTCGCGACGTATTCGGCGAGGAATTCAGGCGTCTCGGCGCATTTGTCTATTACGCTCCGGGTCAACGCGAGCACGCGCGTCAGCCGTACCAGCCGTTGCCCGACCGCGGAGTGCGTCGCGCGGAGCTCTTCGTTGATGCAGGCCTGAGCGCGGTTCGGCTGCAGTACGATCCTTCGGATGGAGGCGTCACGCCGAAGAGCGAAGAATCGTCGGTCGCGCCGCACATCGGCGTCGGTGTCCGTCGGCGCGTCTCGCAACGCAACGACATCGGCGTGCGTGTCGAATTCGAGGAAGTCGACGGCACCGCGGTGCTCGGGGTGCGCGCACTCGATTACCGTTTTCGCGCCGGCGAGAAATTGGCTTTCTCGGCATTCATGGGAGCCCTACGGTACGACGGGCCGACGGCGGCTTACGGCTACTACGGCGGGCTGGGCGTGCAGTGGCGCGAGCTCTTCCCCGGCATGACGCTCAACCTGGATCTAAAGGGCACCGACAAGGTGCTGCGTGATGCGCTCTTGCCCGACGATCCAAAGAGCGTGTGGGGGGATGTGCTCTACAAGCTGCACTCGGCGAGCTTGTATCTGAGCTACAGCTTTCGCTAGCGGCAGGCTCGGGGCGATGTGACTTACGCCCCGAGCCGTCAGGTTTACAGCGTCGCGAACGCGCGCTTGGCCGCCGCGATCGTCGCGTCGATAACGTCGTCCGTGTGTGCGGCGGAGACGAAGCCCGCTTCGAACGCCGACGGCGCGAGATACACGCCTTCGGCAAGCATGGCGTGGAAGAACTTGTTGAAGCGATCGACGTTGGATGCCGTCACTTCGCGGAAATAGCGCACCGGCCCCTTGTCGGTGAAGAACAGGCCGAACATGCCGCAGACCTGATTGGCCGTAAGCGCAATGTTGGCGGCGCGGGCGGCGTTGAGCAGCCCGTCGACGAGCCGGCTCGTTTTAGCCGCAAGGCGCTCGTGAAAGCCCGGCTCGCTGATCGCTTCGAGCGTGGCAAGGCCGGCGGCCATTGCCACCGGATTGCCGGACAGCGTGCCTGCTTGGTAGACCGGGCCGAGCGGCGCGATCTTCTCCATGATGTCGCGCCGACCGCCGAATGCGCCGACGGGCATGCCGCCGCCGACGATCTTTCCGAGCGTCGTCAGATCGGGCTTGATGCCGTAGAGCGCTTGGGCGCCGCCGAGCGCCACGCGAAAGCCGGTCATGACCTCATCGAAGATGAGCACGGCGCCGTGCTGATCGCAGAGCGCGCGCAGCGCTTCGAGGAATCCAGGGACCGGCAGCACGCAGTTCATGTTGCCCGCGATCGGCTCGACGATGACGCATGCGATCTCATCGCCGCGATCCGCGAACAGCTGCTGTACCTGCGCGATGTCGTTGTAGGCGAGCGTGATCGTGTGCGCGGCGAGCTCTTTCGGGACGCCCGGGGACGTCGGCACGCCGAGTGTTAGGGCGCCGGAGCCGGCCTTCACGAGGAGCGAATCGGAGTGGCCGTGATAGCAGCCCTCGAATTTCACGATGCGGTCGCGGCCGGTGAAGCCTCGCGCCAGGCGGATGGCGCTCATGGTCGCTTCGGTGCCCGAGCTCACCATTCGCACGAGCTCGATCGAGGGCATGATCTCGCAGATCTTGCGCGCGAGCTTGGTCTCAATCTCGGTCGGGGCGCCGAACGACAGGCCGAGCGCTGCGCGTTCCTGCACCGCCCGCACGACGTTTGGATGGGCGTGGCCCAAGATCATGGGGCCCCAAGAGCCGACATAGTCGATATAACGCCGGCCGTCGTGGCCGAACACGTACGGACCTTCGGCTCGTTCGATGAAGATCGGCTCGCCGCCGACGGCACGAAAGGCTCGGACCGGCGAATTCACGCCGCCCGGAATGTAACGGCTGGCTTCGGTAAAGAGGGACACGTCGCGACTCCGTTTGAGCTGGCGGCGAAGTGTAGTGCCAACGCTCGTGCCGGTACACGGCCGGCGGGTCGGCTTGCAGCACGCGGCGCTTCTCGGTATTAATCGCGGCCCTCAATTGGACCCGGCTGACGACGATGAAATCCTACATGTGCGTGATCTGCGGCTTCGTCTATGAAGAGGAGAAGGGCGATCCCGCCTCTGGCATTCCGCCGGGCACGCGTTGGGAAGACGTGCCGCTGTCGTGGCGTTGCCCGGACTGCGGCGCGGGCAAAGAAGATTTCGAGATGATCGAGGTCTAACAGACCTTACTGCCACGCGAGGCGCGCGGTCCCCGATCGCAGCGCGATCTTGTCTCTTTTGGGTTTGGCGGCCGAGTGCCGGCCGCGTCAGTGTTGCGTGACGCGGTGGCCCTTCTTCTCGAGCATCTCGATGACGCTGTCTTGGCCGACCAAGTGCAGCGTACCGACGACGACCAAGTAATCCTCTTTGTCGTCGAGCAACTTTTCGATGCTGGCGATCCACTTACGGTTGCGCTCGACCGTCAACGGGCGATAGACGTCAGGGTAGCGCAGCATTCCTTCGACGAGGATCGCCTCGAGCGCGGCGACATCGCCCGTGCGCCACGCGGCGAGCAAGGATTCGATCTCGCGCGTCATGTTGTCGGAGTCTTCGAGGCTATAGACGAGGAATTCCCGCTGCTGCGCCTCCGGCAGACCCGCGAGCACACCGAGCTGCTCTTCGATCGTCTCCAAGCCGTGAATCGGTTTGCCGTCCTCACGCGCACGCTTGGTCAGACGCTGCTCGATGCCGGCGTTCGAGTCGAGTCCCATACTGGCGAGATGCGCCTGCACGAGGGTGAGCCCGGCCAGCCATGGACGGAAGCGTTCGAGCACGGCGATGTTGAGCCCAAACTCCTTCGCTTTGTCGGCGACCTTGGCAAAGGCATCGGCTCCTACCACGTTCGAGAGAGTCTCGCCGGCAGGCAGCAAGCCGAGCTGCAACGTGAGCTTCTGAACCAACTGCTGATCGAGATCGTCCATGTCGATCTCCATGTACAGCGTTTCGGCTTCCTCGTAAGCCGCTTCCATTGCGGCCGGCAACGGCTCGCTCGGCTCGAGCAGATGCACCGAACCGAGCAGGTAGACGGTGTTCTGCTTGCCCTTGACCGACCAGAGGGTGCTGCGTTGAGGAGCCTCGTCGGCGAGCGCGGAGGTGGCGGATTGGAAGCTGAGAACGAACGCAAAAAGGAGGGCTGCGGTCAGGCGCGAAACGCTCATGCGGATTCTCATCCTTGTCCTCGTCGTCAGGCGAATGAGGCTGGGGCTCAGCCTACCGCCTGCGGTCCAGCTAGGCGACGCTGCGCTCGGCGTAGCTTTCCAACCAGCACACTTCCGTCGCAATGCTACCGTCGTGCATCAGCTCCAGGAAGCGATAACCGGGCGGCCGGTTGTCGAGCGCGAACTGTGCGCTGCCGGGCAGGAATTGTGCGCAGGTCGACGGCGTCGCCATGAAACGCACGCCGTAGCAGAAGCTGTCCAGCGATTGATGCACGTGTCCCCAGAGCACGCCGCGCACGTTCGAGTGCTCGCGCACGACGCTCAAGAACGCGTCGGCATCGCGCAGCCCGACATGGTCGAGCCAGTCGCTGCGCATCCGGATCGGATGGTGATGGAGCGCCAAGAGGACGTGCTGGTCGCGATGCTCGCGCAACGTTTGACGCAGCGACGCGAGCTGTTCGGCGCCGAGCTCGCCGCTGGCGCTGCCCGCCAGCCACGAGCTCAGCATGATCACGGTCCAGCGCCCGAAGCGCGTGGCGCCGCCGATCACGAAGGGCGGCTGGTTGAGCGTCGCCTGCATGTGATCGGGCAGGTCGTGATTGCCTGCCAGGCACAGCACGGGGACGGGCGAGCCGCCGAAGACATGGCGGATCCAGCGATAGCCGCCAGGATCGTCCTGTACGAGATCGCCGGTGAGCAGCACGCCATCGATCCGATAGGCGCGCCGGTAGGCGTCGGTGACCGCTGCTTCGAGGGCGGGCAAGCACTCGACGCCGCGCAGGCGACCTGCCGCGTCGCCGAAGAGGTGCATATCGCTGAATTGTAGGAGCCGGACCGTTTGCATCGCCTGAAGCTTTCCTCAGTGCTCTCGTACGGGCTCAGACCGCAGGAGCTCGTTCACGAAAGGAGACCTGATATGACAAATCAGTCCAGCCGAAGCCGCGTTGCAACTCAGGGTCACCTTAGCGCTTGGGCATGCTAGCAATGTGGCCCAGGGTGAAAAGTGATTAGCGTCTAATCCTTCGGTTGGGAGCAAAAACTGCGCTGAATCTTTGCGCTCCGTCTCATTCCGCGCCTGTGTCAACGCGACGGACCGACGGCGGTTCCGCAGTGCGCGACGACATGGCACCTGCTTATGTCGCTGCACTGTGCGTGGTCGATCCTCGGGCAGGCGCGCGGCGGGCGAGCGCGGCGCTTGGAGGCCTTCGAGGACTTGGCCGAGAGGAAGCGATAGTCCAAAATGCAAGGCTTTCCCAATTTTTCTTCCCAGGATCATCCACTAATGACGACGTCGCACCGCCGGCAGCTTGCCAATGCCATTCGCGTCCTTGCGATGGACGCTGTTCAGAAGGCGAATTCGGGCCACCCCGGAATGCCCATGGGCATGGCGGACATCGCCGAAGTGCTGTGGAACGATCATCTCAAGCACAATCCGAACAATCCGACGTGGGCGAACCGCGACCGCTTCGTGCTCTCGAACGGTCATGGCTCGATGCTGCTTTATGCATTGCTGCACCTGACGGGCTATCCCCTGCCCATCGAGCAGATCCAGGCGTTCCGCCAGCTCGGCTCGCACACCGCCGGACATCCCGAGCGCGATCTGCATATCGGCATCGAGACGACGACCGGCCCGCTCGGTCAGGGACTTGCCAATGCGGTCGGTATGGCCATCGCCGAGAAGGTGCTGGCGGCGACCTTCAACCGCCCTGGCTACGAGATCGTCGATCACTACACCTGGGTGTTCCTCGGCGACGGCTGCCTCATGGAAGGCGTCTCGCACGAGGCCTGCTCGCTCGCCGGTACGCTCAAGCTCGGCAAATTAATTTGCTTCTACGATGACAACGGTATCTCGATCGACGGCGAGGTCCACGGCTGGTTCACCGACGACACGCCGAAGCGCTTCGAGGCCTACGGCTGGCACGTCGTGCCGGGCGTCGACGGGCACGATCCGGCCGCCATCGCGCGCGCCATCGAGGCTGCCAAGGCGGAGAAGGATCGCCCGTCGCTGATCTGCTGCAAGACGATCATCGGCTGGGGCTCGCCGAACAAGCAGGGCACCGAGGCGACTCACGGCGCTGCGCTCGGCGTCGAGGAAGTCGAGGCCACGCGCAAGAACCTCGGCTGGGAGCACCCGCCGTTCGTGATCCCGGAAGACATCCGCAAGGGCTGGGATGCGCGCGAACGCGGCGCCAAGGCCGAAGCGGCCTGGCGTGAGCTGTTCGAGCGGTATCGCGCCGCGTTCCCCGAGCTGGCGGCCGAGTTCGAGCGGCGCATGCGCGGCGATCTGCCGGCCAACTGGCCCGAGAAGTCGCGTGCCTACCTCGAGCAGGCGGCGCAGGCGACGGGAAGCCTCGCGACCCGTCAGGCTTCGCAGCAGGCGCTGAACGGGCTCGGTCCGCACGTGCCCGAGCTGCTCGGCGGTTCGGCCGACCTGACCGGCTCGAACAATACCAATCGCAAGGATACGCGCCCGTTCACGGCCGAGGATCCGACGGGCAACTACCTGCACTACGGCGTGCGTGAGTTCGGCATGAGCGCGATCATGAACGGTATCGCGCTGCACGGCGGCCTGATCCCTTACGGCGGCACGTTCCTGGTGTTCTCGGACTATGCGCGTAATGCGCTGCGCATGGCCGCATTGATGAAGCAACGCGTGATCTTCGTGCTCACGCACGATTCGATCGGCCTCGGCGAGGACGGCCCCACGCACCAGCCCGTCGAGCACGTTGCGAGCCTGCGCATCATTCCGAACATGACCGTCTGGCGCCCGTGCGACGCGGCCGAGACGGCGGTGGCCTGGATCGGCGCCATCGAGCGCAACGACGGGCCGACCTGTCTTGCCCTGACGCGCCAAGGCGTGCCTGCGCAGCCGCGCACGCCGGCGCAGCTCGAGGCCATTCGTCGCGGCGGCTACGTGCTCAAGGACTGCGAGGGCACGCCGGAGGTGATCCTGATTGCGACCGGCTCGGAAGTGAGCCTCGCCGTCGAAGCGGCCGATGCCTTGACCAAGCAGGGCCGGCGCGTGCGTGTCGTCTCGATGCCGAGCACCAACGTGTTCGACAAGCAGGACGCCGCGTATCGCGAGCAAGTGTTGCCGAAGTCGGTGCGCTGCCGCGTTGCGATCGAAGCGGGGGCGCCCGATCTGTGGTGGCGCTACGTCGGCGACCAGGGGGCGGTGATCGGCATGACCACTTTCGGCGCATCCGGGGTCGCCAAGGAAGTGTTCAAGCATTTCGGGTTTTCGGTTGAAAACGTGGTGAAAGTGGTCCAGTCAATCCTCTGAAGCTTGACGGCCTGAAATTTTTTCATTGGAGCAGTTAATGAGCATCAAAGTCGGCATCAACGGGTTCGGTCGCATTGGACGCATGGTGTTTCGCGCGGCCGTGCAGTACTTCCCGGACATCGAGATCGTGGGCATCAACGACCTGCTCGAGCCGGATTACCTTGCCTACATGCTGAAGCACGACTCCGTGCATGGCCGTTTCAAGGGTGAGGTTGCGGTCGAGGGCAATACGCTGATCGTCAACGGCAAGAAGATCCGCCTGACGGCGATCAAGGATCCGGCCGAGCTGAAGTGGAACGAAGTGGGCGCCGACATCGTCGTCGAGTCGACGGGCTTGTTCCTGACGAAGGAAGCCGCGCAGAAGCACATCGACGCGGGCGCCAAGAAGGTGATCATGTCCGCGCCGTCGAAGGACGACACGCCGATGTTCGTCTACGGCGTCAACCACGACACCTACGCGGGCCAGGCGATCATCTCCAACGCCTCGTGTACGACCAACTGCTTGGCGCCGATCGCCAAGGTGCTGAACGACACCTTCGGCATCAAGCGCGGCTTGATGACGACCGTGCACGCGACGACCGCGACGCAGAAGACCGTCGACGGCCCGTCGAACAAGGACTGGCGCGGCGGCCGCGGCATCCTCGAGAACATCATTCCGTCGTCGACCGGCGCTGCGAAGGCCGTCGGCAAGGTCATTCCTGAGCTCAACAAGAAGCTCACGGGTATGGCGTTCCGCGTGCCGACCTCGGACGTCTCGGTCGTCGATCTGACGGTCGAGCTGAAGACCGAGGCGACCTACGAGCAGATCTGCGCCGCGATGAAGGCTGCTGCGGAAGGCCCGATGAAGGGCGTGCTCGGCTACACGGAAGAGAAGGTCGTGTCGACGGACTTCCGCGGCGATCCGCGTACGTCCATCTTCGATGCGGAAGCCGGCATCGCGCTCGACGGCACCTTCGTGAAGATCGTGTCCTGGTACGACAACGAGTGGGGCTACTCGTGCAAGATCCTGGAAATGGCGCGCGTCATTTCCTCCAAGTAGTCGCTCCACGGCTGATGCGTGCGGGTCCAGGGCGAATCCCTGGACCCGTTCGCTCAGGACGACGGCCGTGCGCAGGGACCTCGGCGCGCCGGCCTGCCAGGATGGCAAGAACACACAGGTTTGAACCTCCATCGATTACTGCGCGGGACAAGAACCATGCCCATTCTTCGAATGACCGACCTGGATTTGAGCGGCAAGCGCGTGCTGATCCGTGAAGACTTGAACGTGCCGGTGCAGGGTGGCGTCGTAACGAGCGATGCGCGTATTCGTGCGGCGATACCGACGATCCAGGCAGCGAAGAATGCGGGCGCGCGTGTGCTCGTGATGTCGCATCTCGGACGTCCCGAAGAGGGCGTTTACAACGAAGAGTTTTCGCTTGCGCCGGTGGCGCAGCGCTTGTCCGAGCTCCTCGGCTACAAGGTGCGTTTCGAGAAGAACTGGCTCGACGGCGTCGAGTGCGCGCCGGGCGAAGTCGTGTTGCTCGAGAACGTGCGCTTCAACAAGGGCGAGAAGAAGGACAACGAAGACCTCGCGCGCAAAATGGCCGCGCTCTGCGACATCTTCGTGATGGATGCCTTCGGCACCGCCCATCGCGCCGAGGCGAGCACGCACGGCGTGGCGCGTTTCGCGCCGGTGGCCTGCGCAGGTCCCCTGCTCATGAACGAGCTCGAAGCGCTCGAAACCGCGCTCGAGAAGCCGAAGCGTCCGCTCATCGCCATCGTGGCCGGCTCTAAGGTGTCGACCAAGCTGACCGTGCTCGAGACGCTGCTCACGAAGGTCGACAAGCTCATCGTCGGCGGCGGCATCGCCAACACGTTCCTCGCCGCACAGGGCCATGCCGTGGGCAAGTCGCTCGTCGAGGCCGAGATGATCGACATCGCCAAGGGCCTGCTCGCGCGCTCCAAGGAGCTCAATGTCGAGATTCCGCTGCCGACCGACGTGGTCGTGGCGAAGGAGTTCGCCGCGAGCGCCGAAGCGGACGTCAAGCCCGTGACGCAAGTGAGCGCGGACGAGATGATCCTCGACATCGGTCCCGATACGGCCGAGCGCTTCGCGCGCATGTTCGCCGACGCGGGCACGATCGTCTGGAACGGTCCTGTCGGCGTGTTCGAATTCGATCAGTTCGGCGAGGGCACCCGCACGCTCGCCCAAGCCATCGCGCGCAGCTCCGCGTTTTCGATTGCGGGCGGCGGCGATACGCTGGCGGCCATCGAGAAGTACGGCGTCGGCGAAGACATTTCGTACATCTCGACCGGCGGCGGCGCGTTCCTCGAGTTCCTCGAGGGCAAGAAGCTGCCGGCCGTGGCCGTGCTCGAGGAGCGTGCCCAGCAATGAGCTGACCTTACCGGCGATGCGAGCCGAGCAGGGGGCGGCTCGCATCGGCGCCCTTACGGGCGAATAGCGCTCGCAAGTTTTCGCAATCTCATTACACTGTCCGCCGCTGTCAGGCCGAGCCCAAAGATCGTCCCTGACGACCCTACAACCCAATTGCGATTCGCGTCCTCCTATGCTTCGCCGTACAAAAATTCTGACAACTCTCGGCCCCGCGACAGACGACCCGAAGGTGCTCACCGAACTGATTCGAGCGGGAGCGGATGTCGTTCGTATCAACTTCTCGCATGGTGAGCCCGAGTTTCATGCCAAGCGCGTGCAGATGGTGCGCGAGGCCGCCGAGCAGGTCGGCAAATGGGTGGCCGTCCTCGGCGACCTGCAAGGGCCGAAGATCCGCATCGAGCGCTTCGTGGAAGGCAAGGTGTTCTTGAACGAAGGCGACGCCTTCACGCTGGACACTTCCCTCGATTCGAATGCCGGCACGCAGAAGTCCGTGGGCGTCGCCTACAAGGCGCTCGCGCAGGACGTGCGGCCCGGCGATACGCTGCTCTTGAACGACGGCCTGATCGTGCTCGACGTGACCGACGTCGACGGTCCGCGCGTGCACACGCGCGTGGTGGTCGGCGGCGAGCTGTCGAACAACAAGGGCATCAACAAGCAGGGCGGCGGTCTGTCGGCGGGCGCGTTGACCGACAAGGATCGCGAGGACATCAAGCTCGCGGCGAAGCTGGGCGTCGACTATCTGGCGGTCTCGTTCGCACGCGACGGCAACGACATGGAGGAGGCGCGGCACCTGCTGCGCAAGGCCGGCGGACACGGGCACCTGGTCGCGAAGATCGAGCGCTCCGAAGCGCTCGTCAATCTCGAGCGCATCATCATGGCGAGCGATGCCGTGATGGTGGCGCGCGGCGACCTCGGCGTCGAAGTGGGCTACGCAGAGCTCACCGGTCTGCAGAAGCACATCATCGCCGAGACGCGTAAGCGCAATCGCGTCGCGATCACTGCGACGCAGATGATGGAGTCGATGATTCACAACCCGGTGCCGACGCGCGCCGAGGTGTCCGACGTGGCCAATGCCGTGATGGACGGCACCGACGCAGTGATGCTGTCGGGCGAGAGCGCCGTCGGTAAGTATCCGGTCAAGGCGGTGCAGGCCATGGCTCAGGTCATCATGGGCGCCGAGAAATACGAAGCGACGCACTCGCCGCTGCGTCAGCGCACCGATCACGGCGTGCTGGAGAAGACCGACGAGGCCATCGCGATGGCCGTGATGTACACGGCAAATCATTTCAAGGTGAAAGCGATCGTCGCGTTGACCGAATCGGGTTCGACGCCGCTGTGGATGTCGCGTATCCGCGCGGACATCCCCATCTACGCGTTCACGCGTCACGAAGAGACGCGTCGGCGCGTCATGCTCTATCGCGGCGTGTATCCGGTCACCTTCGATATCACTCACACCAATGCGCAGCTGCTGTACGCCGATATCTTCAAGGTCATGCTTGAGCGCGGCATGGTCGAGATCGGCGACCGCATCATCCTCACCAAGGGCGAGCTGTCGGGTGTGGCCGGCAAGACCAACGCGATGAAGATCCTCGAAGTGAAGATCTGAGAGCCGGCGGACCGCGCCGCAAGGCGCGGTCCGCCTTCGGACCGTGCGCGTGAACGTCGGAGCCGGCATGCGCAAAGCCATCTCGCCGGCGCATCTCAAGCGCATCGGTCTGTACGTCGCAGCGGGTCTGCTCGCTGCGCTCATCATCTCCGCAGCCGCGCTCTACCTCATTTTGCGCGGCAGCCTGCCGCAACTCGAAGGGCGCGTCCGCGTCGACTTGCTCCACTCGCCCGTGACGATCGAGCGGGATGCATTCGGCACACCTACCGTGCGCGCCAAGACACGCACGGATCTCGCGCTCGCGACCGGCTTCGTTCATGCGCAGGATCGTTTTTTCCAGATGGATCTCATGCGACGTTCGGCGGCCGGCGAGCTGGCGGCGCTCTTGGGACCGGCGCTCGTCGAAGCGGATCGCAGCTTGCGCGTGCACGACTTTCGTTCCGTCGCCGCCTCGGTCCTTGCCGCCGCCGAGCCATCGCAAGTCGAGCTTCTGGCTGCCTATGCGGAAGGCGTGAATGCCGGGTTGCGTGCGCTGCGTGCGCGGCCTTGGGAATATCTGCTGCTGCGAACGCAGCCGACGCCGTGGAAGCCTGAGGATTCGATCCTCGCAGCCTTCGCGATGTATCTGACGCTTCACGATGCGACGGGCGAGGAGGAGCTGGCACGCGAGCAACTGCGTGTGCATTTGCCGCCGGCGTTGCATGCATTTCTTTATCCGGTCGGCACCGAATGGGATGCGCCGTTGACCGGCGGCACATGGCGAATGCCTGCGATTCCCGGTCCCGATCTCGTCGATCTCGGATCGCACGCGGCGACCGCGCGCGATGCGTCCGAACGGCAGCGGCAGGCGAGCGTTCAGGATGAGCTCGCCGAGCCGATGATCGGCAGCAATGCATGGGCCGTCAGCGGGGACTACACCGCGGACGGGGCCGGGTTGCTCGCCAATGACATGCACCTCGGCTTGCGTTTACCCAACACCTGGTACGCGGCGCGGCTCGTCGTCGACGGCGATGCGGACACGCGGCGCGATCTTGTCGGTGTGACGTTGCCTGGTTTGCCGTTCTTGATCGCCGGTTCAAACGGCAAGGTGGCGTGGGGATTCACGAACAGCTACGGCGATTGGGTCGATCTGGTGGTCGTCGAGCGCGCTGCTGACGATCCAAGTCGATATCTCACGGCGGAAGGGCCCGAGCCGTTCGACGTGCGCACCGAGCGCATCGAAGTCAACGGCGGCGCAGCGCAAAGCATCGACGTTCGCCGCACGCGCTGGGGTCCGATCGTGCGCCAGGATGCGCGAGGTCGATGGCTGGCGTTGCAATGGACCGCGCATCACGCGCGCGCGACAAATTTGCACATGCTCGAGTTCGAAACGGCCAGCTCGTTGCCCGAGCTATTCGAAGCGGCCAACCGCGCAGGCGGTCCGGTGCAGAACATCGTCGCGGTCGACGCGCGGGGGAGCGTAGGGTGGTCCTTGATGGGCCAGATACCGATGAGGCCGGCAGCCGATGCCACCGTGCCGCTCTCGTGGCGCGAAGCAGGCTGGTCCGGTTGGCGCGAGCCGGCGGAATATCCCCGGTTGATCGATCCGCCGGGCGGGCGTGTTTGGAGCGCCAATCAACGCATGATCGACGCCGCGCAATGGTTCGAGCTCGTGGGAGAAGGGCGGTACGACTTGGGTGCACGCGCGGCGCAGATTCGGGATGCGCTGCGCGCACTGCCGCGCGCGACGCCGGCCGATTTCGTTGCGCTTCAGCTCGACGATCGCGCGCTGTTTCTGGCGCGCTGGCGCGACCTGTTGCTCGCGACGATCGAATCGCTCGGTGCGGACGATGCCCGTTATCGCGAAGCCTACGAGCTGGTGCGCGATTGGTCGGGGCGTGCGGCGGCAGACGATGTGGGGTATCGCATCGTGCGCGCCTTCAGGGATCAGGTGCGCGCCGAGGTCTTCCACATGCTTACGGCGAGCGCTCGAGCGTACGTCGGCGACACGGCCCTGCAACCCGCGCCGCAGTTCGAAGGCCCGCTGTGGATGCTCGTGACGCAGCGTCCGCCGCACTTGTTGGGCCGCGAGCACGAGTCGTGGGATTCGCTGCTGGCCGCATCGCTCGATGCGACGCTCGCGCGCCTGCGGCAGGCGTGCGCGTCATTGCGCGAGTGCGCCTGGGGTAAGCAGAACACGTTGTCCATGCGGCACCCGCTGGCAACAGCATTGCCGCAGCGCTTGGCTCGGTGGCTCGACATGCCTGCCGATCAAATGGACGGCGACGTGGCGATGCCGCGCGTGCAAAGTCCGAGCTTCGGCGCATCGATGCGCCTCGTCGTTGCGCCCGGCCGCGAGCAGGCAGGCTCGATTCAGTTGCCCGGCGGTCCCGTCGATCATCCGCTATCGCCGTTCTATGGCGCCGGGCACGCGCAGTGGGTGAGAGGCGAGCCGCGACCGATTCTGCCTGGTATGGCGCAACATCGGTTGACGTTGGCGCCGATAGCGAACAAGTCCGGCTCTTAGTCGACCAAGGCGCGGTGCGAGCTTGCGTGGCGTCCGCGGCTGCGCGTCAGCTTGCCTGACGTTGCTGCAGCGCCTTGATGTCCTTCAGCACGACCTCGGAATGACCTTTGGGATCGGCGACCGCGTAGCGTTTGACGATGGTGCCGTTCGGGTCGATGAGGAAGGTCTCGCGTTTGGCGAAGCCCGTGAAATTGAGCACGCCGTAGCGCTTGGCGGTTTCCTTCGTCGGATCGGCGAGCAACGGGAAAGGCAGGCCATGCTTCTCCGCGAAGGCCTTGTGCGATTCCACGTCATCGACGCTGACGCCGAGAATCACGGCGTTCGCATCGCGATAGGCAAAGACGTTGTCACGGAAATCGCAGGCCTGCGTGGTGCAGCCCGGCGTCTGGTCCTTGGGATAGAAATAAAGCGCGACCCACTTGCCGCGGTAGTCGGCCAGCGTATGCCATTTGCCGTTCTGGTCCTGGAGCTTGAAGTCGGGGGCTTCTTTGCCGAGCGCAGGGCCATCGGCATGCGCGGTCGCTCCGACCACGAGCATTGCTGCCAGCAGGGCGCGACTGACAAGGCTCCAGAATTTCATACCCGCTCTCCAAAAAATGGGCCACGAAGCACTGTGCCATACTACTCCAATGTTCGTAGGGGACGTGACCCATCGCGCCGCGCAGTGTGAGCCAGTGCGGCCTGAGCACCCATTTGCGCGGTGGTCGTCGCCCTTTTTCGCAGGGACGGGCAGCCAATGAGCGCCGAGCCGCCGCAGACGTCTCCCACGCCCAAAATTGGCCTGATCTTGCCGGGCGGCGGTGCGCGTGCCGCCTATCAGGTCGGCGCGCTGCGCGCGATCGCGGACCTCTTGCCTGCGCGTGCCGCCAATCCCTTTCCGATCGTGACCGGGACTTCGGCAGGAGCGGTGAACGCCACGGCGATCGCCGTGCACGCCGATCGTTTCCGCGTGGCCGTCGGCAACCTGGAGCGGGTCTGGCGAAATTTCAAAGTCGAGCAGGTATTCCGTGCGGACACGTTGAGCATGTTGCGCTCGGGCCTGCACTGGCTCGTCGCGATGCTCTCCGGCGGCTGGCTGCTGCCGCCGCCTCGTTCGCTGTTCGACAACACGCCGTTGCGGGAGCTGCTGCAAGCGCAGTTCGATTTCACGTCGATTCGCCGCTCGATCGAGGCAGGACACCTGGAGGCGCTCGCAATGTCCGCGGCCGGGTATCTGAGCGCTCGCTCCGTGTCCTTCTACACATGCAAGGGCGGGTGCGAGCCATGGAGTCGCATGCGGCGGGCGGGTGAGCCTGCCGAGCTGCGGCTCGACCATCTCATGGCGAGCGTGGCCGTGCCTTTCTTGTTCCCGCCCGTGCTGCTCGGCGATGAGTACTACGGCGACGGCGCCATGCGCGAAGCCAATCCGTTCAGCTCGGCCATTCATCTCGGCGCACAGCGGCTACTCGTGATCGGCACGCGCAACGAGGCCAAGACGGCACCGCCTGTTTCGCCGCCGCAATCGCCGACGTTCGGGCAAATCTTCGGCTACATGCTCGATGCGTTGTTCTCGGACGGCTTGTACTCCGATCTCGAGCGGCTCACCCAGCTCAACCAGCTCGTCGATCAGGTGGGGCCGATCACGGAGGGCGGGTTGAACCTGCGCCGCATCGACATGCTGCTGTTGCTCCCGAGCCAGGATCTCTCCGAGATCGCGCGTCATCACGTGAGCTCGCTGCCGCGCACGCTGCGCGTCCTTCTGCGCACGATGGGCGCGCTCAATACGGGCGGCGGTCAGCTGATGAGCTATTTGTTGTTCGAGGCGAGCTACACGCGCGAGCTGATCGCGCTCGGCTATCAGGACACGATGAATCGCGCCGACGACGTGCTGGCCTTCCTCGGCGGTCGCGAAGTGCAGTCGACCGGCACGACCAGCATTCTGCGCCGCGTGAGCTTACGTCAGGAAAAACGTGCCAAGGCCTAGCAAGGACGCGAAGCCGACGACGTCGGTGACCGCCGTCAGGATGACACCGCCCGCGATAGCCGGATCGATGCCGAGGCGTTTGAGGATGATCGGCACGCTCACGCCGGCGAGCGCCGCGGCGAACAGGTTGATCATCAGGGCCGCGAAGATGATCAGCCCGATGGTCCATTGCTGATACCAGAGCCCTGCCGCTAGTCCGACCAGCGAGGCAATCGCAACGCCGTTCAGCAAGCCGACGGCGATCTCGCGCGCGAGCAGCCAGCGTACGTTGGTGTCCTCGACGTGCCCGAGCGCAATACCGCGGATGATCAGCACGAGCGTTTGGCTGCCCGCGATACCGCCCATGCTCGCGACGATCGGCATGAGGACGGCTAGCGCCACGACCTTTTCGATCGTCGCTTCGAACAAGCCCACGACATTGGCGGCGAGGAATGCGGTCGCGAGATTGGCAGCCAACCAGACGACGCGGCGGCGGGCACTGGAGCGCACGCTCGCGAACATGTCCTCGTCCTCGTCGAGGCCGGCCATGCTGAGCACGGAGTGATCGGCTTCCTCGCGGATGACGTCGACGACGTCGTCGATGGTGATACGGCCGAGGAGCCGCCCGTCCTTGCTCACCACTGCGGCGGAGACGAGGTCGCGGTCTTCGAACAGCTTGGCGACTTCGCGCGCGGGCGTTTCCGGATCGATGCCCTCGACCGACGAGTCCATGATCTCGCCGACGGTCTTCTCCGGGTCTTCCGTGAGCAGGCGAGTGATGTCGACGCCGCCCAGATACTTGTCGTGGCGATTGACCACGAAGAGACGGTCCGTCCGGTCGGGCAGCTCGCCCCGCATGCGCAGGTAGCGCAGCACGACCTCGATGGTCACGTCCGGGCGCACCGTCACGGTGTCGAGGTTCATGAGGCCGCCGGCGCTGTCCTCCCCGAACTGCAGCACCGCGGAGAGGCGTTCCCGGTCCTGTGCGTCGAGCGATTGCAGCACGCGCTCGTTGAGCGTCTCCGGCAGGTCGCCGATGAAGTCGGCGAGGTCGTCGACTTCCATGCCCTCGGTGGCTGCGATCAGCTCTTCGGCGTCCATGCCGCTGATGAGCTTGGCGCGCACTTCGTCGTTGAGCTCGACCAGCACGTCGCCTTCGAGTTCAGGGTCGACCAGCTCCCAGACGATCTCGCGCTGGGTGGGCGGCAGGGACTCGAGGAGCGAGGCGATTTCCGCCGGGTGCAGCGAATTGATCATGCGCCGGCCGTGACGCATGGTCCCCTCCTGGAGGGCATCGCGCAGCACGCTCAAGCGTGTGGTCTTTTCTGCAGCCTCAGGTTTCATCGTCGTCCGCCGGCGAAGAGGCGCGCAGTGTAGCGGAAGAGCGCGCCGTCGCGACGCGCGATCGTCTTGCGAGCGGGCGATGCCGGCCGAGGACCGCCACAGGGCGGGGAGGCGGCGGGTTACTTGTTCTGCGCCGAGCGGCTCTGCAGGTGATGCCGCGCGTGCACGTGCGGGTACTTGCCGGCGAAATGTCGCGCCAAGCGCTCGACCAGATAGACGGAACGGTGCTGCCCGCCCGTGCAGCCGATCGCCACGGTGAGGTAGCTGCGGTTGGCTTTCATCAACTCGGGGATCCAGCGCTCGAGGAAACCCACGATGTCCTCGAACATCTGCGTCACGATCGGGAAGCGTTCCAGGTATTCCACGACCGGCGCATCGAGGCCCGTGAGCTGCGCAAGGCCCGGTTCCCAGTACGGGTTCGGCAGGCTTCGCACGTCGAAGACGAAATCAGCCGCGCTCGGCACGCCGTGGCGGAAGGCGAACGACTCGAACAGGATCGACATTCGGCCTTCGCGCCGCGCGCCGACGCGCTGGCGAATGAGCTCGCGCAGCTCGTGGACGCTCGTGCGGGTCGTATCGATGACCAGGTCTGCGGCATCCGCGATCGGTTCGAGCAGCTCTCGCTCCTTGCGGATGGCATCGGCCAGCGTCAGCCCGGTGCGGCTGAGCGGATGCCGGCGCCGCGTCTCGCTGTAGCGCTTGAGCAGCGTGTCCTCTTCGGCGCGCAGGAACAGCACTTCGCAATTGAGCCCGCTGCGCTTGAGCTCGTCGACGAGCTTGGGGACCGAAGCGATGTCTTCCGGGCTGTTGCGAGCATCGACGCCGACCGCCGTGAAATTGTATGGCCCAGGTCCGTCCGGAGAGCGGACCGTGTGCGAGATGAACATCGGCAGCAGGCCGGCGGGGATGTTGTCGATACAGTAATAGTCGAGGTCTTCGAGCATGTGCAGAGCCACGCTCTTCCCCGATCCGGACAGCCCGCTGACGATGACGAGTCGCATGGCGACAGACTAGCAGTGCGGAGAGAACAACGCCTAGAGGGCGTGCACAGGAGCGAGCACGCCGCACCGTCGGTGGGCGGCTGAATGGGAAGGTTCACGGAACGATTCCGCTCGCCGGTGGCTGGGCGGGATCTGGCGACGGGCGCGGCAGGCACCTTACCGGTGCATCGATGCCTGCCGGGCTCGCCGCGCGGAGGGATTATCCCGGGGTCTTGCGCACTTCTTGGGCGCGGTGATCGCTGGTCTTTTCCTTGTGCTTCTTGACGCGCCGGTCGAGCTTGTCTGCGAGCGCGTCGATGGCCGCGTACATGTCTTGCTCGACAGCGTCGGCGTAGATGGTGCTGCCGTTGAGCTGAATGGTGGCTTCGGCTTTGTGTCTTAGCTTTTCGACCGTGAGGATGCAGTGAACGTCAATGATGTGATCCGAGTGTCTGAGGATTCTGTCGAGCTTTTTCTCCACGTACCCCTTGAGGGAGGAAGTGACATCGACATGATGACCCGTGACGTTCAGTTGCATGATGCCTCCTGACTAGACTGGAGGGTGACCGACGGACGGCGGACGATAAGAGCCGCAAAGCCGCACAAGCCGGCTTTTGTTGCCCTCCGCGGTCCGCAGCTCACCGTTCACCATACGGTTATCTCACCGGAACTCGTTTGCGCTCGCTAGAGGGGGGAATACCCAACGCCTCGCGGTATTTCGCGATGGTTCGCCGGGCGACTTGGATGCCCTCTTGCGCCAAAATCTCGGCAATACGGCTGTCCGACAAAGGCTTGTCCGGGTCTTCCTGCGCGATCAATTTCTTGATCTTCGCGCGAATCGCCGTCGACGACATCTCGGTGCCGTCGCGGGCCGCGACGTGGCTCGAGAAAAAGTAGCGGAACTCGAACACGCCGCGCGGGGTGTGCATGTACTTGTTGGTCGTGACGCGCGAGATCGTCGACTCGTGCATCTGGACCGCTTCTGCGACGTCCTTGAGGATCATCGGCTGCATGTACTCATCGCCGTGCTCCAGGAAGGCCGATTGTCGCTGAACGATGCAGCGCGCCACTTTGAGCAGAGTCTCGTTCCGGATCTCCAGGCTCCGGATCAGCCAGCGTGCCTCCTGCAATTGCGTGCGCAACATGGCGTGATCGGCGGAACGGCCGATCAGGCCGGCGTAGCTTTGATTGATGCGAATGCGCGGCAGGCTCGCAGGGTTGATCTCGACCGCCCAGCCGCGTTCGGTACGGCGCACGAAGACGTCCGGCACGATGTATTCGGCCGTTACCGAATGCACGCTCGAGCCCGGTCGGGGCTGACAGCCGCGCACCAGTACGAGCGCATGCTCGAGCTCTTCCTCCGAGACGCGAAGCTGGCGACGCAGCAGCGAGTACTGCTGCTCGGCGACCTCATCGAGATAGTTCGCTGCGATGAGCAGCGCGGTATCGCGCCCGGGCGTGTCCGGATCGAGCTGTTTGAGCTGCAGTGAGATGCACTCGCTGACCGAGCGGGCGCCGACGCCGGCCGGATCCATCTGTTGAATGTGGCGCAGCACCTGTTCGACTTCTTCGACGCTCGCCACGATTTCCGGCTGCAAATTGCGCGCGATCTCTTCGAGCGGCTCGATGACGTAGCCGTCGTCGTTGATGGCGTCGATGATCGCCGCGCCGATGCGCATCTCACGTTCGCTGAGACGCGACATCTCGAGCTGCCACAAAAGGTGTTCTTGAAGCGTCTCGCCGCGGGTAGGCGCGAAGTCAGGCGAATCGTCGCCGTCGCCCGACCACGGGGTCTCCGACGGACCGGTTACTTGCGAATCGCTCCACTCCGGATCGTCGATGAGATCGACTTCCTGTTCCTCGCGGTCGGCATGCTCGGTGGAGTCGGCAGCGACGGTATCGGCTTCGAAGCCGGGCTCGAGCGCCATGTCGCCGGTTTCGAGGCTGCCCACCTCGTCCTCGGATTCGAGCATGACGTTGGTTTCGAGCGCCTCTCGGATCTGAGCTTGCAGCTCCAGCACCGGCAGCTGCAGCAGGCGGATGGCTTGCTGCAGCTGCGGCGTCATCGTGAGCTGCTGGCCAAGTCTGAGCTGCAGTGCTGGTTTGAGCATTCGTGTCGCGAACGTGGGCCCGGCGTCGGGGAAAGTCCCTCAGTGCAGCCACCGGGACCTGGTCGAATCGGAAATCTCTAAAGCCTGAAATCCTGGCCCAAGTACACCTCACGAACCTCTCGGTTTGCAAGGACGTCCTCGGCAGTCCCCGAAGCGATCACGGCGCCCGCGTTGACGATATAGGCGCGGCTACAAATTCCCAATGTTTCCCGCACGTTATGATCGGTGATCAGCACCCCGATGTTGCGGGCGCTCAAATGACGGATGATCCGTTGGATGTCTAGGACCGAGATCGGATCGACGCCGGCGAAAGGTTCATCGAGGAGCATGAAGCGCGGCTCGGCCGCGAGCGCCCGCGCGATTTCGACGCGGCGGCGTTCGCCGCCGGAGAGACTCTGGCCGATGCTGTTGCGGATGTGTCCGATGTGCAGCTCTTCGAGCAGGGACTCGAGCTGTTGTCGGCGCTGCTCGGCGTTCAGATCCTTGCGCGTCTCCAAGATGGCCATGATGTTGTCTTCGACGGAGAGCTTGCGGAAGACGGAGGCTTCTTGCGGCAGGTAACCGAGCCCCAGCTGCGCGCGACGATGCACCGGCAGGCGCGAGACGTCGACGTCCCCGATCAGGATGCGTCCGGCGTCCGTGGGAACCAGGCCGACGATCATGTAGAAGGCCGTCGTTTTGCCGGCGCCGTTCGGGCCGAGCAGGCCGACGACCTCGCCGCGCGCCACCTCGATGGACAGATCCTTGACGACTTGGCGAGAGCGGAATGTCTTCGCCAGTCCTTCAACGCGCAGTGTCGTCATGCGTCGCCTTCGCGGATGAGATCGGGAGCGGGCGCGCGGCGGCCGGAGTCGGGCGCTTGGCGCAACGCCTCTTCGGTTTTTTCGTCGAGACGCGGGCGGAGGATGCCTTGCACCGAGCCGGCATCTCCTCCGCTGACGCGCACGCGCTCGTCGCGCAAGCTGTAGACGACGGTCTCGCCGCGGAACTCATCGGCCCCGTAGCCGAACCAGACATCGCCGCTCAAGGTGACCGTGTCGGTTGCGACGTCGTATTCGATCACCCGCGCCCGCCCGCGGGCGAGGCGTTCGCTCGGTCCGTTGATGCGCTCGAATTGCGCCGGAGCGCCTTCGACGCGTGCTTGGACCAGCACATTGCGCTCGAATGCAGCGACTGCGCTCTGCGCCGTGAGCTGAGCCTCCGCGGTGCGTACCGTCACCGCGTCCTTGAATTCCCATTGCTTGTTGTCGGAGCGGAACGCGCGTGCGATCGCTTCGTCGGCTTGGATCGAATTCGGTCCCTGCGTCACGCGCACGCGGCCGTGGAATTGCGCGATGTCGTTCTTGAAGTCGAACTCGGAGCGTTCGAACCCATAGCTCAGCTCTTGCGTGTCGAGAATGGAGCTTTCGGCGGCAAAAGGGCAGGGCGCTGCGGCGACGAGCAGGCCGAGTCCGAGCGCGAGGCGAAGGCGGCTAATGCGCTGGGGCATGGCGGCCCTCGCCGGTTTGCAGAGAAAGGATCTGGTCATTCATGTCGAACCGGAAGCTGCGCACCTCGATCGCATGCTGGCCGAAGCGAATTTTCACGGGCGAGCGCGTGCTGAAGGCGACATTGCTCTCGGTGTCGATGGCAAGCTCCTCCGCCAAGAGGCGCGCCTCGGGATCGCTTTGCTCGGGCTCGAGCACCACGTTGCCCGAAAGCCTGATGATGGGAGAGTCGCCCGCCTTGAAAGCGCGCTCGGCCGTCAAGTTCCAATGCTGCGTCGGCGATTGATGGTACGACACATTGACGTCCGTCATCGTCAAATCGTCCGTCGCAGGCTGCATTTCCATACGCGCGGCCGCAAAGCTCGTCTGCGCTTCGCCCGTCGGCGCCATCTCGGTAATGACGGCATTGCGCAGATAGTAAGTCGGTTGCAGCGGCGCTTCGGCGACGATCTCCGGCGCCACATCGCGGCCCCGCAGCGCGCCGTAGCCGATGACGAGCGCTGCGAGCAGAGCCGATATGGAGATCCAACGCCAATTCACGGAAAGCAACCCGCGCAGCTATCGGCCCTGACTTTCCAGAATCAAGTCGCACACCTCGCGCACGGCGCCCTGACCGCCTGCTGCCTGGGTGATGTAGTGCGCGCGCGATTTCACGGTCGGGTGCGCGTCGGCCACCGTGGCGGCCAAGCGCGCGACCTCGAGCAGCGGCAGATCCGGCAGGTCGTCGCCGATGCATGCGATCGCTTGCGGCGTCAGGCTCAGAAGGTCCATGAGCTCGCGCAGCGCGACGAGCTTGTCGTCCACGCCCTGACGCACCCAGGTCACGCCGAGCTCGGCCATGCGCCGCTCCACCGCACGCGAGGCGCGGCCAGAAATGACCGCGACTTGGATGCCGTTACGCAACAGCTGCACGATCCCGGCGCCGTCGCGCACGTGAAAGCATTTGAGCTCCTCGCCGCGCGAGCCGAAGTACAGCTTACCGTCGGTCAAGACGCCATCGACGTCGAGAACGAGAAGACGGACATCGCGGGCGCGCTCGAACAACGTATCCATGATTCTTGAGCGAGAAGTCAGAAGAGCGTGGCGTGCGCTCGTGCGTACGCGGTTCGGTGTTCGTCCTGTGCGCGGACTGGAAGCGCCGTCATCACATGACTCCCGCGCGGAATAGGTCGTGCACGTTGAGCGCGCCGATGAGCACGCCTCGTTCGTCGACGACGAGCAGCTGCGTGATTCGCGAGCTTTCGAGCAGACGCACGGCTTCCGCCGCAAGGACGTTCGGTCGGATCGTCTTGGGGTCCGGCGTCATCACTTCGGCCATGCGCTTGGTACGCACGTCGATGTCGCGATCGAGCGTGCGGCGCAAGTCGCCGTCGGTGAAGATGCCGAGCACCTTGCGATCGCTATCCACCACGGCGGTCATGCCGAGCCCTTTGCGGCTCATTTCGAGCAGCCCTTCGCGCAGCGGCGTGTCCGGTCCGACCATGGGCAGCTGCTCGCCGGTGCGCATCACATCTTCGATACGCAACAGCAGGCGGCGACCGAGGATGCCGCCCGGATGCGAGCGCGCGAAGTCTTCCGGCGTGAAGCCGCGGGCCTCGAGGATCGCGACGGCGAGCGCATCGCCCATGGCGAGCGTCGCTGTCGTGCTGGCCGTCGGCGCGAGATTGTGCGGACAGGCCTCTTCGGGCACGCTCACATCGAGCACGACGGTGGCCGCACGCGCGAGCGTGGAGTCGCAGCGGCCGGTCAGGGCGATGATCGGCACGCCGAGCCGTTTGACCGCGGGCAGGATGACGAGCAGCTCCGGTGTCTCGCCCGAATTGGAGATTGCGAGCAGCACGTCTTGGGCTGTGATCATGCCGATGTCGCCGTGGCCCGCTTCGGCCGGATGCAGGAAGAACGCCGGCGTACCCGTGCTCGCGAGCGTGGCGGCGACTTTGTTGCCGATATGACCCGACTTGCCCATGCCGCTCACGACGACGCGTCCTGTGCAGCCATGCAAGAGCGCGCAGGCCTGCACGAACGACTCCTGCAGGCGGTCGCGCACCGCAGCGATCGCGGCGATCTCGGTATCGAGGACGCGTTTGCCGCGTGCGAGGAGCTGTCGGCTGTCGAGGGCTTTGCTCATGTTCGGATGATAGCGCGCCCTCTCGCCCGATCGCGATGCGACGCGACGAATCGGCTAATATCGCGCGCCATTTTCTCGAGATCGTTCCTATGAACGCCCAAGAAGTGCAAGCACTGATCGAAGCAGGACTGCCGGGCGCACGCGTGCGCGTCGAATCCGATGACGACACGCATTTCGAAGCCGTGATCGTCGCCGAGCAGTTCAACGGCAAGCGGATGATCCAGCGGCATCAGCTGGTCTATGCGACGCTCGGCGAGCGCATGGGGCGCGAAATTCACGCCCTGAGAATCCGGGCGCTCACGCCCGAAGAGGCGGCAGGCGGACAATAATCGGCAGGGCGGGAGCGCTGCCGAGCGGCGGTCTGCCGCAGGGCCGGCCGAACCGGTTGGAGGGCTCCGCGGCCTTATGGCCCACTGCCTACAGCCTTCCGCCTACAGCCTGGGATAAGCTTCGCGCTGCAGCGCCGCGCCGACCGGATATTTCTCGAGAGGCGGTCATCGTGACGCCGCCTCTGGCAATTGCCTACCACCTACCGCCTACAGTCTATGGACAAGCTTCAAATCCGCGGCGGCACGCCGCTCGAAGGAGAAGTGCGCATCTCGGGCGCGAAGAACGCGGCGCTGCCCATTCTGGCCGCGACGCTGCTCGCAGAGGGCACGGTGTCGGTCGGCAATGTGCCGCACCTGCAGGACGTGACCACGATGATCGAGTTGCTCGGTCGCATGGGCGTGAGCGTAACGATCGACGACAAGATGCGGGTGGAAGTCGATGCCTCGACGATCCGCGAGTGCGTGGCGCCGTACGAGCTCGTGCGCACGATGCGTGCATCGATCCTCGTGCTCGGGCCGTTGCTTGCGCGCTTCGGTAAGGCCGACGTGTCGCTGCCGGGCGGCTGCGCGATCGGTGCGCGCCCGGTGAATCTCCATGTCGACGGTCTGCGGGCGCTCGGCGCGGACATCGTCATCGAGAACGGTTATATCCGCGCGCGCGCCGACCGGCTCGTCGGCACGCGCCTTGTGCTGGAGACGGTCACGGTTACCGGCACGGAAAACTTGCTCATGGCGGCGACGCTGGCAGAGGGCGAGACGATCATCGAGAACGCGGCGCGCGAGCCCGAGGTCGTCGACCTTGCGGACTTTCTGATCGCGATGGGCGCGAAGATCCAGGGCGCCGGCACCGATCGCATCGTCGTCGAAGGCGTCAAGAGCTTGCGCGGCGCGCATTACGACGTGCTGCCGGATCGCATCGAAAGCGGCACCTATCTCGTTGCCGGCGCGATCACGCGCGGTCATGTGCGCATCAAGGGGACGCGCCCCGATCACCTTGATGCGGTGCTGGTGAAGCTGCGCGAGACTGGCGCCGAGATCGCCGTCGGCGACAACTGGATCGAGCTCGACATGCGCGGCCGTCGCCCGCGCTCGGTCAATATTCGCACCGCGCCGTATCCCGCGTTCCCCACGGACATGCAGGCGCAGTTCGCCGCATTGAACACGATCGCCGACGGCGTGGCAGCCGTGACCGAAACGATCTTCGAGAATCGCTTCATGCACATGCTCGAGATGCGCCGGCTGGGAGCGGAGATTCGCATCGAGGGGAATACCGCGATCATCCAAGGCGTGGATCATCTGACTGCGGCGCCGGTGATGGCGACCGACTTGCGTGCCTCCGCCAGTCTCGTGCTCGCAGGGCTCGTCGCGGAGGGGACGACGGACGTGCTGCGCATCTATCACATCGATCGCGGTTACGAGTGCATCGAGGAGAAGCTCTCGCAGCTCGGTGCGCAGATCAAACGCATGCCGGGCTAGTCGGCGCTCGGCTCAGCTTCGAGCTCAGCTGCCGCCCCGAGGCGGGCGCTCATCCAGAATCGCCGTGAGCTGCAGCACTTCCGTGCCGCGGCGGCCGCGGATCTTGAGCTCCGAGCCAGGCGCCATGGCCGCGACGCGGTTCAGCGCTTCTTCAGCATTGAGAATTGTCTGATCGTTCAGGTGCGTGACGATGTCGTGCTCGCGCAGGCCGGCGAGCGCGGCAGGTCCATTCGGTTCGATGCCGGCGATGCGTAGGGCCACCGGCACTTCCAAGCCGAGCGCCGCCGCTGCTTCCGGCGAGATCTCTTCCGAAATCACACCGAGCCAGCCGCGGCGCACGCGGCCGTGCGCGAGGATCTGATCCATCACGCCGCGCACCATGTTCACGGGAATCGCGAAGCTGATGCCGTCGGTGCCGAGTGCCTGCGACAGCACCGCCGTGTTGATGCCGACGAGCTCCCCATCGGTATTGATGAGGGCGCCGCCCGAGTTGCCGAAATTGATGGCGGCGTCGGTTTGGATGAAGTCCTCGAAGTCCGCGACGCCGAGGCGGCCGCGCCCGGTCGCGCTCACGATTCCCTGCGTCACCGTTTGGCTGAGGCCGAACGGGTTGCCGATCGCGAGGACGACATCGCCGGCGCGCAGCTCATCGGAGCGCCCCATGGTCATGAACGGCGGATTCTCGACGTCGACTCGCAGCACGGCGAGATCGGTGTCGGGATCGGTCCCGACGATGGAAGGAATCGCGATGCGGCCGTCCGCCAGCTGCACGCGAATTTGATCCGCGCCCTGAATCACGTGATGGTTGGTGATCAGGTGCCCCTCGCGATCCACGATGACGCCCGAGCCGAGACTGCCTTCGACGCGCTTTCTGACGCTCGGCAAATCTTCGCGTAGCGGCCCGTCACGATGCACCGACCGCGAGGTGTCCTCGACGATGCGGGCCGTATAGATGTTGACGACCGCGGGGCTGGCGCGGCTGACCGCGTCGGCAAAGGAGCGGTGCGCGAACGGACCGCCGGTCGGTCGATCCCGTCCCGAATCGCGCTCGCCGGCGGCAGCGGGAAAGCCGTTCGTCAGGCCGCATCGTGCCAGCAGCAGCACGGCCGCTGCGCCAAGGCCGACGAGCGTCCATTTGAGGAAGAACTTGAGCGATTCTTGCAGGGTCGGCACGACGCGCTTCACATCATCAGACTTGGAGTCGGCTCCACGCCGCCGTGGGGGTGCGCTTCAAAGCGCGCTGCTGGATGTGTGTATAATGCGCAATTCCTCGAACGATTGAAACCACGCACTACCGCGCAGGTCGAGTACTCGCGAGGGTGCGCTCGTGCGGCGCGCGCGAGCACGGCAGTACGGTTAGAGCGAGCGGTGGTTGGCCGGCTCGCGGAGAATTGCGGATGAGCTCAGAACCAGAACAGATCGATGGCGGTCGACGACATTTTCTGTTGGTCGCGACCACAGTAACGGGCGTTGCGGGATTAGCCGCAACCGCCGTGCCGTTCTTGGCTTCCTGGAAGCCGAGCGCACGGGCGCAGGCTCTCGGTGCACCGGTCGAGCAAGACTTGAGCAAGCTCGAGCCGGGTGCGGTGCTGAAGGTGAACTGGCGCGGCCAGGCAATCTTCATCGTGCGCCGTACGCCCGAGATGCTGGCAACCCTCACCAAGCCCGAGGTGCTCTCGCAGTTGCGCGATCCGGATTCGAAGGATTCCGAGCAGCCCGAGTACGCCAAGAACGAAACGCGCGCGCTCAAGCCCGAGTACCTGGTGCTCGTCGGCGTGTGCACGCACCTGGGTTGCGCACCGCTCGATCGCTTCCAGCCTCAGGACGCCGAGCTCGGCGCGGATTGGCCCGGCGGGTTCTACTGCCCGTGCCACGGCTCGCGCTTCGATATGGCAGGGCGCGTCTTCAAGGACGTTCCCGCTCCGACGAACTTACGCATCCCTCCGTATCGGTTCATCAATGAGAATGTCATTCAAATCGGCGTTGACGCGGAGGTCGCGTAAATGAGCGCAACGATGCCATCTCCTGTTCGCCGGGGCCGTCTGGCGGCGATCGCCGAGTGGTGTGACCAGCGCCTCGGTTATTCGCGCTTCATCAAAGCGCACATGACCGAGTACTACGCGCCGAAGAATTTCAACTTCTGGTATTACTTCGGCTCGCTCGCATTGCTCGTGCTCGTGATCCAGATCGTCACGGGCATCTTCCTCACGATGAACTACAAGCCCTCGGCGGAAGGCGCGTTCGCCTCGGTCGAGTACATCATGCGCGATGTCGAGTGGGGCTGGCTCATCCGCTACATGCACTCGACCGGCGCGTCCGCGTTCTTCGTGGTCGTGTATCTGCACATGTTCCGCGGCCTCATGTACGGCTCGTACAAGAACCCGCGCGAGCTCGTGTGGATCTTCGGCATGCTGATTTATCTCTGCCTGATGGCCGAGGCGTTCTTCGGTTACCTCCTGCCCTGGGGCAACATGTCCTACTGGGGCGCGCAGGTGATCGTGTCGCTGTTCGGCGCGATCCCCGGCATCGGCGAGTCGTTGGTCGAGTGGATCCGCGGCGATTACTATATCTCGGACATCACGCTGAATCGCTTCTTCGCGTTGCACGTGATCGCGCTGCCGCTCGCGCTCATCTTCCTCGTGGTCGCGCACATCTTCGCGCTGCACGAGGTGGGCTCGAACAACCCGGACGGCGTCGAGATCAAGAAGCTCAAGGGTCCGGACGGACATCCGGTCGACGGCATCCCGTTCCATCCGTACTACACGGTCAAGGACCTGGTGGGCGTGATCGTGTTCCTGGCGTTCTTCTCGTGCGTCGTGTTCTTCGCGCCGGAGATGGGCGGCTACTTCCTCGAGCACGCCAACTTCCAGCCGGCGAACCCGTTGCAGACGCCTGAGAACATCGCGCCGGTGTGGTACTTCACGCCGTTCTACGCGATTCTGCGTGCGGTGCCGAACAAGCTGCTCGGCGTCGTGCTCATGGGCTTGGCGGTGATCTCGTTCGCGTTCCTGCCGTGGCTCGATCGTTCCAAGGTCAAGTCGATCCGCTATCGCGGCTGGATCTTCAAGACGTTCCTGTTCGCGTTCGCGTTCAGCTTCATCGCACTTGGCTACCTCGGCCTGCAGCACGTGACGCCTGCGTACACGTATGCGGCTCGTTTCTTCACGATTGTCTATTTCTCATTCTTCATTCTCATGCCCTGGTATACGAAGATCGATCCGACGAAGCCAGTGCCGGAGCGGGTGACTTACCATGCGCATTAAGAACATCGCGCTTGCGCTCGTTTTGGGCGTGTCTTGGTGCGGAGCGAGCTTCGCGGCTTCCTCCGCGAGCGGCGTGCTCCAGCCCGCCAACAACGACGTGGCGAACACGGCTTCGTTGCAGCGGGGTGCGCGCAACTTCGTGAACTATTGCTTGGGCTGTCACTCTGCCCGCTACGTGCGCTACAGCCGGCTCGCGGCGGATCTCGGTCTGACCGAGGCGCAGGTGATCGAGAACCTGATGTTCACGGGCGACTCCATCCACGGCACGATGCAGAACGTGCTGCCGCAGGAAGCCGCGGCCCGCTGGTTCGGAACCACGCCGCCCGATCTGTCGTTGATCGCGCGGGCGCGCGGGACGGACTACGTCTACACGTTCCTCAAGTCCTTCTACGTCGACCCGAAGCGGCCGACCGGCGTGAACAATCTCGTGTTGCCGGGCACGTCGATGCCGCACGTGCTGTGGGAGCTGCAGGGCTTCCAGGAAGCGGTGTACGACGGCGAGAGCGATCCGGCCAACGACGCCGTGCACAAGAAGTTCAAGGGCTTCGAACTCGTGCAGCCCGGACTGCTGAGCCCGGCCGAGTACGACCAATTCGTACGCGACACGGTGAACTTCCTGGATTACATCGCCGAACCTATGCAGCTCGAGCGGCGTAGTCTAGGCTTCCGAGTGCTCGCGTTCCTGCTGGTCTTCTTCCTGCTCGCTTACGCTCTCAAGAAGGAGTACTGGAAGGACGTGAAGTGATCGCATGGGCGCTCGACCCGAGCGCCCGGCGAACATCACAACTGGAAGGCGTGCCGACGTGGTGATGACGCTCTTTTCCAAGGCGGATGATCCGTGGAGCCATCGCACGCGCATCGTGCTGGCCGAAAAGAGTATTCATTACGAAACGATCGACGTTCAGGACGGCAATCTGCCTGAGGATTTGCTCGACCTGAACCCGTACAACTCGGTGCCGACGCTCGTCGATCGCGATCTCGTGCTCTACGACTCGCGGGTGATCATCGAGTATCTCGACGAGCGCTTCCCGCATCCGCCGCTCATGCCAGTCGATCCGGTGACGCGGGCGCAGTTCCGCGTCGCCCTCTATCGCATCGAGAAGGACTGGTACAGCCTGGCCGAGCAGATCAACGATCCGACGGACAAGAAGCTCGGGCAGAAGGCTCGCAAGATCCTGCGCGAGAGCATTCTTGCGAGCGCGGATGTCTTCAAGGCCAAGCCGTACTTCCTGTCCGACGACTTCTCGCTCGTCGATGCGACGATCGCGCCGATCCTGTGGCGTCTTGCCGCGTGGGAGATCGACATCACGCCGGCGCCAGCGATCGTACGCTACGCGAATCTGATCTTCTCTCGCCCGGCCTTCCGTCAAAGCCTCTCGCGCATCGAGCAGGAGATGCGCGCCTAGCGCGTGCCGCCGCCATGGCCGAGATCCAGCTCAAATCGCGCAGGCCCTATCTGCTGCGGGCGATGCACGAGTGGATCAGCGACAACGCCCATACGCCGCACATCGTGGTCGATGCGACGGTCCAGGGCGTCGACGTGCCGCGCCAGTACGTGCAGAACGGCAAGATCGTTCTGAACGTGAGCTATCAAGCGACGAGCGGGCTGGTCCTCGGTAACGACGTCGTGCAGTTCCGCGCACGCTTCGGCGGTGCCACCTATGACGTCACCGTTCCCGTCCGAGCGATCCTCGGTATCTATGCCCGCGAGACGGGGCAGGGGATGATCTTTTCGGAAGCCGATGCGCCGCCACCGCCCGAATCGCCGCCGCCCGCCAGCGACGGCGCCGCGCCCGCATCCAGCGAGCCGAAGCGCGGCCGTCCCACCTTGAAGGTCGTCAAGTAAACGCGATCTGCCCTTACGGGTAGAGCCGCGTCGCCTCCCACGCGCTTCCTACGAACGAGTATTCATCGCGCGGCGTGAGCGTACGTCGCCACACGGCGCGGTCGTGCACGCGATAGGCGCCTTCGATCCACAGCTCGATCGCTTCGATCCAGAGCCGAAAGCCGCCCCAATGCGGCGGGCGCGGCACGTTGCCGTCCTGCGCGCCCGGGGCGATCTGGAAGCGCTCGGCGACCTCGCGCACGCGCGCTTCGAGCGTCGCGCGCGCATCGAGCGGTGCGCTTTGCGTGCTTGCCCACGCCCCGATGCGGCTGTCGAGCGGGCGGGAGGCGAAATAGGCATCGCTCTCTTCGGCAGGCGAGCGCACGATCCTGCCCTCGATGCGCACTTGGCGATGCAATGCGTCCCAATGAAAGACGACCGCCGCGCGCGGGTGGGCGGCGAGCTCGCGTCCTTTGCGCGAGAGATAGTTCGTGAAGAACACGAGGTAGCCATCCTCGGGCGCGATGCGCTTGCACAGTACGACGCGCGCCGACGGCTGCCCGTCGGCGACCGTCGCGAGCACCATGGCGTCCGGGTTCGGTTGGAGCCTCCGTTCGCGTGCATGTGCGAACCACGCGGCAAAAAGCGGCATCGGATCGGACGGAAGCGTTTGCGGGAGCAGCTCGGACACAGCCATCGGGATCTCTCGTCGAAAGCGCGATTATGCGCCAATCGGCGGGAAGGGGAGGTTCAGGACGCGTTCAGTGGCCGACTTCTAGCGTACGTTCCGTGATGAAAGCGCACGAGGAGATTCGAATGCGTGCATCAATAATGACACGGTGGGTGCGCGGCGCGGGGTTGGCCGCACTCGTTGTCGGCGGGCTCGCCTTCGCAAGCGGGGCGTATGCGGGCGATCATCATGCGCACGGCCGACATCATCGACCGCATGTGCACGGGCATCCCGGTGCGCATGTCAAACACCATCACCATCCGCCCCGCAAGGGTTGGCACTATCACGCGGGGCGTTACTGGGCGCCGCCCAGCTATCGCGGAGTCTATTGCACCGACGCCCGCCACTATCACGGCGTCCACTACCACGTATCGGTTCGTGACTACTACGACTACTACTACCCGCGCTACCGCTACTACGGTCCGAAGTCGCTGAGCGGCGTCGCAAGCGTCATCATCACCGTGCCGTTGTTCTAGCGCGCGGCTCCATGGGGGCGGCGCGCTTGCGGGCGCCGCGTGCGGTTCGGTAAAAAGGATCGCGCCACTCCTCAACGTATTCCATGTAGGCCCCGCCATGAGCTCCGTCCCCATGAGCCTAGATGCGCTGCGCAGCCGCCTGAACGAGCTCGATCGGCAGCTGATCGAGCTAATCGCGGAACGTCAGCGGTTGAGCCGCGAGATCGCCGAAGTGAAGTCGCGCGAAGGGCGGGCCACGCGCGATTTCAAGCGCGAGCGGGAAGTGGTGCTCAAGGCGCGCGAGACGGCGCAGGCGCTCGATCTTTCGCCCAGCCTGGCCGAGCAAATCATGCAGCTCTTGATCCGCGGCTCGCTCACGACGCAGGAGCGCATCCGCGTGGCGACGGACGGTCGCGGCAGCGGGCGCAGCGCGCTCGTCATCGGCGGCAGCGGCAAGATGGGGCGTTGGTTCGCGGAGTTTCTCGCTTCGCAAGGGTATGCGATCTCGATCGCCGATCCTGCGGGCGAGCCGGAAGGCTTCGTGCGGGGAGGCTATGTCTATACGCGCGACTGGCGCGAGCTGTCGCTGACGCACGATCTGATCGTCGTCGCCACTCCGCTCAAGATCGCCAACGAGGTCTTGACCGAGCTTGCGGCACACAAGCCGAGCGGCATCGTGTTCGATATCGGCTCGCTGAAGACGCCGTTGCGCAGCGGGATCGCGGCGCTGCAGGCCGCAGGCTGCAAGGTCACCTCCGTTCATCCGATGTTCGGTCCCGACACCGAGCTGCTCTCCGGGCGGCACGTCATCTTCGTCGATCTAGGCAATCGCGAGGCCATCGACGGCGCGCGCGAATTGTTCGCGGCGACGATGGCGGAGCAGGTCGTCATGAGCCTCGACGATCACGACCGGCTGATTGCCTACGTGCTCGGCTTGTCGCACGCGCTCAATATCGCGTTCTTCACGGCATTGGCCGAGAGCGGCGAGGCGGCGCCGCGTCTTGCCAAGCTGTCGAGCACGACGTACGACGCGCAAGTGGATGTGGCGACGCGCGTCGCGAACGAGAGCCCGGAGCTGTATTTCGAGATTCAAAGCCTCAACGATTACGGGCGCGAGTCGTTGCAGGCCCTGCGCGATGCCGTCGAACGCATCTGGGATGCCGTGACCCACGACGATGCGCGGCAATTCGCGGAGCTCATGCTGAAAGGACGCGAGTATCTGGCCGGGCGCGTGCGCCAAGCATGATGCGCGCTGCACGGGCGTGAGCGCAGGGGGCTGTACCCAGCATGTCGGCGCACAATCTCAAGAACGAAGTGCGCAAGCTCCGCGCGCAGATCGTGGCCCTCATGGACGAGGCTGCCGCAAACGAGCGCTTGCTCAAGCGCAGCCAGGAGCGCGAG
The DNA here is from genome assembly GCA_938008435.1 of uncultured Steroidobacter sp. Lineage (GTDB taxonomy): Bacteria > Pseudomonadota > Gammaproteobacteria > Steroidobacterales > Steroidobacteraceae > Steroidobacter. The sequence continues at coordinate 12,692 of CALLKK010000004.1, read as the reverse complement.
CTCGAGCTGCTGCGCGCCGAGACGATCGCGCAGCTGTTCGATGCCATCTGCAATGGGCTCAAGGCGTCCTACGCGCTCGAGGCGGTGACGCTCGTCCTGCGCGATCCAGATCATGAGATCCGGCATCTGCTCATGGCGGAGCAGATCGACTTGACCAAGTTTCCGCACGTGCTGTTCGCGGATCGTTTGGACGAGATGGCGCCGCAATTTCATTCGCTGCACAAGCCGTGGCTCGGTCCGTACATCGGCGGCGATCATCAGCGCTTGTTTCCGCGCACCGAGATCATTCGCAGCGTCGCGCTCATTCCGTTGCGCCGACAGGATGAGCTGCAAGGCAGCCTCAACTTCGGCAGCGCGGACGAAAAACGTTTCTCGCGTCATCTCGCCACGGACTTCCTCGCGCATCTCGGCGTGATCGCGGCATTCGCGATCGAGAACACGATCAACCGCGCCCGACTCGTGCGCAGCGGGCTGACCGACTATCTCACCGGTTGGCACAACCGCCGCTACTTGAACGAGCGTTTGAAGGAGGAGCTGGCGCGTGCGCAGCGCGAGGGCGCGGGACTTACGTGTCTCATCGTCGATCTGGACAAGTTCAAGGACATCAACGATCGATACGGGCATCTCGCAGGCGACATGGCATTGCGCGAAATCGCGCGGCGGGTCAATGCGCAGGTCCGCGGCAGCGATGCCGCCGCACGTTTCGGCGGCGATGAATTCGTCGTGCTCGTGCCGCACGTGACGCCGGAGCAGGCGGCGGCGTTTGCCGAGCGCATTCGCCTGGCGGTTGCCGAGACTCCGCTCGAAGTGGCGCCCGGCGCGCGCGTGACGGCGACAGTCTCCATCGGCGTGGCCGCGATCGTGCCGGGGGAGGACGAGACCGATCTCGAGCGCGCTGCCGAACGCTTGCTCGCCGATGCCGATGCGGCGCTCTATCGCGCGAAGGAGCGCGGGCGTAACAGGGTCGAAGTCGCTGCCTCGGTGGCTGGGGCGGCGGCGGGATGACTAGAAAAGGTGGCCAGCGAGGCAGCTGCGCTCGGGCATGCTCGTGCTCGCTTGCAGCCTGAGCCCATGGCCCTGCGCTCGCCACGCCCCATCTTTGTGCTACCATGCTAATGCGATTCATTCTCATTAAGCAGTTTCCATAATGTTGTCCCGCACGTTCCCGCTCTTGGCTCGTTTCGCTTCGGTGCTCGGCGTTGCGCTGGCGTTCTTGGTCGGCTGTGGCCGCGGCACCGACGAGCTCGTCATCTATTCGTCGCGTAACGAACAGCTCATCAAGCCGATGTTCGATCGCTACACGGCCGAAACCGGCCAGGCGATTCGCTTCGTCACCGACGATGCCGGCCCGCTTATCGAGCGTCTTGCTGCGGAAGGAAAGAATTCTCCGGCCGACGTATTGATCACCGTCGATGCCGGACAGCTCTGGCAGGCGGCCGAGCGCGGTCTGCTGCAGCCGATCGAGTCGTCGATCATCGCCGCCAACATTCCCGAGCACCTGCGCGATCCACAGTCGCGTTGGTTCGGTCTGTCGGTGCGTGCGCGCACGATCGTCTACAGCACCGAGCGTGTGCAGCCTGACGAGTTGAGCACGTACGAGGCGCTCGCCGATGAGCGCTGGCGCGGGCGGCTGTGCTTGCGTACCTCGAAGTCCGTCTACAACCAGTCGCTCGTTGCGATGATGATCGCCGCCCATGGCGAGGAGCGCACGGAGGAGATCGTGCGCGGCTGGGTTGCGAATCTCGCGACCGAGCCGTTCGCCAACGACACGCGCCTCATGGAGGCGATCGTGGCAGGACAGTGCGACGTCGGTATCGTCAACACCTATTACTACGGCCGTCTCCTGCGCGAGAAACCGGATCTGCCGATCAAGCTCTTCTGGGCGCACCTTGGCGAAAAGGGTGTGCACGTCAATGTTTCCGGCGCAGGTGTCACCGCGGCCGCGAGACATCGGGCAGCGGCGCAGAAGTTCATCGAGTGGCTCACGCAGCCCGAAGCGCAGGCGATGTTCGCTGGCGTCAATCTCGAATATCCGGCAAGCCCGAACGTCGAGCCCGATCCGTTCGTCGCCTCGTGGGGCACCTTCGAGGCGAACCTGTTGAATGTCGCGCAGGCAGGCGAGCTGCAAGCGACTGCCGTTCGGCTGATGGATCGCGCCGGCTTTCGTTGACCGCGCATGTCCGCGATCGCGGGTGAGCTGAGCGGTTTGCGTTCGCATCGCGCGGCGCAGGCCAAGAGCTTTGCGCTCCTGTTCGTGCTGTGCTTGCCGGCGCTCGTGCCGTTGGCAGCGGTCTTGACCGCGATGCTGACCCCGGAGACGGAAATCTGGGCGCACTTGGCTCGCCATGTCCTGCCGGGTGTGCTCGGCAATACGCTCGTGCTTGTCGTCGGCGTTTCGCTCGCTACCGCGGTGCTCGGTACCGGACTTGCGTGGCTGACGGCCACCTGCGATTTCCCGGCGCGCCGGTTCTTCGAGTGGGCCTTGCTGTTGCCGCTTGCGGTGCCGAGCTACGTGCTTGCGTTCATCGCCGTCGGCTTCCTCGATTACGCCGGACCGCTGCAGAGCTGGCTGCGCGAGGTGTTCGGCAGCTCGAGCTGGGTGCCGCCGATTCGCTCGACGGGGGGCGTCATTTGCGTGCTGACGCTCTCGCTCTATCCGTACGTATATCTGTTGGCGCGCAGCGCCTTTCTCACCCAAGGTCGTCGTGCGCAAGAAGCCGCACGCACGCTCGGGATGAGCGCATTCAAGGCCTTCTGGCGCGTCGTGCTGCCGCTTGCGCGCCCGTGGATCGTTGCGGGCACCGCCCTCGTCGCAATGGAAACGCTGGCGGATTTCGGCGCCGTTTCCGTCTTCAACTACGACACGTTCACCACGGCGATTTATCGTGCGTGGTTCGGGATGTTCTCGATCGACGCCGCGCTCGAGCTCGCTGCCGTGCTGCTCGCGTTCGTGCTGGTCGTCTTCGTGCTCGAGCGCCGCTCGCGCGCCAAGCTGCGTTTTACGACGACGCGCGATGTGAGCCATCGAGCGCCGCGTGTCGAGTTGCGCGGCGGTCGTGCCTTCGCTGCCGCTGCGGTGGCTGCGCTCATCTTTGCGCTCGGCTTTCTGCTGCCTTTGCTACAGCTAGCCGTGTGGGCGATCACGCGTGCACGCATGGATTTCGATGCGCGCTACGTCGGTTTCTTGTGGCATAGCCTGCTGCTCGCGAGCTCTGCCGCGCTCATCATCGCAGCCGCCAGTCTCGTCGTCGCCTATATGGAACGTCGACACAGCTCGCTTGCGCTGCGCACCTTGGTCCGCGGCGCGACGATGGGCTATGCGATTCCCGGCACGGTGCTCGCCGTCGGCATCCTCGTGCCGATCATCGGTTTGAACAATCTCTTGCAGGATCTACTTGCGCGCTGGTTCGGTGATGCGGCGCCGAGCGTGCTTCTGCAAAGCACGCTCTTGACGGTGCTGCTTGCCTACTTCGCCCGCTTTCTCGCCGTGGGATTCAACCCGATCGAGAGCGGGCTCAACCGCATCACGCCGAGGATCGACGAGGCTGCGATGAGTCTCGGCGTCGGCGGCGTCGGTCTGCTGCGGCGAGTGCATGCGCCTTTGCTGCGTACCAGCCTGGTGTCGGCAGCCATCCTCGTGTTCGTCGATGTGATGAAAGAAATGCCGATCACGCTCATCGCAAGGCCGTTCGGCTGGGACACGCTGGCCGTGCGCGTGTTCGAAATGACCTCCGAAGGCGAGTGGGAGCGAGCCGCACTGCCCGCGCTCGTGATCGTGTTGGTCGGCTTGATTCCGGCTGCTTTGCTGACGCGTCGAGGCGAGCATGTGGCTTGAGCTGAAAGACGTCGTGCGCCGCTTCGGCCGGCTGAGCGCAGTGAACGGTTTGTCGTTCGAGCTCGAGCGCGGTGCGATCGGCTGTCTGCTCGGACCGAGCGGCTGTGGCAAGACGACCGCGCTGCGGTGCATAGCGGGGTTCGAGCCGATCGATGAGGGCACAATTCGGGCACAGGACCGTGTGCTGTCGCGCCCGGGCAGCGTGCTGCCGCCCGAAGAGCGGCGCGTCGGCATGGTCTTTCAAGATTTCGCCCTGTTCCCGCATTTGACCGTCGAAGAGAACGTAGCCTTCGGCATTGCGCATCTGGCGCGCGACGCGCGCCGGCGACGGATCGACGAATTGCTGGAAGTGGTCGGGCTCGCACACCGGCGCTCGCAATATCCGCATCAGCTGTCGGGCGGCGAGCAGCAGCGTGTTGCGCTCGCGCGTGCGCTTGCGCCGCAGCCGGACATCGTGCTGCTCGATGAGCCGTTCTCCAGTCTCGACGTCGAGCTGCGCGAGCGGCTGAGCGTGCAAGTGCGTTGCGTGCTCAAGCAATTGGGCGCAACAGCGCTGCTCGTCACCCACGATCAGCAGGAGGCTTTCGCGGTGGCCGACGTGGTCGGCGTCATGCGCGACGGCAAACTCGAGCAATGGGATACGCCGTACGAGCTCTATCATCGGCCGGCGACGCGTTTCGTCGCCGACTTCATCGGCCAAGGGGCATTCCTGGTCGGCGAAGTCGTGAGTCCCACGCAAGTGCGCACCGAGCTCGGCATCGTGCAGCTCAACTCGGCCGGTACATGGCGCATCGGTCAGCGCGTCGATCTGCTCCTGCGTCCTGACGATGTGATCCACGACGACAACAGTACGTTGACGGCCGAGATCTGCGCGCGCGTATTTCGCGGCGCAGAGTTTCTCTACACGCTCAGGCTCGCAAGCGGCGCGGAGATCCTCGCGCTCGTGCCGAGCCATCACGATCATGCGATCGGCGAGCGGATCGGCATCCGGCTCGAGCCGGATCATGTGGTTGCGTTCGAACGGTCGGAGCCTTAACGCAGCGCCGCTGCGTTGCGCCGAATCAGGATCAAGAACAGCGGCACGCCGATGAGGGCGGTGAGTGCGCCTACGGGAAGCTGCCGCGGCGCGAAGAGCGAACGCGCACACAGATCGGCAACTGTGACGAGCGTGCCGCCCAACAACGCTGCTGCCGGTAAGACGTGCCGGTGATCCGCGCCGAGCATCAGACGCACGAGATGCGGCGTGACGAGCCCGACGAATCCGATCGTGCCAGCACTCGTGACCGCGGCTGCCGTCAGCAGCGAGCTCGCGAGGAAGATCGCGATCTTGAGCGCATCGACCGGAGCCCCGAGCGCTCGCGCTTGCAACTCGCCGCGCGCGAGCAGATTGAGATGACGAGCGAGCGGTAGGCCAGCGGCGACGGCCGCAGCGGCAATCGCAAGGAGCGCGCCGGGCCGCGAGGCGCTCGACAGATCGCCGATCAACCAGAAGAGCATGCCGCGCAGCTGCTTCTCCTCGCTGAGCGCCAGCATCATCGTCACGATCGCGCCCGTCCCGGAAGCGATGACGATGCCCGTCAAGAGCAGCCGGATCGGCGCCCAGCTACCCTGATCATGCGCGAGGGCGAAAACGAGGAACGTCGCCGCCAGCGCGCCTGCCATCGCGCTGATGTCGACCGCGAGTCCCCCCAAGCCGAGCAGAATCGCCCCGAGCGCCGCGACTGCAGCGCCGCCCGAAACACCCATTACGAAGGGGTCGGCGAGCGGATTGCGCAGCAACACCTGCATCAGCACCCCGGCTACCGCGAGCGCGCTGCCCGCGCCGAAGGCGGTGAGCGCACGCGGCAGACGCAGCTCGAAGATGAGGTCGTGCGCGAGCCCATTGTCCGCGCTGAGCGCAGCCCAAATGTCGCGCGCATCGAGCGCCACGCTGCCGGTGACGGTCGAGAGCGCGAGCGCCGCGACCGCTGCAACGACGAGCGCGGCGTAGGTGATGTAGATCCGGGAGGCAGTCACGGCCGAGAGGTTACCTGCCGGCCGACGCCTACGTCCAAAGTCCGGTGCGTTCCTCGGCGTGTCAGCCGCTATCCGCTGCTTGCGTTGTATGGAACAATCGTGCTCCATGAATGCAGGCTTTACGCCTGTCGACTTGTGCAGGACATGACCGATTCAATCGATGCAGACGGGTTTCGTGCCAACGTTGGTATCGTCCTGATCCGTGAGGATCGCCAGGTATTCCTCGGCGGGCGCACGGGAGGACGCGGCTGGCAGTTCCCGCAGGGCGGTGTGCGCCAGGGCGAAACGCCCGAGGAAGCCCTTTATCGCGAGCTCAAGGAAGAGATCGGCCTGGAGCGTGAACACGTACGCGTGCTGGCCTCGACCCGCAACTGGCTGCGCTATCGGCTGCCGAAGCAATACGTGCGACGTAACAGCAATCCGCCCTGCATCGGCCAGAAGCAGCGTTGGTTCCTGTTGGAGTTCGCGGGCCGCGACGAGCACTTCAAGTTCGATTCGACCGACGAGCCCGAGTTCGAGAGCTGGCGGTGGGTCGACTACTGGACGCCCGTGCGCGAAGTGATCTTCTTCAAGCGCGCGGTCTATGCGCGGGCGCTCGACGAGCTCGCGCGACGCGCGTTTCCAGAGAATCCGCCCGCGTTGCCCCCCTGGTTCGAACAAGAGAAGAACTTGCGCAATCTCGCGCGGCGGCGCGAGGCGCTTGAGCGGGCTGCAACGGCCCGCGGATCCTAGCGGCGCGTCAGAAGGGTTTGACGACCGCCAGCACGACGATCGCGATCAAGAGCAGGGCCGGCACTTCGTTGAAGATGCGGTACCAACGCTCGGAGCGCCGATTCTGGTCGCGGCGAAACGCGCTCAGCAGCCGGTAGCAGGCGATGTGGTAGGCGATCAGCAGCGCGACCAGCGTGAGCTTCGCGTGGAGCCATCCCGATTGCAGCAGTGCTGGCGCGCGCAGGATGAGCAGAATGCCGAACAGCGCCGCGAGCGATCCGCCGATCGTCATGATGGCAAACAGCTTGCGTTCCATCACCTTGAACCGCTCGCGCCCGGAAGCTTCCTGGGTCATCGTGTGATAGACGAACAGGCGGGGCAGGTAGAACAGCCCGGCGAACCAGGTGACGACGAAGATGATGTGGAAGGCTTTCAACCAGAGCATGATGGCGAGCGTTCGGGCCTGAGAATTTGCGGGCAGCGATGCAGGCGGCGAGGCGCGCCTGGCCGGCTGCGAGTTTATCCGTTCAAGCAGACGATCTACCCTTGCGCCGGGCGCGTGGCGCAGCGATAGGGGATCGGCTGACCTTCGATGAAGGGCGCAACCCTGTCATTCCTTGCGCCGGGTCGCATTACGTAAGGTACGACTGTGATCTAATTTTTTGAAGGTTACCAGGGCTCCTTGAGGGATGGTCGATCACGCTTCCTTGCGCACGGGCCGGTTGGTGGTCCGCTATGACGCGCCGTGGCGCCGCCGCGCTTTTGCGATCGGCGCGCTCGTCGTGCTGGCGGTGCTGGTCGTCTGCGCGTTCGAGCTCGGCCGCTATCGTGGGGGCTATAGCAAGCTCGCGGAGCTCAAGCATCGTCGCGAGCTGGCCGCCACGATCGAGCGGCTCGAGAAGCAGAACGACGAATTGCGTCAAGCGCTGGCCGCGGCGGAGCTGGCCCGCGAGGTCGACCGCAAAGCCTATGCCGACGTCGAGAAGGACCTAGCGGAGCTGCAGGCGCAAGTCCTTAAGCAACGCGAGGAGCTGACGTTCTATCGCGGTATCGTCTCTCCCGAGGACGGCATCGGCGGGCTACGGATCCAGCGCTTCCAGGTCGTGCCGGGCGGGGCGGATCAGCACTATCGTCTGCTGCTCGTCCTGGTGCAGTCGATGCGGCAAGATGCTGTGGTCTCGGGCACCGTGAGCATCGAGATCGAAGGGGTGCGGGACAACAAGCTCTTGCAGCTCGCGCTTGCCGAGGCGAGCCCGGAGGGTGCGCGTAGCTCGAATCTGCCGTTCCGCTTCAGGTACTTTCAGAACCTGGAGCAGGACATCGTGCTGCCGGCCGGCTTCGAGCCGCGCGCGGTCAACATCGAGGTGCGCAGCGCCAAGCTCGCGCCAGTGCGAGAATCGTATCCCTGGCAGGTGCAGATCGAGAGCTGACGGTGCGAGCGGCCGCAGGCCGCAGGGCGGGAGCAATGCTCTGCAGTGCGCCAGCAGGATTCTTATGTTCAATCGAAACAAGTCCAAAACGCGCAGGATCGACACGCTGATCGGCGCCGGTACGCGGATCATCGGCGATGTGCATTTCACCGGCGGTTTTCACGTGGACGGTCACGTGAAGGGCAATGTCGATGCCCCGCCCGACTCGGGTGCGACGCTCAGCGTGAGCGACGCCGGCGTCGTCGAAGGGTCGGTCGCCGTGCCGAACGTCGTGCTGAACGGCACGGTCAAGGGCGATATTCTCGCGCACGAGCGCATTGAACTCGGCTCGACTGCCCGCGTGATCGGTAACGTGTACTACGGCTTGATCGAAATGGAGATGGGCGCCGAGATCAACGGGAAGCTGATTCACGAGCCCCGCAAGCCGGGAACCGCCGAGCCTGCTCCTGCGCCGGAGGGGCTGGCAGCCGACGATTCCGCGTGATTTCCCCGGTGGGATCGGCTAGGCTGACTCAAGGCTTGATCCGCCCCGAATCATCCCCACACTTGTCGCCATGAACGCTCAAGCCCAACCGACCCTGATCTTCACCGACGCGGCCGCCGCGAAGGTCGGAGAGCTCATCCGCGAGGAAGACAATCCGAACCTGAAGCTGCGTGTCTTCGTGCAAGGCGGCGGCTGTTCTGGCTTCCAGTACGGTTTCACGTTCGACGAGAACGTGGAAGAGGGCGATACGCAGATCGAAAACCAGGGAGTCACCCTGGTGATCGACCCGATGAGCATTCAGTATCTCGCGGGCGCCGAGATCGATTACCGCGAGGACATCGAGGGTGCGCAATTCGTCATTCGCAATCCCAATGCGACGACGACTTGCGGCTGCGGCGCTTCGTTCTCGGTCTGACGAATTCTCTCGCGTTGGCGGCGATGCGGCGTGCGCCTTCCGAGCGCAGCGCCAGCCGCCTCTCGCGCCTAATTTCCCGCCCTTCAGCGCGCGTCCGAGCGCATTGCCGGGTGCATAACCGCTCGATCGTCCGCAGGGCGTATCGAGTTTCAGCAGCGTGCGGTTACGATTCCGGAACCGCCGCGACGGCGGAACTCTGCGCACGATCCAGCGCCGCGAACATCTGCCGCGCGTGAGCGTCGAATTCGGCGCGATACGCCGCCGGGATCGGCGAGGCGTCGGGTAGCGGCACCGTACGCGGATTCTTGTGTACGCCGTTGACGCGATACTCGTAGTGCAAATGCGGACCCGTCGCGGCGCCGGAGCTGCCGACATAACCGATCGTCGCGCCCTGCTTGACTCGCATGCCTTGCTTCAGGCCCGGCGCAAAACGCGACATGTGCGCGTACAGCGTCGAAACGCCGCCGCCGTGCTCCAAGATGACGACGCGACCGTAGCCGCCTTTGGTGCCGACGAAGCCGACGCGTCCGTCGCCCGCGGCTTTGATGACCGTTCCCGTGGGTGCTGCGTAGTCGACGCCCTTGTGGGCGCGAATCGTATTCAGGATCGGGTGGAGTCGATTCGGATTGAAGGGCGAGCTGATACGCGTGAAGTCGAGCGGCGCGCGCAGGAACGCGCGGCGCATGCTGCGCCCGTCCGGCGCGAAGTAATCCGCCACGGCCTTGTCGGCGGATTCGAAATAAATCGCGCGATGCGTGCGGCCGTTGTTGGTGAAATCGGCAGCGAGAATGCGTCCGTCGCCGATGTATTCGCCGTCGCGGAATTTCCGCTCGTAGACGATGGTGAAGCGATCGCCCTTGCGAATATCCAGGGCGAAATCGATGTCCCAACCGAAGATTTCGTTCGCGAGCTTGAGGATGATCTCCGGGCTCACGCCGGCTGCGCGGGCGGCAACGAACAAGGAGCTTTCGATCGTGCCGTGCGCGTATGCCTCGCGCATTTCGATCGGCGTTGCGACCACCTCGGCGCTGAAGCCCGATTCGCCGCGGGTGACTTGCAGCACCTCCGTTTCGCTGATTCGGCGCGACAACGAATGCAACGCGCCTTCGTCGTGAACCAGCGTGATCGTGTCGCCCGGGCGCAGTCGATCGAGTTTTTCACGCACGCCCGGCAGGCCGCGAATCGTCGCAAGGTCGCTCAAGCTGATCTCGAGTTGGCGGAAGATCCGATCGAGCGTGTCGTTGCGGCGAACCACGAACTCGACGGTGTCGCCGATCGGTTTCGGAAGCGTTTCCGGCTCGGTTTGCGGGGTCTCGATCGTCGTCAGCTCGGGTAGGTCGAGGAGGATGCCCGAGCTCTCCGGCGGCTTGGCTGCTTGTTTGCTGATGAGCCCATAGACGAGCAGGCCTCCGAGCAGCGGTAGCAACAAGCCTGTCGCGAACCAGCGCGCAGGGATCGCCGCGCGCGTCTTGGTCGAGATCGGCTTGTAATCCAGAGCGATCTTGGAGCCTCGTTGCACCAGTGGAAACCCTTCAATCGAGCGCAGTTCTGAAGCTGCTTTTCTGTGCGTGCGGATGGGCGCGAACGTTAAAGATCGCTGCCCGCTGCGTCAACAGCGCGAGGAGCGCTGTGCGAGCGAGTTTCGCGCGCGATTGCGCGCTCGTGGGCGAGCCCATAAAGTCTAGCGTCAACATGCCGCAATGTGCGGCCTACGGGCCATCATCACCTGCGAACATCCCATGCAATCTCCCGAAGAGCAATTACTCGAGCTGAAACGCGGAGCCTCGGAAATCCTGGTCGAAAGCGAGCTGATCGCAAAGCTGCGCAAAGGCCGTCCCTTGCGCGTGAAAGCGGGCTTCGATCCGACTGCGCCCGATCTGCACTTGGGGCACACGGTGCTCATCAACAAGATGCGCCGGTTCCAGGATTTCGGCCACGAGGTGATCTTCCTGATCGGGGATTTCACCGGGATGATCGGCGATCCCACCGGTCGCAATGCGACGCGTCCGCCGCTCACGGTCGAAGAGGTCAAGGCGAACGCCGCGACCTACCAAGAGCAGATCTTCAAGATCCTCGATCCCGAGCGAACTCGCATCGAGTTCAATTCGACGTGGATGGAAAAGCTCGGTGCGTCCGGGCTCATTCAGCTCGCATCGCGTCACACCGTCGCGCGCATGCTCGAGCGCGATGACTTCAACAAGCGGTACAAGAGCGGTCAACCGATCGCGATCCACGAGTTTCTTTATCCGCTCGTGCAGGGCTATGACTCGGTGGCGCTGCAGGCGGACGTCGAGCTCGGCGGAACGGATCAGAAATTCAATCTGCTCGTCGGGCGGCAATTGCAGGAGGCGTACGGGCAGGAGCCGCAGGTTGTGCTCACGATGCCGCTGCTCGAAGGTCTCGACGGCGTCAACAAGATGTCGAAGTCGCTCGGTAACTACATCGGCGTCACCGAGCCGCCGGACGACATGTTCGGCAAGCTGATGTCTATTTCCGACGAGCTCATGTGGCGCTACTTCGATCTGCTTTCATTCCGCAGCAATGCGGAGCTTTCCAAGCTGCGTGCGGAAGTTGCCGACGGTCGCAATCCGATGGAAGCAAAGATCGAGCTCGCGCTGGAAATTACTGCGCGTTTCCATGGCAACGAGGCGGCGCGTAAAGCGCGCGAGAATTTTGCTGCGCGCAGTCAGCATCGCGAAATTCCGCAAGACGTTCCTACGCGTATCGAGCACATCGACGGCAAGGAGATCGGACTCGCGGCGCTGCTCAAGCAATGCGCATTGGTGCCGAGCACATCGCAGGCATTCCGCTTGATCGAACAGGGCGGCGTTCGCGTGAACAACGAAAAAGTCACGAGCACGAAGGCCACGATTGCTGCGGGCGCAAGCTATCTCGTGCAAGTCGGCAAGCGCGTGTTCGTCGAAATCGACCTGCGCAGCAAGGCGAGCTGAGCACACTTTCTTGCGTGCAGGCGGGCGTGGCGCGAACGATCGTGCGATCCCCTCTTGCGTTTCGGAAACAATCTCGGCAAAGTTCGCGCCCCGCCGCTGGCGTCGCCTCTGCGTGACGACTCTGCGGCGGGTCGGGACGACGGAAAACCGGCGTTCCGAGGGCCGACGAAGCAAGGCGAAAAAATTTCACGGAGGGTGTTGACTCCCGGATTTTCGCCAGTAAGATGCGCGGCCTCGTCGCGGTGACTTCGGTGTTGAAGCCGAAGCGCGAATCTCCAAAAAAGTCGAAACGCAGCATCGCTGCGGTGTTGACGAGGCGGGGTTCGCGGTTATAATTCCGCTTCTGTCTACGCTGACTGTGTAGACCTGCTCTTTAACAATCGAAACAGGTAATTTGTGTGGGGACTCGCGTCGGTTCGTTGCGAAACGCAACATTTCGATGACGAGTGACCAATTTAGCCAGTAAAGCTAGTTGGGATACTCGCTTCAAGTGAAGGTCTAAGAAATTAGGCTTTTAAGTGAAGAGTTTGATCCTGGCTCAGATTGAACGCTGGCGGCGTGCCTAACACATGCAAGTCGAGCGGTAACGCGGGGGCAACCCTGGCGACGAGCGGCGAACGGGTGAGTAATGCTTGGGAATCTGCCTGTTAGTGGGGGACAACCCGGGGAAACTCGGGCTAATACCGCATACGCACTACGGTGGAAAGCTGGGGACCGAAAGGCCTGGCGCTAACAGATGAGCCCAAGTCGGATTAGCTAGTTGGTAGGGTAATGGCCTACCAAGGCGACGATCCGTAGCTGGTCTGAGAGGACGACCAGCCACACTGGGACTGAGACACGGCCCAGACTC
>CALLKK010000003.1 GCA_938008435.1 uncultured Steroidobacter sp. | reverse complement strand
CGGCCGTTCCGCGCCGCCTGTCCTGGTGCGCCGGTAATGAAAGCGATTGCGGCATGTCGTTGCGGCGATGCCGCTTGGGGCCGCAGGGCGCAGGCAATTTCCCCCTGCCTGCGCCGGGGAAGCCGTGTTATAATAGGCCGATGGAGATTCGTGCGGGGGAGACGGCGGTGCGTCAATCGAGAACGGAGACAATGCGTAGAAAAAGAAAAGCCCGCCGCAGACGGCTGCTGCTTTGGAATGCGCTGCTGCTGGGCGGGATTTTGATCGTCGCCGCATGGAGTGTTTGGGCGAACGGGGATGGAGACCGGGGGCGGACGTCCGAATCGGCCGCGGCCGGCGGCGGGAAGGGGAGCGGCGTTGCAGCGGAGGCCGGCGGTTCGGCGGGGGCGGAGTCCGGCCGGGGCGGCGCCGGCGGAAGCGGCTCCGGCGGGAGCGGCTCCGGCGGGAGCGGCTCCGGCGCCGGCGTTGAAACCGGCGAGCTTCTCGTGCCAGCGGCTGCGTGCAGTGAGGATCAGGACGGGCGTGCGAATTCCGGCGGCGCGCCACGATTCGAGCACCGACAAGCCGTCCATCTTGGGCAAGCCGAGATCGAGCACGATGGCATCGTAGGTCTCGCTAGAACCCAAGAACTGCGCGCGTGGACCGTCGTGCGCAACATCGACGACGAAGCCGGCCTCCGTCAGGCGGGCGGCGATGCGTTCGGCGAGCTTGGGCTCATCTTCTGCGAGCAGGATGCGCATCAGTCGTCATCGTCGTCGTCATCGTCTTCTTCTTCGACCGAAAGCCGTTGACCGGTACGACCATCGTACTCCACTTCGATGACGCGGCCTTGGTCCGTCAGGATCTCGATTTCGTAAATGTACCGGCCCGAGCGTTTGCGTTCGAGCTCGACCTCGATCACCTTGCCGCCGGACTCCTTTAGGGCAGCGGCGAGGATCTCGGAGAGCGGTCGAAGCTCCCCGCGAGCCACGGCGCGACGCGCTTCCTCAGGCCCGACATCGTCGGCACGGATGCCGGCGAACGTACCGAGCAGCAAGGCGGTAATAACGAGTAATTGGACGATACGGAGCATGCGTAGATTCTGCCGATTCAGTCGTTAACGAATCGTGAATCGCGCGCTCACAACCGGTTAATGGCCTGCATGTAAAGCTCTCGCTCGACTGCTGAGGCAGGTCCATCAATCGAGGAGTTTTTGCAATGAAGATGAAGACGACACTTGTAGCGCTTGCGGCTTTGGCGTTGGGTATGGCGGGCGCATCCGGTCTTGCTGTTGCGCAGCTGGCGGATGCGAAAACCGAGCTGACGCTGGTCGAGATCGTGCAGAAGCTCGAGTCGCTCGGCTATACCAACATCGAAGATGTCGAGAAGGACGACGGTGTTTGGGAGGCGGAAGCGATTTCGCCGCAGGGTATTCGCGTGGAGGTGAAGCTCGATCCGAAGGACGGCCGCATTCTCAGGGAAGAGCGCGACGACGATTGAGGAGCGAGGCAACTCGTCGAAACGGGAGGGCCGGGTTTTAACCCGGCCCTTTGCTATGAAATCCGGCCTACAGGGGGAAATCGTCGGGAATCCCATTCGTGCTTGTCCGAGCTCTCCGATTCGCAGTAGAACTGCACGTCCACTCCAATCGGAGACCCTTCATGACCAAATCCAAAGTGCGCTCTGCAATGCTTTTTGTATACGCAGCAGCTGCTGCACTCGCATTAAATGGCTGCGGTAAGCAAGGCACGGACGATGCTCGTACACAATTGCCGTATTCCGCGGTCGATCGAACTGCATTCAATTTCCGCGCGGTGGAGTTGTTCTTGCCGCTGTTCTGGCGCGAAGACGCGAACGGCAATGGCGCCATCGAGCCGGACGAGCTCGCGGTGATCACCGGGATGCCGCACGATCAGCGTTCCGAGTGGGTCGATGCTTCGGGCAAGTTCACGGCGCAGTTTGCGAAGGCTTACGAGCGCATTCGTCAACCCGATGCGCCGGTCGCTAACGCCGAGGAACAAAAGCGGATCGAAACGCTACGAGCCGAGCTTGCGCAAGGACGGCCGACGCTCGTCGAAACCGATCTCACGCAGCTGTCGGAAGGCGAGCAGAAATTCCTCGATCACATGCTGGCGGCGGCCGGCCTGATCGAGCGCATTTACGCGAAACAGAACGGCGTGTTCGGAATGGAAGGGCAAATCCCCGAGGGCGATACCTTGAGCCGTGCGGTGTTCTATCGCAATCAATCGCCGTTCTGCGTGCAGCCGCGCACCGAAAACGATCCTGCCTGTACGGCGATCGTTCCCAAGCCGCCGCGCGCCGTCGGCCTGTATCCCGCCGACATTCAGAGCGATCCGGGTTTCTGCGGCATGTTGGAAAAGCAGCGCAATGCAAAAGCGCTGATGGATCATTTCAGCATCGTCGAGCGCGATGGCGAAGGCTTCAAAGCCGTGCCGTACCACGAGGCCTACCGGCTCGAAATGTCGGCAATCGCCAACGAGCTCGAAGCAGCGGCCAACGTGCTCGGCGACGATGAAGCGGCACTCCAGCGGTATCTCACCGCCGCTGCACAATCGTTCCGGACAAACGATTGGGAACCGGCGAACGAAGCCTGGGTCGCCATGAATGCGCAGAACAGCAAGTGGTTTCTGCGCATTGCGCCGGACGAGGTGTACTACGATCCGTGCGCGTGGAAGGCCAGCTTCGCTTTCCAGCTGGCGCGCATCAATCCGGAGTCGATCGAATGGCAACGCAAGCTCGATCCTCTGAAGAACGAAATGGAATCGACGCTCGCGAAGATGGCAGGCGCGCCGTACAAGGCGCGTAACGTCAATTTCGCGATTCCCGATTTCATCGATGTCGTTTACAACGCCGGCGACAAACGTCCGCCGAGCGGCGCGACGGTGGGACAGTCGTTGCCCAATTGGGGACCGGTGGCCGAGAAGGGCGGCCGTACCGTCGCGATGACGAACTTCTATACGGATGCGGACAGTCAGACGGTGCAGGGCCAGCTCATGGCATCGATGTTCTGCCCGAAGACGAACGAGCTGGCGACGACATCGGCGCGCGAGTCGATCATCAACTCGCTGTTGCACGAGGCAGCGCACAACTTGGGACCGTCTCACGAGTACAAGGTGAACGGCAAAGAGGACGACCAGATCTTCGGCGGTCCGCTCGCCTCGACGCTCGAAGAGCTGAAAGCGCAAACGACCGCGCTCTACTTAACCGATTGGCTTGGCATGAAAGGCATCTTCTCGCCTGAAGAGGTGCGCAAGATCCACGTTCGCGGCGTAGCCTGGGCGTTCGGGCACATTTCTCGTGGCATGTATGCCGCGGACGGCACGCCGCGCAATTACAGCCAGCTCGCGGCGATGCAGGTCGGCGCCTTCCTCGACGATGGCGCTTTGGAGTGGCACGCGGATGCCATGGCGGCGAACGGCACCGACAAGGGCTGCATGGAACTGAACTTCGACAAGCTCTCGCCTGCGATCCAAGCCTTCGAAACGACGGTGCTGAAGATCAAGGCCTCGGGCGATCGTAAGACCGCGGAAGCGCTCAAGGCGAAGTATGTCGATGGGGGCGACGAGTTCGCGCAGATCCGTAGCACGATCGCCGAGCGCTGGCTGCGTTCGCCGAAAGCAAGCTTCGTCTACAGCATCAAGCGCTGATCTTGGACTCGGCTTGGCTCGCGCCGTTGGGCGGCGAGCCAAGCCTCCTGCCATCGAATGCCTAAGACCAATCCTCGCCTTGCATCCGCACGACTTAGCCGAAGCAAGGTCGTTTCGCGGCGGTCCTGCTTATTCATCTAAGTCCTGCAGCCCTTCAGGCAGGCGGATGCCGCCTGAGATTTGCAGTATCGTCGGAAAAGGCTTGATGAATCGCTCCTCGGAGTCTTCCGGGAGAACCTGCTCCACCGATAGCGGCATCAACAGGTCGCGACTCTCGAAGATGTTCGCAACGGCCGATGTGCTGGTGTTCCAGGTGTAGTTGTGTGCATCGGCGCCGGTGACCGAGATGCCGAGCACCTCGATCTGCTTGTCACTGCCCACGGCTGCATCGAGGAACGCCGCACTGGCGTAGCTCAGCGAGAGCACGTCGCCGGCGATACGGTCGTCTTCGAGCGTCACTGTTGCAGACGTCGTGCCGTCATAGAGTCGATCGTGGCCGACCGCTGTGATGTGCAGCATCGCACGCTCGATGTCCGCGGTCGCGGTCGCCGTCGTGTTCCAGGTGTAGTTGTTCGCGTCGTCACCCGTGACGCTGATTCCGGCGACAGTAACCGTTTTCCCCTGACCCGCATTCTTGTCGTCGAACGCGGCGCTGGCATGGCTCAATGAGAGCAAGTCACCGGCAACGCGATCGTCGTCGAGTGTGACCGTCGCAACTGTCGTACCGTCGTACGTGCGGTTGTGGCCCGTCGCCGAGATCAGCAGCTCGCGTGGCGTGATGTCGACGGTCAAACCGGCGGGTTGGAGGAGCACGTAGTTGTTCGCATCGGCGCCGCTCAAGCCCATCGCGGTCGTCACGGCTTTGCCGTTACCGACGTGCTTGTCGGCCATCGAGCCGGTGTTCGCATTCGTCAAAGTCACGGCATCATTGCCGAACACACCGGAGAGCGTCGCGCCTTGAATTGCGACAGGGGTCGTGCCGTCGTAAGCGCGGTTCTGTGCTGTCGCGCCGGTGACGCTCAACGTTGCGCGCTCGATGCTCGCCGTGGTCGTGGTCGTCGTATTCCACGTGTAGTTATCGGCATCGGCACCCGTCACCGCAATGCCGGCGACCGTCACTGTCTTGCCCGTGCCGACGTTCTTGTCGTCGAAGTCGGCGCTGGCGTAGCCCAGCATGAGTGCGTCGCCTGCGACACGATCATCGTCGAGTGTCGCGGTTGCCGCGGTCGTGCCGTCATAAGTCTTGTCCTGAGCGTCAGCGGTAACGTTCAAGGTCCGGCGATGAATATCCGCTGTAGCGGTTGCGGTGTTGTTCCAGGTGTAGTTGTTCGCGTCAGCCCCGGTGACAGAGATGTCGAAGACGGTCACCATCTTGCCCGTGCCGGCGTTCTTGTCGTCGAAAGATGCGCTGCTGAAGCTGATCGTGAGATCGTCGCCCGCGATGCGATCGTCGGTCAGTGTGACCGTTGCCGCGGTCGTGCCGTCATATGTGCGATTCTGGGCCGTCGCGTCGATTGTCAAAGTGCGCGGATCGATGTTCAGCGTTGCGGTGCCGACGTATTCGATGTCGTAGCCCTGCTGATTCGAATAGAGCCCGCCGAGCTCGACGGTGTAGACGCCTACATTGCGCGCGCCGTCGGCAGCACCGTAGCTGAGCATGCCGAGCAGATCGTTGAGGCTCTCGCCGGACTTGAGTCCGGTGGCATCGATGATGCCGCTTGCGTCGAAGGCGAGACCATCGTAGGTCTTGGTTACGGCGGAAGACGTGAGCGAGAGGGTCAGCGGCGTCAGGAACGTACGCAGTAACGGATAGGTCCGACCTTCGTAGATGCGCCACACGGCGCTGCTGCCGCCCTGATCGGCGATGTCCCAGCCGGTGAACGAACCGATCTCCATCATGTCGGCTGTGCTCAGGCCGACCATGTCGGCGGTGGGTCCGGAGCTGCTCACCGGATCGGTCAAACCCGAGAGACCGACATCCCAGAAGCTTCTGCTGACGGTGATGTCGTTGCCATCGAACGAGCCGAACAAGCCGCCGAAGTCGAAATTGCCAGTCACCGTGTTGGCGGCATAGCTCTCGGTGACGGAGCTGCTACCGCGTACCGTTCCCACCAAGCCGCCAACGTCGTGCACGCCGACAACGGCGCCGGTGGCGTAGCTTTGCGTGATGGAGGAGTCGGAGAGCCAGCCGACCAAGCCGCCGATTGCATGTCCGATGGTCGGATCCACGTCACTCTGGCCGATGACGGTTCCTGTCGCGTAGCTCTGCGAAATCGCAATGTTGGTGATGGCTATGCCGACCAGGCCGCCAACCTCCACCGCGCCGTTCACGGTGCCGGTCGCGTAACTATTGGCGATCAGACCGTTCCAGGCCGCCGCACCGACAAGTCCGCCGACGTACCGATCGCCGACAACCTCGCCGTGCGCGTAGCTATCCGCAATCTCGAAATCGACCTCAGCGTCGCCGACGAGACCACCGACGCCTATGCGGCCGCTGATCCGAGCAGAAGCGTAGCTCGTCGAGATCAGTGTCGAGTTCGAAGCTCTGCCGATCAGTCCGCCGACGTCGGTGTCACCGTGAACGGCTCCGCTTGCATGACTTCCAGTAATAGAGATGTTCGAAGCTCTGCCGATCAGTCCGCCCACCCAGAGATCGCCTTCAACCGTACCGGTGGCATAGCTACCGGTAATTGCGATGTTTGTCGATGCGAAGCCAATGAGTCCGCCGACCGCATCGAGTCGTCCGCTTACGTCGCCGGTGGCATAACTCTGAGCGATGGAGGCGTCGTTCGATGCGTGACCAATCAGGCCGCCGACGTGGCGATCTCCGCTAACCGCGCCAGTCGCGTAGCTTTGAAAGACGGTTTGGTCCTCTTCTGCATAGCCGACCAGACCGCCGACGTAGTCAAAACCGGTAACAGACCCTTTTGCATAGCTGTGCGAGATCGAAGTGTTTTCTGCAACTCCGAGCAGACCACCGACGTAGTCAAAACCGGTAACAGACCCTTCCGCATAGCTGTGCGAGATCGAAATGTCTTCTGCAACTCCGAGCAGACCACCGACATTGTCGGTGCCGCTAACCGTGCCAGTGGCATAACTCTTGTTGATCGAGACCCCAGCATATGCGTGTCCGATCAACCCGCCGACGTAACCGTCGCCCGCAATCGTGCCCGTGGCGTAGCTGTCGGTGACAGTGCTGTTGTCTTGCGCGACTCCGACAAGCCCGCCGACCAAGCCACCCGTGGCACTGACATTTCCAGCTGCATAGCTCTGAGATATAACGACCCTTGTCCCCCACCCTAGGAGTCCACCGACCTGTGCGTAGCTGCTGACATCGCCCGTGGCATGACTCTGAATGATGGAGACGTCAATTGCATCGCCCACCAATCCTCCGATGTTATGGGCACCCGTCACCTCTCCTGTGGCATAACTCTCTAAGATCAGACTGCCAAACGATGCCGCCCCGACAAGTCCGCCGACGTCCGTATAACCACTGACATCTCCTGTAGCGTAGCTGTTCGTTATGGCGGCACCGGATGTCATACTCCCTACTAGTCCTCCGGCCTTGCCGTTGTCCGGGTAGACCGTCAGTTGGTGTACCGACGCTTCCGAATAGCTGTTGCTTATCGAGCTGTGAGGGCTCGCGAGCACGCCGATCAATCCGCCGACCGCAACCGATGTGGCGCTTACCGTGCCCGTCGAATAGACATTGGTAATGGCTCCTTCCGCAGCGCCTGCCAGCGCGCCCACACTGCTAGTCCCCGCTACCACGACGTCCGTCAGCCCGAGATTCGATACGGCGCTGGTGCTTGACAGCACCGAAAAGAGCCCGACTTGGTTTGAGGAGCGATCAATGACCAGCCCGTCGATGGTGTGATTCAGTCCATCGAGCGCACCCGTGAACGTGCCGAGCGGGATGAAGCCGGCGCCGAGGTTCCACCCCACGGTTGCGGTGGCATCGATGTCGCGACCGAGCGCGTAATTGCCGGCGAGGTTGTTCTGAATCGCCTGTAATTGATCGATCTCGTTGACCAGCATCCAGGCGGTGTGATCGCCGCTCGAAATGTACGGCGAGAAATCCGTGGGCGTCGCGTAGTCGGCGACGTTGTAGTAGATGTCGGTGCGACCGCCCGCCATGCTGATCGCGCCGTCGGCGCCGAAGCTCACCGTTCCGACGCTAATGCCGTTGCTGTCCGCGCGCAGCACGAGATTTCCGTTGCCGCTGTTGGCGATCGCAGCATTGACCTCGATATTGCGCTCGGCCTCGAGCGTCAGCGTCGTATCGGCGCTCCAGCTCACGGCGTCGTTGACGAAGATGTCGCCGTTGCCGAGCGTGTCCGCGCCATCGATGCTGCGGATGACGACGTTGTTGTCGGCGAGCTGAGCGGAGAGCTGAGCGCCGGTGATGTCGCCTCCGGCTCCGATCGTGTAATCGTTGGGATCGATGAGCCAGGTGCCGGTGCGGCCGTCGGCAGCGCGCGTGGTGATACGCGCGTCATCGGCGATTGTGACCTTGTGCCCCGACGTGTCGATGAAGCCGCCATCGCCGCCGTTCGGTGCCGAGGCGTCGAGCGTGCCGCCGACATTCACGGTTCCACCTTCGAAGCCGCCGAGCAGTTTGACCACGCCGCCCTGACGCTCGACGGTGCGTGCTTCGACGATGCCGGTGTTGTTGACGATGGTGTCGAGCACGGCATCGCTTGCGCGAGCAGTCATGATGACCTGACCGCCATCGGCACGAATCAACTGCCGATTGTCGACGAGTGCGTCGAGGGTGCCGGCATCGACGCTGACGTTGAGCAGCGAGTCACCCGCGAAGTCGAGCGTGATGCGTTCGCCAGATGCGAGCGCGACCGTGCCCAGCTTCGCGCTGACGACGCCTTGGTTGGAAACCTGTCCGCCGAGCAGCGCGACATAGCCACCGTAGCGCGCAGAGATGTTTCCGTAGTTGACGATGTGGCCGTTACCGCTGCCGCTCAGCGTGCGATTACCGGCCAAGAAATCAGCATCGCTGATGTTCAACGTCGAGGCGACCAAGCCGCCGACGTTCACTTGCGCACCGTTACCGAACAGCACGCCGTTGGGATTGAGCAGCCACACTTGGCCGTTGGCTTCGATCGCACCATGAATCTGCGACGGATCGCTACCTAAGACTCGGTTCAACGCAATGGCCGATGCGTTCGGCTGTGCGAAGCGCACCGTCTCGTTGGCGCCGACATTGAACTGTTGCCAGTTGATGGCCAGGTTCTGCGTATCTTGCGTGATCGTCAGCGTGTTACCGGTTTGCAGAATCGAGCCTTGACCGACCGTGATCTCAGCACCCGTGGGTAGCGATTGCGCCTGCCCGCCCATGGCGGCAGCGGCCAGCATCAAGCCGCAAACGACACGTGCACGGCGCGGGCACTTGCCGCGTGCTCGGGTGAGCTCGGACGCAACAGTGAACGCTCCGAGCGAATCGTTCCAGATCAGCTTGTAGATGAGGTTCATGGGCGTCCGACCTCCTCGGAAGATCTGCAGCGCTAGAAGTGCTTGGCGGCGTACATCCACGCGCGAGGCGCGCGATCCCGATCGCCTTGCGGGCGCTCGTTGCCGACACGCCAGGCGAGGTTGCCTCGGATGCTGAAGCCGGCCGGCAGTTCGACGTTCAATCCCACGCCGGCACCGGTCAGCTCGCGACGGTTGTCGCCCGCATCCCAGGGCGAGTGATTGATCCTCGCTTCGCCGTGATCGACGAAGCCGCTAAAGGTCCACTCGCCGTGCAAGCGGATAGGTGCACGCCAGCGCGCCTCGAGCGTGAAGAGATGAATCTCATCGCCAGGCGCCTCGCCCTGCGGATAGGCACGCACGGCGTATGCGCCGCCCAGCGAGAGCTTCTCGGCCGAGTCGAGATTGCCGTCGGCGAACTGTCCGAGATACGACAGATACAAGGAGAAGGACGGCGTCAGCGGTTGCGCGCGCTGCAGATTGATCGTCCATTTGCCGAAGTTGCCGCTGGTTCTCGCAGTGGCGGCATCTATCGCCTGCGTGATCGGATCGAGGCTCAAGTCGCCGTGCGTGTAGCGTACGGCGAACGCGTTGCTGCCGCGCCCGCCGCTGTCGACGAAGCTGCCGACGATGCCCAACGTCCAGTCGTGGAGTTCCTTGTCGCTTTCGATGTCGAAAGCGCCGAGCCGATCTTCGAGCTCCTTGTGTTCGTATTGCAGCTCGCCGTAGAGATTGAACGAGCGCGAGCGTACGAATGGATGCTTCACGTGCAAGCTCGCGATTTGTGCGGTGCCGTCGGCATCGAGGGCGGCGAACTGCTCACCGAGCGCGTAATCGAGCCACGCATACGACACGCCGATGCGCGTGCCCCAGCGATTGACGGGCAGGTGATAGCCCGCGCGCACGTAGTACATGTCCTCGAGGCTCGCCAATGCGGTGAACGTCAGCTGATCGCCGAGCGCGAGCGGATTGTTGAAGGCAAGATCGAGTCCCGCACGGAAGCGACCGGTGTTGCGATTGCCGTGGGTGTCCGCGCTCAGCGTGCCCTCGATGCGGCGCGCGGGGTCGACCTCGACGAGCAAGTCCGATGTACCGACTCGAGCTCCCGGAATCAGTGTCGCTTTCACGTTCGCGCCGGGCGTATCGTTCGCCAGCAGGAGCGCGCGTTCCAGATCGCGCGCGGTCAACGGCTCGCCGAGCGGAATACGATTCAGCGCGGCGAGCGCCGGGCCGTGAAGATCGCTCTTGTTCTCGACGCGCAGGGCTGCGAGCCGGCCTTCGAGAACGGCGATCTCGACGACACCGTCCTTGATTTCCTGTGCCGGGATGTAGGCGCGGCTCAGCAGATAGCCGCGATCTCGATAGATTCGAGTGATGCGCTGGGCGAGCGCCTGCAACTCGGCCAGGCTGACGGTCTTGCCTTCGAGCTGGGCGACTGCTGCATGCAGCGTCTCTTCGGAGACGCGCGTTGCACCGGTCACGCGAATGCGTGTCACGGCGATCGTCTCACTGTCTGGCAGGGAGATCGCCGGACGTTCCTCGATGTGCAGATTCAAAGTCGACGTCGGCGGAGGCGTGGGTGCCGGGGTCGTTTGTTCCAGCACGCGGCCCGCGTCGGGCGCAGTCTGCGCACTTGCCAGCGGGGCGAGAAGGGGCAGGAGGAGAACAGAAAAACGTACACCTGCGCGCAGCGTCGAACGCTGCGCGTGCCTGAAGATTTCAACTCGCATCCAGTGGCTCGCGTAACGGTTGACGGTTGTTCTTGTTGTGGCGAGCCAGATGCCCGCGCTGGGAAAAAATACCAACAGGAGGGGCCGAGTTTAGTGACGGGTGCCTCAAAAAGAGGCACGACCGATCCCGTTGTCGGACGTCAGGCGTTGCCATGACAAGAACAAGGGCAATTAGCCGATGGGTCGCCTTCGCTCGCCAATAACATGTGGGCGACGTTGCCGAGCGATGCGTGTGAACCTTCGAAATCGAGTAGCTGATCTGTAGCGCCCTGGACCGTCTAGGTTGAGAGCTTCAAGACGACGGCGTCATGGTTTGCCGAAGAGGACTTCGGCGCTTGGTTGGTTCCTGCAACTGATGTGCTCACAGTGCGTGCATGCGTCGAAAACGGTCGCTTGCTCGTGTGACTTATGCCGACTCGTCGCCGCGCACACGCTTGAAGAATAGGCGTCGCGCCGATTGCTGCACGCTGCACTGGATTCCCGAACGAGCCGCGCAGTTTTCCGGTATCTGTAACGCGCAACTGATGGGCCACGGCAGGCAGCGGCCAACCGACGCCCAGGACAATCACGTGTCGACGGATGAGCAACGGACAAACAATGAGCGCGCGAGGAACGCTCGCGGTGGCAATCATGACGCTGTTGGCAAGCGTAGCAAGCATGCCCGCACAGTCAGCCGCCGACTATTTCGCGGACGAGTTCACTACCGAAGTCAGGCCGTCGAACGCGCCGATGAGCATCGCCGACGCGGTGGCCATGACGGTCGCGCGCCATCCGCAAGTCGCGTATGCGCTCGCAAACCTTGCAAAGGGTCGTTCAGATATCGATGCGGCACGCAGCGTCTGGCTGCCGGTGCTGACGTACCGCGGCAATCTTGGACCGGATACGACCTCGTCGTCGGGCGACTGGGAGGTCAATGGCGGGCCGACGGGCGGCGGTATCGCCATTCAACAGCTCATTTGGGACTTCGGACGTAGCCGCAATCAGATCGATGCGGCGTCCGCGACGGAACATCAGCGCGAGCTCGAGCTGGCGGCGACGGCAGATCAGCTTGCGGGGCAGGCGGCGCTCGGCTTTCTCGATGTGAAGCGTCACGAGCTCCTGCAGGCCGAGACCGAGCGGCACATCGCCTCGCTGGAGAGGCTGCGGGAGCTCATTCGGATGCGCAGCGACGCGGGCTTATCGGATAAGTCGGATCTGCTGCTTGCCGGCGTACGCGTCGAGAGTGCGCGCGGCGAACAAGTGCAGATTCGCACGGCGTATCAGTCCGCGATCAAGGCATTGTCGAATCTCACCGGCGTCGTGCCCGAACGCTATTTGGATCCGGCTGCCGTGGTAGCGCGCTTCGAGCGCCATCGCGCCGAGCCGGACCTGGACGCGGTACCGATGGTCGCCGCGGCGGAAGCGGCGGAGCGCGCGGCGGAGGCGCGCATCAACGAAGTGCGATCGGAGCGCTATCCGCGTCTCGGGCTGCAAGTGGGCTACGACTGGAATCACTACAGCGGCTTCGAGTCGACCTATCGGCCGAACAATTCGGTCACCGCGCTCATCACCGTGACGGGCGACTTGTATCGCGCGGGTACACGTCATGCGCTGCGTTCTGCGATCGAGGATCGGCGTGCCGCACGTGCGATCCGTGATTCCGTAGCGCTCGATCTGCGCGGGCGCATGCTCGCGGCTCGCGAGCAGATCGAAGGCGGCGAGGCGCGCATCGCGGCGCATCGCAATCAGGAACAGCACGCAATCAACACCAGTCAGATCTTCTTGGAAGAGTACAAGCTGGGCAAGCGCAGCCTCGCGGATCTGCTCAGCGCCGAGCTCGAGATCTACCGGGCAGCGAGCGCACGCATCGCGGCGGAGTATGACGTGATGCGCGCTCGCATTCAGTACGAAGCGGCCTGTGGCTCGCTCCGGCCGTCGCTGGGGCTGGCCATGCGTCTAGCGCAAGAAGGAAGCAACCAATGAGTGCGGAAGCCGACGCACGTAACCAATGGATCGATGCAATCGTCGAGATCGCGCGGCTGAAAGGCGTGCAGCTCACGCGGGAGGAGCTGCGTCGTCGCATCGATGCGATGCAGTCCCCGGACTGGCAACAGACGATGGTGCGTATCGCGCCGCTCATGGGGCTGCAGCTCAAGATTACAGAGGCGCAGCTCGCGGACGTGCCGTCCCGATTGATGCCGGTGCTGGCCGAGTGCCGTGACGGCAATGTGGTTGTCGTGCACTGCCGTGGCCCACAGGAAGTGATCGTGGCGGTGCCGACGGCAGGTGGAACGATCGAGCAGCAGATTCCGCTCGAGACGTTCAAAGAGCAGTTCACCGGCCGCATCGCTTTCGTCGAGCCGCTGACGACGCGCACGCGCGATGCGCGCATCGACGAATTTCTGCGCGCCACGAAGCCTTCGTGGTTCCGCGACATCGTGCTGCGCGACAAATCGAGCTACGGACAGATCGTGTTGGCCTCGCTGTTCGGCAACCTGCTCGCCTTTGCGACGTCGCTGTTCGCCATGCAGGTGTGGGATCGCGTGGTGCCCGCGCAATCGATACCGACGCTGTGGGTGCTGGCGTTGGGCGTGTTGACTGCAATTGCGTTCGAGCTTGCTCTGCGCACGGCACGCGTATCGCTCGCTGATCGTATCGGGAAACGCGCGGACCTGGCGATTTCTTCGCTCGTATTCGCCCGTGCGCTCGATATCAGGAACGAGTCGCGCCCGAAGTCGACGGGTTCGTTCATTGCGCAGCTGCGCGACATCGAGCAGCTGCGTGAGCTCTTGACCTCCACGACAGTCGCGGCGTTCATCGATCTGCCGTTCGTTATCCTGTTCCTGGCGTTCTTTGCGGCGCTGGCCGGTCCGCTCGTGTTCATCGTGCTCGCGGTATTGGTCGCGATCCTCGTGCCCGGCCTGCTGCTGCAGGTGCCGATGGCGAAGCTCGCGCGCGAAGGCATGCGCGAATCGGCGCTGCGCAACGCCATCCTGGTCGAGTCGATCGAGCGGGTGGAGGAAATCAAGGCATTGCAGGCCGAGTCGCGCTTTCAAGCATTGTGGGAGCGCTTCACCCACACCGCGGCGCAAGCGGGCATCGCGCAGCGTCGTTATACCGCGCTGTTCGTGAACTGGACGCAATCGCTGCAGCACCTGGCGTATACGGCGGTGCTCGTGGCCGGCACTTATATGGTGCTGTCAGGCGAGATGAGCATGGGTGCGCTCATCGCGTGCTCGATTCTGACCAACCGGGTGATCGTATTGTTCATGCCGCTGGGGCAGGCGCTCGCCCGATGGCAAAACGCCAAAGTGGCGCTGTCGGGGCTCAACGATCTCTTGGCCAAGCCCGTCGATCACGATCCGGAGCGCGAGCTGCTGCGCCGCCCGACGCTCAAGGGCGAGTATCGATTCCAGAACGTGCGCTATGCGTACGGTGAAGGCGGCGCAACCGTCTTTCAAGTGGACGATCTCGTGATTCGTCCCGGCGAGCGCATTGCGCTGTTGGGACGGATCGGCGCCGGCAAGAGCACCATGTTGCGTCTACTTTCGGGCATGGCGCAGCCGACGAGCGGCCAGATTCTGCTCGACGGCACGGATCTCAACATCATCAGTCCTGCGGACCTGCGGCGCGAGATCGGCTATCTCGGTCAGAGTGCACAGCTCTTCCTCGGCAGCATCCGCGAGAACCTCACGATCGGCCGGCCCGATGCGACGGACGAAGAGATTCTCGAGGCGTTGTCGGTGACCGGCGGTTTGCACCTGGTGCAAGGCCAATCGCGCGGCCTCGATCTGATGCTGCAGGAAGGCGGTATCGGTTTGTCGGGCGGCCAGCGTCAGACGCTGCTCCTCGCGCGCACGCTCCTTAGAAACAGCAACATCGTGCTGCTCGATGAGCCTTCTGCCGCGATGGACGAAAGTACCGAACGGCAGTTCGTCGAGCGGCTACGGCGCTGGGCAGGCGATCGCACGTTGATCATTGCGACCAATCGCGCCGGCATCCTGCCGATCGTCGATCGCATCATCGTCATCGACAACGGCCGCATCGTGCTCGATGGTCCCAAGTCCGACGTATTGAAGTCGTTGGCACGGCCGCAGGCCGCGCCGGTCGCTGCCGTGGGCTGACGGAGGATCGAACATGAACAGTGCCCTGCTGACAGCGGATTCATCGAAGTCTCAGGTTCTGAATTGGGAGGACGACCGGCCGCCGCGCAGCCGGATCATTCCGATCCTCGCTTGTCTGATCACGGTCTTCATCGTGTGGGCCGCATTCGCGAAGGTGGATGAGGTCGCGGTGGGATCGGCGCGCGTGACGCCCTCGTCGAAATCGCAGCTCATTCAGACGCTCGAAGGCGGCATCATCGAGGAGATCTTCGTGCGCGAAGGCGATCTCGTGCAGGTGGGCCAGACGCTCGCTGCGCTCGATCGCGCACGGTTCATGGCAACCGTGGGCGAGGTGGTCGCGAAGGCGCGCTCGCTCGAAGCCGCCGGCGCGCGTCTGAAGGCGGAGATCGAAGGCGGAGCGCCGCGCTTCAGTCAGGAAGTCGAAGCGATGCCGGAGCTCGTGGCGCGTGAAATGGAGCTCTTTCGTTCGCGGCGTCACAACCTGAAGGAGAACACCGCAAGTCTGGAAGAATCGCTGCGGCTCGTGCGGCGCGAGATCGAGCTGACCGCACCGTTGGTCGAGCTCGGAGCTGCGAGCGATGTGGAGCTGATTCGCCTCAAGCGTCAGGAAAACGAGCTCGCCGCCAAGCTCGCTTCGGTGCGCAATCAATACATCATCGAGGCGAATGCCGAATACGCCAAGACGATGGCCGAGCTCGAAGTCATCCGTCAGGTAATGAGCGGGCGGCGCGATCAGCTCGAACGAACAGTGCTCACATCGCCGGTGCGCGGCATCGTGAAGAATCTTGAACACACGACCATCGGCGGCGTCGTTGCGCCGGGCGGCACGCTGATGGAGATCGTGCCGATCGAAGATACGCTCTTGATCGAAGCGCGGCTGAGTCCGCGCGACATCGCATTCATTCGTCCGGGGTTGCCGGCAACGGTGAAGATCACCGCCTACGATCCCTCGATCTACGGTACGCTCGACGCAGTCGTCGATCGCATCTCGCCCGACACGTTACAGGACGAGGTGCATCGCGATCAGGTCTATTACCGCGTCTACCTGCACACACGCAGCTCGACGCTGCGCACGAAGGACGGCAAGGAACACGCCATCATGCCCGGCATGGTCGCGACGGTAGACATTCGTACCGGTTCGAAAACGGTCCTCGACTATCTGTTGAAGCCGGTGAACAAGGCGAAGGAGGCGTTGAGGGAGAGATGAATCTTGGGCTCTGGGCCCTGGGCCCTGGCCAGAAGCGCGCGGTGCGTCACCAGGCGACGGACAACGGGCGACAGGCTACGGCAAGAAGCCAATAGTCCAAGTCTTCTCGACGCGCGCACCTTCTGCCGCACGGCTTTCTTGATTTTGATCTGACGCTGTTTCCTCGTTGAATTCGCTTTCGGCGCGATTCACGCGCCGAAAGCCTCTTCTTCTACAGCCAGAGTGGGTTGCTGGGCGCTGGTGACAAGGACGCTGTGCACGTTCTTACGCATCACTTTCCGTGACGCTCCAGCATCTTCCCTGCCACGCACGTGGCCTCCTTGACGTGAAGCATCCTCCCTGCCGCGACAGCGGCCGCTTTTCCGTCCGATCTCCCAGCCTCCAGCCTCTAGCCCCCATACTTTTCCGTCCACTCCTGCGCGCGTCGCTCGAGCTCTTCGGGTGCGACGTCTTCGACGTGGGTCGAGATCATCCAGGTGTGACCGAAGGGATCACGCAGCTTGCCGGAGCGGTCGCCGTAGAATTGATCTTGAACGGGTGCGAGCTCGGTCGCGCCGGCGGCGAGCGCGCGTGCGAAGACCGTGTCGACATCCGGCACGTACAGCATCAGGCTGACGCCGGCGCCGCCGAGCGAGCGGGGGCTGCGATAGCCCTCTTCGACGTTCTCGTCAGCGAGCATGATGGGCGAGTCGCCGATCTTGATCTCGGCATGCCCGATGCGTCCGTCGGGCATCGGCATCCTGAAAAGCTCTTCTGCGCCGAACGCCCGCTTGTAGAACTCGATCGCATCCGCTGCGTGATGAACGATGAGATACGGCGTCACGGCGTGATAGCCATCGGGAATAGGTTTGACCATCGAATCCTCCTGATTTGTCGTATTGAGGTCGCGAGCCGGCTGCACCCCAGCGGAGAGCATACACCGCCGTCCACTAATGTCGAGCTGCGTTCGCCTCGGCTGAGTCTGCAAGTGGGCAATGTGCGCTCCGCGCCCGCGACCTCGGCGGGGACATTCTCTTATTAATATGCTGTCCGCTGTCAGGTTTTTCGGCCGATGCGGTTCGAAGTGATCTCGAGGGAGCGCAACGACCGGCGCCGGGCACAACCGCGAGGCGAGCATTGCGGGAATGCGCGAGGGCGGCGCAGGTCACAATACGCCACAATTGATCACGATCGGCGCATCTTTCTCGCTGCTCACAGGCCGGATTGCGGGACAATGTCATTTGCGCGAGCGAATCGCGCTGTCATCGATTCAGAGGAATTCTCGTGTTGACCATCGCGCTGCGTTCCGCGACGTATCTCAAGCTCATCTTCATCGTGTCGTTGCTTGCCCTTGCGGCGTGCGGCGGGACCGCTACCGAGCGCAGCGCGGCCTCGCGGCCCGATCCGATGTGGGGGCAGTTCCTCGAATCCCACACCACCGGGCTCGTTTCGCGCCGTTCGACGATTCGCGTGATCTTCACGACCGATGTCGCCTCTCCCGAGCGCGTTGGAAAGGACGCCGGTGCAGTCTTTGCGA
Source organism: uncultured Steroidobacter sp. (assembly GCA_938008435.1). GTDB lineage: Bacteria > Pseudomonadota > Gammaproteobacteria > Steroidobacterales > Steroidobacteraceae > Steroidobacter. The sequence goes on along the minus strand of CALLKK010000003.1, from coordinate 88,004 downwards.
TCGAGCCGAGCGCGGCCGGCCAGGTGACCTTCGTCAGTCCGCGCGAGCTCGTGTTCACGCCGCGCGGCGAGCTCAAGCCCGGCACGACTTATCGAGTAGCGATCAAGCCGAATGGCCTACTCGGCGTGCCGGCGACGTTGCGACCGTTCGAGTTTGCGGTGGACGTCAAGCGGCCCGAGTTCGACGTCGCGCTCGGCGGACTCACGAACGATCCGGAGCAAGAGCGCGCCATGCGCGTGACGGGCGTGGTGACGACGGCCGACATCGAGTCGCAGGAGAAGGTCGAGCAGTTGATCACGGCCGAATACCGCGGCCGCTCGATGCCGATCGAGTGGGCGCATGCGGCGAACGCGCAACGCCATGAGTTCACCATCCGTGGGATTGCGCGCGCCGATCAGGACGAGCCGCTTCGCATCCGCTGGCAGGGCACGCCGCTCGGCGCGGCAAACGAAGGCACGAGCGAGCTGACCGTTCCCGCACTGGATCGTTTCGTCATCACGCAAGTCACGGCACGCGAGGAGCGCGGCGAACGCTACATTGCCGTGTATTTCTCCGATGCGCTGGACCGCGCGCAGGATTTGAAGGGCCTCGTGCGCCTGAGCGAAGGCTCGCCGCGTACGCGCGTCGACGGCAACGTGCTGCGCGTGTACTCCGATCAAGCGATCGACGGTCAGGTGACGCTCACCATCGAACGCGGCGTGCGCAATCGCTTCGGTCGCATCCTCGAGCGCAGCGCTTCCTATCCGGTCGTCTTCGCGAGCACCAAGCCGCAGGTGCGCTTCGTCGGCACCGGCACGATTCTTCCCGAGGCCGAGACTCTGACGGTGCCGTTCGAAGCCGTCGGCGTGCGCAGCGTGCGCGTCACCGCATTTCGCGTGTACGAGGACAATCTCACGCAGTTCCTGCAGGTCAACGCACTCGACGGCTCGTACGAGCTCGGCCGCGTCGGGCGCAATCTCTGGCGCAAGGTCATTCCGTTGAATGCTGCGGATTTGACGACGTGGAATCGCTACAGCCTCGATGTCACCGAGCTGCTGCGCAAGTATCCGGGCGGGCTCGTGCGGCTCAGCATCGCAATCAACCGCGACAACTCCATCTACGAATGTCCCGATGCCGCGCCCCACGACGAGCAGGCGCCTGTCGAGCTCGACGCCAACGATGGCGCCGACGAGAGCAGCTGGTATTACATCGAAGAATATTTCAGCGTGAAGGACGGCTCGACGTGGAGCGAGCGCGACAATCCGTGCAAGGACGCGTACTACGCCTACAACGACGATCGCATCAGGGCGTCGCGCAACCTGCTCGTCTCGAATATGGGCCTGCTGGCGAAGAAGGACCAGCGCGGCAAATGGCTCATTGCGGCAACCGACTTGCGCAGCGCGGCGCCGCTCGCGGGCGTGCGCATCGAAGCCTTGAGCTTCCAGCGGCAGGTGCTCGCCACGGTCGACACCGATGCGAACGGTATGGCGGAGCTCGTGCTCAAGGACGCGCCATTCATGTTCGTGGCGCGCAAGGGCGACGACACAGGATATCTGCGCGTGCAGCAGGGCGTGGCCTTGCCGGTCAGCCACTTCGACGTCGGCGGCGAGCGCGTGCAAGCCGGCGTCAAGGGGCATATCTACGGTGAGCGCGGCGTCTGGCGTCCGGGCGACGACATTCATCTCACGTTCGTGCTGCAGGATGAGGACGGCACGCTGCCTGCCGATCATCCCGTCACGATGGAGCTGCTCAATCCGCAGGGGCAGCTCGTGCAGTCGGTCGTGAACACGACGCCCGTGAACGGGTTCTATACGTTCAAGCTCAAGACGAACGAGAACGCTCCGACCGGCAACTGGACGGCGCGGGCGACGCTCGGCGGCATGTCGTTCACTCGCTCGCTCAAGATCGAGACGGTGATGCCGAATCGCCTCAAGGTCGCGCTCAGCCTGCAACGCGACGATCAAGGCATTCTGCGTGCGCGCGATCCAGCGTGCGCGCAGCGGCCAACTGCGTGCGACGATCGTTTGCGTATTCAGGGCACGCTGTTCGGGCAATGGCTCCACGGCGCGACGGCGGCGGGGCTCAAGGCTGACGTCAAAGTCCGCCTGACGCCGACGACGACACGATTCGAGCGTCATGCCGGGTTCGTGTTCGAGGATCCGGCGCGGGAGTTCGCCAGCCAGCCGCAGGATCTGTTCGAAGGCGTGCTCGATGACGCCGGCTACGCACGCATCGATCGCAAGCTCGATGCGGCGCAAGCGGCCCCCGGTATGTTGGCGGCGAGCTTCACGAGCCGCATCTTCGAGCGCAGCGGGGCTTTCAGCGTCTCTTATTCCACGCACACCTTGTCGCCGTACGCGCGCTACGTGGGACTCAGGCTCCCGCAAGGTCGGGCAGCGCGCGATATGCTTGCGACCGACGTCGTCCACACGATCGAGCTTGCCGGCGTCACCGAGGACGGGCAGCCGACCGACATCAAAGACGTCGAGGTGACGCTCTACAAGATCGATTGGAAGTGGTGGTGGGACAAGTCGGGCGAATCGCTTGCGCAGTACGCGCAGCGCGCGCATTCGAGCGTCGTACGGCAGGACAAGGTGAGCATCGTCCAAGGCAAGGGCGAGTGGAAGTTCGAGATTGCTTCGCCTGCATGGGGCCGCTACCTGGTCCGCGTGTGCGACGTGGCGGGCGGACATTGCAGCGGTCAGACGTTCTACGTCGATTGGCCATCGTGGTCGGGTGTCGAGGGCACGGATGCTTCGGCCAATGTGCTCGTCTTCACTGCCGACAAAGAACGCTATGTCGTGGGCGAGACCGCCACGATTCAGCTGCCCGAAGCGAAGGAAGGCCGGGCGCTGTTCACGCTCGAGAACGGCACGACCATTCTCGAAGCGCGCTGGCTCGACTTCTCGAAGGATTCGCCGCGCCTGACGGTGCCGATCACGGCAGCGATGGCGCCAAACGTCTATGCGAGCGTCACGTTCATTCAGCCGCATGGCAAGACGAACGATCGACCGATCCGCATGTACGGTGTGATCCCGCTGCACGTGACCGATCCGGATACGACGCTTGCGCCGGTGATCGATGCAGCTGCGCAGTGGCGGCCAGAATCGGTCGGTGTCGTCGAGGTCAGCGAACGCAACAAACGAGCGATGACATATACGCTTGCCGTGGTGGACGAGGGCTTGCTCGATCTCACGAGCTTCCGCACGCCGAATCTGCACGAGCAGTTCTACAAGCGCGAAGCGCTCGGCGTCGCGACGTGGGACGTTTTCGACGAAGTCGCCGGCGCGTACGGCGCCGCGCTCGAACGGCTGCTCGCGATCGGCGGTAGCGACGCCATCGTCAAGAACCCGGATGAGCGCAAGACGCGCTTCCCGCCGGTCGTGCGCTTCTTCGGCCCCTTCGAGCTCAAGGCCGGCGAGAAGCGGCGTCATGAAGTACCGCTGCCTCAGTACGTCGGGTCCGTGCGCGTCATGGTCGTCGCGGGACAGCGCGGCGCCTACGGCTCGGCTGACAAGACGGTCGCGGTACGTCAGCCGCTCATGATCCTGCCGACGTTGCCGCGTGTCGTCGGGCCCGAAGAAGAAGTGGCAGTGCCGATCTCCGTGTTCGTCGCGGATAAATCGATTCGCGACGTCAGCGTGCAGATGGAGGTCGATTCTGCGTTCGAGATCGTCGGCAGCAACACGGCGCGGCTGACCTTCACGCAGCCGGACGAGCAGATTGCGATGCTGCGTTTAAGAAGCAAACCCGCCCTCGGCCAAGGCACGATCAGCTTCCGTGCCGTGGGCGCAGATCAGCGCGCGACGGCGCAAGTGAATCTCGAAGTGCGCAGCCCGAACCCGCCGACGACCAAGCGTTGGCATCGCGTGCTCGAGCCGGGCGAAGCCTGGAGCGAGCACATCGTGCCGCACGGCTTGGCGGGTACGAACGAGCTGGCGCTCGAAGTCTCCGCCGTACCGCCGCTCGATCTCGAGCGCCGCCTTGGTTATTTGATCCAGTACCCGTACGGCTGCTTGGAGCAAGTCACCTCGGCAGTGTTTCCGCAGCTTTATCTATCGAGCCTCATGAAGCTCGAAGACGAGCGTAAGCAAGAGATTCAGCGCAACGTGCAGGATGGCATCTATCGTCTGAGCGGCTTTCAGCGGCCGAACGGCGGATTTGCGTACTGGCCGGGCGGCTTCTACGCATCGCAGGATCGCCAGCGCGAGGAGTGGACGACGAGCTACGCGGGTCACTTCCTCATCGAAGCCAAACGCATCGGTTATGCCGTGCCCGACGCCATGCTCGCGGGTTGGACGCGTCACCAGCGCTCGCTGGCGCAGGCGTGGAACGGTACGTCGGACGTCGAGAAGCTCGCGCAGGCGTATCGGCTGTACACGCTGGCGCTCGCGCGCGAGCCGGAGGTCGGGGCGATGAACCGGCTGCGCGAATTGGAGCGTCTGCCGACGCCCGCCCGCTGGCTGCTGGCAGCTTCGTACAAACTGGCAGGACTTTCGGAAGCGGCCGATCAGCTGGCGCGTGACTTGCCGATCGCCGTCGCGGCAATGTCAGATGCGGCGCCGATCTTCGGCGCCGAGTTGCGCGATCGAGCCATCGTGCTCGATGCACTCGTGACGCTTGGGCGTCACGAGCAAGCGGCTGCCGTCGCCGACGAGCTGTCGCGCAGTCTCGTCGCAGAGATGTGGCATAGCACGCAGTCGACCGCCTATGCGTTGCTCGCGATGGCGCGCTATGTCGGCGTCGGGCCGCTCGCGCCTTTCGCGTTCGAGTATTCGATCGACGGCCGCACGACGCGCGTGCCGGTGGAGGCAGCGCTCTCGCGCACGGCACTCACGCAATTTCCGGAACGCGGCGCGCAAGTGCGCGTCCAGAATCCGACTGACCGACGGCTTTTCGTGACGCTCACGGCACGCGGCATTGCCGCATCGGGCGCAGACACCGCCGACGCGCAAGGTCTTGCTCTCGACGTTTCGTATCGAGATGAAGAGGGACGGGTCATCGATGTCACGCGCCTTGTGCAGGGCACCGACCTGATCGCCCGCATCGTGGTGACGAACACGACGTCGTATCGCATCGACAACATCGCGCTCGCACATCTCGTGCCCGCGGGCTGGGAAATCCACAACGAGCGCATGGAAGGGTTCGATGCGCTCGGCGAACGCGAAGGCGGCGACGCGCGCTTGCCGTGGTGGATCGAGCAGTCATCCAATGCAAACGTCGAATACGTCGATGTTCGCGACGATCGTATCTATCGCTTCTTCAGCTTGAAGCCGCGCGAGAGCATCACGATCACGACGCGCTTGAATGCCGCGTATCGCGGACGGTTCTATCTACCGAGCGTGAACGTGGAGGCAATGTACGACGCATCGCGCTTCGCGCGGACAAAGGGGCAGTGGGTAGAAGTGGTTCAATAGGGTGCTGGGCTCTGGGCTCTGGGCTCTGGGCTCTGGGTACTGGGTTCTGGTGACAGAAGGGGTGGTGCCCGTCTCGTGCTTCGGCCTTCTTTGCTTGGAGCTTGCGTCGTGAGCGAAAAGCTTCTTACACCGAACGGCCCTCTGACTTTCGGTGCGTGTAGCGCACCGAAAGCTTCTGCTCCAGTCTGCGGCCCACCGCTTACAGCCTAGGATGTCGTTTCGCCGCCGTCTCCTTTACATCCTCGCCGCGATCCTCGTCGCGGCAGGGGTGGCCTATGCGGCGATGTTGCCGAAGCGCCTGTTCGCTCAGCCGCTCTCGACGATCATGCTCGATCGCAACGGCGAATTGCTCGGTGCGCGTATCGCAGCCGATGGGCAATGGCGCTTTCCGCCAGGCGAGCAGGTGCCGGACAAGTTCAAGCTCGCGCTCGTCGAGTACGAGGACAAACGCTTCTTCTCGCATCCGGGTATCGATCCGCTCGCGCTTGCGCGGGCGGTGTTCGTCGATCTCAAGGCGCGCCGGATCGTGAGCGGCGGCAGCACGCTCACGATGCAGCTCGCGCGCCTTGCGCGCGGGCGCGAGCAGCGCGGCGTGCGCGACAAATTGATCGAGATGGCGCTCGCGACGCGGCTTGAGCTCGCGTATTCCAAAGACGAGATTCTCGCGTTGTATGCGGCGAACGCGCCGTTCGGCGGCAACGTCGTCGGGCTCGAGGCAGCCTCGTGGCGTTATTTCGGACGTTCTCCGCAGCAGCTTTCGTGGGCGGAGGCGTGCACGCTCGCGGTGTTGCCGAACAGTCCGGCGCTCATTCATCCGGGACGTAATCGCACGACGCTGCTCGCGAAGCGCGATCGTTTGCTCAAGCGATTGCAGGAGCGCGGGTACATTGCCGAGCTCGATCTGACGCTGGCCTTGAAGGAGCCGTTGCCGGGCGCACCGTTGCCGCTGCCGAACGAAGCGCCGCACCTGCTCGATACGCTGCGCAGGTTGTATCCGACACGGCATCGTTTCGAGACGACGCTCGATCGAGCCATGCAGCGAATGGCGACGCACGAGCTCGAGCAGCATGCGCGCACGCTCGCAGCGCGCGACGTCTACAACGCGGCCGCGATCGTGATCGACAACCGAACCTTCGACGTGCTCGCGTATGTCGGCAATGCCGAGCGCGTACAGATGGATCGCAACGGCTATGCCGTGGACATCGTGCGCAGGCCGCGCAGCACCGGCAGCATTCTCAAGCCGTTCCTGTTTGCCGCGATGCTCGAAGCAGGAGAGATCCTGCCGCGCACGCTCGTTCCGGACGTCCCGACGCAGTACGCCGGCTACATGCCGGAGAATTTCGATCGTGCGTATCGCGGCGTCGTGCCGGCAGAAGTGGCATTGGCGGAATCGCTCAATGTTCCGGCGGTGCGCATGCTCAAGCAGCATGGCGTGCAACGTTTCTATGCGCTGCTCGAGCACGCGGGCATGTCGACGCTCGTGCGTCCGCCGGAAGAGTACGGTCTCACTCTGATTTTGGGCGGTGCAGAGGGCACGCTTTGGGACATCGCTTCGATGTACGCCAATCTCGCGCACGTCGCACGGCAGATCTATCCCGGACAGCCGGTGTTCTATCGACGGCCGCGCGTGCTGCTCACTGAGAACATCGACACCCAACGCGCAGCGGACTTCGGTGCGGCATCCGCATGGTTGACCTTGCGCGCGCTGCTCGAGGTCAATCGTCCTGGCGAAGAATCCAACTGGCGGCAATTTGCGACCTCGAAGCACATTGCCTGGAAGACCGGCACGAGCTGGGGCCTGCGCGATGCCTGGGCCGTCGGCAACACGTCGCGCTACACAGTCGGCGTGTGGGTCGGCAATGCAACGGGCGAGGGGCGGCCTGGCTTGACCGGCGCGACCGCTGCAGCGCCGCTCCTGTTTGCGCTGTTCGGGCGGTTGCCGAGCTCGGACTGGTTCGTGGAGCCGACCTTGCTCATGAAGGAAGTGGAGGTCTGTCGCAACGACGGGTATCTCGCGAACGGCGCTTGCGAGACGCGCAAGGAGCTCGTGCCACGGTCGAGCCACTTCGATCGTTTGAGCCCGTACAACCAACGCGTGCATCTGACGCCGGACGGTCGCTATCGCGTCGATTCGAGCTGCGAGTCGCTCGATCGCATGCGTCACGAGAATTGGTTCGTGTTGCCGCCGGGCGCCGAGCATTTTTATCGCAGGCGCAATGCCGGCTATCGACCGCTGCCGCCGTTTCGAGCGGATTGCGACGGCGCGCAGCTCGCGGCACAAACACCGATGGAGCTGCTGTATCCCCATGCCGGCACGAGGCTGTACATCCCGATTGACCTGAACACACAGAGAGGCCGTGCGGTCGTCGAAGCGGTGCACCGCGACCCGAACGCGACGCTGCATTGGCATCTCGACGACCGCTATATCGGTGCGACGCGCACGTACCACCAGCAAGCGATCGACGTCGAGCCGGGCACGCATTCGCTCACGGTCGTGGACGGAGAAGGGAATCGCTTGAGCCGGAGGTTCGAGGTGTTGCCTAGAGAGTAGGCTGTAGGCTCAAGCGTGAAGGGCTCTGGGTACTGGGCTCTGGGCGCTGGGGCTGGTCAGAAGGACGCGCGGAGCGCCCTCTTGGCTACAGTCTCCAGCCTCCTTGCCACTGCGCTTTTTGCCACCGATTTTCTGCATTTCGGCTATCCTGACCGCATGACGGAACCGCGCTCTTCCCGCATGCTGCTGTGGCTCGTCGCCATCGGCTTCTTCATGCAGACGCTCGATACGACGATCGTCAACACGGCGTTGCCGTCGATCGCGCGCAGTCTTGGGGAGAGTCCGCTGCGTATGCAGGCGGTCGTGATCGCTTACTCGCTGACGATGGCGATTCTGTTGCCGGCGTCCGGTTGGATCGCGGATCGGTTCGGAGTCAAACGGGCGTATTGCGGGGCCATCGTCGTCTTCGTGATCGGCTCGCTCGCATGCGCCTTGTCGAGCACGATGACGCAGCTCGTAATTTCACGCATCGTGCAGGGTGCGGGCGGTGCGCTGTTGTTGCCGGTGGGGCGGCTCGCGGTGCTGCTTGCCTATCCGCGCGAGCAATTTCTCAAGGCGATGAGCTTCGTCGCGGTGCCGGGACTCATCGGACCGCTCATCGGGCCGACGCTCGGCGGGTGGTTGTCCGAGGCTGCGTCTTGGCACTGGATCTTTCTGATCAATATTCCCATCGGCGCGATCGGTGCGGCTGCGACGCTGCGGTTCATGTCCGATCAAGTGCGCGTGGCGCGCAGCGGCTTCGATTTCACGGGGTACTTCCTGATCGCATTCGGCATGGTGGCGATCTCGGTCGCGCTCGAAGGGCTCGGCGAGCTCGGCCTGCGCGGCGCGATCGTGATCATCCTGCTCGTATTCGGTCTGGCGAGCATATGCGCATATTGGTTGCATGCCGCACGGACCGAACGGCCGTTGTTCTCGCCGGCGTTGTTTCATACGCGTACCTACAGCATCGGTCTGCTCGGCAACCTGTTCGCGCGTCTTGGCATTGCGAGCGTGCCGTTTCTCGTGCCGCTCGTGCTGCAAGTCAGCCTCGGATTCAGTCCGTTGGAGTCGGGCGTTTCGATGATTCCGGTCGCGCTGGCGGCGCTGCTGGCAAAGCGACTCGTCACGGGACTCATCACGCGCTTCGGCTATCGCAAGGTGCTGATGACGAACACGCTGCTCGTGGGCGTGATGATCGCTTCCTTCGGGCTCGTAGGGCCGGGTCATCCAGCGTGGCTGCGCGTGCTCCAGCTCTTCTGTCTCGGTGCGGTGAACTCGGTGCAGTTCACGGCGATGAATACCGTTACGCTCAAGGATCTCACCTCGAACGAGGCAAGCAGTGGCAACAGCTTGTTGTCCGTGGTGCAGATGCTGTCGATGAGCTTGGGCGTTGCCGCCGCGGCCGCGTTGCTGGCGACGTTTACCGAGGTGTTTGCGGATGAAACACATGCACACGCACTGAGCGCATTCCAAGCCACATTCCTGTGCATGGGTATTCTTACCTGCGCATCGGCATGGATCTTCTGGCAGCTCGAATCCGACGTGCGCGAAGCGAAGACGGAAGAGGAGCCGGTAGAGCTAGGGTAGGCCGGAGCCAGAAGCGCGCTCCGCGCGCCGTGGCGACAGTTTCTCCTGCTTTCGGCGCGCCGAGAGCCCTACACGGTTACACAGTGTGTGTAACCTCACCGGCACTGCGGCACGACGGTTACACACCTGTGTAACGCGCGGTGCCAGCGCAGCGGAAGTTGGACATTTATGCACCGTCGTGTCGAAGTGTTGCGACACGTTTGGCCGAAATCGCATCCTCCAGTCTCCGGCCCCACCTACAAAATCGGCTTCCCGCCCGTCACCGCCACGGTTGCACCCGACACGTAGCTCGACTCGTCGCTCGCGAGCATCACGTAGACAGGAGCGAGCTCGCACGGTTGCGCAGGGCGTTTCATCGGAACTTGTTCGCCGAAATGCTGAACTTTCTCGCTTGGCATGGACGCTGGGATGAGCGGTGTCCAGACGGGTCCGGGTGCGACTGCATTTGCGCGAATGCCCTTCTCCGCAAGGAGCTGGGCAAGCCCGGCGGTGAAATTTTGAATCGCGCCCTTCGTGGTCGCATACGCGAGCAATTGCGGATTCGGCGTATCCGCGTTGATCGATGCCGTATTGATGATGCTGCTGCCCGGGGACATGTGCGGCAAGGCGGCTTTCGTGAGATAGAACATCGAAGAGATATTCGTCGCGAAAGTCTTTTCCCATTCCTCGTCGGGAATTTCCTCTAGCGATTCGAACGTCATCTGGTGCGCAGCATTGTTGACGAGGATGTCGACTTGGTCGAAGGCATCGACTGCTTGGCGCACGATTTGTCTGCAGTGATCGGCACGCGAGATATCGCCTGGCACGAGGACGCATTGTCGGCCTGCCGATTCGACGAGACGTTTGGTTTCCTCGGCGTCCTCGTGCTCATCCAGATAGCTGACGAGCACGTCCGCACCTTCACGTGCGAAGGCCAATGCCACCGCCCGCCCGATGCCGGAATCGCCACCGGTGACGATTGCTTTCTTGCCGGTGAGTCGGCCGGAGCCTTCGTAGCTGTCCTCGCCGTAATCCGGCTTCGGGTCCATCGCTTCGCTTGAGCCAGGAAGCGTTTGCGGCTGTGCAGGGAAGGGCGGTTTTGGGTACGAGTGTTCGTGGAGCATGGCGAATCCATCGCAAGAGTGAGGGGACTTCTACCGAAGGGCGGCGGAGACGATGAAGTTCCGGATGACCCTGTAGGCTCTGTAGAAGGGCACTGGGCTCTGGGAGCTGGGAACTGGCCAGAAAGGACGCGCACGAAGCGCTCATCTTGCCGAAGATTTCGTGCCGGAAGCGCTCATCGCGAGCCGAAAGCTTTTTCCTCCAGCCTTCGGTCTCCAGCTTTAGCCCATTACGGAACTTGCCGATGACTTACGCATTGATCGCGGTAATCTCGACCGGGTCGGCCACGAAAGGAGCAGAGGTTATGCAGAGCGGCATCCGCAATGTCGGCGCGATCGATCCGGAGCTCAAGACCTCGCCGGTGGCCGAGGAGATGCTCGAAGAATCGCAGACTTTGCGGCTCGAAGTGCCCGGTGGCGCGGTGTGCTATTTCAACGGCGAAGCGTTCAAGAGCGGCACCGTCGTGCGCAGCGGCACCGCGCTGCTCGAATGCCGCGACGGCATCTGGGTCGAAGTAGGCCCAGCCGACCCGAAGAATCCCTGACGCTGGCTCACCCTCGTCTTAGTCTTAGTGACTACCAAGGGCGCTGGGCCCGGGGTTCTGGCTGGAAAGGACTGCGGTCAAAGCGCTCGGCTCAGTCCGACGCCGCGTCCTCTTCGACGTGGGGGCTTCCTCCTTCTTGATGCGACAGCGGCCTCTCTGACACGTAAGTCCTCCCGGTTGCGTATGCGTCCTCCCTGACGCGAAGCGTCCGTCATTTTCTACAGCCTAGAGCCTACCGCCTGCGGTGGCGCCCATCGTGACACTTGGATCCCCGGTCGGCGGTGGCGCGTGATCCGTGCTCGCCCGCGGTCCGAGAATTTCCGTGAAGATCGGCTTCAGCTCATCCGCCCAGATCTGATACGCCTTCACGCTCAGGTGAAGTCGATCCGGGTCCGTCATGCCTTCGTAGAGCCGGCCGTGCTCGTCCGCCAGCTTGCTGGCGAGATCGACATAGCGGATTCGCTTGCCGTCGGCGAGCTTGGCGAGATTGGTATTGATCGCGCGGATCGTCGGCATCACCGCAATGTTGTCGTTGCGCGGCGTGATGCTGGTCAGGACGATTGTCGCGCGCGGTGCTTTCTTGCGGCAGACGTCGATGATCGCTTTGATGCCGCGCGTGATCTCCTCGATGCGCTTGCGGTCGTCATCGACGGGCGTCACGTTGTCGACGTTGTTCGTGCCTGCCATCAGCACGATGATCTTCGGATTCACGCCGTCGAGCTCGCCGTTCTCGATGCGCCAGAGAATGTTCTGCGTCTTGTCGGCGCCCCAGCCGAAGTTGGCGGCGTTCCAGCCGAAGAAATTCTGGTTCCAGTTCTCGAGCAGATGTCGGTACTGCGGATCGGTCGCGCCCCAGCGGCGCGTGATGGAATCGCCGAGGAAGTACACGTCGATGCGACCCTTGGTCTTCTTCTCGAGCAGCTGCTCGTGTGCGATCTGCGAATTGCGATCGAACCGCGGACTCGGTTTGTCGGCGCGCTCGGCCGGATTGCCGCCTGCGACGAGCTGGCGCATCCAGGCATTGGCTAGATTCGTGTACGGCGCCTGCTGTTCGGCCGTCGACTGATGATTGTGCGCGGCGTCGACGAGCGGCACCGCCTGCTTGTAGCCGCGGATCTGATTGAATGCGATGAAGATGCCGTGCGGCGGCGTGATCGTATCGAGAAAGCCCATCGACACGAGCGAGGGGATCTTGATGCGCAGGGCACAATTGACGGTGTCGAAGTAGCGTGAGGTTTCGAGCACGCGCGGGTCGTCGGTCGGCCAGTTCGGGTAGCCGGGCGCACGGCCGTAGAGCGGCGCGTGCGTATCGGCACCGGCCGGCACGTGCACGATGAGGTGCGTGACCTTCGGATGCAGCGCCGCCGTGCACAAGCTCTGCTGTCCGCCCATGCTGATGCCGGTGACGAGCAGCGTCTTGCCGTCCCACTCGGGCAGGCTCGCCAGATAGTCGACCGCGCGAATGTCGGCGAGGTACATCTGCAAGAAGTAGCTCTCGTTACGATCGGTGCGGCCGATCGTGTGGTACTGCTTGAGCTCGCTCGGCAGCGCGTCGTAATACTCCTTGGGCTGGTCGGGCAGCACATCGTGCGGCTCGATGTTGATGGCAAGCCAGCCTTCTGCCGCACGCTCGGTCACCCATTCGCGTTGCAGCGGGTAGGGGCCGCCCGCCCACTGGAAGATCGCCATTGCGGGGAATTTGCCGGGGCGCTTGGGTTTGGCGAGCTGGCCGTGAATGTGCTTGCCGCCGATGTGATCCATGCGGATCGTGTAGTACTCGACGTCCGGATTGCCGCTCGGCTTCGGCGTCAGCACCGGATTGGCGGGTACGGCGCGCAGGGCCTTGATCTTCTGCTGCCAGAAGCGATCGAAATCTTTCGGAGCAGGCAGCGAGGGCTTGAGCTCGGTCGGCGCGATCGCCGCGCCCACGACTTGCGGCGGTGTCGTCGCATCGTCGTCGTCGACCTCGACATACAACATCGCAGGCTCATCGATCGCGACTTCGATGCGTGCCTGACCGCCGGTCAGCTCCAGACTGCCGGTCTTGATGACGTCGAAGTTGTTCTTCTTGATCGTATAGCGATAGGTCTTGGCAGCGGCCGCCGGCTCGGCGGGCGTCACGGTCCAGCCAGCGGTTTCGCCGCGCGCATAGATGCCGCCCGGCTTGAAAGGCGTCAGCACGAGCTGATTGGCGATGGCAGGCGCCGTAGCGAACGCGATGGCGCACCAGAACAGCGCGAGACGAGCGCGACGAAGCTTCATCTACTCTCCCCCTTGTCTCATGGATGTGCCGCTCGGGCACAACGGCTCGCGAGTGTTCCGCAAAGGCGTTGGTCTGTCTACAGGGGGCGGGCCACTTTCGTCTTGCGCACAGTGCGTGCAGACTAGCGGCAGGTCGGCAGCCGAGCGGGCGCGTACACACCATCACATGCTCTGCAACGAGAACGCATGCCATGCCGCAGGTCTTGCCATGCGGCCGACGCGCTCAGTCCTCGCTGCCATGTCCTTGTCGCCGCTTCGTGCGATCGCGGCCCCTGTTCCGCCGGCAGCAGCAACTCGCTAGGAGCCCACGTGAACGAGATCGTCGACTTCTTGAACGGCCTCATCTGGAGCAAAGCGCTGATCGTGCTCTGTCTCGGGGCGGGGCTCTACTTTTCGATCCGCACGCGCTTTCTGCAGATCCGCAGTCTCGGCGAGATGATCCGCTTGACGTGGACCGGCCAGAAGTCCGACGCCGGCGTCTCCTCGTTCCAGGCGCTCGCCATGTCGCTGTCCGGACGCATCGGCATCGGCAATATCGCCGGTGTCGCCACGGCGATTTCGTTCGGGGGACCGGGCGCGGTGTTCTGGATGTGGATGAGCGCGCTGCTCGGCGCTTCGACGTCGTATGTCGAATGCACGCTCGCACAGATCTACAAGGAGAAGGACAGGGACGGTAAGTATCGCGGCGGACCGGCGTATTACATCGAAAAAGCGATGGGTCTGAAGGCCTATGCGCTCGTCTTTGCGATCGCCACCGTGCTCGCGACTGGCTTGCTGTTGCCGGGCATTCAGGCGAACGGCATTGCCGAGAGCGTGCAGCGTGCCTTCGGGACCGATCCGCGAGTGAGCGCCGCGCTCATCGTGATCGTGCTCGGCACGATCATCATCGGCGGCGTCAAACGCATCGCGCGTTTCGCCGAGATCGTCGTGCCGTTCATGGCACTCTCGTACATCCTGGTCGCGCTCGTGATCATGCTGATCAACATCGACGCCGTACCGACGATCTTCGCGCTCATCATCAAGAGCGCGTTCGGCGCGGATGCCGCCTTCGGCGCGGTACTGGGACTGGCGGTCGAGTGGGGCGTCAAGCGCGGCGTCTATTCCAACGAGGCCGGCCAAGGCACCGGTCCGCACTCCGCCGCAGCCGCGGAGGTGTCGCATCCCGCGCGCCAAGGATACGTGCAGGCCTTTGCCATCTATGTCGATACGCTGTTCGTCTGTTCGGCGACGGCGTTCATGATTCTCGCGACCGGCAAGTACAACATCATGCATCCGGACGGTCATGCCATCGTCGAGAACTTGCCTGGTATCGAAGCTGGACCGCGCTTCACGCAGGCAGCCATCGAAGCGGTCATGCCCGGCTTCGGCGCGCCCTTCGTTGCCCTTGCCCTCACGTTCTTCGCCTTCACGACGATCGTCGCGTACTACTACATGGCCGATACCAACGTGCAGTACCTCGCGCGCAATGCGGCGCCGCACTGGCTGCTCGTTGCGCTCAAGCTCGGCGTGATCGTGTCGGTGACCTACGGCGCCACGCACAGCGCGACGCTCGCCTGGGGCTTGGGCGACATCGGCGTGGGACTCATGGCGTGGCTCAATATCATCGCGATCCTGATCCTCCAGCGACCCGCCTTGCTCGCGCTCGTCGATTACGAGAAGCAAATGAAATCCGGCCAGGAACCGGTGTTCGATCCTGCGAAGCTCGGGATCAAGAATGCGACGTTCTGGGAGAAGAAGTAGGCAGGAGGCTGGAGCCAGAGCGGATCTGGGGCTACAGGCTACAGACTACGGGCCACGGGCTACGGCGGGAGGCGCACGGTGCGCGCGTCCTCCTTGCCGTTGGGCCTCATTGATGCGCAGCGTCCTCCGCGTCGCTGTTACGAGCGCTGCGGTGCTACCGGGAACTTCACCTACATCCCGTGTCTTCCTCTGTCGTCATCGCGCGAGAACGGATGTGCCATGCCTGCCCATCGCCCAGTTGCCTATCTTCGCACCGACTGTCCTTACTCGTTCAAGCTGCTGCTGTTTCTGACCGAAGCCAAACTGCTCGAACGTTTTGAGATCGTGCGCTGCGATCCCGATACGGCAACGTTTGTGCACATCAAGCGCAAGCTCGAGCAGGCCACGGGCAAGAACGCGATGTTTCCGACAGTCGAGATCTCACCGAACACCTATATGTCCGATTCCGATGCGCTCATTGCGCATTACGCCAAGAGCGCGAGCATCGACCCGCAGACATTGCCCGCCTTTTCTTTTTATATGAACGGGATATTCCCGCAGTTGGCGGAGCGGCACGGCTAGGAGCGGGCCCCTGGGTGCGGGCTGGAAGGGCTACGGACTACGGGCTACAGGTTGCGGCCAGAATGCGCGTGCACACTTGCCGTTGGCGATATGGCGTGCACGCAGCTTCCTGCTCCAGTTTGCGACCTTCCGCCTCCAGCCCAAGGCGAGGGCTACGGACTACGGGCTACAGGCTACGGTCGGAATGCGCCCGCAGCGTGGTCCCGCCTTGCTTCGCCAGCCCGTCCTGTAATCCCTTGAACCTCGGCGCGTCTCATGCATTTCCCCGCTAGCGCACTGCGCAACGCGGCTTGTAGGAACTGCCAGGGAGCGTGTCATGCGGAAAAGAACGTTGCTCGTCGCTGCCATTCCGGTTGTCTCGTCCGTCTGGGTGGCACCGCTTGCGGCCCAGGAGGATGAGGAGGAAGACCGGCTCGCTGCCATCGTCGTGACCGGAACGCGAGTGGCGAATCGCTCGGCACTCGAAACCGCCGTGCCTGTCGACGTGATAGCGAGCGAGTCGTTGACGACGATCGGCGTCAACGAGGTCAGTCAAGCCCTGTCGGTCACGCTGCCATCGTTCAATTTCCCGCGGCCGGGTCTTGCGGACGGTACCGATACGATTCGCCCGGCGACGTTGCGCGGACTTGCGCCCGATCAGACGCTCGTGCTCGTGAACGGCAAGCGTCGCCACGCCGCCTCGCTCGTGAACATCAACGGCACGATCGGACGCGGCTCGGCGGCGGTGGATTTGAATGCCATTCCGAATGCCATCATCGAGCGCATCGAGGTCTTGCGCGACGGCGCCTCGGCGCAATACGGCTCTGATGCCATCGCTGGGGTGATCAACCTGCGGCTGCGCACGGATTCGGATGGCGGCGATATCAGCGTGCAGTACGGCTGGCGCGAATCCGAATACACGGTGCTGACTGGCACGCCGCCGCCGGGCGCCGGCTGGTCTGCGCCGCCGCGTTTGTCGCGCGACGTCTCGGATGGCGAGACGCTGACGGTCTCGGCATGGAAGGGCTTCGCGCTCGGTAGCTCAGGTTCCTTGACGGTCGCTGCCGAATACAAGGATCAAGAGCACACGGAGCGCGGCGGTTGGGATCATCGCCAGCAATTCCCGCTCGTGAACGGCGAGTTCGATCCGCGCGAGCTCACGTTCAATCGCTTCAATTCCTGGTACGGCGAGCCCGAGCTCGAGCAGATCACGCTGTTCGCAAATGCACAGTACGACTTCGAAGCCGGCGCGACGATGTACGGCTGGGCGAGCTTCCAGAAGCGCGATGCGCGCTCGGCCGGCTTCTATCGGCGCGCCATCGACGAGCGCAACACCATTGAAATCTATCCGGAAGGGTATCTGCCGATCATCGCGCCGACGGTGACCGATTATTCGGCCGCGTACGGAGTACGTTGGCGGCTCGGCGAGTGGGATATGGATTCTTCGCTGAGCTACGGCTACAACGAAATGGAATTCACCATCGAGAACACGTTGAACCGCTCGCTCGGTCCGAGCAGCAAGACCGTGTTCGATGCCGGCGGGTTCGACTACGATCAGCTCGTCTTGAACTTGTCCGCCGTGCGGCCGGTGCAGGTGTCCTGGCTCAGCGCGCCGCTCAACGTTGCGCTCGGTTTGGAGGCACGCCGCGAAACGTATTCGATCACCGCGGGCGAGCCGGACTCGTATCGCTACGGCGGAGAGGTGTTGCCTGACGGCTCGCCGGCGCCGGCCGGCGCACAGGTGTTCCCGGGATTCAGGCCGTCGAACGTGGTGAACGAAAGCCGCGAGGCCATCGGTGCCTTCATCGACCTCGAGACGAATCTCACGCCGAAGCTGCTGGCCTCGATCGCGCTGCGCGGCGAGCACTATTCCGACTTCGGCGAGAATCTCTCCGGCAAGCTCGCCTTGCGCTACGACTTCACGGACTCCTTCGCTTTGCGCGGCTCGGTGCAGAATGGTTTCCGCGCGCCGTCGCTGCAGCAGCAGTTCTTCTCGACGACGTCGACGAACTTCATCGAAGGAATTCCGCGTGACATCACGACGTTCCCGGCAACCGATCCGGTAGCTCGAGCGCTCGGGGCGCGGCCGCTCGATGCCGAGGAGTCGCGCAATTATTCGATCGGCGCCGTGATGCGCTTCGGCGATCTGCATATCACGATCGATGCGTATCGCATCGACATCGACGATCGCATCGTGCTCTCCGAAAACCTTCTGCAGGCGAACGTGCGCGAGTATCTGCAGGAGCAAGGCTTCATCGGTGTGGCCGGCGGCCGCTTCTTCATCAATGGCGTGGACACGGAAACCGAAGGCGTCGATGTGGTCGTGAGCTATCCCTTCTCGCTCGGCAACGCGGGTCGCCTCGATCTTACGTTCACGGCCAACTTCAACTCGACGGACGTCACGCGCACGCCGACGACCCGAGAGCTCAGCGAGCTCGACCCGGCGCCGGTCTTGTTCGAGCGGGTGAACGTGTTGACCTTCGAGAAGGGCACGCCGAAGGACAAGTTCGCGCTGAACGCGAACTGGTCGCACGAGCGGTGGGGCGCCACATTGCGCGCGACGCGCTACGGCGAAGTGCTCTCGCCCGACACCGGCGCTACGTTCACCTCGACGGTGGTCAACGACGTGTGGCTTT
This sequence comes from uncultured Steroidobacter sp., assembly GCA_938008435.1. Taxonomy (GTDB): domain Bacteria; phylum Pseudomonadota; class Gammaproteobacteria; order Steroidobacterales; family Steroidobacteraceae; genus Steroidobacter. Next base: position 69,665 of record CALLKK010000003.1, on the reverse strand, counting down.
CGCCCGCAACCCTCATCGACATCGAAGCGCGCTGCGACATCACGCAGAGCCTGCGCATCGCGCTCGGCGCCGACAATGTGACGGACGAATACCCGGACCCGAATCCGCCGGTCGTGAACGGCACGGGCACAACCTCGTTCTCGAACTACTCGCCGTTCGGACGGTCGGGGCGATTCGTCTATGGCCGGTTGAGCTATCGCTTTTGAAGCCGAAAGGCACGGCAGGCGCCGGCAGCATCAGGCCGTCTGGATGCCCGCGATGGCAATCCATGCGAACAGCGCGAGCACGCCGACGAGCGCGACGACCGTCGCCGGACGATTGCGATAGGCAGCCGCGATCCAGCGCCCGTTGGCGACGAGCAAGGCAAGCGCGAGCAGAGGGAAGAAGAGCGCACCGATGACGGTGTAGAGCTTCTGGATCTCGCGAAAGCTCGTAAACAAGCCGAGCATCGGCACCGTGGCGAGCAGCACGAGGTACAGCCGATACGGCCGCGAGCGTGTGTCGACCGTGTGTCGCCGCACTTCCGGCACCACTTCGGTGCGAGGATTGCGGCGCAACAGCTGCCAGCAGTCCGCGAACAGGTACGGCACGGCCTGCCAGACGCCCAGCAAGCTACTGAACACAGTGCCGAAAGTGCCGACGAGAAAGAGCACGCGGCCCCATTCGCCGAACTCGTGACCGAGCCGATCGGAGAGACGCACGAGCAGCTGCGTGCCTTCGCCTTCGACCTGGATGTTCGCGCCGACGATGATCATCGCGATGCCGAACACCGCCGCCATCAGATAGCTCAGCGCGAGATCGAGTCGGCACGTCGTGAGCTCGCCGGGGCCCGTCGTGCCTTCCTCGCGCAGCCAGTAGCCGTAGCAGAGAACAGTCAGCGTGCCGCCGACGCCGCCGATCAGCGCGACCGTCCAGACGACGGCTTCGCGGTCGAACGTCGGCAGCGTGGGAACCAAGAGGCCTTTCAGCACGGCCGTTGTGCCCGGCCACAGCACGATCGCGGCGACAAGCGTCATCGCGAACATCAGACCGATGCAGATACGCATGGCGATCTGAAAGACCCGGTAGCCGCCGAACCAGACGAGCACGAGCCCGCTCACCGCGGCGAGCATGCCGAAGGCGATCTTGCCGTCGCGCGCATCCTCGAATACCGGAAACATCGCATGCAGCGTCACGCCGCTTGCGCCCATTTGCGCCGAGCCGACGAAGAACGACCAGAGCACGAGATACGGCAGGAACAGCCAAACGACGATGCGTCCGTAGCGGCGCACCGCGCCTTCGAGCAGCGTCTCGCCGCTCGCAAGCTGCCAACGCGCAAGGCCTTCGGTGACGACGTATTTGAGAAACGCGCCCACGAGCACTGCCCAGAGCACGCCGACGCCGAGCATGCTGCCGACAATGCTGGCCGTCGCGAGGTCGCCGCTGCCGACGCCGGTCGCCGCCAACAGCAGACCCGGTCCGATGACGGCGAACCAGGATCGCTTGCTTGGCGGTTGTGGATTCAATGGCGCGCTCATTGTTCTCGTTCTCGCCGGCAGTCGAAGCGACCGCGGCGGACCTCGAAGCCTACAGCCTTTGTTCGGGCGCTGGCCAGAAAAAGGCTACGGGCCACGGGCTACAGGCGACGGTCAGACAACGCGCGGAATGTACTCTTGCCGTTCGCTTCGGGGCTTGTTTCTGACCACCGCCAAGAGCTCGAGCAAAGGCTGTAGACTGTAGAAGAAGTTGAAAGACACGTTCGCGTCAGGGTCTTGTTTCTAGCCAGCGCCCAGAGCCCAGTACCCAGCGCCCGAATAAAGGCTGCGGGCTGTAGACTGTAGAAGAAGATGAACGACGCGTTCGGTTCAGGGTCTTGTTTCTGGCCAGCGCCCAGAGCCCAGTACCCAGCGCCCATTACATCAATGCTCGACTTCTATCCTCAAATCAAGCTCATCCACATCGCCGCCGTTCTGTTGAGCGGAGGCTTGTTCTTCCTGCGCGGGCTTGCGTTGCACCTTGGCGGTCGCTGGCCCATGGCCGCGCCAGTGCGCTACTCGAGCTATGCGATCGATACCGTGCTTCTCGTCGCTGCGCTGATGCTCGCCGCGATGTTGCATCAATATCCTTTCGTACATGGCTGGCTGACGATGAAGGTCGTGCTGCTCGTGGTGTACATCGTGCTCGGTTCGTTCGCATTGAAACGCGGACGCACTCGCACGATCCGTGTGCTGTGTTGGCTCGCAGCGCTCGCCGTTTATGCCTTCATCATCACCGTGGCGCGAGCCCATCATCCGGCGGGAATATTCCTTAGGCTGTAGGCGCAAGGCTGTAGAACAAGATGGAAAATGCTTTGCGTCAGGGAGGATGCGTGCGCATCGAGGAGGACGGTGCGCATCAATGAAAACATCGGTCAGCGAGGGAACGCGTTTCTACCGCAGTCCGTGGCTTTTGTTGGGCGAGCGCCCGATTCAAATGAAAACGGGGTCGCCGTTGCCGGCGACCCCAAAGAGCCCATAACGAGTCGACGTTCAGTGCTGAGGAGAACTCCGCTCGATAAGGGCAAAACCGACTAGAAGGCAGGTCCGTCTGATCGCCTCCGAGGAGGCTTCCGTGCTCATCACCAGATGCGGTGACAAAGTGATCACGGAATCGGCGCGTCGTTCATCGACACGCAGAAATTAGATTACTCAGGCAATTATACGTAGCATCAACTATAAAGCGAGGGAGCGCTCGCGCAGATGTCTGTTTATCTATCGGTGGATGCCGATTCCCCTATCGAATTGAGGGTTCTGAACTGGGGCGTGAGCTCCGGCCAGCATGGGCGAAGTGTGCGTGTGCCGAATTTTTCCTAGACACCACAGCGTTCTTCTCGATGCGCGGGCATCTTCCGCACTTTTTTGGGGCGACGGACGACAGCCAGTGCGCCTCCGACGTCTTCGGGCGCTAGGTCCTCGACTCTGGGGCTGGTCGCAGAAGGCCACGGGCCACGGGCTACAGGCTACGCTCAGACAAAAGACGCGCGCAGCGCGCTCTCGTGCTAGGCAATCCCGCTGCGCACGCCGCTTCTTGCTGCCGCCTCCTTTCTCTAGCCCCCAGCCTCAGATCACTCTCGAATATCTCGGCCGCGCCTCTGCGTCGGCAGGCTGTGCGAGATAACGGTCGAAGCACATCGCGATGATTCGCAGCAACAGTCGGCCGCGAGCAGTTGCAGCGATGCGGTCAGGTTCGATCGTCACGAGACCGTCGGCGACGAGCTCGGAGAGCTTGTGCAGGCTGTCCTCGAAGTACGTCGCGAACTCGATGTCGAAGCGCTCCTCGAGCGCGCGGATATCGATCTCGCCCTGACACATGAGCTGTTGAATGAGCTCGCCGCGCACGATGTCGTCGCGATCGAGCGTCATGCCGCGGCAGATCGGTAATCTTCCTGCGTCGATGGCGTGCTCCCAGCTCGGCAAGTCGCGGGCGTTCTGACAGAAGCTGTCGTCGATATGACTGATCGCGCTCATGCCGAGACCGATCAGATCGCAATCGGCATGCGTGGTGTAGCCCATGAAGTTGCGATGCAGATCGCCGGCTTCCTGCGCACGCGAAAGATCGTCCTCGGGCAGGGCAAAGTGATCCATGCCGATGTAGCGATAGCCGGCAGCGGAGAGTTTCTCGATCGCAAGTCCGAGCAGCTGCAGCTTGGTCTGCGGGCTCGGCAGATCGTCCGCGTCGATCTGCTTCTGCGCCTTGAAGAGCTGCGGCATGTGCGCGTAGCCGTAGATCGCGAGGCGATCCGGTCGTGCTTCGAGCACGATGTCGAGCGTCTTGGCGAAACCGGCGAGCGTCTGCTGCGGCAGTCCGTAGATGAGATCGACGTTGACCGAGCGAAAGCCATGCCGTCGGCACGCTTCGATCGTCTCGAGTGTTTGCGTCACGCTCTGCACGCGATTCACGGCTTTCTGCACCGCCTCGTCGAAATCCTGCACGCCGAGGCTCGCGCGGTTGAGACCGATTGCGGCGTACGCTGCGATGTCGCCTGGGCGAACGAGCCGCGGATCGAGCTCGATCGAAAAATCACGCCGCGCGTCTTGGCTCAAACGAAACTGCTTGCCGAGTCCCGCGATGAGATCGGCGATTTGTTGCGGCTGCAGGAAGTTCGGCGTGCCGCCGCCGAGATGCAGCTGCAGCACTTCGCGAGTGCGATCGAACAAAGGCGCGACGAGCTCGGCTTCGCGCAGCAGTCTTTCCAGGTACGGCCCGCTCCGCCCGAAGTCCCGCGTGATGATGCGATGACAGCCGCAATAAAAGCAGGGGCTGAAACAATACGGCACATGGACGTACAGGGAGAGCGGCCGCGGCGTCGCATGCAGATTCGACCGGCTTGCGTGCTCGCGCAACTCGCGCTCGCCGAAGCTCGGAGCGAACTGCGGCGCGGTCGGATAGGACGTGTAACGCGGTCCGGCCTTGTCGTAGCGCCGCAGCAGCTCCGCGTCGAAAGGAGGGATGGTATTCATGGCGCAGGAGTGCGAGGAGTGCGGCTCCCGCGCCCACATCGCGCCGCGCTCGCCGAGCCGGCCGGGCGCTTCTCGTGCGGGATGCCTTGCGTTCATTGCAGCAAGGCTACCGCCCGCAACGACCGCAGCGGACACGAGAATCCCGATGGGGATTACGCGGTTACCCGGTACTCGTGTCGCTCGCTGCGGCGATCTGGTCGCTTACTTGGTTTCCTCGTTCGCAGCGGGAACCGGATCGTTCTGCACTTCGAGCACCTTGATCGTGCCCACGCGCCCGTCCGGCTGCGGCCACTCGATCGATTGCGACGGGCTCAGACCGATGAGCGCTGCGCCGATCGGCGTCAGGATGGAAATGCGGTTCTCGGCGATGTTAGCTTCGTCCGGATAGACGAGCGTCACGGTCCGCGTGCGGCCAGTGGTTTCATCGAGATAAGTCACGCGCGAGCCCATGCGCACGATGTTCGGATCGAATTCCGTATCGCGCACGATCTCGGCGCGCGACAGCTCGTCGGACAGGAATTCGGCGATGTCGGGCGCGCGCTTTTCGGCCTTGTCGGCGAGCGCGAGCAGACGCGCGTGCTCGCTCTCGGAAATGACGATCCGCGGACGAGTCGGCAGTTTGTCGGCAAATTGTAGAGACATGTTCTTAACCCATGAACTTTCGATTGTCTGAAAAGCGACACGCGTGCCAGTCGACCTCGGATCGAATAGCGGTGGCGTAAGCGGTTGGGAAGCGCGTTACGCGGTCAGCGTGCCGGATTGTGTGTGAAGCGTTACCAGTGGCTCGGATAAGACCCCGAGCGCACGGCGATGAGCGTTACGCTCGGGCAGGGGAGCCCTGGATGAGATGACCTGCGTGGTGCAGGGAGCGGTTGAAAGAGAAACAAGTCATGGGGTCGAGGATAGCGGCGCGAGGCGGTATGTCAAGGTCGGCGATCCCGCGACGTTTGGGCCGACGGCAGGGATTTCAAGCAGAAAATCGTGCTGCTCGCTGGTGGACCACGGCCGGGTAACAAGGGCCGGGAACTTGTCCCCTTACGGCGCATTTTTCTGCCGCTTACCGCCCATTTCGTGTCAATTCGACTCAGGAGATCCCTCATGCGCCGACCGCTCCTTGCGATTCTTGCTCTCACGGCGCCGAGCTTGCTGCTGGCGCAGGGCGAGCATCCGCCGGCCACGCACGAGGGGCACGATTCTGCGACGCATCCGCATGCTGCAGCGCCCGCACGAATCTGGACGGTGAAGGAGATCCTGGCGGCGCCCAGGGACGACGAGGATGTCGTGCTGCGCGGGCGGATCGTGCGCCACCTGCGCGGCGACCATTACCTGTTCTCGGACGAAACGGGCGAGATCGAAATCGAGATCGACGACGATTATCCGCGCGATCGCATTACGTTTAACGAGGACGTCGAGATCCACGGCGAGGTCGATCTCGATCGCAATCGCAAGCCGGAGATCGAAGTCGACGCGATCGTGACGCGCCCGGGGCGCATCCGCTAGCGAACGCGGCGTGTGTCAGTGCACGTGCCCGCCCGCCATTTGCGTTGCCGCGACGATCATCCACACGCCGAACGCAAGCATGAGCGCCCCGCTCGCATAGCGAACGCTCGGGCGGGTCAGATACGTTCGCAGCTGTGCGCCGACGAGGCTCATCGAGAGCATCGACGGCAGCGTGCCGCAGCCGAATGCGAACATGATGAGCGCGCCGCGCAGCACATCCGCGCTCATCGCGGCGAACAGCAACATCGAGTAGACGAGCCCGCACGGCAGCAAGCTCCACAAGAGGCCGAGCGTAAGCGGTTTGGCGATGCCTGTGCGCGTGCCGGCGAGCTGCACCAGTGGGCGTAGCCGCGCCCAGAGCTTGGCGCCGAGCTGTTCGAGCCATTGCAGCGCATTCCAACGCGACAGCAGTCGCAAGCCGAGCAACACGATCAAGACGCCGCTCAGCGTGCGCAGGATGGGGCCGAGCTTCATGAAATCGAGCAGCACGGAGGCTTGCGAGCCGATGAAGCCGCACAGCGCACCCGCGAGCGTATAGCCGCTCAGGCGGCCCGCTTGATAGAGCGCCGCCGTCGCGAACGACGTCGAGCCCTGCCGTTGCGCATGCAACCCGAGTGCGCTCGCAATGCCGCCGCACATCGCAAAGCAATGCGCATTGCCGGCCAGGCCGGCCAGCAGGGCGGCAAGCAAACCGATGGCATGCGTTTCGTGCATGGGCGCTGCGCTCACACGTAAGAAGCTGACGCGACGAGAACGGAATCAATGAGCGTGCACCGACGTGCGCCGCCGTCTGATCGTCACTTCTCGATCTTATCGCGCTCCTCGACTAGGATCTCCCACGCCGGGGTTTCCAAGTCGTCGAACTGTCCGTTGCCGACCGCCCAGAAAAAGGCCCAGGCGCCGAACACCACCAGCACGAGACTGAGCGGAACGAGAATGAAGAGGATGCTCATGATGAGGAGGTTGCGGACCGAGGACGTGAGATGGAGGCAGCGCGTGGATTGCCGCTTTTCCGTGCGTACTTCTCGGGCGTCGCGGCATTGCCGACGCGCATTGCGTTCAGCACCACCGCCACCGAGCTCAAGGACATGCCGATCGCAGCCAGCCACGGCGGCACGAGGCCGACGGCAGCAAGCGGCAGCGCGCAGAAGTTGTACGTCGCCGACCAGATGAGATTCTGGCGGGCGATGCGCATCGTGCGTTGCGCGGTGCGGATTGCGCGCGGCAAGGCGCTCAACTGCTCGCCGACGAGCACGATGTCCGCTGCGGCGAGCGCCAAGGCCGCGCCACGACCCATCGCAACCGACACGTTCGCGGCGCCGAGCACCGGCGCATCGTTGATTCCGTCGCCGATCATCGCGACCGTGGCGCCCGTCGCCTGCAACGTCTGCACGCGTGCGAGCTTCTGCTCGGGCGATTGTCTGGCCTCGAACGTCGCGATCCCGCAGCGCTCGGCCGTGCGGCGCACGACGGCAGGTACGTCGCCGCTCAAGATTTCGGCTTCGATGTTGAGCGCACGCAGCGCCTCGATCGCTTGCGGCGCATCGTCGCGCAGCGCATCGCTGAAGGTAAATTGCGCCAGCGCCTGTGTCTCATCGCCCAGGACTACCGTGGCCAGCGTCGCATCCTGCTCGTGCAGCTCAACGCTCGTACCACGCAGTGCGGCGACGAAATCGGCCCGGCCGATGCGATATCGCCGCCCGTCGATGCATCCCTCGATGCCGAGCCCGGCCACCACACGCACGTCGGTGACAGTGGGCAGGGCGGATGCATCGGAGTGCACCTGCGCAAATGCCCTCGCGATCGGATGCTCAGACATGCTCTCGAGGGCGACGGCGATGCGCAGGCATTCCTCGGTCGATTGCGTACCGAGCGGCAGGCAGCGCTCGAGTTGCACATCGCCGCGCGTCAGCGTCCCGGTCTTGTCGAAGATCACGCGATCGATCTTCGCCAAGGCTTCGATGGCGTCCGGACGCGCAACGAGCACACCGTTGCGTGCGAGCGCGCTCGTCGCAGCAGCGAGCGCAGCCGGCATCGCAAGCGCAAAGGCGCAGGGACAGGCGACGACGAGCACGGCCAGCGTGGCGGGAAATGCGCGCGTCGGATCGAGCGCGAGCCAGGTGGCGCAAACGGCGCCGGCGGCCAGCAGGACGTAGCGCAGGAATTTGCTGGCGGCACGATCGGCGGCGAGTGCGATCGCCGGCTTTTGCGCCTGTGCGCGCTGCAGCAACGCGACGATCCCGGCAATGAGGGTGCGCTCGCCGAGCGCCGTGACGCGAACGCGAATGGGCGCAAGCACGTTGAGCGTTCCGGCGGCGACGTTGTCGTCGATCGTGCGGCGCACGGGCGTCGATTCGCCTGTGAGCAGCGCCTCATCGAGCGCCGTCTCGCCGTCGACGATCACACCGTCGGCGGGAACGGTCTCGCCGGTGCGCACGAGAATCACGTCGCCGCATGCGAGCGCGGCGGTCGGCACGTCTTCGATGATGCCGTCGCGCACGCGATGTGCCGTGGCGGGCAGATGCCGCGTGAGCGCTTCGGTGAGGCCGGTCGCACGATGCCGCACGGTCATCTCGACGAACCGTCCGAGCGTCAGGAAGAAGACGAACATCGTGACCGAGTCGAAGTACACCTCACCGTGTCCGACGAAGGTGTTCCACGTGCTTGCCGCGAAGGCAAGCAAGAGCGCCGTGCTCACCGGCACGTCCATGCCGATCGTGCGCGCCCGCAAGCTGTTCCACGCGTTGATGAAGAACGGTCGTCCCGCATACACCATCACCGGCGTGGCGACGAGCATGCTCACCAGCCGGAAGTAGCGCGACATCTCCGGTGCGATCGTCTCGCCGCCGAGATGCGCGGCGTACTCGGCAACCGCGAACATCATCACTTGCATCATGCCGAAGGCGGAGAGCATCAGCCGTTTGAGGCCGGCGCGCCGCTCTTCTTGATGTACGCGCGCGAGCGCATCGTCGCTTGCGGGATAGGGGCGGTAGCCGAGCTGGGCGATCGTGCGCAGCAGCTGCCCGAGATTGATCCGCGCTGCGTCGAACTCGACGTAGGCATGTGCGGTGGCGGCGTTGATGTCGACGCGGCGTACGCCGGGCGTGCGGCAGAGCACCTTGTCGATGAGCCAGGAACAGGCCGCACAGCGCAAGCCTTCGATCAAGAGCGCAACGGCGCTGATTTCGCCCGAGCGCTTGAGGAAGCGCTCGGCAACCTGCGGGCGCTCGTACGCCGTCCAAACGTCGTCGATGTCCGTTTCCGGTCGCGCGGACGGTGTATCGCGGAAGCGATAGAAATCATCGAGGCCGGCGCTCGCAATGAGCTCGGCCACAGCGAGGCAGCCGGCGCAGCAGACCGGCTCGTCGCGCCCGCGCACGCGCGCGGTGAGCGTCGAACCGTTGAGCGGCTCGCCGCAGTGAAAACATGCGGCGGACGAGAGTTCATCGGCTGACGCGGGCGCGATTGGCTGCAGATCGACGACGGCGCTCATGGCGTCTTACCTGCAGCGCTCATACGTGAATGCATGCGCGGCCGCGACGCGGCGATGGCGGACGCGCGCGTTGCGCGCGGCATCCAGCTGCCGGCCTCCGCCCCCGAAAAAAGCTCCCTCCCCCGCAGAGCGAGGGAGGGATAGGAGGGGGTTCGGGACATCGTGGCCGCAGGCGCTGGGCGGCCGGCGTCGGCGACGCGCGCGCAGATGTATCCGCGAGCGAGCCCGTGCGTCCGTCCAATGCCTTTGGTCCAGCTCATGGTGCAATAAATCGCGTTTCGGCACGCGCTTCGATCTGCGAGTCGTCGGCGGAGGTCGCGACGATCGAGACATCGTGTCCGCCGCGCACCGTGGCAGGCGCGCGAATACGCGCGACGATGCTCTCGACGTCCTCGGCGCCGATCACGTAGCGCGGCGAGTCGGTGTCGAGCACGGCATCGCTCAGTCCTTCGATGCGCAGGCTCAGTGCGTGCGGCTTCGTATCCTTGTTGATGATGCGAATCGTGTAGACGTTCTCGATATCGCCGTTGTCGAGGCGGCGATAGAGCGCGTTACGATCGCGCAGCACGTCGACTTCGACGAGTGTGCGATGCGCGACAGCGAAGAAGAAGCCGCCGACCAAGACCGTGAGCGCAACGGCGTAGAAGAGCGTGCGCGGACGTACGATGCGCGTCTTTTGGCCTTCCATGCCGGCCTGCGTCGAGTAGCGGATCAGGCCCTTCGGGTACTGCATCTTCTCCATCACGCTGTCGCAGGCGTCGATGCATGCGGCGCACGCGATGCATTCGAGCTGCAGACCGTTACGGATGTCGATGCCGGTCGGGCACACCTGCACGCAGAGCTTGCAGTCGATGCAATCGCCGAGATTGCGGCTGCGCGGATCGACGGCGCGCGGACGCGAGCCGCGCGGCTCGCCGCGGGCGGCATCGTAGGAGATGATCAAAGTGTGACGGTCGAACATCGCGCTCTGGAAGCGCGCGTACGGACACATGTACTTGCACACCTGCTCGCGCATGTAGGCCGCGTTGCCGTACGTCGCAAAGCCGTAGAACAGCGTCCAGAACCATTCCCACGGCCCGAGCGAGAGCGTGGCGACTTCGGCGGAGAGCACGCGGATCGGCGTGAAGTAGCCGACGAAGGTAAAACCGGTGAAGAGCGCAAAGCCGATCCACAACGTCTGCTTGGCGGTCTTGCGCAGGATCTTGTTCGCGTTCCACGGCCCACGGTCGAGCTTCATGCGTTGCTGGCGATTGCCTTCCGTCAGCCGCTCCATCCACACGAAGATCTCGGTCCACACCGTTTGCGGACAGGCATAGCCGCACCAGAGCCGGCCGGCGAGCGCCGTGAAGAAAAAGAGCGACAGCGCCGCGATGACGAGCAGCCACGTGAGCAGGAAGAAATCCTGCGGGAAGAAGGTGAGGCCGAAGACATAGAACTTGCGCGCCGGCAGATCGAAGAGCACCGCTTGCCGACCGTCCCAGCGCACCCACGGCAAGACGTAGAAGAGCCCGAGCAGCGCGATGACGGCGAGCACGCGCAGGCGATTGAAACGGCCCTGGACCTCGCGCGGATAGACCTTCTGATGCGCGGCATACAGTCCGGTCGAGGGCGGTTCTTTGAGTACGGCGTTCACTATGAGTTGGCGGTCGGCAACAGGTTGACGTGAAGGTTCAAGACGATTCGCGGCCGGAGGTCGGCGTCGAGCCGTTCGGTGCGCGGGTGGCGTCGGCGCTGTCCTCGAGCTCGTCGCTACGGCGCGTTTCGACGAGGAATGCAGTGAAGGCGCTCGCGAGCGCGCAGGCAGCCCAGAAAAAGAAAAAACCGATCGTGTAACCGGTCAGGCGATCGCGTGCCCAGATGGGCGGCGCATCGGGCGCACCCAAGTGCAAAGGATCGATGAAGGCGAAGAACACCATCGTCGCGGTACAGGCGGCGAGGAACGACGCCCATACCACGATCCCGACATCGACTTGCGTGCGCTTCTTCATGAGCTTGACGGCTCGGGTGACGGATCGCTCGGTTGCGGATTGAAGGCCAAGGACGGCGCAGCGTGCTGGCCGTCGGAGTCCGCGGCGGCCGGATGCTGCGCGTCGTCCGATTCGCGCTCGGCGGGCGCAGTGCTCGTAGCGCCGCTCACGGCGCTCTGTTCGACATCCGCGGGAACGTTCTGATCCTGCGGACTTGCATTCTTCTTCGGCCCGCCGCTCAAGCTCAGCACATAGGCAGCGAGCAACTTGACGCGCGCTTCGCCGAGCAGCTCCAGATGCGCAGGCATCTGATTGTCGCGGCCGTTCATGATGGTCGCGCGAATCGTGTCGAAGTCGCGGCCGTACAGCCAGACATCGTCGGTCAGATTCGGTGCGCCGAGCGCCTGATTGCCGCGTCCGTCAGGACCGTGGCAGGCGACGCAAAGCGTCTCGAAATGCTGCTTGCCTGCGGCAACCCAATCCTCGGGCGCTTTGCCGCCGGAGAGCGAGACGACGTACGAGGCCACTTCGTTGACGCCGCGCTCGCCGAGCACGCTGCCGAGCGCCGGCATGATGCCGCGGCGGCCGTAGGCGATCGTCTGGTAGATCGTGTCGGGATCGCCGCCGTAGAGCCAATCGTCGTCGGTCAAGTTCGGGAAGCCGCGCGCACCGCGTGCATCCGAGCCGTGACACGTGGAGCAGTTCGCGCCGAACAGATTCTTGGCCGTCGCCATAGCGCTCGAATCGCGCGCGAGGTCTTCGATGGAACGGTCCTTGAGCGCTGCGAGCCGGGTTTCGAGCTTCTCCTGCGCCTGCGCGAGTTGCTGCTCGTACTGCGACACCTGGCTCCAGCCGCGCAGGCCGGAGAAGTTGCCGAGACCCGGGAACAGCACCAGATAAGCGGCGCCGAACACCACGGTGATGATGAACAAGCCGAGCCACCAACGCGGCAGCGGATTGTTGTACTCCTCGAGATCGCCGTCCCAGACGTGCCCGGTTTTCTCCACCGAGCCGTCGGTTTGCGTCGCCTGCTTGGCGCCGGGCGTGCTGCGGTCCTTCGCCGTCCACCACATCAGCCACAGGCAGGCGGCGATGTTGACGATCGTGAAGACGGCAACGAACAGGCTGGCTTGGCTGGTCATGAGCGATCACCTCGCGCCTCGCCGTCGCTCTCGAGCGGCAGGCGTGCCATTAATTCGAAGTCGTTCTTGCGATTCTTGCTCCACGCCCAGACCCACAGCGCGATGAAGGCGGCGAATATGGCGAGCGTCAGCAGGCCGCGAATCGTTCCGATGCTCATGGTTGACCCTCTGCTTTGGCGCGCGCTTCTTCGAACTGCTGAGCGTTGCTCAAGCGCTCGGGCAGCTCCTCGGAGGGCTTGCCGCGGAACTTGAGGCCTTGCATGTAGGCGATGAGCGCGTCCATTTCCGTCTTGCCGTTCACGGCCTCATAGGCCGCGGCGATGTCTTCGTCCGAATAGGGCACGCCGAGCTTGCGCAGCGTCTGCATCTTCTTGACGGTGCCGGACGCATCGATCGTCCGCTCGGCAAGCCACGGGAAGCCGGGCATGTTCGACTCCGGCACGACGTCGCGCGGATTCATCAGGTGCACGCGGTGCCATTCGTCGGAATAGCGGCCGCCGACGCGCGCGAGATCGGGGCCCGTGCGCTTCGAGCCGAACTGGAACGGATGGTCGTAGACCGTCTCGCCGGCGAGCGAGTAGTGGCCGTAGCGCTCGGTTTCGAACGGCAGCGGACGGACCATCTGCGAGTGGCAGTTGTAGCAACCTTCGCGGACGTAGACGTCGCGCCCTTCGAGCGCGAGCGGATCGTAGGGCTTGACGCCCGGCGCGGGCTCGATGACGGAGCGCTGCGCGTAGAGCGGCACGATTTCCACGAGCCCGCCGATGCTGATCACGATGGCGATCAGCACGCCCATGAGACCGATGCGTTTTTCGACAGTGGAATGATTCATAAGTGAGGCTCTCGGTTGTCGATGAGCGAGCTCATGCGTGCACCGGTGCGGCTACCGGAACCTCGACCGGCTTCGCATCGCGCACCGTCTTCCAGACGTTCACGGCCATGATCGCCATGCCGGCGAGGTAGAGCACTCCGCCGAGCAGGCGAATGCCGTAGTACGGATACGTGGACTTGAGCGCTTCGACGAAGGTGTAGGTGAGCGTGCCGTCGTCGTTCGTGGCGCGCCACATGAGTCCTTGCATCACGCCGGCGATCCACATCGAGGTGACGTAAAGCACGATGCCGACGGTGGCGATCCAGAAGTGCGCTTCCATCAGCTTGACGCTCCACATCTGCGACCGTCCGAAGAGCTTCGGAATGAGCGCATAGAGCGAGCCGATCGTGATGAACGCCACCCAGCCGAGCGCGCCCGAGTGCACGTGACCGACGGTCCAATCCGTGTAGTGCGAGAGCGCGTTGACCGTCTTGATCGACATCATCGGCCCTTCGAAGGTCGACATGCCGTAGAAGGAGAGCGCGACGACCAGGAACTTGAGGATCGGATCGGTGCGCAGCTTGTGCCACGCGCCCGAGAGCGTCATGAGGCCGTTGATCATGCCGCCCCACGACGGCGCGAGCAGGATGAGCGAGAACACCATGCCGAGCGACTGCGCCCAATCGGGCAGCGTCGTGTAGTGCAGGTGGTGCGGGCCCGCCCACATGTAGATCGAGATGAGCGCCCAGAAGTGGACGATCGACAGCCGATACGAATAGATCGGCCGGCCCGCCTGCTTCGGCACGAAGTAGTACATCATTCCGAGGAAGCCGGCGGTGAGGAAGAAGCCCACGGCGTTGTGGCCGTACCACCACTGCACCATCGCATCGACGACGCCGGAGTAGACGACGTACGACTTCGTGAGCGAGACGGGTAGCGCGATGTTGTTGACGATGTGCAGCACCGCGATCGTGATGATGAACGCGGCGAAGAACCAGTTCGCCACGTAGATGTGCTTGATCTTGCGCTTGACGATCGTGCCGAAGAACACGACCGCGTAGGCCACCCAGACGACGGCGATCAACAGATCGATCGGCCATTCGAGCTCGGCGTACTCCTTGCTCTGCGTGATGCCGAGCGGCAGCGTGATCGCGGCGAGCACGATGACGAGCTGCCAGCCCCAGAAGGTGAAGGCGGCGAGTCGATCGGAGAACAGCCGCGTGTGACAGGTACGCTGTACGACGTAGTACGAGGTGGCGAACAACGCGCAGCCGCCGAAGGCGAAGATGACCGCGTTCGTGTGCAACGGGCGCAGGCGGCTGTAGGTGAGCCAGGGGATGTCGAAATTGAGCGCCGGGAACATGAGCTGCGCGGCGATGAACACGCCCACGGCCATCCCGACGATGCCCCACACGACCGTCATGATCGCGAACTGGCGCACGACTTTGTCGTTGTAGTGGGTGACGACTCCTTCGGTCGCTTGGCTGATGTTTGACATCTCGCGTCTCTTTGGCACGAAAAATCGCCGCAAATGCGGTCGTGCTAAAGGTACCGTTGCGGCCGTTTTTTCTAATTACGGGGACCCCGAGAAGGACTGCGCGGTAGCACTGAGAGGCCAGCGAAAAGCGCACGTGCGGTTGCTGCGGCGGCAGCCTTCGCCGTAAGGGAAGGCCTTAAATCGAGCGGTGAGCGCCACGCTGCGTTCGCGGAATGCGATTGCAGCGTTGGTGCGCTCCGAAGGTCGGTCCGCGTGGGGCGCGTCGGCGCTGTACACTTGCGCCGTCTCAACGAGGGTGCTCCATGCCCATACAGCTCGGCTTCTTCGGCGGCACGCAGACCGTCACCGGTTCGAAGTTCCTCCTGACCTGCGGCGGGCGCAAAGTCATGATCGATTGCGGCCTGTTTCAGGGTTACAAGAACCTGCGGCTGAAGAACTGGGCGCAGCTGCCGTTCGACCCGCGCGAGCTCGACGCCGTCGTGCTGACGCATGCTCACATCGATCACAGCGGCTATCTGCCGCGGCTGGTCAAGAGCGGGTTCAAAGGACGGATCTATGCGACGCACGCGACCGCGGCGCTGTGCCGGATCCTGCTGCCGGACAGCGGCTTTCTCCAGGAAGAGCAGGCGCGCTTCGCGAACAAGCACGGCTTCTCGAAGCACCAGCCGGCGCTCCCCCTCTACACGCGCGCGGATGCCGAGCGGTGTTTGGCTCAGCTCGAGCCGAGCCGGTTCGATACCGCGATCGAAGTGGCGCCCGGTGTGCGGGTCTCGTTCCATCGCGCGGGCCACTTGCTCGGCGCTGCCAGCGTGCGCGTCGAACACGAAGGCCGCTCGATCGTGTTTTCAGGCGACATCGGCCGTTCGAACGATCCGCTCATGCAGCCGCCCGGCACGGTGCCGCCGGCCGACTATGTCGTCATCGAATCGACCTATGGCGATCGGTTACACCCGCAGGTCGATCCTTCCTCCGAGCTTGCCGCTGCGCTCAAGCGGGCGATCGCCGACGACGGCATCGTCGTGGTCCCGACGTTCGCCGTCGGTCGCGCGCAGCTGCTGATGCTGCTCATCGCGCGTCTCAAGGCAGCGGGCGAGCTGCCCGATGTGCCGGTGTTCCTCGACAGTCCCATGGCGATCGACGCGTCCGAGCTCTATGTGCGCTATGCCTCGGAGCATCGTTTGTCCGCCCAAG
The DNA here is from genome assembly GCA_938008435.1 of uncultured Steroidobacter sp. GTDB lineage: Bacteria > Pseudomonadota > Gammaproteobacteria > Steroidobacterales > Steroidobacteraceae > Steroidobacter. The sequence continues at coordinate 53,585 of CALLKK010000003.1, read as the reverse complement.
AATGCCGAACGGTGTTCGGCGGCGTGACGTATGTGCATACGCCGGATCAGTCCAAGGCGCTGGATCAGCTGCGCTCGTCCGCCATCATTCTGGCTGCGAGCGGCATGGCGACCGGCGGCCGCGTGCTGCATCACTTGAAGCTCTTTGCGCCGGATGCGCGTAATCTCATCCTCTTGGCCGGCTATCAGGCAGGCGGTACGCGCGGAGCGGCGCTGGCGGCCGGAGCGAAGACGATTCGCATCCACGGTCAGGACATTGCGGTGCGCGCGGAGGTCGTGCAGCTGAGCTCGATGTCCGGGCATGCCGATGCCGATGAGCTCATGCAATGGCTGGCGCGTTTGTCGCAGCGTCCCAAGCGCGTGTTCGTGGCGCACGGCGAACCGAGCGCGAGCGATGCGCTGCGCCATCGCATCGAAATGGAGCTGCACCTCGATGCGTTCGTTCCCGATTATCGCGATCAGTTCGAGCTCGTCTGATCCGTACGCTCACGACAGAGGATCTGCGCATATGCAAACGATGACGTTGCGCCGTGTTCGCTCGCTAAGTGCGGTGGGTGGTTCGTTCGTCGTGGCGGCTGCGTTGCTGCTATCGGGATGTGCAGGCGGCCCTAGCGCGCAACGGACGGCACGCCTCTCCGGCGCAGAGCTTTATGCGCGGTTGTGCGCGAGCTGTCACGGGCACGGCGGACAAGGCGACGGGCCCGTCGCAGCTACTCTCAGCGTACCGGTGCCGGACCTGACGCGCCTTGCATGGCGCGACGGCGGCGAATTCCCGCGCGAGGATGTCCGCCGCGCGATCGACGGACGGCAGGAATATCGCGCCCACGGCAGCCGCGAAATGCCCGTCTGGGGCATCCGCTTCTTCGACCTCTCAAGCACGCATCCCGAACGCGAGCGCGCGAAGGTGGAGCAGATGATCGACAGGTTGGTGGAGTATCTGGAAGAGGTTCAGAGGCTGTAGGCGGGATACTGGAGGGAAGAAGAGCCTGCGTAGCGTGTTGCGCGCCGAAAGCTGGGAAACTCTTCTGACCGTAGCCCGTCGCCCGTCGCCCGTCGCCTGTAGCCGGTCGCCCGTCGCCCGGGCTCCGCTATGCCGCGGACGGCGCCTCTTGCTCGATATGCGCCAACGCCTCATCGAACGAACGCACCGAACGCACGTTGTCGCGCAGCACGTCCATCGAGGCGAGCATGGATTTCACCGACGGCATCATCTCGGCGAGGAACACGGTGGTGTTGTGTCGCCGGCAGCGCGACAGGAATTCCTTGAGCGCACTGACGCCGGTGGCGTCGATGAGCGGCACGTCGCGCAGGATGAGGATGAACGTGCGCGGCATGGGGCCGATGCGATCGAGCACGTCGTTCAGGCGATTGGCGACGCCGAAGAAGAGCGGGCCGCGTAGCTCGAACACTTCCACGCCTTTCGGCAGGCGCAGGCGGCGCGTGTATTCGTCCTGCGTACGCGCGTAGTCGTCGACGTCGCGTTCGATGAAGTCGTTGGCGTTCTGAATGGCGACGGCTTCGGCCATGCGGTGCATGAACAGCATGGTGGCGAGCACGACGCCCACCGAGATAGCCACCGTCAGATCGATCATCACCGTCAGTGCGAAGGTCAAAAGCAGCACGGAGCGATCGCCGAGCGGTGCGCGCATCAGATACTTGAAGCGATCGATTTCGCTCATGTTCCACGCGACCACCACCAGCACGGCGGCCAGCGAGGCGAGCGGCACGTAGCTGATGAGCGGCGCCAGCACGAGCATGAACAGGAGCAGGAACACCGCGTGCAGCATGCCGGCGACCGGCGAGCGTGCGCCGGAACGCACGTTCGTTGCGGTGCGCGCGATCGCGCCCGTGGCCGGCAGACCGCCGAACAGCGTCGAGCTGAAGTTCGCGATGCCTTGCGCCACCAGCTCGCAGTTGGAGCGATGCCGCCGTCCGGTCATGCCGTCGGCGACCACCGCAGACAGCAGCGATTCGACGCCGGCGAGGAATGCGATCGTGAACGCGCTCGGCACGACGGCCCGCAGCTTTTCCCAGCTGATCGGCGGCAGCGACGGCATGGGCAAGCCGCGCGGCAGCTCGCCGAATTCGCTGCCGATCGTCGCAACGGGCAGCTTGAACAGCCAGGCGATCAGCGAGCCGGCGAGCACCGCGAGCAGAAAGCCCGGCAACCGCGGTGCGTACTTGCGCGTCAGGATGATGACGGCAAGCGCGACCGCCGCGACGAGCGTCGCCTGCGGGCTGAACGTGCCGAGATGCGTGGCGTAGGCCTCGACCTTCTCGAAGAACTCGCCCGGCACCGACTCCATTTGCAGGCCGAGCAGATCCTTGATCTGCGTCGAAAAGATGATGACGGCGATACCGGCGGTAAAGCCGGTGATCACCGGCTGCGGGATGTACTTGATCCACGTGCCGAGACCGGCCAATCCGGCGACGACCAGCATGATGCCCGCAAGCGCCGTGGCGAGCAGCAGGCCGTCGAACCCGTGGCGTGCGATGACGTCGAGCACCACGACGACGAAGGCGCCGGTCGGTCCGCCGATCTGGAAGCGGCTGCCGCCAAGTGCCGAGATCAGAAAACCGGCGACAACGGCGGTGACGAGTCCTTTTTCCGGCGTGCTGCCGGATGCGATGCCGAGCGCCATCGCCAGCGGCAGCGCCACGATCGCAACCGTCAGACCCGCGATCGCGTCCTGCCGAAAATCCTTCAAGCCGTAGCCAAGTCGCAGAACCGTGAACAGCTTCGGCACATACAAGTGCCACTTCCGCGATTCGGGTTCGGTAGCCATGTGGGTTCGAAATATGGGGTGTAGCGGGGGCGAATGCGTGATTGTACGACGACTGCGCGCACGCGCTTTTGGTTAAGGTCGCACTTTCCGCGTGCCGAGCGGCGAACCGGTCGGGCACGCGGTTTGCAGGGTGTGCATGAGGCTGCCGATCCGCGGCGGCAGGCAGGAGGTTGAGCATCATGGCTGAGCAGAATCCCCTTTGCCGGCTGCACGAGCACGGCCAAAGCGTCTGGCTCGATTTCATCGAGCGCGGTTTTATTCGTCGCGGCGAGCTGGCGCGGGCAATCCGTGAGGATTGCGTCGCCGGCGTCACCTCGAATCCCGCGATCTTTCACAAGGCGATTACCGAGGATCGCCAGTACGATGAAGACATTGCCGCATTGGCGCGCGCGGGCCGCACGCCGGCGTCGATTTACGACGAGCTCGTCGTGGCGGACATTCGCGCGGCGGCCGACGTGCTGCGTCCCGTCTACGACGACACGAACGGCGCCGATGGCTACGTGAGCCTCGAGGTGTCGCCGCACCTGGCGCGCGATGCGGGCGGCACGGTCGAAGACGGACTGCGACTCTGGCGCGCGGTCGACCGGCCCAATCTCATGATCAAGGTGCCGGCAACGATCGAAGGATTGCAGGCAATCGCACGCCTGACGGAAGAGGGCGTGAACGTCAATGTGACGCTGCTGTTCAGCGTCGAGCGTTACACTTCGGTGGTCGACTCCTATATGCAAGGACTCGAACGGCGCTTGGCGGCACGCCAGCCGATCGATCGCATCGCTTCCGTCGCGAGCTTTTTCTTGAGCCGCATCGATACGCTCGTCGACAAGCGACTCGAAGGGATCGGCACCCCGCAGGCGCTCGCATTGCGAGGCGAAGCTGCCATTGCCAGCGCGCGGCTTGCCTATCGACGCTACGTGTCGTTGTGCGACGGCGATCGCTGGAAGGCGCTCGCGGCGCAAGGTGCGCGAGCCCAGCGGCTCTTGTGGGCGAGCACGGGCACGAAGAATCCGGCGTACTCCGATACCAAGTACGTCGATCCCTTGATCGGACCGGATACCGTCACGACGCTGCCGCCTGAAACATTGCAGGCGTATCGCGATCACGGCCGGCCGGCGCGTACGCTCGAGGCCGACTGGCAGCAGGCGGCGCAGGTCGTCGAGTCGTTGCAGGCGCTCGGTATCGAGCTGCGTCAAGTGGCCGCGCAGCTCGAAGAGGAAGGATTGAAGAAGTTCGTCGAGCCCTTCGATGCGACGCTGGCGGCCATCGCGGAGCGTGCGCACCGGGTAGCGTAGCAGCGAGGGCACGATGCGGATTCTCGCCGTCAATTGCGGCAGCTCGTCGATCAAGGTGGCGCTCGTCGATGCGGCGAGCGAGCGGCGCCTGCTGGCGATGCACGTCGAAGAAATCGGCAAGGCGACCTGTACGCTCGTGCACGGCGAGCGGCGCGAGCCGCTCGGTGCGCAGGCGAGCTTCGATGAAGCCGCGCGCAGATTGCTGCGCGCGGTGCTGGAAGCTGCGCAAAACGATGGCGGCATCGAAGCGGTCGCGCATCGCATCGTGCACGGCGGCGAGCGCTTCATCGCGCCGACGCATCTTGATGCGCACGTGCTCGCAGAGCTCGATGCCGTATCCAAGCTGGCGCCGTTGCACAACGTGCCGGCATTGCGCGCAGTGCGCGTTGCCATGGATATCCTGCCCGACCGACCGCATGTCGCGGTCTTCGACACGGCTTTTCATGCGACGTTGCCCAAGCGTGCGCGAGAGTACGCATTGCCGGCCGAGGTCACGCAGCGGCTCGGCATTCGCCGCTTCGGCTTTCACGGCACGAGCCATGCGCATGTCGCGAACGCGACCGCCACGTATCTGAAGACGGTTCCGCAGCAGCTGCGCGTGATCTCGTGCCATCTCGGCAACGGCGCGAGCGTGACCGCCATCGAATACGGGCGCAGCGTCGAGACGAGCATGGGCATGACGCCGCTCGAAGGCCTCATCATGGGCACGCGCGCGGGCGATCTCGATCCGGGCGTGATCCTGACGCTCGCACGCTCGGAAGGGCTCGACGTCGATGCGCTCGACGACTTGCTCAATCGTCGATCGGGGCTGCTCGGACTGACCGGCACCAACGACATGCGCGAGATCGAAAGGCGCGCTGCCGAAGGCGACGAGTCATGTCGCCTGGCGCTCACGCTCTATTCGCACCGCGTGCGCAAGTACATCGGTGCCTATGCCGCAGTGATGGGCGGCGTCGACGTCATCGCGTTCACAGGCGGCATCGGCGAGAACAGCGCACTCGTGCGTCACCGCTGCACGCAGCGGCTCGATTTCCTCGGCGCGGCGCTCGATGAGGATCGCAACCGCGACGTAAAGCTCACCGCGGAGCAGCCGCTGGCCGAAATCTCCGAGCCGCATTCGCGCGTGCGCATTCTCGTTGTCAGAGCGGACGAAGAGTTGTCGATCGCGCGCGAAGCCAGCGAGCTGCTCAAGGGCGAGCTCGGCGCGCGGCCGTCTTGCAAGATTCCGGTCGCCGTATCGGCGCGGCACGCGCATCTGTCGCAAGCAACGATCGATCGGCTGTTCGGACCGGGCTATCAGCTCACCGTGCGCAAGATGCTGTCGCAGACGGGCCAATACGCGGCGGAAGAAACGGTCACGCTCATCGGGCCGCGCGGACGCATCCCAGGCGTGCGCGTGCTCGGGCCGCCGCGCGCGCAGGATCAGGTGGAGATCTCACGCACCGACGAGTTCGTGCTCGGCGTCGATGCTCCCGTGCGGATCTCCGGTGACCTCGCGAACACGCCGGGCATCACGCTCGAAGGTCCGCGCGGCGTGACGACGATTCCCTGCGGTCTCATCACCGCACGCAGACATATACATATGAGTCCGGACGACGCCCGCCGTTTCGGCGTGCGCGATCACGATGTCGTCGAAGTACGCATCGACAGCGAAGGCCGTGATCTTACGTTCGGCGACGTCACCGTGCGCGTCGATCCCAGCTTCACGCTCGAAATGCACCTCGACACCGACGAAGCCAACGCCGCCGGCATCTCGCGCGGCGATGTCGGCGAGTTGGTGGAGCACGGCGAGGTGATGGCGGCGATTAGGCGGCTGTAGATGAAAGGCTACGGACGACGGGCTACAGGCTACAGGCTACAGGCTACAGGCTACAGGCTACGGGCTACGGGCTACAGGCGACAGGCTACGGGCTGCCGTGAAAAGAGCTTGCCCAGCTTTCCGCACGCAACGCGCAACGAACGCTCTTCTTCCCTCCAGTCTCCAGCCTCCCGCCCACTGTCGGACGCTGGGCCCTGGGTACCGGCCAGAGAAGGGCTACGGCGAAGAGCGCATCCTGCGTAGAGTCGTCCTGCTGTCGGCACGCGCCGCGTGCCGACAGCCTTGTTTCCTCCAGCCTACGGCCATTTCCAGTCTCTGATCTCCGGCAAATCATCCCCGTGCTGACAGATGTACTCGCGATGCTCGATGAGCTTGTCGCGCAGGTGCTGTCGCAAGTGCGCGGTGCGGGCGTTGAGGCCGGGGACGAAGTCGATCACGGCTTCGATCAGATGGAAGCGGTCGAGGCCGTTGAGCACCGTCATGTCGAACGGTGTCGTGGTCGTGCCTTCTTCCTTGTAGCCGCGCACGTGGATGTTCGCGTGATTGCGGCGGCGATAGGTGAGTCGATGAATCAGCCAGGGATAGCCGTGGAAGGCGAAGATCACGGGCTTGTCCGTCGTGAAGATCGCGTCGAAGTCGCTGTCCGACAAGCCGTGCGGATGGAAATAAGACGGCTGCAGCGTCATCAGGTCGACGACGTTGACGACGCGAATCTTGAGCTCGGGCAGCCACTTGCGCAGCAGCGAGACGGCGGCGAGCGTCTCGAGCGTCGGTACGTCGCCCGCGCAGGCCATGACGACGTCGGGCTCGCCGCCATCGTCGTTGCTCGCCCACGGCCAGATGCCGACGCCGTAGCTGCAATGCTTGATCGCCTGATCCATCGTGAGCCACTGCCATTGCGGTTGCTTGCCTGCGACGATCACATTGATGAGATTGCGGCTGCGCAGGCATTGATCCGTCACATAGAGCAGCGTGTTCGCATCGGGCGGTAGATAAACGCGAATGACTTCCGGCTTCTTGTTGACGACGTGATCGATGAAGCCGGGATCCTGATGGCTGAAGCCGTTGTGGTCTTGCCGCCAGACGTGCGAGGTCAGCAGGTAATTGAGCGATGCGATCGGGCGGCGCCACGGAATGTGATTGCAGGTCTTCAGCCACTTCGCGTGCTGATTGAACATCGAATCGATGATGTGAATGAAGGCTTCATAGCAGCTGAAGAACCCGTGCCGACCGGTGAGGAGATAGCCTTCGAGCCAGCCTTCACATTGATGCTCGCTCAGCATCTCCATGACGCGCCCGTCGGGCGAGACGTTCGAGTCGTTCGGTTCGATGCGCGCGACGGACATGCGCGAAGTGACGTCGAGCACGTCGTTCCAGCGGTTCGAGGTGGTCTCGTCGGGGCTGAAGATGCGGAAATTGCGGCTTTCCGCATTGAGCTTCATCACGTCGCGAATGTAAGCGCCTTGCACGCGTGTGGCTTCGGCGCGCACGCTGCCCGGTGCATCCAGCTTGACTGCGTAGTCGCGGAAATCCGGTAGACGCAGATCACGCAGCAGCAAGCCGCCGTTCGCGTGCGGGTTGTCGCCCATGCGGCGTTTGCCCACCGGCGCGAGCTCGCGCAGCTCCGGTTTGAGCTTGCCTTCTGGCGTGAAGAGCTCGTGCGGCTTGTAGCTCAGCATCCACTCTTCGAGCTGTTTGACGTGCGGCGGCTTTTCCGCGAGCTGAGACAGCGGGACCTGGTGCGAGCGCCAGCTGTCTTCCACGGCGATTCCGTCCACTTCGCTCGGGCCGCTCCAGCCCTTCGGCGTCTTGAGCACGAGCGCGGGCCAGCGCGGGCGCTCGCGCAAACCGTGAGTGCGGGCTTCGTGCTGGATCTCGCGAATGCGCTCGACGATGCGATCGAGCGTGCGTGCCATCGCAAGATGCGTCTGCTCGTTGGTCTCTTCCTTGTCGACGAAGAACGGCTCGTAGCCGTAGCCGCGCAGCAGCGAGGCCAGCTCCTCGCGCGGAATGCGCGCGAGCACGGTAGGGCCGGCGATCTTGTAGCCGTTCAGGTGCAGGATCGGCAGCACCGCGCCGTCGTGCACGGGATTCAAGAACTTGTTCGAGTGCCAGCTCGTCGCGAGCGGCCCGGTTTCCGCTTCGCCGTCGCCGATCACGCAGGCGGCGATGAGGTCCGGGTTGTCGAACACCGCGCCGTACGCATGCGAGAGCGCATAACCGAGCTCGCCGCCCTCGTGAATCGAGCCGGGCGTCTCGGGTGCGACGTGGCTCGGTACGCCGCCCGGGAACGAAAACTGCTTGAACAGCTTGCGCATGCCCTCGGCATCTTCCGAGATATTCGGGTAGTACTCGCTGTACGTGCCTTCGAGATACGTGTTGGCAACGAGCGCGGGGCCGCCGTGACCGGGACCGGCGACGTAGATCATGTTGAGGTCGTATTTCTTGATGACCCGGTTCAGGTGCACATAGATGAAGTTGAGACCGGGCGTGGTGCCCCAATGCCCGAGCAGGCGCGGCTTGATGTGCTCGATGCGCAACGGCTCGCGCAGGAGCGGATTGTCGAGCAGGTAAATCTGACCGACCGACAGATAGTTGGCGGCGCGCCAATAGGCATCCATTCGCGCGATGTACTCGGCGCTGAGGGTGGGGTCCTCGTGCATCGTCGTGCTCCTCGAAGCAGATGAGACTGCGGCCTTGCGGCCGGCCGGCGAGAAGTGGCGTAGATGGACGTACGACCGCCGAAGAAAGATCCGCGACGCGCCGATGCAACCGCATCGGCGGCGCAGGCGCGCCTCAGGCGTCTCCGGTCATCAGCAAGTGCATCTTCACGAGATGCGCGACCGAACGCGCACCCATCTTCTCCATGACGTTGGCGCGATGAATCTCCACGGTGCGTTCGCTCAAGCCGAGATCGATCGCGATGACCTTGTTCGCCTTGCCGTCGACGACGAGTGCCATGACTTCGCGCTCGCGCGGCGTGAGCGATTCGTAGCGCCGCTTGAGATCGGCGTGCTTCTCGAGCGTCGCGCGATTTTCGGCATCCTGTTTGAGCGCACCGTTGATCCGGTCGATGAGGTCTTGGTCGCGGAAGGGCTTCTGCAGGAAGTCGTACGCGCCGTCCTTCATCGCCTGGACGGCCATCGGAATGTCGCCGTGACCCGTGATCAGGATCACCGGCAGCATCGAGCCCGTTCGATTCAGATGCTGCTGCACCTCGAGCCCGCTCATCTCGGGCATGCGCACGTCGAGCACGAGGCAGCCGGGCTGCGCGGGATCGTATTTTTCGAGGAACTCGCGCGGCCGGGCGAAGGGAATCGCGTGATAGCCGATGGTGCCCATCAATACCGTCAAGGCACGCCGCATCCCATCGTCGTCGTCGACGATGTAGACGACCGGCTGATTCGATGTCTTGTGCTTGTCGTCTTTGCCGTGCACAGAGCTCACGCCTATCCTCCGGTCAATGCAGGCAGGCGGAACCAGAAGCGTGTACCGCCCCCTTCGGCATCTTCGAAACCAATGGTGCCTTCGTGTGATTCGATGATCGCACGGCTCGAGGCCAGGCCCAAGCCGGTGCCTTCGCCCTTGGTCGTGAAAAACGGGCGGAAAATCTGCGGCTTCTGCTGCTCGGGGATACCTACGCCATGATCGGTAACCGACGTCTCGACGGTGTAGCGGTCGCTGGTCACGTCGATGCGCACCGTGTTCGGCGCGCCCGGCGGCTTCGGCACCTCGAATGCGTTCTGCACGAGCGTGAGCAGCACGTGCTGGATGCGCAGCCGGTCGACGGCGACGAGCGGCAGATCGTCCGCGCAATTCACGACGAGCGTCGCGTCGAAGCGCTCGGCCAGAAGGTCGAGCACGGGCTTGAGCTCGCCGACCAGCTCTTTCATCGAGCAGGGCGGGCGCTTGCTGTCCGAATGATTGAAGAGCCGGCGGATACGGCGAATGCCTTCGCCGGCGTTCATCGCCTCGCGATTGATGTGCTGGAGCACCTCGAGCGCGGCGCTCGTCATCGGCTCCGGGCGGCTCAGCATGCGTTCGCCGGCTTGCGAGAAGGTCGCGATGGCGCCGAGCGGCTGGTTGAGCTCGTGCGCGATGCCGCTCGCCATCTCTTCGAGCGCCGACACGCGCGCAATGGTCATCAGCTTCTCGATGAGCACGTGGGCTTGTGCCGCCGCTGGTTCGGGTTGCTTCGTCTGGCTCACGGCTTCTCTAGCGAGGCGTTCGCATTCTGATGAGAGGCTTAGGGTGCTGCTCATGGTGCCCGGAAGGGTGCCGGAAGGCTCCCGGGCCAACACTCGCGACATCCCCGCATAAGCTTACGCCAGCCCCTTAGAGACAGACGAGCGCTGTCGGGGGATCTTGGAGGCACTCGGAACCGACGAGGAGCGAACCATGAACGCGCAGACCGCGGTCACGCAGCGCCCCCACTACGAAGCCATCATGGCACGTCTGCTCGCCCGGCGTGAGGAGCTGGCCGAACGAGATCGGCGTGTGCGGCGCGATGTGGCGCACCGAAACGACCCTTTGGTGCCCGACTTCGCGGACCAAGCTATTCAAAAAGAGAACGACGAACCGTTGCAAGCGATCGGGGCCGCGACCCAGGAAGAGCTGGCGCAAATCGATGCGGCGCTCGCGCGACTGCGTGCCGGGACCTACGGCACCTGCGAAATCTGCGGGGGAGCGATCGAGCCGACACGTCTGGCGGTCGTTCCCTATGCAGGCACCTGTATCGAATGCGCCTTGGACGTCGACGAATAACACGCGGCTGCAGCCGCCGGCCATCCATCGAAGCACCAGGTCGGGCGATGCCGACATGCGCCGCAGGCCGCGGCCTCGTGCCGCGGCTCGCACCGCATTCCTGACACTGCCCGTACTTGCTGCATGACGCTGCCTCCCCCTCTCATGCTAGCCTTTACATCCACCGCCCATTCGGTCCCGATCGCAAGCGACTTTTCGATGGATGAGCTTGGGGAGATCACCCGCCATTTGTTGCGTTTCTCGCCTGATGCGCTGATCGTCGTCGACGATCGGGGCAAGATTCGATTCGCGAGCGATACGGCATCGGAGCTGTTCGGGTACGAGCCCGCCAGCCTCATCGGTCAGAGCATGGACGTGCTGGTGCCCGAGCGCCTGCGCGGGCGGCATCACGAGCACGTCGCGAGCTTCCTGCGTAAACCCTCCAAGCGCGAGATGGGCGCACGCATCGCCGATCTGGCGGCGCGGCGCGCGGACGGCTCGGAGTTTTCCGCGGCGATTCGCCTCGCGCCCTTCCGCATCGAAGACAAGCTGTACGTGGCGGCCGCGATTCGCGACATCACCGAGCGGCAGCGCATCAACGAGGCGCTGATCGCTGCGCGCGAAGAGGCCGACCGGGCCAATCGCGCCAAGAGCCGCTTCCTTGCGACCGCAAGCCACGACCTGCGTCAGCCGCTGCAATCGATCCGCCTGCTCAACGCCGCGATGCAGAAGATGGTCACGGCGCCGGACGTACGCGAGCTCTTGTCCCAGCAGCAGAACGCGATCGACACGATGACGCGCCTGCTCGATGCGCTGCTCGACATCAGCCGCCTCGAGTCGGGGGCGATCGAGCCCAAGCCGACGTCGGTCTCGATCGAAGAGCTGTTCGACGAGCTGCATGCGGAGTTTCAGTCCTCCGCTCGCACGCGCGGGCTCGTCTTGCAGTTCGATCCTGCGCCGGCGGTGATCTCGACCGACCGGACGCTCTTTTACCAGCTGCTGCAGAACCTGATCGGCAATGCCATCAAGTACACCGATCGCGGCACCGTGAACGTCGCTTGCGTCGCGGACGCGGACGGCCTGACCGTGACGGTGACCGACACCGGCATCGGCATTCCTGCCGACAAGCTCGAACGCATCTTCGACGAGTACTACCAAGTCGATACGCACGGCGCGAAGCGCATGGGCGTCGGCTTGGGGCTCGCGATCGTGCGCGAAGTTTCGCGCCTGCTCGGCATGACGGTGACCGTCACCTCGACCATCGGCAAAGGCACGCAGGTGCGTGTGGCCATTCCGCGTAAGAACGTTCTGTCTTCGGGGCAGGAGGCGAGCGCGACCGATTCGCAAGGCGCGGAGCTGTCGCCGAGCAGCACCGCGCGACTGATCCTCGTCGAGGACAACGAGTCGGTGCGCACGGCCACGGAGCTGTTCCTGCGCCTCGAAGGCTACGACATCAAGAGCGCCGCTTCGGCTGCAGAGGCCGAGCCGCTCTTCGCAGCGTTGCGGCCGGGCGATGTCGTCATCGCCGACTATCACCTCGACGAGAAACACACCGGGCTCGACATGCTGCTGACGCTGCGCGAGCGCTTCGGCTATGACGTGGCGGGCATCATCTTGAGCGGCGATCTGCCGTCGGTGGCGCGCTCGGTGCGAAGCGCCGTTCCCGCTTGTGTGTTCTTGAGCAAGCCGGTCGATACTACAGCGCTCATCAAGGCCATCGAAGAGCTGAGTCTCGCCGCGCGGACACAAAGCGGCAGCGCCGAAACATTGCGCTCGCAAGCGGGTTGATCGAAGCGGCGTGCGCTGCGGCGCGCACGCATCATCCCGTGGCCGGCTTCGCGCGACAGGCAGGCGCTACGCGAATTCCCGCATGGTTCCCGCTCGCCGAAAGAGCGAAACACTCAACAAGTAATTCGGCCGTTCGCGGCCCGAGAGCAGGCTGGTGATATGACGCGCTATCGAGCATCGGTTCTGGCCAGCGCACTGGCGTTCGTTTGGCTCCTGCCGATCGATCCTGCCTGGTCCAATGCGGAGCGCGTCGATCGTCTCGTCAGCACCACGCTCGAGCTCGAACCGAACGCCAAGCGCGGCGGCGAGCTGTTCCGAACGCATTGCGCAAGCTGTCATGGCGCCGATGCGTCGGGCAATCCCGCCGAGCTTGTTCCCGCGCTCGCCGGTCAGCGGCGTTCCTATCTCATCAAGCAGCTCGCCGATTTCGCCGAGCTCGAGCGGCACGCCACGCGGATGCACGTCGTGCTCGCGCGCGAGCAAGTGAGCGAGCCGCAGGACTGGGCCGATCTGACGGCCTATCTGAGTGCGGCACAGCCGGCCGCGCGGCCGCAGACCGGCGACGGCGAGTGGCTCAAGCTCGGCGAAGCGTCCTATCAGCAGTGGTGCGCCTCCTGTCACGGTGAGGATGCACGCGGCGACGACGACGGCTTCGTGCCGTCATTGCGCAATCAGCACTATGCGTACTTGGTGCAGCAGATGCGCGAGCTTGCGAGCGCGCATCGCGCCAATGTCGAGAACGAGCTCGTCTTGTTCCTCGACAGCCTCGATACCGAGGAGATCAAGGGACTAGCGGATTACTTGTCGCGGCTTACGGGCCCGACGCGCGATCGCGCGCGGCTGCGCGACGACGGTTTCGTGGAGGAATGAGGGAACGGCCATGGCGCGACCGGAGTGCATTCTCGTTATCGTCGATCCGACGGCTCAGGAACATCCGTGCGTCGAGAAGGCCGAGCGGCTCGCGCGCGTGCTCGGAGCACGCATCGAGCTGTACGTCTGCGATACGAAAGCGGCGCGTGAGGCGCGGCTGCTCGCACCGTCCGGCGCTGCATCGCTCGATCTCGGACTGATGCTCGAAGGGTTGGCAGAGCCGCTACGTCGCTCAGGGCTCGACGTGTGTACGAGCGTCGAGGTGGCCGAGCGCCTTGCAGATGGGCTCATCGACCGTACGCGCCGCACGTGCGCCGATCTCGTCCTCAAGGACACGCACCATCACTCCGTGCTCAAGCGCACGTTGTTCACCAACACCGACTGGCAGCTGATTCGCGCGTGCCCCGTGCCGTTGCTGCTCACGAAGAACACGACGTGGCAGGCGCATCCCACGATCGTGGGCGCGGTCGATCCGGGACACCTCAACGACAAGCCCGCGGCGCTCGATCACCGGATTCTCGAATGGGCGGCGCTGCTAGCTCGGCATTTGGACGGCGCGCTGCACGCCGTGCACGCTTACATTCCGCTTACGGTTGCGGCGACCGCTGCCAATGTCGGGGCGCCGATGGCGAACACTTTGACACCGGAGGTGTTCGCGGAAGAAGAGAAGCACAAGCGCGCGGAGCTGCGTGCGCTGACCGAGCAATACGGACTGCCGCCTGAGCATACGCACCTCGAGCTCGGTGTCGCGAGCGAGGTGTTGCCGCGTCAGGCAGAGAGGCTTGCGGCCGACATCGTCGTGATGGGCGCGATCGCGCGCAGCGGCCTCGAGCGGCTGTTCATCGGCAGCACGGCCGAACGTGTGCTCGAGCGTTTGCCGTGCGATGTGCTCGTCGTAAAGCCCGTGAATTTCAAAGAGATCCTGTCCTGGTAACGGGCGCCGCGAGCGCGGCAATCTCCTCCATGGTCCGCAGCACCAGCGTCGGTGCGTGCGCGCTCAAGACCGCTTCGGTGGCATAGCCCCAAGTAACGGCGCCGCTCGCAAGTCCCGCTTCGCGAGCCGCGTCGATGTCGCGAGTTTCATCGCCGATCGCGATCGCCTGCTCACGGGCAATGCCGCTGCGGGCGACGACGTTGCGCAGCTTGCGCGCTTTGCCGAAGAGCGAGGCGCCGCAGTCGTACTGGTGCACGAGCGCGGCCGTCCGTGCGCCGAGCACCGAGCGCACGTTCTCCTCCGAATTCGACGTGACGACCGCAATCCGCGCGCCGGCGGCATGGAGCGTTGTCAGCAGGTTTTCGACACCGTCGAAGAGCTTGATCTCGTGAATGTCGCGCGTCAGGCGCCGGCGCGCATCGGCCACGATGCGCGGGAGCTTCCAGGCGGGCACACCGAGGTGCTGCATGATCTCGCGGTTGCTGCGTCTACGGAGCATGCGCAGCTCTTCTTCGCTGGCGCGCCGGAACCCATGTTCGTCGGCGAGGTCGTTGAAGGTGCGCATGACCCAGCCGGCGCTGTCGGCGAGGGTGCCGTCGAAATCGAAAATGAAAAGGCGGTACATGGACGAAGGTAACGCTCGCTGGGCGGGGCGCAGTCCATCGTCCGCAGTGCCCCGCCGTGTTGCAGTTCCCTTACTTTACTTGACAACAGGTCGCGCCGCCGGGCGTGGCGGTCAGGCCAATCTTTGGCTAGAGTTCTTGGCTCCACTCATCAGGGGGTGCAATGGATAACAACACGTACGACGCGATCGTCGTGGGGACCGGTATCAGCGGCGGGTGGGCCGCAAAAGAGCTCACGGAGAAGGGGCTGAAAACATTGGTGCTGGAACGCGGGCGTATGGTCCGGCACGGCGAATATCCGACAGCAACGCTCGAACCTTGGCAGTTCGAATACGCCGGCCGACCCACCCAACGCGACCTCGAACGGCAAGGCGTTCAGGCTCGTACCGGCTACACGATCACGCAAGCCACCAAACACTGGTTCGTCGACGACGTCGACAATCCCTACACCGAGATCAAGCGCTTCGACTGGATGCGCGGCTACCAGGTCGGCGGTCGCTCGATCGTCTGGGGACGGCAGAGCTATCGCTGGAGCCCCATAGACTTCGAGGCGAATGCGCGCGACGGGCACGGCGTCGACTGGCCGATTCGCTACGAAGATCTCGCACCGTGGTACGACTACGTCGAATCGTTCATCGGCGTGAGTGGACAGGCGGAGGGTTTGCCGCAGTTGCCCGACGGTAAGTTCCTGCCGCCGATGGAGCTCAACTGCGTCGAGAAGTACTTCCGTGACGTGCTCGCCGAGAAGTTCGGGCGGCGACTGACGATCGGGCGCGCTGCGCACTTGACCGCATTGTTGCCGCACAGCCCGCAGCGCGGACTGTGCCAATACCGCAATCGCTGCATGCGCGGCTGCCCGTACGGCGCTTATTTCAGCAGCCTGTCGAGCACGCTGCCGGCTGCCGAGAAGACCGGCAACATGACGTTGCGGCCCAACTCGATCGTCTACGAGATCATCTACGACGAGAAGAAGAATCGCGCGACCGGCGTGCGCGTGATCGACGCCGAGACGAACCAGCATCACGAGTTCTTCGCGCGCGTGATCTTCCTGTGCGCTTCGACGTTCGGCTCGACTTTCATCATGCTCAACTCGGTGTCGAACCGGTTCCCGAACGGATTTGGCAACGACAGCGGCGAGCTCGGCTGCAACATCATGGACCACCATCTCAATGTCGGCGCGAGCGCCGAGGTGGAAGGCTTCGACGACAAGTACTACGTAGGGCGGCGGCCGAACGGCGTGTACATCGTGCGCTATCGCAACATCGGTAACGACAAGCGCGATTACGTGCGCGGCTTCGGCTATCAAGGACATGCGGGGCGCACGGGCTGGACATCGGTGGTCACGCAGGACGTGCTCGGCGCGGATATCAAGACGAAAGCGGCCACGCCCGGTCCTTGGTACATCTATCTCGGCGGCTTCGGCGAGATGCTGCCGTATCACGAGAATCGCGTGACGCTCGATCGGACGCGTACCGACAAGTGGGGCCTGCCGGTGCTGGCCTTCGACGCCGAGCTCAAGGAGAACGAACGCAAGATGCGCAAGGACATGATGCAGGATGCGGTCGAGATGCTCGAAGCGGCGGGCTTCAAGAACGTGCGCCCGTTCGATGCCGAAATCGGCGTCGGTCTCGGCATTCACGAGATGGGCACGGCGCGCATGGGGCGCGATCCGAAGACCTCGGTATTGAATGCCTGGAATCAGGTGCACGCGTGCAAGAACGTGTTCGTCACGGACGGCTCGTGCATGACCTCCTCGGCGTGCGTGAATCCCTCGCTCACCTACATGGCGTTGACGGCCCGCGCCGCCAACTACGCTGTCGAAGAACTGAAGCGACGCAATCTATGAGCCTGAATCCGACTCTCGATCGCCGTGAGCTGATCAAGCGCGTGGCTTACTTGATGGGCGGCGCGGTTTCCGCGCCGGCGGTGTTGGGCATACTGCAGGGCTGCACGGCGAAGACGCCGACGGGCACATGGACGCCGGTGTTCTTCACGGCGGCGCAGGCGGCGCTCGTGGAGGAAGTCGCGGACATTCTCATTCCGCGCACCGATACGCCGGGCGCGAAGGACGTCGGCGTACCTGCATTCATCGATCTTATGCTCAAGGACACGTACCCGAAGCGCGACCAGGATCGCTATCTCGAAGGACTCAATGCCTTCGAAGCGGGTGCGCGCGCGCGGCATGGGCGCGACTTCCTCAAGCTCGATGCGGGTACGCGCGTCGACTATGTGCGCCACGTGCACGAGAAAGCGCTCTTGGGAATGCGCACCGGCGCGACGAACGGCGATACCGGCCAGCAGTTCCTGATGATGACGAAGGAGCTGACGCTGCTCGGCTTCTTCTCGTCGGAGGTCGGCTGCACGCAAGTCCTGCAGCACAGCTCGGTGCCGGGCGAGTATCGCTGCGTGCCGCTGGCCGAAGCCGGCAACGGTAGGACCTGGGCAGAGTAGCCTCACCTGCGCGGTCCGCACGCTCGACGCGAATCGTCGAGCGTGCGGTGATCGTCGCCTCAGCGGTTCGCTGCGTCGCTGACGCCGTAGACGCGGAACTCGCCGCTGCAATGGAGCAGCGCGAGCAGGTAGAGCATGCCGTCGTAATAGCGATAGCGGCCGGTCGGAATCGGCTGTTCCCACAGCGCGCGCACGAAGTCGAGGCGCCGCGGATGATCGGCGGCCAAGCTCGCCGTCGCGTTCATCGCCACCAATCCCGTCGTTTGACCACCGCCCAGCTTTTCCCCTGCAAGCGTGTAGAGGCTTTCGTAGCGGTCGAGCCCTTCGGATTCGAAGAAGGCCTGCAGGCGATTGCTGAGCTGCACCTGGCGCGGATCCTTGGCCCACCACGACCAATCGACCGACCAATTCATCGCGGAGCGCCACGCGTCGTAACGGAAGTCGACGGCTTCCGGTCGCCACGGCGCCGCCCACGGCGTCGCATCGAAGTTGCCGTAGTCCGGCGTCAATCCTGTCCTGGGATGCGCGCTGCGATAGAAGTAATCGCGGCTCACGCGGGCGGCTTCCGCCCAGAACGCGCGGTCGGCCTCGGGCCCCACGCGTGCCCAGACTTCATAGAAGGCGGGCAAGTGATACGACGGATCGGTGTGATCCTTGTTCACGGCGTCGGGCGTGAAGCGCACCATCTTTACTTCCGGATCGAACAGCGCGTGCGCCGTCATCACGCCGCGCTGCGTCGGGCCCGTGATCGGCTCGCGATGCAGGACGTCGGTGAGTATCCGGTCTGCCGCGCCCTTGTAATCGTAGATGCCGGTGCCGTTGCCCCAGCGTGCCGCGGCGAAGTAAAGCGCCGTGATGAAGTGTTCCTCGCCGTCCGGAGCCGGCATTTCGTCGAGCGGCTCGCCCGTCGTCTTGAGCGACCACGCAAAGAAGCCGCGCGCCGGATGATCTTCGCGCGTGTGATACATGTAGGTCATCGCCCAATTCCACAGCGCGTCGAACTCGGCCTTCTTGTCCAGTTGGACGGCGATCATCATGCCGTACGACATGCCCTCGGAGCGGACGTCTGCGTTGTTGATATCGGAGATATAGGCGAGCGGGCCGTGCTCGTTGCTCCCCGCCGGATAATAGACCGCTTCGTTGTCGGGATCGCCGTGGAAGAGCTGCTCGAACGCACGCGCGATCTTCGCGTCGATGTCGGCCTGCGCGTACCCGGCTTCGGCGAAGAGATTCGGATAGCGCCCGGTCGCGACGCTGCCGGCTCTTGCAGTGTCGTATGGCGCGGAAGCCGGCTCGGAGGCGCGCCCGCAGCCGCTGAGGCCGATCGCAAGCAGAAGGCAGCCGAGCAGTGATGTCGAAGCAAAGGACGGATTGAGCATGCGATATTGTTCCTGTTGTCGTGCTCGATGGCCGGACGGCGGTGCGTGAGGATAGCTTATCGCGCGGCGCGAGGCTGCCTCCCGAGCGTACGTTGATTCGGCATCTCACGGCGCGCGTCTCGTGGCATCGCCCTGCGCTTTGATGCGCAGCCGGCCTGCTTCGAATGCGGCCCAGAGGACGAGGCCGACGAGGAGCGGCAGGAGCTCGAACAATGCGCGATAGACGAGCACGGCGCCCAGCAACTTTGCGGGCGGCACGTGCGGCAAGAGCAGCATGAGCACGCCCTCGAGCACGCCGAGCCCGGCGGGGACATTGCTCACTTGGCCGGCCACGAAGGCGATGCAGTAGATCGCGATGAAGGCCGGCCAGCTCATGTCGAGCTCGGGCGGCATGACGAGATACAAGATGCCGGTGTTGCACAGGATCTGCGCGATGCCGAGCGCCGTCTGCAGCAGCGTGTGTCGTAGCGACGGTATTTGAATCGCCAGGCCGGCAATCATGATCGGACGCGTGCGCCATGCTGCGAACGCGAGCCAGCCGATGTCTTTCGCAAGGCCTGCAAGGCCCAAGAGAATCACCGTCGCGGCATCGAGCCGCAGCGCCTTGCTCGCTTGTTCGGTGTACACGAGCAGCGAGACGTCGATGAGCCAGCCCACGCCGAGCAGGTACGGCATCGTCATGAGCACGATGAGCGCGCCGACTTGTTTGGCGTCGAGGCCGATGACGGCGTACAGGCGATAGCGCAGTGCACCGCCGCTCAAGAGCGCCGCGCCGACGATACGTCCGATGGGATTGGCGATCAGTGTCGTGCGCAGCGCATATGCTCTGCGGCGTTGCCCGCTGACACGTGCGAGCGCGATGCCTTCGTAGAATCCGACGAGCAGATAGGCGCCAGCCGAGCAGGCGAGCGCGCCCAATACATTGGATGTCGACAGCGAACGGATTTGCGCGAGGATCTCGGCAGGCTCGATCGTGCGAAGTCGCTCGAAGAGTAGGGCCACGATGATTGCGAGCGCCAACCCGCCGAAGGCGGGTGCCCACCGTCGAAGAATCCGTTTCACCTTTTGATTCCTGCTCGGCACGACCGCCCTAGAATAGACGAGACATGCCGTGGCGTGAGGAGAGCCCGAACATGGCTGCAACGAACACAGACGCGCCGCCGCTTCGCGTAGGCGTCGATTTCGGCGGCACGAAGATCGAAGCCGCCGCGCTCGATGCCGACGGCCAAGCGCTTGCGCGCCTGCGCGTACCGAATCCGCGCGAGTATGACGCAGCGCTGCGCGCGGTCCGCGATTTGGTGTTCGAGGTCGAAGGGCAAGTCGGTGCGCGCGGCACCGTCGGCATCGGGTTGCCCGGTTCGGTCTCGCCGCGTACCGGTACGATGCGCAATGCGAACTCCGTATGGCTCAACGGACGCGATTTCGTGAACGACATGAGCGCCTTGCTCGGCCGCGAGATTCGCGTGGCGAACGATGCGAATTGCCTCGCGCTGTCCGAAGTCGTCGACGGCGCCGCAGTCGGCTCCAAGGTGTCATTTGCCGTGATCATCGGTACGGGTTGCGGCGGCGGCTTGGTGGTCAACGGGCAGATCGTCGAAGGTGCACACGGTATCGGCGGGGAATGGGGACACATGCCGCTGCCGTGGCCGACGCACGAGGAAATCGACGTACCGCCTTGCTGGTGCGGCCAGCGCGGCTGTATCGAAACCTGGGTATCGGGCACCGGATTTCAGCGCGACTATGCACGAGTCGCAGGCCGCGAGCTCGATGGTGAGTCGATCGTGCGTGCGGCACGCGATGGCGATGCGCAAGCCAAAGCGGCGCTTGACCGCTATATCGAGCGACTGGGGCGGGCACTTGCAGTGGTGTGCAATATCGTCGATCCCGACACGATCGTCCTGGGCGGCGGTATGTCAAATGTCCAAGAGTTGTACGAGCGCCTGCCTGCGGTCGTACGCAGCCGCGTGTTCTCCGATACCTGGGAGGCACGCATCGTGCAAGCAAAATGGGGCGACTCCTCCGGCGTGCGTGGCGCCGCGTGGTTGTGGGGACGCTAGCGCACGAGTCGGTACGGACGCGCGTGCGACGATTGAGTTACGATTGCGCGCGTGGCGCGACTGGGATCCGTGCGCCCTTGTGACCTGAACCGAATCGATCGTGTCCAATTCATCCACCTCAGAGCAGCAGGCGTACCGGGCTGCCGCGCAAACCTGCGAAGCCCTCAAGACATGGCTGCTCGAGCATGCCTATCCGCGCTGGTGGGAGCACGGTGCGGATCGAACGCATGGCGGCTTCTACGAGCGGCTCGACGTCGACGGCACCGGTCTGCTCGAGCCGCGCCGTGCGCGTGTCAATCCGCGGCAGGTCTATAGCTACAGCCGTGCACCGGCGCTCGGCTGGTCCGGGCCGGCGGCGCAGGCGGTCGAGCATGGGCTCGATTATTTCCTGAAGCATTACCGCCGCGCGGACCGACTGTTCTGCGGGCTCGTCGAGCCCGACGGCTCGATCGTCAGCGAGCGCGCCGTGCTCTACGATCAAGCATTCGCGCTGCTCGCACTTGGTGCGGCGTACGCCACCTTGGGCGATGCCGCGCATCGCGACATGGCGTACGAGTTGCACGATGTCCTGCGCACGGTGCTCGCGCATCAGATCGCCGGATTCGAGGAAAGCACGCCGCGCATCCTGCCGCTCATCTCCAACTCGCACATGCATTTGTTGGAAGCGAGCCTCGCATGGAGCGAGCTCGATGCCGATCCGCGCTGGCACAAGCTCGCCAAGGAGCTCGTCGAGCTCGCGCTCACCTGTTTCATCGATCCGACGACAGGCTTCTTGCTCGAGTTCTTCGACCGGCAATGGCATCCGGCGCAAGGACTAGAGGGGCGCGTGGTCGAGCCGGGTCATCAATATGAGTGGGCGTGCCTGCTGTTGCGCTGGGCGAAGCGGAATCCGCAAGCTGCATCGGCTGCGCGCGCGACCGAGGCGGCTTGCAAGCTCGTCGCCCTTGCCGAGGCACACGGCGTCGATCGGACGCGCGGCGTGGTCGTAAACAAGATGCTCACCGACAAGATCGTGTGCGATCCGCAAGCACGTCTCTGGCCGCAGACCGAGCGCATCAAGGCAGCCTGCTCGATGGCGCAGCTGACCGGCGACGCGCGCTATTGGAGCGTGGCCGACGAAGCAGCGCGTGCGCTGTGGAAGTATCTCGAGACGCCCGTGCCGGGTCTTTGGTACGACAAGATGACCGTCGAAGGCACGTTCATCGACGAGCCGGCGCCGGCGAGCACTTTCTACCACATCGTTTGCGCGATCGAAGAGATGAGCGGCGCGCTTGCGCGAACGGGCGCCAGCGCGTAGCGGTTCGCGCGGAAGCTCGCGGCTGCGCGCTCGAGCCGATCGTCCAGCCTCGTATTCGCACATCGCTCCAGGCAGCTTTCGGTGCTAGCTTGTCGGCATGACGCTGTTCGCCGAGCTGGCCGAGCTGTCCCAGCGCGTTGCCGCGACGCGGGCACGCACCGCCAAGGTGCGCGAGCTCGCTCGAGCATTGTGCGCACTTGACCCCGAGGAGATCGCGATCGCCGTGCAGTATCTCGCCGGCGAGCTGCGGCAGGGACGCATCGGCATCTCCCATGCGGTTCTTCGTGAAGCCGCGCAGACCGCATCGGCGCCCGAGCCTTCCCTCACGATCATCGAGCTCGACCGCAAGCTCACGCAGATCGCTGCATTGCGCGGCGAGGGTTCCGCCGGTCTGCGATTGCAGGCGCTGCGCGAGCTGTTCGCGCGCTGTACGCAGCTTGAGCAAGCGTTCTTCGTACGTTTGATCGTCGGCGAGCTGCGCCAAGGCGCGCTTGCCGGCGTCATGCTCGATGCCATCGCGGCCGCCGCGGATGTGCCGATCGAGCATGTGCGGCGCGCGGCGATGTACGCCGAAAACCTCGGCGTGCTGGCGCATACGGCGCTCACGCAAGGCGCAAGCGCGTTGGCGGAATTTCAGATCGCGCTGTTCGCGCCCGTCGCACCGATGTTGGCGCAAACGGCGACGGATGTCGGCGAGGCGCTCGAACGTCTCGGCGGGGCAGCGCAGCTCGAATGGAAAATGGACGGCGCGCGCATTCAGGTTCACAAGTCGGGCGAGGCGGTGCGTATCTACACACGCAGCGGTAACGACGTGACGGCCGCCGTGCCGGAGATCGTCGCCGCCGTGCGCGCGTTGCCGGTGCACAGCGTCATTCTTGACGGCGAAGCGATTGCCATGACGCCGACCGGACGGCCGCATCCGTTTCAAACGACGATGCGTCGCTTCGGGCGCAAGCTCGATGTGCCAAGGCTTCAAGCCGAGCTGCCGATGCAGGCTTATTTCTTCGATTGTTTGCTGCACGAAGCGGACAGTCTGGTCGATCGCCCGCTGCAGGAACGGATGGAGACGCTCGCGCGCCTCGTGCCGGAAACGATGCGCATGCCGCGACTCGTGACACGCTCGACTGACGCGGCACGCGAGTTCTACGAAGCGTCGCTTGCTGCCGGGCACGAAGGCTTGATGGCGAAAGCGCTGCATGCGCCGTACGAAGCGGGCAATCGCGGCGCGAGCTGGCTCAAGATCAAGCGCACGCATACCCTCGATCTCGTCGTGCTGGCAGCCGAATGGGGGCATGGCCGGCGCACAGGCAAATTGTCCAACCTGCATCTCGGCGCGCGCGATCCAGCGACAGGCGAGTACGTGATGCTCGGCAAGACCTTCAAAGGACTGACCGACGCGCTGCTCGCGTGGCAAACCGAAGAGCTGCTACGTCGCGAAACGCGCCGCGATGGCTACACGGTGTACGTGCGTCCCGAGCTGGTCGTCGAAATCGCCTTCAGCGACCTGCAAGTCAGTCCGCGCTATCCGGGCGGCTTGGCGCTCCGCCTCGCGCGGGTCAAGCGCTATCGACTCGACAAGTCGGCGGAGGAGGCGGATACGATTGAGCAGGTGAGGCAGATTGCAGGATTGTAAGGTCCTGTGGGCGCTGGGCCCTGGGCTCTGGCCAGAAGCGAGCGACGCGCGAGTTGATGGGCTACGGGCTATAGCTCTCTTTGACGCGATGGCGTTCTTCTTGCTGCGGCAGTAGCCTCCATTGGGTGCGCCGCAGTTTTCACCATTTCCCGTACGTGAGTCGCCTCCATAGCCACTCCATCGGACCGAAACGAAAGTGCGCGAGCCAGAGCGGGCTCCAGATGAGCTGCCCGAGCCAGATCGCGGCCACGACGTAATAGAGCTCGACGCGTTGGAGCTGACCGTAAAGAGCAAGTCCTGCGCCGGTGAAGACGAAGAGGCAGATCGTGCTCTGGGCGAGATAGTTCGTGAGCGCCATGCGTCCGACGGCGGCCAACGTTCGTTGCGCAGCAGTGAACAGTCCATGGCGATGGATCAGCAAGATGGCGCCGATATGACCCAAGGTCATCGGCAAGCGTCCGAGATCGTACGTCCAGTGCGTGAACATGAGCGCATCGACGCTGAAATCCGCGCGTTCCAGCAATGCCGTCTCGAGCATATTGATGCCGAGCCCGAGCGCATAGCCGCTGAGCGTCATTGCGACGTACGTTCGATGCGATGCGTGTCCGGTCAATACGCCGGCTTTGAGCAGGGCCATGCCGAGCAGCATGAAGCTCAACAGGTCGCCGATGCCGTGACGCAGGAAGAACGAGACCTGTACGTACGAGGTCCGTTCCGCCATGAACGAGAAGGCGCTGCGGTAGCTCGCGCGCATCCGATCGACCATGTATTCGAGCTGAGGATGTGATGGTTTGAGCTGCTGTTGCGCGGTCTCGTACTCGTCGAGCAGGGCTCGGTCGATCGGCGGCGCGGGCTCGGCGTCGAACTGTGCCTGCTCTGCCGCGCGAGCGGCATCGCGTGCCTTGCTGTACGAGACGTACTCGTGCGTGGTGAGGCCCATCTGCGCCAAGAAAACGACCGCCGCCCAGGCGATCAGCGCTTTGGTCGAGAGATTGCGAAAGAAATAGAGCGTAAGGCCGATGACGCTGTAGAACAGCAGAATGTCGCCGTCCCAGAGCAGGAGATAGGCGTCGACGAGACCGAAGACGATCAGCCAGAGCGTGCGGCGATAGTAGAGCTTTGCGATCGGCGCATTCGGATCGTGCATACGATGCCGTTCCAGGAACAGCACGACGCTGGCGCCGAAGAGCACCGTGAACAGGCCGCGCATCGTGCCTTCGAAGAACAACGCAGCGACGCGCCAGACGAACAGATTGAGCCCCTCGTGGCCGCCCCAATTCGTCGGATCTTCGTAGGCATACGGCATCGCGAAGCCCACGATGTTCATGAGCAGGATGCCGAGCACGGCAATGCCGCGCGTCGTATCGACGATGTCGATGCGCTCCGATGCCGGGATGGGAGCGGGGCCGTCCATGCCAGGATTGTTCCTCAAGCGCCTATGCGTTGCTACTCGGGGGATGGTAGCCGCCAAGGGATATGAAAGCGCTACAATCGCTCGATTACAGGAGGGCCCGCAGCCGATGCTCGATCAACGAGTCGATCCCGCCACCGTGTCTGTCTGGCGCGTCGAGACGACGGCGATCGCCGTGTTCATAGCCTTCTCGTGCGCAGGGCCGCTCCTGGAGGACTCGATCGTGCTCGCGGTCGCCGTGTTCTGCGCGGTGATGGTGATCAGCGTGCCGCTCGGCTGGTGGTGGTCGAAAGCGCGCTACGAGCGGCTCAGCTATCGGGTCGATGACTTGGGGGTCACCATCCGCGAGGGCGTGTGGTGGTGGACGCACAAGTCCGTGCCGCGCGTGCGGATTCAGCACACGGATGTCTCACAAGGTCCGCTGCAGCGCCGTTACGGGGTCGCGACGCTCAAGCTCTACACCGCCGGCAGTCGCTATACCAAAGTCGAGCTCGAAGGGCTGCGCCACGAGGACGCGCTGGCGCTGCGCGATCGTCTCTTGTCGAAAGAGGCCCAAGGTGACTGACGGCACGTTCGAACCCGATCAGCGGCTGCATCCCACCTCGTGGCTGTTTGCCGTCTTTGCCTTCGTGCGTCAGCTCATCGTGCCATTGGCGGCGGCGGCTTTCTTCGGCTCGCGCGACGGCAATCCGACGTGGCTGTGGCCAGTGGCAGCCGTGATCCTCGCTGCTGCGCTGTGGAAGCAATGGTTCTATCGCTACGGGCTCGGTCCGACCGGGCTCGTCATCCGCGAAGGGCTGTTCTTTCGCAACGTGCGCCAGATCGATTACGCGCGCATCGAGAACATCGATACCGAGCGCAGTCTGTTGCATCGGTTGCTCGGCGTAGCGGAAGTACGGGTCGAGACGTCGACGGGCGGCAAGGCCGAGGCGTCGATTCAAGTGCTTGGGCTGGCGGCGGCCGAAGAACTGCGTGAACGCGTCTTTGCCGCGCGCGGCGGCGAAGCGCGCGAGCACACCGCGCGCAAAGCCGAAGACGTGTTGCTCGCGATGTCGACGGCAGAGGTCGTCAAGTTCGGGCTCATCGACAATCGCGGTCTGATCGTCGTCGCGGGCGTCGTGGGCTTCTTGTACGAAGCGGGCGTCATGGAAGTGTGGAGCGCCGTGCTGAGAGCGGCCGTGAGTCCCGAGCTGATGGCGCGGCTCATCGCGCGCGGCATGGTGATTCAAATCGCGCTCATGCTGATCGTCCTGCTCGGCGCAGTGCTGGTGCTGCGCGTTCTTTCCGTCGCGCTTGCGCTGTTTACCTTCCACGGTTTCACGCTGACTCGCGTCGACAACGATCTCAGGACGAGTTATGGCTTGCTGACGCGCCTGTCGCTCACGCTGCGTTTGCAGCGCATCCAGGCAGCGCATGTGACGCAGACGCTGCTGCATCGTGTGTTCGACCGTGTCGCCGTGCGTGTCGATCTCGCAGGCGGCGGTGCGTCGCCGGAGGCGCAGCAGCAGGGGCGCGGCAGGGTACGCTGGCTCGCGCCGCTAGCCGCTCCGAATCGTGCCCGCGAGCTGATTGCACGAGCGCTGCCGGACGTGGACTTCACTCGCACGACCGAGTGGCAGCCGTTGTCGCCGCGCGCCTATGGGCGCGTGATGCGTAAGAGCGCGGCGCTCTGGAGCGTCGTGGGGCTCGGCTTCGCAGTCATGCTGCACGCGCTATGGCCGTTTCTCTTGATCGCCGTCGGCGTGCCGATCTCCATGTGCTATGCGGCGATGTACGTGCGCTATACGCGCTGGGCGCTGCAGGATGATGCCTTGTTCTTCAGGCGCGGTTGGCTGACCCGCAAGCTCGTCATCGTGCCGCGCAATCGCGTCCAGGTGGTGTGCCTCGGCGAATCGCCGTTCGACCGGCGTTATCGGATGGCCTCGTTGCGCGTGGACACGGCCGGCGCGGCCTCGCCGACCGATCAGATCCGCATTCCCTATCTCGATCTCGAAGTGGCGCGCGAGCTCGCGCGCGCCCTCGAAACGACGGCAGCAGCGCAGACCAAAGCAGCGCCTGCCGAAGTGGCAGGAACATGATGAAGCGGCCGCAGCGCTATCTCTTCATCATCATGACGGTGCTGGCGGCCGTCTATCTCATCCTGATCCGTCTGCCGCCCATCGTCGCACTCGTCTTGCTCGGGCTCATCGTGCTCTATGTGCTCGTGCTCCTGGTCTGGGGGCGCGATCTGCTGATCGCACGTCGCTGCGTGAAGCGGTGCGAGTGGGCCAAGGCGCAGGAGCGTTATCAACGATTCGAGCGCAAGCTTTTGGGGCTGCGCTGGCATCGGCTTGCCGTGGCGCTATACCCGAATATCTACAGCCTCGATGGCGTGGCGATCACACGTAACAACATAGCGCAGATTGCGGTCCAGACCGGCGATCTCGATCGTGCGGTACAGTGGCTGCGCGCGGCATTGCAGCGCGACCCGATGTATCCGGTGCCGTACGTCAATCTGGCGTTGATCGCCGCCAAGCGTCGCGATGCCTCGACGGCGCGCCGCGAGATGACGCGCGCCGTCCAGCTCGGCTTCGACCCGGCCGCAGCGCAGCGTATTCTGGCGCGTGCGCTCAATGAGGCCGAGTCGGATGCCTAGCGAAAGCGAATAGTTCGATAAGACCTTCGTGGCGGTGTGGCGCCGCCGCGGGGCGATGTTCGTGTTTATTCGGAAGAGCGT
Source organism: uncultured Steroidobacter sp. (assembly GCA_938008435.1). Classification (GTDB taxonomy): domain Bacteria; phylum Pseudomonadota; class Gammaproteobacteria; order Steroidobacterales; family Steroidobacteraceae; genus Steroidobacter. The sequence continues at coordinate 25,790 of CALLKK010000003.1, read as the reverse complement.
CGCATGCGATACCAGCGCTTGATCCTGTCGGTCGTCACCGTCTTTGCCTGCGTTGCCGCTGCAGCCAGCGAGCCTGCGCCGGAACGCATTCGGTTCAATCAGCTCGGCTTCCTGCCGGACGGACCGAAGCGCGCGATCGTCGTCGATGCGGCCACGCAGCCGCTTGCCTGGGGACTGTTGGACGCGAACGGCAAGGAAGTCGCTGCAGGACACACCGTCGTCTTCGGGATCAACGAGGGCTCGGGCGAGCACGTGCATCAACTCGATTTCAGTGACGTTCGCGCGCGCGGCGCGGGATTTCGGCTCGTGGTGGGCGATGCGAGCAGTCGTCCGTTCGCGATCGAGCCGCATATCTTCGACGGGTTGAAGCGCAATGCGCTGGCGTATTTCTATCACAATCGCAGCGGTATCCCGATCGAAGCCAAGTATGTCGGCGAGAAATGGGCGCGACCTGCCGGCCACGTAGACGAAATCGTCGGTTGCTTCGACAAGAAGGACGCGCGCGGCGTGCAATGGCCCGGCTGCGACTACACGCTGGACGCGCGGCGCGGCTGGTACGACGCCGGCGATCACGGCAAGTACGTCGTGAACGCCGGCATCAGCGTATGGACCTTGCTCAATTATTACGAGCGCGCGCAGCGCAGCCGCGGCAGCGCGCCGATGCCGTTCGCGGACGGCGAGGCCGCCATTCCGGAGAACGGCAATGGCATCAACGATCTGCTCGACGAGGTGCGATGGGAGCTCGAGTTCTTGCTCGGCATGCAGGCGCCCGAGGGAGCGCGCATCAAGATGCCTAGCGCTGCGGGTGCGAGTGACTTCGTGGAAATCGATGCGTCGGGGCTCGCGCATCACAAGGTGCACGGCGAGCAATGGACGGCGATGCCGAGCGCACCGCATGAAGACCGGGCGCCGCGCTATGCCCATCCGCCTTCGACGACGGCGACGCTCAACCTCGCCGCCAATGCCGCGCAGTGCGCGCGGGTCTGGCGCGCGCTCGATGCGAGCTTTGCTGAGCGTTGCCTGCGCGCCGCGAAGCGCGCGTATGCGGCGGCGTTGCGCCATCCGAATCTGATGCCGTTCGGCGCCTTCACCGGCGGCGGAGCGTACGGCGATCGCGACGCGTCCGATGAGTTTTATTGGGCGGCGGCCGAATTGTTCGTGACGACGGGCGAGGAAACCTATGCGCAAGCGCTGCGCAGCTCACCGCACTTCTTGGCGGCGCCGACCGCGGACGGCGCCGGAGAGATCTCTTGGGCGCAAGTGCGCACGCTCGGCACGATCACGCTGCTGACGGTGCCGAACCGGCTCGGCGAGGACGCGCTGGCCAGAGCACGCGCGAATCTAATTGCGGCAGCGGATGTGTATGCGGGCGAGGCGACGCGGCAGGGCTATGCGTTGCCGTATGCCTCGCTGCAATATCAGTGGGGCTCGAATTCCATAGTGCTCAACCGCGCGATCGTGCTCGCGCATGCTTACGGTCTGACCGGTAAGTCGCTCTATCGGGATCGTGTCGTCGATGCGCTCGACTACGTGCTGGGCCGCAATCCGCTCGATCGATCGTTCGTGAGCGGCCACGGCGTACGAGCGATGCGCAATCCGCATCATCGCTTCTGGGCGCATCAGTTGGATCCGAAGTATCCGCCGCCTCCGCCAGGTGCGCTCTCCGGCGGTCCCAATTCGACGAACATGGCCGATCCCATTGCGCAAGGCTTGCGCGGCAAGTGCATCGCACAGACCTGCTGGCAGGACCACGTCGAGGCGTACGCGCTCAACGAAGTGGCGATCAATTGGAATGCGCCGCTGGTGTGGGTGGCGGCGTTCGTTGCGGGGCTCTAGGCCGGAGGCTGGAAAAAACGGCCATCGCCGAGCGCTTCTGGCTCCAGCCGCCAGCCCCCTACCTTCGGCCTACTAATTCATCTGCCTCAGCACCGCCGCTCTTGCGGCCGCCGGACGCTGTAGATCGCGCATGTTCGCTGCGCCTTCTTCGTCGTCCACGTGCAAGCCGAGCACGTCCATGAGCGTATCGCGTCGTTCCGATAGCGTTTGACCGAGCGAGACGAGGTCGATCTTCGCGGCGCGTACTTGCGGAAACAGCTCGTGCTCTTCGGACTCTACGTGTGCGGTCAGAAGCTCGCGGAGCGATTCGACCGCGGCGTTGAACTCCGGTGCGCTCGAGGTGAGCGACTCGATGCGCATGACCGCTTGCATGATGTCGTCGTGCGCGGTTCTTGCCTCGCCAAGGGAAGGATTGGCATCGAGCGCGCGACGTACCGCGGGATAGAAGATCTCGTCGACGATGCGCATATGGATGCGAATCATCTTGCACAGCCGGCGCGCGAGCGGATCGAGTTGTTGCGGAGCAGCTTCGAAGAAGCCGGCGAAAAGCTCGTCGATGAGCCTGTGATCCCGCGTCAGCAAATCGACTGCATCCGCCACAGTCTCGGACGAGGTCTCAGTGGGCTGCTGGTCCATCGCGCTCTCCTTGGCCCCTTGGCCAACTATGTCGGCATGCGTAAAGCGCGAATGGGCCGGGGAGTTCCGCGCGTCGCGGTGCTGGAGACTGAGGGCGGGGCAGAAGCGCGCTCGCGCGCATTTCCACATCGGACCACAGGCGACGCTAGAAATGGGCCCTGGGCGCTGGCCAGAACAGGCCACTGGCGCTGGTCAGCAATGCGCACACTGCGCGCGTTTACCTGGCACCGACAGCCTACGGTCTACAGCCTTGTGGCTCCCTGTCCCGAAGAAGGAGCCTTCCTATTCCCGCCTCAACGCCTTCGCAAATGCCTCCGCCATCACGCTGCCGCCGACGGAGACCGGCTCCGGTTTGTTGCGTCGAGCGGGCGCATGGCCGTTGCGTGCGGGCTGATCCGACTTGCGCGTGCGCTCTGCGGGAGCATCGAGACGCATGCTGAGCGCGATGCGGCGGCGCCGTTGATCGACTTCCAGCACTTTGACCTTGACCACATCGCCGGCTTTGACCACGTCGCGCGGATCCTTCACGAACTTGTTCGAGAGCATCGAGATGTGCACGAGACCGTCCTGGTGCACGCCGATGTCGACGAACGCGCCGAAGTTGGTGACGTTGGTGACGACGCCTTCGAGGATCATGCCCGGCTCGAGGTCTTCGAGATTCTCGACGCCTTCGCGGAACTCCGCCGTCTTGAACTCGGGGCGCGGATCGCGGCCCGGTTTTTCGAGCTCGCGCAGGATGTCGCGCACCGTGGGCAAGCCGAAACGCTCATCCGTGTACTTCGCCGGATCGAGCCGTTGCAGCGTGCCGGTGTCGCCGATGACCTCGCGCACCGGGCGCTTCAAGTCCGCGAGGATGCGCTCGACGACCGGATAGGCTTCGGGGTGCACGGCCGAGGCGTCGAGCGGATTGTCGCCGTCCATGATGCGCAGGAAGCCCGCTGCTTGCTCGAACGTCTTCTCGCCGAGGCGTGGCACGCGCTTGAGCTCGTTGCGATTCTTGAATGCGCCGTGCTCGTCGCGATAACGCACGATGTTCTCGGCGAGCGTGGCGCTCAAGCCGGAGATGCGCGCCAGCAGCGGCGCCGATGCGGTGTTCACGTCCACGCCGACCGCGTTCACGCAGTCCTCGACGACGGCGTCGAGTGCACGTGCGAGCTTGGTTTGACTGACGTCGTGCTGGTACTGACCGACGCCGATCGACTTCGGATCGATCTTGACGAGCTCGGCGAGCGGATCCTGCAAGCGCCGTGCGATCGAGACCGCGCCGCGCAGGCTGACGTCGAGCTCCGGAAACTCCTTCGCAGCGAGCGCCGAAGCGGAGTACACCGAGGCGCCCGCTTCGGAGACGACGATCTTGGTGAGCTTGAGCTCGGGATGCCGCTTGATGAGATCGGCGGCGAGCTTGTCGGTTTCGCGCGAAGCCGTGCCGTTGCCGATGCTGATCAATTCGACTTGGTGCTTGCGCGCAAGCTGCGCCAGCACCGCGATCGTGCCGTCCCAATCGTTGCGCGGCGCATGCGGATACACCGTCGCCGTTTCCACGAGCTTGCCGGTACGATCGACGATGGCGACCTTGACGCCCGTGCGCAGGCCGGGATCGAGACCCATCGTTGCGCGCGGACCGGCAGGCGCAGCGAGGAGCAGATCGTGCAAGTTGCGCGCGAAAACGCGGATCGCTTCTTCTTCGGCGCGTTCGCGCAGCTCGCTCAATAGCTCCGCTTCGAGCTGCCACGCGAGCTTGGTCTGCCACGTCCAGCGCACCGTCTGCAGCAGCCACGCATCGGCCGGGCGCTTGCGATCGGCAATGCCGAAGCGCGCCGCGATCTTGAGCTCGCATGCATTGAAGGCGTTGTCCGTCTTCTCCGCTTCCAGCTCTTCGGGGAGCTTGAGCGCGATGCGCAGCAGCTCTTCCTTGCGCCCGCGAAACAGCGCAAGCGCGCGATGCGACGGCACCTTGCCGAAGGGTTCCTGATAGGCGAAGTAATCGCGGAACTTGGCGGCAGCTTCTTCCTTGCCGGCGACGACGTTCGAGACCAGCACCGCATGCTCGGCGAGATACTGACGAAGCGAGCCGAGCAGCTCGGCGTCTTCGGCGAACTGCTCGACGAGGATCGCGCGTGCGCCTTCGAGCGCCGCCTTGACGTCGGGAACGCCGGGGTTTTCGCCTTGCTCGGTCGTGAACGGCTCGCGCAAGTAGCGCGCCGCTTCGGTTTCCGGGCTGAGCGAAGGATCGGCGAGCAGCGCTTCGGCGAGCGGCTGCAAGCCAGCTTCGCGCGCGATCTGCGCCTTGGTGCGCCGCTTCGGCTTGTACGGAAGGTAGAGATCTTCGAGCCGCTGCTTCGTCTCGGCCGCTTCGATGGCGGCCTTCAGCTCGGGCGTGAGCTTTTTCTGCTCTTCGATGCTCGCCAGGATTTGCGCACGCCGCGCTTCGAGCTCACGCAAGTAGCCGAGACGTTCCTCCAAAGTACGCAATTGCGTGTCATCGAGTCCCCCCGTTACTTCCTTGCGATAGCGCGCAATGAACGGAACGGTCGCACCTTCGTCAAGCAACGCAATCGCGGCAGCGACTTGCTGCGGTTTGACGGAAAGCTCGGTAGCGATACGGGATTCGATGGAGACCAACATGTGAGCTAAACGGCTGCGTCAGCGAAAGGCGCGAACTATGGAGGAAAGGTGGTGAGGGGGCAAGAGACTGGATCGAGCGCTGGTCACTGGGCTCTGGCCAGAGAAAACGCGTGCGCTGCGCGCGGGCTACGGGCTACGGGCTACGGGCTACAGGCTACAGGCTACGGGCTATGCTCGGGCGCTGGGCTTCGGCGAGAAAACAATCGCGCGACTCGCGCGCATCTTGCTGAGGGTTTTCCTGCTCGAGACTCGTAGTCGCGCCAGAGTCTTCTGCAAATAGGCTTCCCGCTATCGGTTCGCAATTCGCCAAGAAGGCTTTCTCTCTATTCTTGCTACAGCCTACAGCCCAGAGCCTACAGCCTATCTCGGCCTCCTACTCCGGCGTATCCTTCGATCTTCCCGCCACACGTGCCTCCGCCATGACAACGCTCGGTACCCCGCTGTCCGCTTCCGCCACTCGGATCATGCTGCTCGGTTCGGGTGAGCTCGGTAAGGAAGTTGCGATCGAGTTGCAGCGTTTCGGTTGCGAAGTGATCGCCGTCGATCGTTATCCCAATGCGCCTGCGATGCAGGTTGCGCATCGAGGGCATGTCATCAACATGCTCGACGGCAACGCCTTGCGGGAGCTGATCGCGCGCGAGCGGCCGCAGCTCATCGTGCCCGAGATCGAAGCGATTGCGACGCCGACGTTGGTCGAGCTCGAGCAGGAAGGTTATCGGGTGGTCCCGACGGCGCGCGCCGCACGGCTTACCATGGATCGGGAAGGCATTCGGCGCCTCGCGGCGGAAGCGCTGGGTCTGCGTACTTCGCCGTATCGCTTCGCGGATACGCAAGACGAATACGAACGCGCCGTCGCGGCGATCGGCATGCCGTGCGTCGTCAAGCCCGTGATGAGCTCATCGGGGAAAGGTCAAAGCGTGGTGCGCTCGCAAGAGGATATTGCCCGCGCATGGCATTACGCGCAGGAAGGCGGACGCGCGGGCGGCGGGCGCGTGATCGTCGAGGGATTCGTCGAGTTCGATTACGAGATCACGCTTCTCACCGTGCGGCATGTGGGCGGCACGACGTTCTGCGATCCGATCGGTCACTTGCAGGTGGACGGCGATTATCGCGAATCGTGGCAGCCGCAGCCGATGAGCGCAACGGCGCTCGCCGAAGCGCAGCGCATCGCCAAAGCCGTGACGGACGACTTGGGCGGCTATGGCATCTTCGGCGTCGAGCTCTTCGTGGCGGGCGATGCGGTTTACTTCAGCGAAGTCTCGCCGCGGCCGCACGACACCGGGCTCGTGACGCTGATCTCGCAGGATCTTTCGGAGTTCGCGCTGCACGCGCGTGCGATTCTCGGATTGCCGATTCCGGCGATTCGTCAGCGCGGTCCGAGCGCTTCGTGTGCGCTCGTCGTTGCGGGCGATTCGCAGAATGTGCGGTTCGAAGGCGTCGAGCGCGCGCTCAGCGAGCCAGATACGGCGATTCGCTTGTTCGGCAAACCGGAGGTGCGCGGTCATCGGCGCATGGGCGTGTCGCTCGCGCTCGGCAGCTCCATCGATGAAGCCCGCCAAAAGGCGCGCGAGATGACGCGCATCCTGCTAGAAGGCGTAAAGCTCGATTAGGCAGCGCTCGCTGTTGCGAGCATGTGGTCGGCGGAGTGCTCAGTGCGCTCGGAACGCGCAGAGTAGTGGCTTACAGAGCCCGCGACCGAAGCGGAGGAAGGGCTCGAGCCCTGGGCGCCGGCGCAATGCGCGGACGCCCAGAGCTCGATGCGAGTCTTAGAGCGTGCTGAACTTGTAGACGGTCTTGGACTCGTACGTCTGGCCCGGGTCGAGGCGAGTGCTCGGGAACTCGGGCTTGTTCGGCGAATCCGGGAAGTGCTGCGTCTCCAGGCAGAAGCCGCTGCGCTTCTGATACACGTGGCCGTTCTTGCCCGTGATCGAGCCGTCCAGGAAGTTGCCGCTGTAGAACTGCAGGCCGGGCTCGGTCGTGAACACTTCCATGACGCGGCCGCTCGTCGGCTCTTCGACGCGCGCTGCGAGCACGAGGCCGTCGCCGTCGCGGTTCAGCACGAAGTTGTGGTCGTAACCGCCGCCGCGCTTGATCTGCTCGTCGTCGGCATCGATGCGTGCGCCGATCGCGGTCTTGGTGCGGAAATCGAACGGCGTGCCTTCGACGCTCGCGAGCTCGCCCGTCGGAATCAGGCCGCCGTCGACCGGCGTGTAGCGATCTGCATTGATCACGAGCTCATGGCCGAGAATGTCGCCGGAGCCGTCGCCCGCGAGATTGAAGTACGCGTGCTGCGTCAGATTGACGACCGTCGGCTTGTCCGTGGTCGCGTGGTACTCGAAGACGAGCTCGTTGTCGTCGGTGAGCGTGTACGTGACGCGCGCGTTCAGCGTGCCGGGGAAGCCCTGATCGCCATCCGGGCTCGTGTACGTGAGCACGATGCCGCGCTCGCCGTCACGCTCGAAGGGCTCGGCGTTCCAAACGACCTTGTCGAAGCCCTTGGGGCCGCCGTGCAGCGTGTTCGGACCGTCGTTCGCCGGCAGCTTGTAGGTTTGGCCGTCGAGCGTGAACTGAGCCTTGCCGATGCGGTTGCCGTAGCGGCCGATCAGCGCGCCGAAATACGGGCTTTCCTTCAGGTACCCGTCGATCGAGCTGTAGCCGAGCGTAATGTCGTCGAGCTTGCCGTTACGGTCCGGCACTTTCAGCTCGGTGATGATGCCACCGTAATTCGTGACCTTGACTTCCATGCCCGAGCGATTACGCAGCGTAAAGAGCTCGAGCGGCGTGCCGTCAGGCAGCGTACCGAAAGATTCGCGCGACATGATTGACTCAGCAGTTGAAGAATCGGACGGAGCGGCCGCCTCGTTCGAAGCGGGCTTGCTGCAGCCGGCGGCTGCAAGGATGAGAAGGGAGCCGAATGCGACGGAGCCCAGACGGTGTATTGACATGTTCGTTCTCTCCGAGGGCAAAAACGCGCACATGCTACCTGAAGCAAACGGGCGACCCAACCACCTGCGCGCCCGAACAATTGCGGCGGGTGGCGCGGCGAACGCATGTAGCTGCGTGGCGACGGGACAGAGGCCGCTCGCCCGCGCGGCGGCGGGCGGAGCGATAACAAAGATGGGATCGTGCGATTCGCTCGCGGTGTGGCCGCAGCCGCGGCGACGAGCCCGGCTGCGGCGCGAGCGTGTCAGTTGCCGCCTTTGAAGTTCGCGAGCTCCTCTTTGGTGAGCTCGCCGTCGCGATCCTTGTCCAGATCCTTGAAGGCGACGAAGAGCGCATCGTGCTCGCTCGCTTCGTTCAGGCTGATCTTGCCGTTGCCGTCCTTGTCCAGGCGCTTCAACAGCTCGTCGTTCTCGGCGGCATAGGCCGCAGTCAATCCCGCGAGCAGCAGAGCGGCGCCGACGAGGCGATGAAAGTGACGAATCATGGTCGACCTCCTTGGTTGTGCGACGCCCACATCATGCACCGAACGACGCGATCGTGCAGCCTGGATGCAAGCGTCACGAGCGGCGAGGCGGCAGCTCCGGTCGAGCATCAGCGAGAGTGCGCGGGCGGCCATCGCGCCTGCGACACGGCAGCGTTGTTTACGTAATCCGCTCTTGGGAACTTCTCGGCGCGGTACACGTTCAGCGCGATCCGGACGACCAGATCAGCGGAACAATTCTGAGACGCCGGGGCCGGGGGCAGCATGGACACTACTCAAGGGAGCGAGCCGCGCGAGGCCGCGCCGCGCGGCGTCGCAGCGCCGACGCTAAACAAATTATCGAGTGCGCTCGGAGTCGCGACGCTGCTCATCGGTTTGTGCATCGTCTGCGGATGGATCTGGGATGTACCGTCGCTGACGACGTGGCTGCCGACGTTCGAGGCGGCCGGTCCATTCGAAGCGATCTTGATGATGGCGTGCGGTTGTGCGCTGTTCGCGGTCGCGCAGCCGGCTCGTCTTTCCTGGCTCATCGGACAGACGCTCGCGTGCCTCGTCGCCGTTGCCGTTGCGCATCATCTGTTCGATCCCGCTTTGACGCTCGAACGCGCATTGCTCGCGCTGCTCGATGTCCGCGAGCACGCAGCCGATGAGGCATCGGCGCGCCTGCCGATGCTGACGGAGATTTGTCTGCTCTTTACGGCAGGCGCGCTCGCTCTTGCGCCGCTGCGTTCACGGCCCGCCGAAAAGTCGTTCGTTGCGCTGGCGACGCTGCTGTTGCTGCTCGTGGCCGGCTTGATTCTGCCGCTCTTGTTCGGCCTCGAGTCGATTCATTTGGAGGCGCCTTATACGCCCGTGGCGATCCCCGAGTTGGCAGCGCAAGGTCTGTTGACGCTCGGTGTGCTCGCTCTGCGGCCGCATCTCGGCTGGATGCGTCTCTTGTCCGGCGATGAGCCGGCAGCACGCGAGTTGCGTTCGTTGGCGATTGGCGTGGTCGCATCGCCGCTCGTGCTGGCGGCCTTACTGCAGGTCGGCTTGCGCGCGGGACTTTATCCGCAAAGCCTGCACGCGCCGCTGCTCGGTTTCGGCAGTATCGTTGCCATCTTCATCGCGCTGCTCATGACGGCAGCGCGTTTGCATCGAATCGATCGTGAGCGTCAGCATTCGCTCGCAGCCAAAGAACGCGCCGAAGCGAAACTCGGTATCGCCTTTGCGGCGGCGAAGATGGTCGGCGTCCAGCTCGATCTGCGCAGCGGCATCCTGCGCCGCTATGTGAGCGCCGAAGAGAGTCATAGCCTCGCCTACGAACGATATCTGGCGACGCTGCATCCCGACGATCGCGAGCGGGTGCGGGAATATCTGTTCCGCCAGCAGCAGGAGCGACGGCGCGAGTATCAGGTGCAGTACCGTGTCGTCGGTGCCGGCGCCCAGGTGAGCTGGATCCTCGAAAAGGGCGAGCTGCGCTACGACGAGGACGGTCGGCCCTACGAGCTTTTCGGCGTGATGCTCGACATCAGCCAGGACATGCGCGTGCGCGAGGCGTTGCGCGAGAGCGAGGAGCGTTTCCGTTTGCTCGCCGAGTCGATGCCGCAGATCGTCTATGTCTCCAATTCAAGTGGCGAGGTCGAGTACATCAATCAACGCTGGGAGGAGTACACGGGCCGCGCGGTGGCGAGCTTGGTCGAGCTACGTGCCTTGACGCCGGCAGAGGACTACGAGCGCGTGCTCGAGGATTGGCAACGTGCGCTCGAGCTCGGCGAGACCTTCGTGGCCGAGTATCGGCTGCGCGGTGCAGACGGGACCTATCGCTGGTTCCTCACGCGCGCGGTGCCGGTGCGCGGTCCCGACGGACGGGTCGTGCGCTGGTGCGGTACAGCGACGGATATCGATGCGCAGAAGCGTGCGCACGAGGAGCTGTGTCTCGTCACCGACCATGCCGACGTGATGCTGGCGCACTGCGACGGCGAGACGCGCTACCTGTTCGTCAACAAGGCGTACACGCGCAGCTTCAAACGCTCGCAGGAGGAGGTGATCGGCAAGACGATTGCCGAAGTGCTCGGGCCGACGCTATTTCGTTCCGTCGAGCCGTACGTGCGCCGCGTGCTCGCGGGTGAGCCGGTCAATTTCGAGCTTGGCGTGCCCGTCGGCGAACGCAAGATGCGCTTCCTGCAGTCTCGCTACGTGCCCGACGTCGATCCGCAGAGCGGCAAGGTGCGCGGTTTCGTGGCCGCGATCTCGGACGTCACGGAGCGGCGTGAGCTCGAAGAGCAGTTACGCACCAGCGATCGTCGCAAGGACGAGTTCATCGCCTTGCTCGCACACGAGCTGCGCAATCCGCTCGCGCCGATTCGATATGCAGCGGGGCTCTTGAAACCGGGCGTGCCGCCCGAGATCACGGCGGCCGCGCACGATGTGATCGAGCGCCAGGTCGCGCACATGGGGCGGTTGCTCGACGATCTGCTCGACGTCAGTCGCTTGACGCGCAATACCTTGGAGCTGCGTCTCGAGCGCGTCGATCTGCGCGAGATCGTGACCTCTGCCGTGAACACGGTCAGGCCGCTGTTCGAAGCAGTCAATCACGAGGTGCATCTGTCGGTGCCGGTTGAGCCGGCGTTCGTGGAGGGAGACTCGACGCGCCTGCTGCAGATCGTCGGCAACTTGCTCAACAACGCTGCAAAGTTCACCGATCCGGGCGGTCGCATCGACGTGGAGCTGGTTCGCGACGAAGGCACGCATGTCGTGCAGGTGCGCGACAACGGCGTCGGCATTGCGCCGGAATTCCTGCCGCAGCTCTTCGATCTGTTCGTGCAGGGCGATCGCATGCACGCGCGCGCATCGAGCGGCCTGGGTGTAGGACTGTCGCTGGCGAAGCATCTGGTCGAGCTCCACGCCGGGACGATCGAAGCGCACAGCGAAGGGCTCGGTAAAGGTAGCGTCTTCACGGTCAGGCTCCCGGCGGCTGTCGACGCCGAGGCGGTGGAATCGCCGGCGCTCGCCGAGAACATTGCGCCGATCTTCCAGCGACGCCATCAGCTGCTCATCGTCGACGACAATCTCGATGCCGCCAACAGCCTTGCGATTCTCGCGCAGATGTCAGGTTACGTGACGCATATCGCCAACGATGGTCTCGCGGCGATCGAGATGGCCGAGCTCATTCGTCCCGAAGCGATCATCATGGATCTCGGCATGCCGCGCATGTCCGGTTTCGAAGCGGCTCGATGGGTTCGGCAACAACCCTGGGGCAAGCAAACCGTGTTGATTGCCGTCACCGGTTGGGGGCAAGAAGAAGATCGACGCCGCTCACGCGAAGCCGGCTTCGATGTGCATTTGACGAAGCCCGTCGATTCGACGGAGCTGCTCAATGAGTTGCAGCTGAGGTGCGCTTCGCAGGCTGTGGGCTGTAGCCTGTAGCCCGTAGCCCGTAGCCTGTAGCCCATCTAGCCAGTGCCCAGCGCCCAGTGCCCAGAGCCCCTTTTCATCCACACTCCGGCTCCACTCGCTCAGCCTCGATCTCTTCTTCGTCGGCGACGTCGTCCTGCGGCTCATAGAGAATCTCGACGCGTCGATTGAGCATACTGTGCTCATCGTCCGCGAAGAATTCGAGCGGGCGGCGTTCGCCGAGTGAGGCAATCTCGATCTTCCGGCGGGTGATGCCTGCAGCGACGAGCGCATCTTTCACTGCCTGCGCGCGGCGTAAGGCGAGCGTGTCGTTGAAGCGGCAGGTGCCGGTATGATCGGTGTGGCCGACGAGGACGATGCGCTTTGCCTGCGTGAGCGTACGTGCGATCCGTGCTGCGCGCCTGCGCGGTGCGTCTTTCAGCGCGGCTTCGTTGCGGCAGAAATGCAGGGTTACGGGAGCGCGCTTGAGCTTCTCGTCCGAATATGTAGGCAGCGTTCGTGTGCGCGTCGTGCCATCCCATGCGGCGCTGCCTGACACCAATGGATCTGTGACTGTCGCGCCACTCGACGCGTCGAGCCGCAGGAGCAGCTCGTGCTTGAGCGCTGCGACGCCGCTATCCGAGCACAGATCATCGAGCAGCGCGTGGGCGCCCTTCACGTCGGGTGCAGGACGCTCGCCAGTGCGTGGATCGATCGGCGGCCGCAAGCGTTGTGCCGCGAGCGCAAGTCGCAGTGCCGAGCCGAGCGCCGTGTGCGGATACTGCTCGACCGCATGCGCGACGGCCGATAGTGCCTCGGCATCGCCGATGCGGCCGTCGAAAGTAAGCCAGCGGCCGATGTCGGCATCGAGCATGCCGGCTTCGTCGAGCAGCGGTTGCAGCACGGCAAGATCGGCGTCGCTTTGCGGCGGAGCGATGCGGATGTGCACCACGTCGCTCGTAATGTCCATTGCGTGTTCCGGGGCCTTCAGGACGGCGCGCAATTCGTAGTCGCCGGGTTGCGGAAAGGTCCAGCCCTTGTCGCCGAAGTAAATGGGTGCGGTGTGCTCGGTCGACTCGCCGGGTTCGAGTCGTGCGGCCTCGTCATCGGCGGGCTCGTAGCGCGTCAGTGGCTGAAAGACGCGCCATTCGCTGTCGCCTGCGAAGCGGTACTCGATCTGAATCAAGCCGAACTCAGGTGCGAGCCGGTTCTTGAGTGGCAGCGCATGATCCGATTCGTTGCCGGCCATGATGCGGACCGCGATCGGGTAGGCGAGCGGATAGGCGGCTTCCTGTGCCTGCACCTGCAAGCGCACGACGGGCACGGGCGGAACATCGTCCTGCACGTCTTCATCGCTCTTCATGTCTTCCTGTGCCTCGGCGCTTGCAATACCGAAGATCGCGAAGAGCCGCCGCTTGGCGAATTCCCAGCGCGAGGCAAGGCTGCGCTCGTAGACGCGCGCGCGCACGTCCGCGCATTCGGTGGCGGAGTTGCCGAGTCCTTCGAAGGGCGTGTTGGAGCTTCCCGGCAGGACGCGGCGTGCTTCGGCCGTTTGAAAGAATTGAATCGTGCCGGGGCTCAACGCCATCAGGGGCCGCTCGGTGAGGCGCCAGTCGTTGCCCGCGCGGATCATCAAGCAGCGCGTGGGCGCTTCGAGCGTGATGCGTCCGTCGGGCATCTGCACTGCATCGATATGACGGCGGTTCAATGCATGCAGCATCTCGTGCACGAAGGTGCGCAGCTGCAGCAGCGGAATCGAATCGAACTCTGCTGCTTCGAAAGTGCGCACCGTTTGCAACGGGGCGATCGCCACGCCCTCGCGGCCTGCGCTGTCGAACATGATGCCGAATAGGGCTTCGCCGCGCTCCGAGACGATCGAGGGCGCGACGAGCGCGTAAATCTGCGCATCGGCGCGTGCGGGCGGTGCAAGATTGCGCCAAGCCAGCGCATATTGATAAAGGTCGGCGCGATCGAGCGGGCCGCTGTCCGGCGAGTAGGGCAGGCTGTCGTCGTCGAGCTGAATTTGCACGTCCAAGCCGCCGCTGCGCAGGATGTCGCGCACGGAGTAGCGCGTGCCGTCCGCTTCCACTTCGAGCGGGATGGGTTCGATGCCGCGGAACGTATCGAGCTCGACGAACAGGTTGAACCGTATGCGCGAGCAAGCAGGATCGCTGCAGGCGCCTTCCGGCCAGAAAAACGCCCAGGCAACGAGCGCGAGCAGCGACACCGGTAAGGCGGCAAGCAATCCCATGAGCAGCGTCTTCGGCTTCATCGTCGCTTGAGCGTTGCCGACGAGGAATGCGCCTCGCACCCGCCTGCGCGCCGCAGGGCTGCATCGCTCCGTCCGAAGTTCCCTCGTCGACTCATGCGCGGTTGCCTCCGAAGATCTCGCGCCAGCCATCCGTCGGCGCTGTACTATGGTTCCGGAAAGGTACGCGCCCAGACGCTTCCATACGAGTCACGCATTGTCGGCTGGTCTGCGTGGCGAAGCGCACGGCGCCTGGACGAGAGATGCCAATGAATAACACGACTCTGGCATTGGCCGCATGGCTGTTGTACGAAGCGGCGTTCGCGGCTGACTGCGCGTACGAGATCGAGCGCATGGCCGAGCACTCGGTGGATGGGATCGAACGGCTCGAGATTCGCGCGGGGACGGGCGAGCTCGTCGTGCTGGGGGAAAGCGGTGCGCGCAGCGTGCAGGCAAGCGGTAAGGCGTGTGCCGCGAGCCGGGGGCAGCTCGATGCGACCCAGATTCGTCTCGAGCGCGATGGAAGCACGCTTGTGCTCGAAACGCTCCTGCCGACAGCGCGTCTCAATCCGCGCGCATGGTTTCGCGGCGCAGCGCGGCTCGATGTGACGGTTGCGGTGCCGGCCGATCTGGCGCTCGACATCGTGCACACGAATGGCGCGACACGGGTCGCCAACGTGGCGGAGACGCATCTCGAAGACGGCTCCGGCGAGCTCGAAGTCGAGAACGTCAACGGCGAGCTTCGTATCCGCGACGGCGCGGGCAGTCTCAAGGTACGCAACGTCAAGGGCTCGGTGCGCGTTACGAGCGCAGCGGGCGACGTCGGAATCGCGCAAGTGATCGGCGACGTCATCGTCGTCGAGCAGGACACCGGCGACATCGACATCGAGGGCGTACAAGGTAACGTTACGATCGGTAGCAGCGGCTCGGGCGATATTCGCATCGATGCGGTGACCGGCAGCGTACGGATTGAGGCAGCCGGACGCGGCGATATTCGCATCGCACGGGTTCGGCACGATGTGCTCGTCACCGAGCACAAGGCGGGCGATGTGTTGATCGATGACATCGCCGGCGACTTGACGGTGGAAAAGGCGGCGAGCGTGCATTACAGCGGCGTCGGCGGGCGCGTGCGCATTGCCGGAGCGCCCGCCCTCAGCGAGTTGCCTTCCGACGAAGGAGCCGAGACAACGGAGCTCGACGAGGACGCCAAGGATCAATGACGATCGGACAGTCATTCGTTTCGCTGCGAGGAGACGAGCCATGATCGACGCAGAAACGCTGGAGCGTTTGGAGATCAAGATCGCTTATCTGGAGCGCGCGAACAGCGAGCTGAGCGATGTCGTCTACCGTCAGCAGCAAACGATCACGGCGCTGCAGGACGAGGTGGCGCTGCTCAAGGAGCGCATGGAGGTACTGCGCGAATGGTCGGTGTCGGCAGACGACAATCCGCCGCACTGATGGCCGGGGCGTGCACCGAGCGTTTCACATTCGTTGACCGCGTGAGACATTGCGTGCCGAGCGCGCTCGCCTGCATTCGCGGAGGTGCTCGATGAGTGCGGTAGCCGAGTGCTTGGGTCGGCACCCGGTCGCGTTCTTGTTTGCTACGAGCATCGTGCTGCTGCTCGTGACAGGACTGTCGTGGTACGCGATCGAGCGATGCCGCGAGCCGCTCTGGCGGGCCGTGGAACGCCTGTGGGACATATTCGCGGCGTCGCCGCTGGCGAGAGCGTTGCGGCGCGTCCCGTGGCTGCGCCAGTTATCGAGCGGCACGGTCACCGTGTGGCGGTACTTGGGTTTGCACGCGATCGTGAGCGTCGCCGTGGCGCTCGCCGCGCTCGCGGCATTTATCGATCTCGCGGATGTCGTCGACGAGCGGGACGATCTTGCGCTCTTCGACGAGCGGCTTGCCGAAGCGCTGCGCACGCATGTCGGCGATGCGACGCTGCGCGTGTTTGCAGTGCTGACGCAGCTCGGCGATCGCGGCGTGACGACCGCCATCGGCGCCATCGTCGCACTCTTCTTCTTGCTGCGCCGCTGGTGGTTGCATGCGGCGGTGTGGGTGCTCGGTACCGCAGGCGGCGGTCTGCTCGTGCTGCTGCTCAAGAGCCATTTCGAGCGCACGCGCCCGATTCACGATCATTCGCTGGTCGATGCCAACGGTTGGAGCTTTCCGAGCGGGCATGCCTCCGGCGCGATCTTCGTGTACGGCTTGCTCGGATACTTCGTGATTCGGCATACGCCGCGCGCGTGGCATATCCCGATTGCGCTCGTCACGCTCACGCTCGTCACGTTCGTCGGCTTCAGCCGAGTGATCCTGCAAGTGCACTACTTGAGCGATGTGCTCGCAGGGTTTGCCGTGGGAGGTGCGTGGATCGCCGTCTGCTCGAGCGCGTTCGAGGTGATCCGTCGGCGGGACTTACATGAAGGCCACCTGGCGAATGGCGCACCGCGCGATGCGTCGCAAAGCTGACGCGCGAAGACGGAGAAGAAAAGCGGAATCAGGCGGCCGGAGCCCGCCGACGAGTATCGACGGGCCCCGGCTGTACGGATGGGTGCGAAAAGGCTTTACGTCAGCCGTTCGGTGCAATCACGCCGCACGCGACACGCGCACCGGAGTTGCCGGCGGGCTGCGACGTGTAATCGTCCGGGCCTTCGTGCACGACGATCGCGCGGCCGAGCACATCGGTGGGCTCGCCGGTCTGTAGCGTGACGCCCCTTGCGAGGACATCGACCTGCGCGGTGCCTTGATCGTCGGAGCGCAGGTTGAACATGTCACCTGCATGACGCGCATCGCTCTCGGGATTGCCGTGCTCCGCGTTGTGCGGATTGAAATGGCCGCCGGCGCTGCTCGCATCCGGCGCGCTGCAATCGCCCTTCTCGTGGATGTGGAAGCCGAATTCGCCGTTCGGCTTCAGGCCCTGCACGACACCGCTCAGGCGCACGCCGTTCTCTTCGGCCGAAAGGGAAAGCGAACCCGTCACCGTGTTGCCTTGAGTGGGCGCGAGTTGGACGACGGCGCTGGCTCCACTCTGATCGGCCGGCGCTTGTTCGTCGACCGCTTGCGGAGCGTGCTGCGCGTGCTCATCAGCGCCCTCGTGCGTTTCATTCTTCGAGCCGCACGCGCTCAGCGCGACGGCCATGCAAATCGCAAGCATGCGATGGAGAGACATCGTTACCTCCATAGGGATGAGAAAGAGGGGCCGCGTGTGCGGCCAACCGATCGAGTGTGCCATCGACGGCTCTGCGGCAAAAGTCCGAGCCGCTCTGCGCGAACGCAACGAGTCATGGCTAGTGCTGCTTGAGCGGACGAGTCGAGTGTGCGCGCTGGTTCGAGCCGGGCGTGACAACGGCGGTCAACATGCCTTCGTCGGCTGCAAGCTGTTCTTCCGACAACCAATACGTGGCATACCAGCCGTTGGCATCTTGGACGTCGTAACGACGCCCGATGTCGAGCTCGGTGAAGGGCGGGGCGACGTGCAAGCCGTTCGCGACGTGCTGCCTCAAGATATGTAAGAGCGCTTCGGCCGCATCCTCGCGCGCGTATTCGCGCTGCTTGAGCACCAGCGGGTCTTCGCGCTCGTGCTCGATCAGCCACACATGCGGCGTCAGTCTCGGCGTTTCCATGGCGGCGGCGTAGGGCAGATGGCACTGGCTAGTCATCCACAACGCATGGCTGCCGGCTGCGTTCCCTGCGGCTGCGGGGTTGCCCGGTCGGCGGTCGCGAAGGTGTCATCCTCTCGATTTTGCCGAGGTTTCGAGCGGAGGCGGGCCGAGTCCGTTGCCGTCGCTGGCGTTCGCAGGCATTCTTTCGGCGCGCACAAGAACGACCAAGCGGGTGCCAGCGCGCTCGACAGTTCCGTTCCTCGCTTCGGAGCGACGCTGGGCCGTCGAGTCCGCGAGTCGTGCCGTCGTCCGGGCGTGCGTGAAATCGGTGTGGTTTCAAGGCGTCGAGCATCCTCGTGAACATTCAACTTTCTGTTGCGCTCGTCATCTTCTCCGGCACGATCGCGTTCAGCCTGTTGGGTCTGTACTCGAATCCGAAGATCGTCGAGCGCAATCTGTTTCGTCCTTATTGGATCGCGCGCAAGAAGCAATACGACACGTTCATCACGAGCGGTTTCGTGCATGCGGATCTCATGCACCTGCTCTTCAACATGATGACGTTCTTTTTCTTCGCGTTTCCGCTCGAGACCTGGATCGGCAGCGTCAAGTTCACGCTGCTCTACTTCATTGGCCTCGTGGCGAGCCACATCGGCACGTATCGCAAGCACAAGAACAATCCCGAATACGCATCGCTCGGTGCGTCGGGGGCGATCTCGGCCGTGCTGTTTGCCTCCATCGTCTACAACCCATACCAGACGCTCTACATCATTCCGATCCCGTTCCCGATTCCTGCGCCGTTGTTCGCCGTGGCGTATCTCGCCTATAGCTGGTGGGCGTCGAAGAATCCCCACGGGCGCATCAATCACGATGCGCACTTCGGCGGTGCGCTGGCGGGCCTCGCGTTCGTCGCGCTGACGGATCCCGCCGCGTATGCGCGTCTGTTGAGCTGAAGAAGGCAGGTGTGAGCGCTGAATAAAGTGAAGCCCCGTCGCAGAAGGCGGGGCTTCGTGTCTCGAGAGCCTGTTATCGGAGGAGATAACGTTTGCTCCAGAATGGAGTGGTCTCGAGGCGACGGAAGTGCTCGGGATCAGCCCTGGAACGAAGACCTCATTCGTGGAACGGGTGCAATTCGCTCGTTCGCTGAAACTTCGCTACTTCCGATATGAGGACGCACGGCCAGCGAAGTTGGTTCCCTCCGTGCGGGTCCTCGGGCGATTTTCTCGTCGGCGTTCGCGCCGGCCTCTTAGTGCGGTGCATCGACCATCCTGTCGTTGGCTTCTCCGTCGCTTGCGTGTCCGTCATCGTCGGATCCTACGATGTTGCGGCTGCGCCGCGGGGCGTATCATCCCCACGGCTGGAATGCAGGGGGTTATCGTGGATTCGCGTGCGATGCCGATTTGGGTGCGGATCGTCTCGATTGTCTCGGGACTCGCCTGTCTAGCGGGATGCCAACGTAAGGAATCTTCCGGCGAGAGCGCCCCGCCGGCCGCCACTGCCGCCGCGAATGCAGCATGGCCGCGGTTCGTCGACGACTTCATCGAAAGTTACTTCGTCGCGAATCCGGCGTTCGCCGTCGGATCGGGGCGGCATGAGTTCGACGGCAAGCTGCCCGATTGGAGCCGAGCGGGCATCGAGAACGAGATTCGCCGGCTCGAAGCGTTGCGCAAGCATGCGGAAGCCTTCGAGAACGCAGCGCTGCTGCCGCCGCATCGCTTTCAACGCGACTACCTCATCAGCGTCATCGACAAGGATCTGTTCTGGCTCAAGGTCGCGCGCAGTCCGTTCAAGAGTCCGACGTATTATTTCGGGCGCGGTCTCGATCCCTCGGTATATATCGCTGTGCCGTATGCGCCGGCGGAGCAACGGCTCAAGGCATTTATCGCATACCTGAGAGCCGTGCCGGCGGCGCTTGCGCAAATTCGCGAGACGCTCGAGCCGCCGCTTGCTCGGACGCACATCGAGTACGCGATCGCAGGTTTCGGCGGATTTGCCGATTTCTATCGCACCGATGGGCTCGCTGCCTTCGCGGACGTGCAAGATGCGCAGCTCAAGCAAGAGCTCGCAGATGCGGCGGAGACAGCGGCGCGCGCGATGCAGGAGATGCGCGCGTGGATGGAATCGCTACGAGCGACGGCACACGAGAGCTTCGCGCTCGGCCCCGAGCGCTTCGCGCAAATGCTCGAGATGACCGAGCGCGTGACGACGCCGCTCGAGCGGCTCGAGCAGATCGGACAGGAAGATCTCGAGCGCAATTTGCAGGCCCTCGAGGAAGCGTGCTCGCGCTATTTGCCGAACCGCAAGATCGAAGACTGTATCGCACGCATCGCGGCCGACAAGTCGCAGGGCGGACCTGTGCAAGGCGCGCGCGAGCAGCTTGCCCGCCTCAAGCAGTTCTTGATCGACCGCGATCTCGTGTCGATCCCTGGAGACGAAGAAGCGCTCGTCGACGAGGCGCCGCCCTATCAGCGGCAGAACTCCGCCTACATCATCATCCCGGGTCCATACGACAAGGGCATGCCGTCGATCTATTACATCGCGCCGCCCGATCCGAGTTGGAGCAAAGCGGAGCGTGAAGCCTATATTCCAGGACGCGCGGATCTGCTGTTCGTTTCGATTCACGAGGTGTGGCCCGGCCATTTCCTGCATTTCCTCCACGCCAATCGCGCGTCATGGCGCTTCGGCCAGCTATTCGTCGGCTATGCCTTTGCCGAGGGCTGGGCGCATTACACGGAGGAGCTGATGGTGGAACAGGGGCTGGCCGACTCGGCGCCTGAGTTGCACGTCGCGCAGCTGACGAACGCGCTACTGCGCAACGTGCGTTATCTATGCGCGATCGGCTTGCACACGAAGAACATGAGCGTGGCCGAATGCGAGCGGATGTTTCGCGAGAAGGCTTATCAGGACGCCGGCAATGCACGTCAGCAAGCTGCGCGCGGCACGTACGATCCCGCGTATCTCAACTACACGCTCGGCAAGCTCATTATTCGCAAGCTCCGGTCGGATTGGATGGCCGAGCGCGGCGGTTCCTTGAAAGCCTTTCACGATGAGCTGCTCTCGTACGGCGGTCCGCCGTTGCCGCTCGTACGCGCGCAAATGCTGCGTACGCGCCGTGACGAGCTGCTCTGAGTGTCGGCGGCTGGTGTCCGCGTGCCGTGCGGGCCGTGACTCCGTCACGGCGCTCACACGGGTGCGCTTGATAACCCCGGTTTGGGTTTGGCAACGAACAGCTTGCCGTACACCAAGCCGATGACGGCCGCGCACGCGGAGCCGCCCAGCACGCCGAGCTTGGCGGCATTGAGCAGCGCGTCAGAATCGAACGCGAGATTGGCGGTGAAGATCGACATCGTAAAGCCGATGCCGCCCAGGCATCCCACGAGCAGCACGCCGCGCCACGACGCATCCGCAGGAAGCTGACACCAACCGAGTCGCACCGAGAGCCAGCTCGCCAGGAAGATGCCGATCGGCTTGCCGACGACGAGACCGACCAGCACGCCGGCCGTGACGGACAGCGCCTTGCCCGATGCGAGGTCGACTCCGCCGAGCGTGACACCCGCATTGGCGAGCGCAAAGAGCGGCATGATGCCGAATGCGACCCACGGGTGCAG
Source organism: uncultured Steroidobacter sp. (assembly GCA_938008435.1). Lineage (GTDB taxonomy): Bacteria > Pseudomonadota > Gammaproteobacteria > Steroidobacterales > Steroidobacteraceae > Steroidobacter. Next base: position 4,438 of record CALLKK010000003.1, on the reverse strand, counting down.
CGCCGCTTGTACCCGCACGACGGGCGGCAGGATGTCGCGTTGCGCGCGACGAAGCTGCTTGACGGGCTCGAGCAGCGTGCGCGGGTCGTTCTGGTTGTCCTCTGTGCCGAGGCGTTCGCGCAGCTCGCTCAGCATGCGCGTGAAGATTGCGAGCGGGCGATCCCTGCGAACGAGCGGCAAGACCGGCGTCATCAGGCCGAGCATCACGCCGGCGAGCGCTGGGTGTATGCCGATCTTGAGAAATCCGGCCCACACGATGAAACCCGGCAGCACGTATGCGAACGCAGACGCGACGCCGAGGCGCTGATAGAGGAGCACGATCGCAACGCCGATGACGGCGAGCCACACGCCGTCGACGTTCAGTCCGCTCGAGTAGAACACCGCGATGATGATGACGGCGACGATGTCATCGATGATCGCCAATGCCAGCAGCAGGATGCGCACCGACGCCGGAATCCACTTGCCGAGCAGTGCCAGCACGCCGACAGCAAAGGCGATATCCGTGGCGGTGGGAATGGCCCACCCGGCATGCGCCTCGGGATCGGTGTTGATCATGACGTAGATGATCGCCGGAACGGCCACCCCGCCGAGCGCGGCTGCAATGGGCAAAGTGGCCAGGCGAATGTTCGACAAGGCGCCTTCGTATATCTCCCGGCGGATTTCGAGGCCGACGACGAGGAAGAAGATCGTCATCAAGCCTTCGTTGATCCAAAAGTGCAGCGACTGCGAGACGACGTAGGAGCCGATTCCGATCGTGACCGGCGTGTGCCAGAAATGCTCGTATGACTCCGCAGCCGGCGAGTTGGCCCACACGAGCGCAATCGCTGCAACGATCAGCAGCACGATGCCGCTGACGGCTTCGATGTGCAGGAATCGTTCGAGCGCGTTGACGACGCGCTCGGCAACAGGAGGAGGCGGTAACGAATCTAGATCAGCGGGCCGATGCATAGATGGTTCTCCAGCGAGGTGGCGGCCCGACCACCTCATGCCTATCTGACGACCGCGGTGTGCAGCCCGACACCCAGCGCGCTATTACACACACAATCAAGAACGCGATCAAGGAGACTCGACGGCGAACAGCGGTGCTTGCGACGTCACGACGCCGCTGCTCTCAACGCCAAGACGTCTCCGCTCGAGACGGATCGATGCGCACCGTCGTGCGAGCGGAACCGTCGACCGTCGCGCGGGATTCATTGTTCATTCGGAACCGGAGCGCACCTCATGCTGGAAAGAACACCGCCACGACTGGGCGAGGCAATCCGCGAGCTACGCGCGGGAGCCGAAGGGCTTGCCGTGGTCGATACGCTGCTGACAGGCACGAACGCGACGATCGAGCTCAAGAGCCCGGCGTTCGAGTACAACGGCACGATTCCCGAACGCTACACCGCGGACGGTGAAGGGCTTTCGCCACCCGTCGAATGGACTGGCGTTCCGGAAGGGACGCAGGCGATCGTGTTGCTCGTCGAGGATGCCGATAGTCCCACGCCTGCACCGCTCGTGCATGCGATCGTCTGGGATCTGCCTGGCGTCGATGCCTTCTTGCCCGAAGGGGTGCTTGCGAGCAAAACCGACGAGCGCAGCAGCGAGGCCATGGGCGTCAACTCGTTCTTCAACGCCACGTACTTGCCGCCCGACCCACCACCCGGGCACGGCCTACATCGCTACGTGTTCCAAGTGTTCGCGCTCGATATCGTGCCGCGCTTCGAGTCGCCTCCCGGCCGCACCGCACTGCTCGATTGCATGCGCGATCACGTGCTCGCCAAAGGGCTGTTGATCGGCTGCTATGGTCGCGCGTAGCGAACGGGCAAGGGTCGCTCGAACGTCAGGCGGTCACGAGGCGCTGCAGACGGCTTGCGAGCTGTGGATGCTGCGGTAACGCGATACCGAATACCGTCTCGAGCGTTTCGCTCAACTCGTCCGCGGAGCTCAGTCTGCGCTTCGTGCTTTGCGCCCCCAGCGTATGCGTCATCAGCTCGTTACCCAGGAGATTGAAGCGCTTGCCAGGCACGGCGCGAGCGACACGCAGACCCGCCACGAAGGGCGATTGCGGATGGTGGGACAAGTACCAGCTCGCGAGCTCGTAATCGACGAGCTCCTGACGCTGCAAGTCGAAGCGGTACAGCGGTTGCCACGTGTCGCGGATGTACGTCTGTAGCAAGAAGTCGCCGTTGTATTCGGTCAAGCGGAATGACTCGTGCGGCGTCGGCTGCGCGACATCGAGCTCGAGCTGCAGCGGGACGGTGAGCGTCTGGCCGCCGAACCCGACATCGGCGAGGTACTGCTCGTCTTCGACTTCCACCAAGAGCAGCATGTGCGTGCGTGGCGTGACGGCATCGGCCGCCCGTCCCCAAAGCACGCGTGCTGCAAGTCCGGTTACCGCGAAACCGATGGCTTCAAGCGCGCTCTTGAAGAGAAGGTTGTGCTCGTAGCAATAGCCGCCGCGCTTGGAGTCCACCAGCTTGCGTTGCAGGGACGTGATGTCGAGCAGCACTGGCATGCCGAGCCAGGGATCCAAGTTCTCGAACGGGATCGCAGCCGGATGCAAAGCGTGCAAGGCTTGCAACGTTTCGAGCGTCGGTACGCGTGGGCCGTCGTAGCCGACACGGCGGCAATAGGCTTCGAGATCGAACGACATCGGTCTGCCCTGGCATCTGCGGCCATCACGAGGCCGAGGCGCGCGTGACGGCCGCCAGCGGAGTGTTCGGGATGCGTATCGTACCGCCGATGTTGCGTGTCGTGCGCAAGCCGCGCGCGGTCGCATCGGCCTGTCAAAGAATCAGGACCACTGCGCGAAGACCTCGGCTTCCGTCTTTCGCGGATGCGTGCCGGCGATCTCGTACTGAGGCGGCTTACGGTCGATGAAGATTTCCGTGCCGAGCGAGATGGCGGCAGCATCGTCGAGCGCACCCATGCTCAGGAAATACTGGTTGGCGAGAATCAAGAAATAGAACAGGCTCGAACCGCATCGGCCGCAGAAGCCGCGCTCGGCCCACTCGGACGACCGATAGCGCACGAGATGCTCTTCGCCAGCGATCTCGACGTTGCGTGCGGGGACCGTCATCGACGGTCCTGTGGCCCAGCGTCGACACATGCCGCAGTGGCAGACATGAAAGTGATCCTCTGCATCGCTCGCCCGAAAGCTCACTGCGCCGCAAAGGCAACGACCCGAGATGGTTGGCATCTTTTGCTCCTGATGAAGGCCGATCGCGTCGATAGGCTCGCCGCGATGGCGGCGAGTGTGCGGACATTAGCGACAATCGCTGCCAGTAGGCGGCATGGTTATCGCTTGCCGTGCGACTTAGGCTTAGTAGCCGATCTGCTCGATGATGTATCGCCAGTTGCCGGCGATCGGTTGGCGCTCGATATAGAGCCAGCGAAGCAAAGCCAGCCTTAGGCGAAGCGCGGGTACGGCGTAAAGACTCTCTTCCTGTTTGTCCGCGCGATCGTAAAAGAAGGGTGAACCTCCCCCGATTTCGTGGACACCTTCGTAAGGTGGACAATAACGAGATCGGAGGTTTGAGATGTCGGAACGAAGATCGCGTCGCCAGTACAGCGACGAGTACAAGTCAGAAGCGGTTCGATTAGCGAATGATTCGGGCAAGCCGGTCACGCAGGTTGCGCGGGAGCTCGGCGTCAATGCCAACGTGCTGCATCGCTGGATGCGCGAGGAACGTGAGGCGCAGGCCGCGGGCAAGACGCGCAGTGGGGTGAAAGCAGAACAGGAGGAGATCGCCCGGCTTCGCCGCGAGCTTGCTCGGGTGACCCAGGAGCGGGATTTTTTAAAACGTGCGGCGGCGTTCTTCGCGAAGGAGCACAAATGAAGTACCGAGCCATCAAGGACAACGCCGGCCGCTTTGCAGTGAATCTGATGTGCTCGGCACTGGAGGTTTCGACTTCCGGATACTATGCGTGGCTGAGTCGGCCAGAGAGCGCTCGAGCGCAAGCCAATCGCCAGCTGCTCGATCGGATTCGCGAGGCGCACCAACGTTCGCGCCGCTGCTACGGCAGTCCGCGGATCACGCAGGAGCTGCGCGCGGCAGGTCACTGCGTTGGCGAGAATCGCGTTGCTCGGCTGATGCGAGCGGCGCAGATTCGGGCGAAGAGCGCCCGCAAATGGCGAGCTACGACGAAATCCTCGCATCGCTTGCCGGTGGCTGAAAACACCTTGAAGCGAGCGTTCAACGTGACGCAGCCCGATCGCGTATGGGCCGGGGACATCAGCTACGTGTGGACCGCAGAAGGTTGGTTGTATCTGGCGGTCGTGCTGGACCTGTATTCGCGTGCGGTGATCGGTTGGGCGATGAGTGAGCGGTTGACGACGGAGTTGGCGACCCAGGCGCTCACGATGGCGCTGTGGCGTCGCAAACCGACAGGAGCGCTGCTGCATCATTCCGATCGCGGCATTCAATACGCGGCCGGTGACTATCAGCGGCTGCTC
>CALLKK010000002.1 GCA_938008435.1 uncultured Steroidobacter sp. | reverse complement strand
GAGGTGGGCAACAGCGTCATGTGCGTCGATGTCGATCAGCGGAAGATCGACATGCTGAAGCGCGGCGAGTCCCCGATCTACGAACCAGGCCTGGACGAACTGCTCAAGAAGAATCTCGAGGCGGGGCGCATCAAGTTCACGACGGACCCAGCTGAGGGCGTCAATCACGGTCTCTTCCAGTTCATCGCGGTCGGGACGCCTCCGGACGAGGACGGCTCGGCGGACCTCAAGTACGTGCTGGCGGTCGCCGAGGCCATCGGCCAGAACATGTCGGAGTACCGCATCGTCGTGACGAAGTCGACGGTGCCGGTGGGAACGGCGGATAAGGTCAAGGCCAAGATCGAAGCGACCCTCAAGAAACGTGGCGCGAGCGTCGAGTTCGACGTCGTTTCTAACCCCGAGTTCTTGAAGGAAGGCGCTGCGATCAACGACTTCATGAAGCCGGATCGCATCATCGTGGGCACCGACAACCCGCGCACAGCGGAGCTTTTGAAGGTGCTCTACGACCCGTTTACGCGCAATCGCGAGCGGATGATCGTCATGGACATCCGCTCGTCCGAGCTCACGAAGTACGCTGCCAACGCGATGCTCGCGACGAAGATCAGCTTCATGAACGAGCTGGCGAACCTCGCAGAGCGTATGGGCGCCGACATCGAGAAGGTACGGCAGGGTATCGGTTCGGATCCGCGCATCGGCTACCACTTCATCTACCCTGGATGCGGGTACGGCGGGTCGTGCTTCCCGAAGGACGTTCAGGCGCTGGAGCGCAGTGCACGCGAGCACAGCTTCGACGCGGTGCTCTTGAGCGCGGTGGAGCAGGTCAACAAGCGCCAGAAGTCGGTGGTGTTCGACAAGATTCAGCGCTACTTCGACGGCAAGCTGGCCGGCAAGACCATCGCGTTGTGGGGCCTGGCGTTCAAGCCGAACACGGACGACATGCGGGAGGCGCCGAGCCGAACCTTGATGGAAGCGCTCTGGAACGCCGGCGCGAAGGTGCGCGCGTACGACCCGGTCGCGCACGAGGAGGCGCGGCGCATTTACGGAGACCGTCCGGATCTCGAGATAGTCAAGACTTCGATGGATGCGTTGAAAGGCGCCGATGCCTTGGCGATCGTCACGGAATGGCAGGAGTTCCGCAGCCCCGACTTCGAGGCCATCAAGAGCCTCCTCAAGAACCCCGTCATCTTCGATGGACGGAACCTTTACGATCCTGCCTTCGTGAAGAAGTACGGATTCGGCTACTACGCGATCGGGCGCGGCGACAGCGTCAGCGTGCCGAGCGAGCGGCGGGCCGTTTGACGACACGCTGCTCCGTTCGCCGGTTGCTCGCCGTTTCCTAGGGACTCGCAATGCTCATCCCCGTCATTCTTTCGGGCGGTTCCGGTACTCGTCTGTGGCCGCTCTCGCGCGAGCTTTATCCGAAGCAGCTCTTGCCGCTCGTCGGCAAGGGAACGATGCTGCAGGAGACGCTGGCGCGGCTCGCGGGCGTGGAGGGGGTGGGCGAGCCGATCGTCGTCTGCAACGAGAGTCATCGCTTTCTCGTCGCCGAGCAGTTGCTCGAAGCCGGGGCCAAGCCTCAGGCGATCATTCTCGAGCCCACAGGGCGCAACACTGCGCCGGCAATCGCCATCGCTGCGATGGCTGCGGTCACGCAAGCTCAACCCTCGCCGGCCAAGAGCGCCGATCCAATTCTGCTGATCCTGCCGGCGGACCACGTCATTCAGAACGTGCCCGCATTCCGCGAGGCGGTCGCCATCGGCATCAAGGCGGCGGAGCAGGGGAACCTCGTTACTTTCGGCGTGGTCCCGAACAAGCCGGAAACGGGCTACGGCTACATCAAGAAGGGCGACGGCCCGGGTCCCGTCTATCCGATCGCAGAGTTCGTCGAGAAGCCCGACCTCGCGACGGCGCAGCGCTACGTCGACTCGAGGCAATATCTCTGGAACAGCGGGATGTTCATGTTCCGCGCGAGCGTCGCGCTCGATGAGCTGCGCTCGCTCGCGCCCGATATCTACCAAGCCTGTGCCCAGGCGTTCACGGCTGCGCGGCGCGACCTCGATTTCACGCGGCTGCCGGCGAAGGAGTTCGGGAACTGCCCGAGCAACTCGTTCGACTACGCCGTCATGGAGAAGACCAAGCACGCCGTCGTCGTGCCGCTCGATGCGCAGTGGAGCGATGTCGGCTCCTGGTCGGCGCTGCACGAGGCGATTCCGGCGGACGACAACGACAACGTCGCAATCGGTGACGTGCTGACGTCCGATACGCGCGGGTGCTATCTGCAATCGACGAGCCGCTTGGTGGCCACGGTTGGGTTACGCGACCACGTCGTGGTCGAGACCAAAGACGCTGTGCTGGTCGCGCCGAAGAATCGCGTTCAGGACGTGAAAGACCTCGTGGCGCAGCTCAAGAAGCAAGGGCGCTACGAAACCTCGGTACACCGCGAGATCTTCCGGCCGTGGGGCAGCTACGATCGCATCGACAGCGGTGAGCGCTTCATCGTGAACCGGCTGACGATCAAGCCTGGTGCGGCGATGTCGTTGCAGATGCACCATCATCGTGCCGAGCACTGGATCGTCGTCGCCGGTACTGCGCGGATCACGCGCGGCGATGAGACCTTCCTGCTGGAAGAGAATCAATCGACGTTCATTCCGCTCGGTGTGAAGCACCGGATCGAGAACCCGGGAAAGATTCCGCTTCACATCATCGAGGTGCAGTCGGGGGCCTATCTCGGCGAGGACGACATCGTCCGTTTCGACGACACGGGACGGCCTCAGAGCGAGTGAGTCTCAAACGCAGCGGGCAGGGAGGCGTGCATGCCCCTGGGCCGAGGGGGCGGCGCGCCGATTCCCGGGTGGTCTCGTCTTGGACCGCAACTTGCTTCCAGATCGAAAGGACGCCGGAAATCGCGCAAGATATGCAGCGGAACCGGGCGTCGCGAGTCAACGTTCGGGTGAGGCACTCGTTCGCATGAGATTATCGATCTTGCGGTTCGCTCGATCGTCACAAAAGCTTGAAGGTCATCGAGATGAGTTCAGATCAATCGTCCGCTCGTAAGCCGTCCGCTGGTCCCATCATCGGTTTCAAAGCATACGACTACCGAGGGCGGATCCCCGGCGAGCTCAATGCCGACGTGGCTTACCGCATCGGCCGCGCCTACGCGGAGTTCTTGAAGCCGAAGCGCGTGGTGGTGGGCCGCGACATTCGCCTATCGAGCGCGGAGCTGGCCGCAGCACTGAGCGAAGGGCTCATCGATTCGGGCGTCGATGTGTACGACATCGGACTGTGCGGCACCGAGGTTGTCTACTTCGCGACCTTCAGCGAGTCGATGGACGGCGGGATCATGGTGACGGCGAGCCACAACCCGCCCGACTACAACGGCATGAAGTTCGTGCGCGAGCAGTCACGGCCGATCAGCGGCGATACGGGGCTGCAGGACATCAAGCGCATCGCCGAGGCGAATGCCTTCACGGAGCCGGCGAGCAAGGGCAAGAAGTTCGAGCTCGACGTAAAGGGTAAGTACATCGAGCACCTGCTGACCTACCTCGACCGCTCCAAGCTCAAGAAGCTCAAGGTGGTCGTCAATGCAGGCAATGGCGGCGCCGGCGCGGTGGTCGACGCGCTCGAGCCTTACCTGCCGTTCGAGTTCATCAAGATCAACCACGAGCCCGATGGGACGTTCCCGAACGGTGTCCCGAACCCGATGCTCGAGGAGAATCGCCAGTCGACCATCGATGCGATCCGTAAGCACAAGGCCGACTGCGGCGTTGCCTGGGACGGGGACTACGATCGGTGCTTCCTGTTCGACGAGAACGGGGGGTTCATCGAGGGCTACTACATCGTGGGGCTGCTCGCGTCGGCTTTCCTGCGCAAGGAACGTGGTGCGAGGATCGTCCACGATCCGCGCCTGACCTGGGCCACGCTCGACATCATCCAGGAGCTCGGCGGACAGGCCGTGATGTCGAAGTCCGGGCACGCCTTCATGAAGGATGTCATGCGCCAGTCTGACGCCATCTACGGCGGCGAGATGAGCGCGCACCACTACTTCCGCGACTTTGGTTATTGCGACAGCGGCCAGATCCCGTGGCTGCTGGTGACGCAGCTCATGTGCGAGCTCGACATGCCGTTGTCGCGGCTGGTGGGCGAGCGCATCGAGAAGTTCCCGGCGAGCGGCGAGATCAACCGCAAGGTCGAGGATGCAAAGGCGACGATCAGCCGTGTCCAGGAGAAGTACCAGGCTGCAGCGCGGACCGTGGACTTCACAGACGGGCTTTCCATGGAATTCGACGGCTGGCGGTTCAACCTGCGTGCATCGAACACCGAACCGCTCATTCGCTTGAACGTCGAAAGCCGGGGCGATCGCGCGCTCATGCAAGAAAAGACCGCCGAGCTCTTGAGCCTCATCGGCGGCGAAGAAGCGCACTGACGCCTGACCCAGGCGGCAGGGGCGGTCGGCCACGCGGCCGCCCGGCTGCTCAAACCCTTTCTAGTCCGCCCAAATCAGGGCTTTTGCCGAGTGGTCTCGGCCGCGTCCTCAGCTAGGATGATTCTCCGCGGGATCGTTTGGATGACGGTCCTTCCAAGAGGCGAGTCGGCCGGTCCAGAGGATCCGCCCCAGAACGACAGCATGGGCTGCGGCCGATCTGTGATCGATGGGGCGGACATGGAGGAGCTCACGTGGGCGCGCCGTTTATCCTGCTCGTCGAAGACAATCCCGACGACGAGGAGTTGACGCTGCTCAGCTTACGTAAACGGGGTATCACACACGAGGTCGTCGTGATGCGGGATGGGGCCGAAGCCATCGATTTTCTCCTGTGCACGGGGCGCCATGCGGGGCGTGACCCAAGCGTGCTCCCCACGTTCGTGCTGCTCGACCTGAAGCTTCCCAAATTGGACGGGATCGCGGTGCTCGGGAGGATTCGGTCCAACCCTCATACGCGGCATGTGCCGGTCGTCGTGCTCACGTCCTCGGGACAGGAGTCCGACGTGCTTGCCAGCTACCAGGCAGGGGCCAACAGTTACGTCCGTAAGCCAGTCGAGTTCGGGGCCTACATGGAGGCCGTCGGCTCGGTGGGCGCCTACTGTGCCCAGTTCAATTGCGCCGCGACCGCCGGGGGTGCCGTCGCATGAGCTTTTCGGGCGCCTGATCCGTTGACCCTGCGGCTCGCGCTGCCTACACTAGCGGCCCTTCCGAACCGGGCGCCGGTTCGTCCAAGTGCATCGAGTTTCGGTCGATTCTTTGGGCGGTTAGCTCAGCGGTAGAGCACTGCTTTCACACGGCAGGGGTCACAGGTTCAATCCCTGTACCGCCCACCACTCTCGCGTAAATCGTGATGAGCGACTCGTGACTGGCGCGGGGATGTCCGTATCCCGCGAGGAGGAGCTCGCTCGGTCGGGTCACGATCCACGAATCGCCGGACATCCATGACAGTTCGCACTCGCTTCGCTCCTAGTCCCACCGGGATGTTGCACATCGGCGGTGTCCGTACCGCCTTGTTCTCGTGGCTGTACGCTAAGCGTCACGGCGGCGTGTTCGTCCTGCGCATCGAGGACACCGACCGCGAGCGCTCGACCGAGGAGGCCACGCAAGTCATTCTGGACGGCATGGAGTGGCTCGGCCTGCACGCCGACGAGGGTCCCTTCTATCAGACGCGCCGGATGGACCGGTACCGTGAGGTGCTGGAGCAATTCCTTGCCTCTGGGCACGCCTATCGCTGCTACTGCACGAAGGAAGAGCTCGAGGCGATGCGCGCTCGCCAGCTCGAGGCGAAGCAGAAGCCGCGCTATGACGGTACGTGCCGGCATCGCACGGAGCCGCGTCCTGGCGTCGATCCGGTCATCCGCTTCAAGAACCCGCAGGAAGGTGTGGTGATCGTCGAGGACGAGATCCACGGCAACGTCCGCTTCGAGAACTCCGAGCTCGATGACCTCATCATCGCCCGCTCGGATGGGACGCCGACGTACAACTTCTGCGTGGTCGTGGACGATTGGGACATGCGCATCACGCACGTGATCCGCGGGGATGACCACCTCAACAACACGCCCAGGCAGATCAACATGCTGAAGGCGCTGGGCGGCACGCCGCCCAAGTACGCGCACGTGCCGATGATCCTGGGAGCGGACGGCGCGAAGCTCTCGAAGCGTCATGGTGCCGTGAGCGTCCTGCAGTATCGCGAGGAAGGCTATCTGCCCGAGGCGCTGCTCAACTACCTCGTGCGGCTCGGTTGGTCGCACGGCGACCAGGAAGTCTTCTCGCTCGAAGAGATGATCCGGCTTTTCGACATCAAGGACGTCAACAAGGCCGCCTCGGCGTTCAATCCGGACAAGCTGTTGTGGCTCAACCAGCAGCACATCATGCGCTCGACGCCTGAGCACCTAGCCAAGCATCTCAAGCCGCACCTTGCTGCGCTCGGCGTCCCCGTGGACGACGAGGAGAAGCTGGCGGCGGTGGCCAAGAGCCAGCAGGAGCGTGCGAAGACGCTGAAGGAGATGGCTCAGAACAGCGTGTTCTTCTTCCGCGAGCCTGCCGCGTACGACGAGAAGGCGGCGAAGAAGAATCTGACTGCGGAAGCCAAGCCTGCACTCGAGCTCGTCATGGAGAAGCTGGGAGCGCTCGAGACGTGGTCAGCGGCCGCCATTCACCAAGCGGTGAACGATACCGCCACGCAGCTGGGCGTCGGCCTCGGCAAAGTGGCGCAACCGATCCGTGTGGCGGTGTCTGGGACGTCCGTCTCGCCGCCGATTGATGTCACCCTCGAAGTGCTGGGACGCGAGATGACGTTGCAGCGGCTCAAAAAGGCAGTGGAATACTGCGGCCGGGTTTGATGCCTAGGCTACGACGGCTGGCTCAATAGTTCTAATGAGTCGTTGAATCCCTTCGAGTCTCGAAACGCTCATCCCGCGCTGGTCAACCGCTGAGAAAAGTCAGCGAGAAAGCTCCCGTCGCGCTCGCATTCCCTTGCTCCTGAGGCGGCGCAGGCGATCTCTACTTTGTTCCGGCGAGTTTACCTAGCCCCTCGTCTTGGGGCTTTCCATCCTTGATGACGCTATCGTTTTTTGAGTCTTGAGATGGCGTCCCCACGGGGATTCGAACCCCGGTTACCGCCGTGAAAGGGCGATGTCCTAGGCCTCTAGACGATGGGGACGCTGAAGCGATGAGGGCTTGGTGGAGCTAGCCGGGATCGAACCGGCGACCTCTTGCATGCCATGCAAGCGCTCTCCCAGCTGAGCTATAGCCCCACGCGGGAGCCGCGCACTCTATGAACGTCGAGCGAGTAAGTCAAGTTTTCGTAGCGAAGAACTCGCTCGCGTGCGTGATTGATCCGCGAGCGAGGTTTGGACGCGGGTGCTTGCAGGACCAGCGGAGTTGTGCCGAGCACGCTTAAGCAGCGTCGCGCACCGGTCGCGCGGAGGGGCATCCGAGTGTCGTCAGTAAAGATCGAAGATGCTGACAAGGCTGTCGCTTCGGCGCGACGACGGAATTGTGAGCAAAATCAAAAAAATACGATCGATCTCTTGCGAACGTCAAACGGCTCCGTCGGTGATCGGAGACAGTCGGCACAACCGAGTTGCCTGGGCGGTCACCCTAAGTGCTTATCAGTACGTAACTTTTTCCTTTTGGCATGGCCATTGTACATAAGAGCCAGTCCCGCCGGACCTAACGACTAATTGTCTTCCTGGAGACCGATGAAGCAGATCCAACGCTGGATAGCGACCGCCGTGTGCAGCTTGCTGTTGGCAACCGGCTGCGGAGGAGGAGATGGCGGGACTCCGGCGTCTGGCGATCAATCCTGGGACGGTAACGGAGCGGGTACCGGCAATCGGGCCCCCCGGATCGATGGAGTTCCTGCGAGTACCGTGCGACCGCAGCAGTCCTATTCATTCCAGCCTGTCGCGACGGATCCGGACGGCGATGCTCTGACTTTCACCGCTGAGAACCTTCCTGGCTGGCTTACGCTAAATCCGAGAACGGGGAGGCTGTCTGGAACGCCCACGGAGGCGGACATCGGCACCTACCACAGGATTGTCGTCTCGGTTTCCGATGGTCGCGCTTCGACGTCGCTTCCGCCCTTCTCGATCACTGTGACCGACGCGGCGGTCGGCTCGGCGACGCTGTCATGGATGCCGCCTGACCGGAATACGGATGGCAGTGTGCTCACCGATCTCGCCGGATACGAGATCTGGTACGGCCAGGACCGCGATGCGTTGGATCAGAGGATCTCGCTGATGAACCCGTCGCTCAGCCTTTACGTGGTGGAGAACTTGAGCTCGGGGACGTGGTACTTCGCAGTGGCGGCGGTCAACAGCCGTGGGATTGCCGGCGGCTTGTCTGAGGTCGTCTCGAAGACCATCAGCTAGACCCGCCGCCGGCAGGCTTTCCTACTCCTCGAGTTGGCTCTGGCAATAGTTCTCGATCCCGATCCTTGCAATGAGATCGAGCTGCGTCTCCAGCCAGTCGATGTGTTCTTCTTCCGACTCGAGGATTTCCTTGAAGAGATCGCGCGAGACGTAGTCGGCTACTTTCTCGCATTCGGCGATGGCAGCTCTGAGATCGGGATGCGCTTGCAGCTCGAGCTTGAGATCGCACTCGAGCGCTTCCTTGACGTTCTCGCCGATCAGCAGCTTGCCGAGATCCTGCAGATTGGGCAGCCCCTCGAGAAACAGGATGCGCTCGATCAACCTGTCGGCGTGCTTCATCTCGTCGATGGATTCTTCGCGCGTGCGCTTTGCGAGTCGCTTGAGCCCCCAGTTGTCGAACATGCGCGCGTGCAGAAAATATTGGTTGATCGCGGTGAGCTCGTTCTTGAGCACGACGTTGAGATGACGAATGACGGTAGGGCTGCCTTGCATTGCGGGCTCCGAAAGTCGACGAGCCGCCATTATTCGCGCCCCTCAGTCGAGGGGCAACCGCGAATCCGGTAGCCTCGTTGTGTCGATCGAGGAAATCGTCGGAGGGAGACTAGGCCGCGATCGGTCGCGACTTCGACTCGGCATGTAGCTCGATGATTTCGCGCGCCGTGCTCTCGCAGCAACCGCAGCAGTTGGCGACGGGAAGACGAGCTTGGACCTCGTCCAGCGTCGTTGCGCCGCGGTCGACGCATTCGCGGATCTGGCGGTCGCTGATGCCGTTGCAGAGGCAGACGTACATGGTAGTCGTGATGTAGCGAGCGTACGGGCACATCTAAAACCAAATGCGAATCATTGTCAATTACAATAGTTCACTTCGCCTTGTGACTGCAGTCACGGGCCGTCGCGTGGAAACCACTAGACTTGGCGGCTCATGTACGACAGTTCGATCCAGCCCTCTAAGTTCTTCGCTTAAGTTGGTGTCACGCCACGATCGACGGGCGTTCTAGGCTGCGCCTGCGTGCACTGCCGTCATTGGCGAGGAAAGAGAGGAAGGGGAAAGCGCTTCGTGGCGATTCGGATCTTTCAGCACTATTGGCAGCTGCCGCTTGCGCTTCTGGCGCTGATGGAGGCTGTGCTCTTTTTCGTGGCACCGTGGGTGGCGCCGCTACTCGGGCGTGCTGCCGGGTTGCCGGTCGATGCCTGGGAGGTGCACTGGGGGACCGGGCTTCTGTTTGCTGCTGTGCTCTTTGTCGCCATGGCCTCGACGGGCTTGTACAACGCACGGCAGCGGTCGCGGCTCGCGGGCGTTTTGGCGCGCGTCGCGGCGAGCGTGCTGGGTGGGGCGATGCTCATCGCCATCCTGGCGTATCTTATGCCAACGCTCAGCATCAGTCGCTCGCAACTTCTGTTGACGTGTACCGTCGCGTTCGCGGCCTCCTTCATCCTGCGCACGGTGTTCGAAAAGCTCGTCGACGAGGACATCTTCAAGCGGCGCGTGCTCGTGTATGGCGCCGGTCGGCGCGCGGCGAGCATCGCGAAACTGCGGCGCCGCTCGGATCGTCGCGGGTTCATCGTGGTCGGCTACGTGCCGGCTGAGGGCGACGAGGTCGATGGCGTTCCCGCCGATGCGAAGCTCACGGTCGAGAGCGACCTGTTGACGCTCTGCAGGCAGAAGGAAGTCGATGAGATCGTCGTTGCGATGGACGATCGCCGACGGCAGTTTCCTATGGATCAGCTGCTCGAGTGCCGGCTCGAGGGCGTCGACATCACCGACCTCGTGACCTTCCTGGAGCGTGAGACAGGCAAAGTCCGCCTCGACGTGCTCAACCCGAGCTGGATGATCTTTTCCGAGGGCTTTCGGCAGGGGCGCCTGCACAGCGTCCTCGAGCGGGCCTTCGACATCATCGCCAGCCTGTTCCTGTTGGTGCTCACCCTCCCGATCATGATTGCGACGGCGCTTGCCATCAAAATCACGGAAGGCCCCAGGGCGACCATCTTCTATCGGCAGGTGCGCGTCGGACAGTACGGGCGGCCGTTCCGCCTGCTCAAGTTCCGCAGCATGCGCGAGGACGCCGAGCGCGACGGGGCGCAATGGGCGCAGAAGAATGACAGCCGTGTGACGCGGGTCGGTGCATTCATTCGCATGACGCGGATCGACGAGCTGCCGCAAATCCTGAATGTGCTGCGAGGCGAAATGAGCTTCGTGGGACCGAGGCCCGAGCGGCCCGAATTCGTCGAGCAGCTGAACGAACGCATCCCGTACTATCGCGAGCGTCATTCGATCAAGCCGGGCATCACGGGATGGGCGCAGCTCTGCTACCCGTACGGTTCCTCGGAGCAGGACGCAGCCGAGAAGCTGCAGTACGATCTCTTCTACGTGAAAAACCACAGCCTGCTCTTTTATCTCGCGATCCTTGTGCAAACAGTCGAAGTGATCCTGTGGCGTAAGGGCGCACGCTGATCAGTGAAGGCCCCGGCGTGTGTGGTCGGGGTAGGGCAGTCGACTAGCGGCCCGTGGACTCGACCAGTCTGAATGTGTTCGCAACGATGAGCTACGGCGCTGCCGGGCTCGCGTTCGCCTGCCTTGCCGTGCTGATGGCCATCAGTTGGCGAGGTGCGCCGCGTGGCATCGCTTTGATCGCTGCGGTCGGAATGACCGCCGCCTGGGGTATCGTCCTCGCCCTCGGTGCGACACGAGATCTGTCCGTTCTCACCACCTACGTTGTCGAGACGCTCGCCGACTGTGCGTGGCTGACGGCTCTCGTCGTGCTAGGCGGACCGTTGCTCAAGCGCGGCCTGCGTGTGCTTGCTGTCGCGGTGGGCGCAACCGCATGTCTTGCGCCAGCGATCTTGTGGGGCCTCGAACGGCTGGAGGTCTTCTACGCGGACCCGGCTACGCTCATTCAGCGAACGCAGCTCGCGTTGTCTTTCTGCGGGCTGATCCTGCTCGAACAGATCTACCGCAACCCGACACCTGGTGGGCGCAAGTCGACCCGTTGGTTCGTGGTCGGTGTGGCGCTCCTGTTTGCCTGTGATCTGCTCCTGTATTCGCACGCGGAGCTGCGGGGAGGGATGTCGTTCGAGTTCTGGAGCGCTCGGGGGCTTCTGTACGTCTTCGTCGCTCCGTTGATCGCGGTTTCTGCGCAACGCACTCGCGATTGGTCAGTCGATGTGTTCGTTTCGCGGCAGGTGGTCTTCTATTCGACCACGGTCTTGCTGTCGCTTGCGTACCTGGCGGTCGTTGTCGTCGGCGGCTACTACGTGCGGCAGCTTGGCGGCGAATGGGGTCGAGTCGGCCAACTCGTTTTCCTTGTCGGCGCGGTGGTGGCTCTCGCAGGCATTCTGTCCTCCGCGACGCTGCGGAGGCACGCAGCCGTTTTCTTGAGCAAGCATTTCTACCGCAACAAGTACGACTACCGCATCGAGTGGCTACGGTTCATTCGCACGCTTTCGTCGACCGACGAACCTGATGTGCGGCGCACCGCCGTACGCGCGATCGCGCAGATCTTCGATAGTCCAGGCGGCCTGCTGTTCCTGAAGGACAGCGATGAGCCAAGGTTCGTGCTTCAAGCCGCATGGCCCGCTTCGCTGGAATTGTCCGACAAGGCAAGACCAGTCGCATTGCACGATGATCTCGCGGAGTTTCTGGTGCGTAGACATTGGATCATCGATCTGCGCGAGCTGCGCGTCGCACCAGAGGTGTACGACAATATCAGCGTTCCTGATTGGCTGATGGAGATGCCGGCCTTGCGGCTCGTGGCTCCGTTGCTGCAACTCGACGAGGTGGTGGGATTCATCTGTCTTTGCGATCCGCCACGACCGTTCAAGTTGACCTACGAGGATCGCGATCTGCTGAAGACGGTGGGGCGTCACGTCGCGACGCACATCGCGCAGGACGATGCGAGCCGCAGGCTCGCCGAAAGTCGACAGTTCGAAGCCTACAATCGCCTGACGGCTTTCATGATGCACGATCTCAAGAACTCGGTCGCGCAGCTCAAGCTGATCGTCGACAACTCGGTTCGCCACAAGCACAACCCGGAGTTCGTGGACGATGCGATCGAGACCATCCGCAATGCGGTGGAGCGGATATCCAAGCTCATTGAACAGCTGCGCGGTCGGAGAGAGCTCGAGCGCCTCGAAGAGGTTGACCTCGGTGCAATCGTGCAGCAGGCGGCGCGGCGGTGCGCCGATCGACAGCCTCGCCCAACAGTGGAGGTCACGGAAATCAGCCGTGTGATGGCGAACAACGAAAGACTGACCTCCGTCATCGAGCATATTCTGCGTAACGCCCAGGACGCGACAGCCGAGAACGGTTCGATCAATGTGCAGGTCAGTCGTACGGATGCTGGTGCGCGCGTCACGGTGACCGACACGGGTACCGGCATGGAGGCGGACTTCGTCCGCGACCGGTTGTTCCGGCCTTTCGACAGCACGAAAGGTGCGAAGGGAATGGGGATCGGGGCGTATCAGGCGCGGGAGTACATCCGCTCACTGGGCGGCACTGTCGAAGTGCAAAGCACGCCGCACGTCGGCACGTCCTTTTCGTTTACGCTGCCCCGAGTCGAGGACGCGCAAGGGCGGAGCAACGAACCGATGCAGGCTCGTGCCTCTGGCCCTGTCTGAGGAAAGAGAATGTCGATCAGCGACAAACCAAGGCTGCTCATCGTCGAGGACGATCTGGGCCTGCAGAAACAATTGAAGTGGTGCTTCGACGAATACGAAGTGCTGACGGTGACGACTCGAAACGAGGCGGTCGCACACTTGCGGCGCTACGAGCCACGTGTGGTGCTGCAGGATCTCGGCTTGCCGCCGGATCCCGAGGGCGTAGATGAAGGCATGCAGACGCTGCGCGAGATTCTGGCGCTGGCGCCCCAGACGAAGGTGATAGTAGTCACGGGTCATGGAGATCGCGAGAACGCGGTACGAGCAGTCTCGCTCGGCGCCTATGACTTCTACTTGAAGCCTCTCGACACTGACGCATTGCGCCTGATCGTGAGCCGGGCGTTTCACATCTACGACCTCGAGGACGAAAATCGCAGGCTGCGCGAAGCTCAGGCGCATTCGCCGTTCGATGGGCTCATCGCAACTGACGAAGCGATGCAGAGAGTGTGTCGCATCGTCGAGAAGGTCGCGCCGACGGATGTATCGGTGCTGATCACAGGCGAGAGCGGAACGGGCAAGGAGCTGATCGCGCGAGCTCTGCACGCACAGAGCGAGCGCCGCACAGGGCGATTCGTGGCAATCAACTGCGCGGCGATTCCCGAGCAACTTCTCGAGAGTGAGCTCTTCGGGCATGAGAAGGGCGCATTCACCGGCGCCATCAAGCGGACGGTCGGCAAAGTCGAGCTGGCGGCCGGCGGAACGCTGTTCCTGGATGAAATCGGCGACATGCCATTACCGCTCCAGGCCAAGCTGCTCAGATTCCTGCAGGACCGCGTCATCGAGCGGATCGGCGGACGCGAGGAGATTGCGGTCGATACGCGCGTCATCTGTGCGACGAACAAGAACCTTCAGGCGCTGATCGCCGAGCAGAAATTCCGCGAAGACCTCTTCTACCGTATTGGGGAGGTCGTGATTGCCGTGCCGCCGCTACGCGAGCGCAAGGGAGATCCCACCGTGCTGGCTCATGCCTTCCTGCGCAAGCTGGGCGGCCAGGGACGACCGAAGCGAGGGTTTACGGAAGGGGCTCTGGCCGCGCTCGAGGCTTACGAGTGGCCGGGGAACGTGCGCGAGCTGGAGAATAAGGTGAGGACGGCCGCCATCCTGGGTGAGGGGCCGCTCATCACGGCGGAAGACTTAGGGCTTAAGGAGGTAGCCGAGGGCGAACGGCTCTTCAATCTCAAGGAAGTGCGAGCGCGCGCCGAGCGACGGGCGATCCAGCAGTCCCTGGCGATCACGAACGGGAACATCTCCCGCACGGCGGAGCTGCTCGGAGTGAGCCGCCCAACGCTTTACGATCTCATGGACAAGTACGGGATTCGCGCGCCGTAGCCGGGCGTGGCCACCTGCCACATCAACCGAAGGGAAGCCGGCCGGGCCTGGCCGGAGTCATTTGGGGGGCGGTGGGAACCAACCAGCACCGTCCGGGCGTAAGGGGGCTGCCGGGGCGCTGTAAGATATGGGGCGTGCAGGGGCTCCTGTACGCTTGACAAGCCTTTGGGCCAACGCTCGAGGGCAAGGCAAGCGCTCTGTGGCCAGGATTGCCCACCGCTGGGTCTGTGACAGAGTCGAATATGTGTCCCGCGGGCGGTGGGTGTAAGCACGGATGCCTTGTTCAGAGTTTGCACGCCATCGCAATTCCGTCGTTCGCTATCTGCTAACCTTGCACGAATGAGCTCACGCCGCTCAGCTGCATCAGTACCCTCCCATAAGTACGGTCGATCCGCCATGTCAAACGTTGTTAACTGGGTTCGCGAGATCACGGTCTCCGTCGTTGGCATGATCATGGCTTGCGCCATGCTCTCTACCGTGGCAATGGCGCAAGGAGCCGCAGTGCCGGAACCTGGAAGTGGCGCCAACCCGCCCGGGCGTCAGCCGGCAGAAAGCAAGGTGGGCGACGACTACGTCATCGGACCTGGAGACACGATTCAGGTTTTTGTGTGGCGCAACCCGGAGCTCACGAACACCGTTCCCGTTCGCCCCGACGGAAAGATCTCAACGGCCTTGGTCGAGGACATGGTGGCCGTGGGCAAGACACCGTCGCAGCTCGCCCGTGACATCGAGACGGTGCTGTCAGAGTACGTACGCTCGCCGCAGGTGAGCGTGATCGTGACGCAGCCGGTGAGCGCCTTCAGTCAAGTGCGAGTTATCGGCCAGGTGAAACAACCGCAGGCAATTCCGTACCGTCAAGGCATGACGGTGCTCGATGCGATTCTGGCCGTGGGGGGGCTTGGTCCGTATGCGGCGGGCAATCGCGCCAAGGTCGTGCGCAACGAAGGCGGCAAGCAGCGCGAGATCAAGGTCAAGGTCGACAACCTGGTGAACAAGGGTGACATGCGTCACAACCTGGAGCTGAAGCCCGGCGACGTGCTTGTCGTGCCGCAATCCATCTTCTAAGGGACTTCGATGAATCCTGCTGTCGAACAAGTTCTTGATCACGTCCGCGGCGCTTGGCGTTTTCGCTGGCCTGCGCTCATCGTGGCGTGGGTCGTTTGTCTCGGCGGGTGGTTGATTGTGCTGAGCCTGCCGGACATGTACGAGGCGAGCGCTAAGGTCTACGTCGATACGCGTACGGCGCTGCGCCCAATCCTGCAAGGGATTGCGCTCGAGTCTGACGTGGACTCGCAACTGTTGATGGTGCAGCAGGCCTTGCTTGGTAGGCCCCACCTGGAGCGTGTTGCGCAAGCTACAAACCTTTTTAAGCCGGACATGACTCTGCAGCAGCGTGCGGCGTTCATCGATGATCTTCGATCGCGGATCAAGATCGAAGGGGGCGATTTGGATGAGGGTGGTGGGCTCTACGTGATCAGCTACCAAGACACGCAGCGCGACCGTAGCATCGAAGTTGTTGAGACGCTCTTGAAGGCTTTCGTCTCGGACACCTTGGGGGGAAAGAAGGAAGGATCGGAAAGCGCTCAGCGCTTTCTTCGAGAACAGATCGCGGAGTACGAGCAGAGGCTTGCACAGGCCGAAGCGCGTCTTGCCGACTTCA
Source organism: uncultured Steroidobacter sp. (assembly GCA_938008435.1). Classification (GTDB taxonomy): domain Bacteria; phylum Pseudomonadota; class Gammaproteobacteria; order Steroidobacterales; family Steroidobacteraceae; genus Steroidobacter. The sequence continues at coordinate 60,930 of CALLKK010000002.1, read as the reverse complement.
AACGCAAGAACGTAGGCCTGATGCCGGGTGAGCAAGGCGATTACTTCGCGCGGCTTCAGAGTGAGATAGATGCAGCTCAGAAGGTCGAATCGCAGCTCTCTAACGCGATACGCCGCAGGGACGAGCTGGAGCGACAGCTCAAGAGCGAGATCCCCTATCTAGCATCCGTGACTACAACGCCGGGTGGAGTAGGGGTGCAGCGGTCGGGCACTCCTGCCAACGACACGATGTCGCGTATTCAGGAAACTCAGTCGCGGCTGGATGAGCTGCTGCTCCGGTACACGGAAAAGCATCCTGACGTGGTCGCGCTGAAGGAAACCTTGGAACAACTAAAGCAGAAGCGGGAAGCGGAGCTCGATGCCCTTCGGAGAGGCGATCCTGCAGCTATTGCTGCGGCCGGTGCCGCAGCTAGCCCGGTATATCAAAGCATCCAGCTTGCGTTCAATCAGGCTGAAGTCGAAATCGCAACGCTCCGTGGCGAGCTGGCGGATCGGCGCCGGAAGATCGCTGAGCTGCGCGCGCTGGTGAACACTGCTCCAGAGGTCGAAGCAGAGTTTGCTCGCCTCAACCGGGATTACGACGTCACGAGAGCACAGTACAACGCGCTCGTGGAGCGTCTCGAAAAGGCACGTTTGACCGACGACGCGGCTGAGACGGGTGTGGTGAAGTTCGATATCGTCGATCCGCCTGCAGCACCGTTTTACCCAGTTGCACCGAATCGATTGCTGCTTTTGGCAATGGTGCTTGCTGGGGGGCTTGGTGCTGGCGGGGGGTTGGCTTATCTGCTGCATCAATTCCGGCCGGTATTCACCAACACGCGGACGTTGAACGAGATCACGGGGTTGCCCGTGCTCGGTGTGGTGAGCATGACCTGGGTCGAGAAGCACCGCGCCGCTACCCGAATTCAGAGAATTGCCTTCAGTGGCGCGGCAGCAATGCTGTTTATCGCGTTCGCGACGGTAATGTTGTTCCACAGCGCGGCGGTCCGTCTGCTGCATCCAGTCGCATCAGGTTGATCTATGAGCCTCGTCGAACAAGCGATCAAGAAGATGCAGGCTGCACGCTCGAGCGTGAGCGCAGAGCAGCGATCTAGTGCAGGCGTTGTCGGAGTCGTTGTCGACGCTGATGGCGTATCGAGCGGGCTTACGGAGCGACGTATTGCGCATAGGACCGACAAGATCGTACAAGTCGATCGTAACGCATTGCGCAGCGAAGGGCTCATTCCGCCCGAGCACCAGCAACGCGTGCTCGCCGATCAATACAGACACATAAAACGTCAGCTGATTGCGGCCATCACAGGTCGAGGTGGTGATCGAGTCGAGCGCGGACAGTTCATTATGGTGACGAGCGCTATGCCTGGAGAGGGCAAGACGTTTACATCGATCAACCTCGCCCTCAGCATGGCGCTAGAGAAAGACTTCTCTGTGTTGCTTGTGGATGCGGACGTTCTCAAGCCACATATCAGCCGGATCTTCGGTGTCGAGAAGGGACCCGGTCTGATGGACCTGTTGAGAGACGAGCATGTCCCGTTGGCGTCGACTTTGTTGCAGACGGACGTTCCTAACCTGAGTATCTTGCCGGCTGGCAAGATGACCGAAACCGCCTCCGAGCTCCTGGCAAGTCGGCGCATGGGGCTTCTCATGCAAGAACTAGAGGCAGGTGATGCGAGGCAAATCGTGGTCATCGATTCGCCGCCAGTGTTGCTGACGAGTGAAGCGCGGGCACTTGCCCACGTTGGGGGACAAATCGTTCTTGTTGTTGGGGCCGGCCTAACACCCCAGCGAGCTGTGCTCGATGCGATCGATGCTCTCGGCAACGACCGGCCGATTGGGCTCGTGCTCAATCGGGCAGCTGTCTCGAGCACTCCAGGGTATTACTACGGCTACGGCTACGGGGACGATCGCTCTGCGTGATCTGGGCGTCGGCGATTTGATGTACACGAACAACAAGCGGGAGGAAGCGTATGCGGCCCGGATTTCGCAATGCTCAGCGCGGCGCCAAAGCTATTTCGCTCGTCGGTGCTGTGATCGCTAGTTTGCCGGCGATTGCGCAACAATCGATCGAGGAGCGCGATGTGTCGGAGGTCGGCGAGGCCCGAGAGCTGCAAAAGGGGGCGAGCTTCGCCATCACTGCGGGGGGGTCCTGGTCAGATAACGTCGCTCGTGCGCCGCAGGACGAGGAGAGTGGCTCGGTTGCGAGAGCAGGCGTCATCTTGGGCTATGAGCACTCTAGCGCCAAGTTGGACGTGTCGATCGACGGCAATGTGTCGTACGAACACTATATCGACGATACCTTCGACGACGGTGTGATAGGTGGTGTCTCGGCCAGCTTGGTTGGGCACCTCGTGCCAGATAGGTTGCGATGGACAGTCGAAGAGAATTTCGGTCAGGTAGCGCGCGATCCCTTTTTTGCAGCGACGCCGGAGACGCGCGAGAACATCAACGTGTTTTCGACAGGCCCCGATCTGAGAATAGGCGGCGGGCGCACATACCTGGCACTTTCTGCTCGGTACACCATGTCCGACTACGAGATGAGTCTGTTCGACAGCAATCAGTACGACGCGGTGGTAAGTCTCGTCCGTGACGGTTCAAAAGGATCGTCGCTTTCGCTCAATGTGGCAGGCGCGCGCGTCGACGTCGAAGAGGGCAGCGACGGTTTTGACTACGACCGTTACGAGAGCTTCATCCGGCTGCAGGCAGAGAGTGCGAGAACGGTCCTGCATCTGGACGCCGGCTATACGATGCTCGAGATCGGAAACGAGTCACCTGGCGGTGTATTGTTGCGAGGTTCGATCAATCGCCGGTTATCGCAGTCGTCGTCTGTGTTTATCAGTCTTGGTTCACAATACTCCAATTCGGCCGAGATGTTTCGCATGGGGCAAGTTACACGGGGCGTCACCCTGGAAACATCATCTGTGCTTACGACGAGCGAGCCGTTCGAGAATCGTTTTGCGTCGGTCGAATACAATTTCTTTCGTGGTCGCACAAGATTTGGTCTCAGTGTGCATTACAGCGACGAAGATTATGAGGAAAGTGATGCAACGGACCGAACAGTGGCCGCCGCGACCATCTACATTTCTCGTCAGCTAAGACCGCTACTAGAGCTAAGGGTGTTTGCCAACTATGAACAGGAGCGGTATGACGAGGTTGACGTGGATACAGACGAGATCGAGGCCGGCGCTTACCTGGATTGGCAAGTTGGGCGCAGGATGGACCTGCGCTTGCAGTACGATTGGATGGATCGAAAAAGTACGCTCAAGGCAAGCGAATTTACCGAGAACCGCGTGTCCCTCTCTCTATCCTGGTGGCCGGCTCGGAGCCTATGACGAGTCAGGTGCTGCGCAATGCAATGAGCGTCGACGTGGAGGATTACTTCCATGTCGCCGCCTTATCAGACGTTATTCGTGAGGAAGACTGGCCACGGATGGAGTATCGCGCCGAGAGTAGCACGCATAAGTTGCTTGAGCTGTTCGCAAGGAAGGGTATTCAGGCAACGTTCTTCATCCTTGGTTGGGTGGCGCGTCGCAGTCCCGATCTGATTCGCGAGATTTACAGCTCAGGACATGAGGTCGCCTGTCACGGGATGAGCCATCGGCTGATCTACCGACAAACACCGGAAGAATTTGAAGCAGAGACGCGCGATTCGAAGCACTTACTGGAGGACATTGTCGGTGCGCCGGTAGTGGGGTACAGGGCTGCCAGCTGGTCGATTACGCGACAGTCGCTTTGGGCGCTCGACATCATTCACAGTCTGGGGTTCGAATACGATTCCAGTATCTTCCCAGTCCGTCACGATATCTATGGCATTCCCGGAGCGCCGCGTCGCCCGGGTGTCGTCGAGACACCGAGCGGAAAAAAGCTTGTCGAGTTCCCACCATCGACGGCTCCGCTGGCTGGCGTCCATGTGCCTGTGGCGGGCGGTGGTTACTTTCGACTATTGCCGTACTGGCTGACGCGAGCAGGTTTGAGGCGGATCAACGCAAGTGAGGGACAGTCCTTCGTCTTCTACTTGCATCCGTGGGAAGTAGACCCCGAGCAACCGCGGGTCAAAGCGAAGTGGCGTTCGCGTTTTCGGCACTACACGAACCTGAGCAAGACTTATGGTCGGCTAGAGCGCCTGATCGATGAGTTCCGTTTCACGACCGTGCGAAACGTGCTCTGTGACACAGGTTTGCTTTCTGCCTAGTGGCACTATCTCGTGCCATGCTAGAGGCGGCTTTCTTTATTCTTTTATTTGTCGGTGCCTATCCGTACGTCGTCTACCCTCTCGTAGTGCGGCTTGCGGGCAGTCTTTGTGCGCGTCCCGTGCGGCACGACGAGAACTTCGTGCCGAAGGTCACCATCATCACCGCCGCTTATAATGAGGCGGCACACATCGAAGCATCCGTTCTCAACAAGCTAGCACAGGATTATCCGTCCGATCAGCTCGAGATGATCGTCGTTTCAGACGAGTCGTCCGACGGTACGGACGAGATCGTGGAGCGAATCGCGCGCAGCGATCCTCGTGTAAGGCTGCTGCGTCAGGTGCCAAGGCAAGGCAAAACAAGCGCGTTGAATCTGGCTGTTCCGTTAGCTTCGGGCGACATCATCGTCTTTGCGGACGCAAACTCGATCTACAAGCCCGATACCGTGCGCCAGTTGGTCAAGAACTTCGCAGACTCGAGCGTGGGGTACGTGACCGGCAAGATGGTGTATGTCAATCCCGACGGGTCCCTCGTCGGCGATGGCTGCAGCGCATTCATGCGGTACGAGAATGCTCTTCGCTCGGCGGAGACTAAGCTGGGGTCGATTGTGGGTGTGGATGGCGGTGTCGACGCTGTCCGACGGTCGCTTTACGAGCCGATGAGAGCCGACCAATTGCCGGATTTTGTGCTTCCGTTGCGGGTGGTTGCTCGTGGTTACCGCGTGGTCTATGAGCCGGAAGCACTCCTGACCGAGGAGACGCTCACTACCCAGTCATCCGAGTTTCGGATGCGCGTACGCGTTGCGCTGCGTGCGTTGTGGGCGTTACGAGACAACAAGAGCCTTCTGAATCCTCTCAGGCACCCGCTGTTCGCATGGCAGCTCTGGTCCCACAAGCTGCTTCGGTACTTGAGCTTCATGCCGCTTTTGCTGGCGGTCGTCTTGAACTGGTGGCTTGTGGCCCGTGGGACGATCTACGTCGCCGGGGTGGTATCGCAGCTTATTTTCGCGGCGCTGTGCGTGCTTGAGCTTTCGGGGGTCAATCGTGCAGGCAGATTTGCGCTCAGTCGCTACTGTTACTACTTCGCGCTGCTGAATGTCGCGTCCGCCGTTGCATTCTTGCGCTTCGTTCGCGGCGAGAAGCAGGTGCTATGGCAGCCTCGGGTTGGCTGATGGATCAGTGGTAACGATGTTCGTGGGCGTTGGTGGGAGGTAAGAGTGGACGAGCAGGTGCGTTCGGATCTCATTTACGACGTTGGCGTGAACAATGGAGACGACACGGCCTACTATCTCGCGAAAGGCTATCGCGTGGTGGGTATCGAAGCCGATCCGTCTTTGATTCCAGAGCTCAAACAGCGTTTCGCGAAGGAAGTGGCAAGCGGAAGGCTTGAGCTAGTCAACGTCGCTCTAGCGCCCGAACGGAAAGTTGCGCAGTTTTGGATCTGCGAAGGACATCGACTCTGGAATTCGTTCGATCGCGAAGTTGCGACACGGCTGGGGCGGAAGGCGCATCCTGTCGATGTAGAGTGTTGGCCGTTGCGCGATTTCTTTGCCAAGTACGGCGTGCCTTACTACCTTAAGATGAGCTTGCACGGGGAAGAACACTTCTGTCTGCAGGACATTAGGCCGGACATCGGACCAAGTTATATTTCCCTTGAGTTGCCAAGGCAGCACGAGCTCGCGGATCAGGTATTTACTCGCCTCGCTAAACTGAACTATGGCCAGTGCAAGATTATCGATCAAACTACACAAAAACAGCTGGTCGTGACGCCTCCGTCTCTCAAGACGAAGATCAAGGGCAAGATAAAAGCACTGCCTGGAGTCGGTTTTGTTCTGTCGAACTTGAAGTCGAAAGCTTCATCGGCTTCTGGCGGGCAGGTGCGTACTTCGGGCGTGCTCGGTTCAGACGGCTGGCTGTTCCCGGAAGGAAGCTCCGGTCCTTTCGGCGAAGAGACGGATGGTGCATGGAAAGCCACCGAAGACGCTCGGGCAGACTGGGCAGCATTCGTCGGAGGTGCAACCGGACACCACGTGTCAGAGCTTACCATCTGGCACGACGTGCATGCGAAGCGGACATTCTCTTAGTCGTTGAAAGGCTCCCCGAGTCGCTAGCGTTCGTCCTCCGAAGAGGTTTGGTGTGTGCTAGGTCGCGGAGTGCTAGAGCTAGTTGGTGCGAGAATCGGAAGAGTTTGCAGTCACGCTGTCCACGACGACGCGTCCTAACGTCTTCCAGATGTAGGAGCGCGTCGGGTGCAGTACCAGAGCTCTCATTGCATCTCCTATAGCGGCCCAACGTTGCTCTTGCTGGCGGGCTCGTGCGCGATTGGCGAAGGTATCAGCAAAGGCATGGCGCCGAAGGCGCGAAGGGATGGCGTTTGGATGCTCGTCCACGAACTTGTTCATGATCCGGAAGGCAGACGAATAGCGACCGCGCCAATTCTTGGACATCTGTCCCTGCCAAATGCGGTACGCATAAGTGGACTGCTCCACGTAGTCGAACTGGTGCCGTACGCTGATTCTGAGCCAGAGATCCCAGTCGATGCCCATTCGCAGTGATTCGTCGAAGCCTCCGACTTCCTCGAGGCAGCGTCGGCGAACAACAGCGGTCCCGAATGGAACGAAGTTTCTCATGAAAAGCGCATGGGTGACTGTGCCGCGATGTGGCGTGAACAACGTGTCGCCTAGAGGGTGACCGTGTTCGTCGATCGTATCCGCGGGGCTATAGACCACCGCTACGGAAGGAGATTTCGAGAACAAGGGTAGCTGAAGCTCGAGCTTGTTCTCGTACCAGAAATCGTCGCCGTCGCAGAACGCAACAAACTCACCGCGCGCAAGACGAGCGCCATGATTCTTGGCGACCGTCTGGCCGGCATTGGCCTGCCAGACGTAACGCAGTCGAGGGTCGTCGATGCTCGCAACCAGGTTCCGGGTACCGTCCGTCGATCCATCGTCGATCACGATGACCTCAAGGTCATTAACGGTCTGTTGGAGTACCGACTCGATGGCCTGAGAAAGATAGTGCCCGGAGTTGTAAGTCGCAATGACGACGCTAACGAGGGGGCTGGTCATGTGAAGAGCGCTCGAAGGTCCTTTCCTGCAAAGAGCTTTCAAATAATAGCGGAGCGGCTGCGAGGAGGTTGTCGACGGATCACAGTTTGCGCTGCAGTGGGTATCGCGGGGACTTGTACCTCTCATGCCGGACGGTGTGGGAAAGCGCCAAATCGGCGCCGCTGGCATTTTTTTGAAGTAGCACTTCGCACCGACGTTCTGCAACGAGCCTCATGTTGTGTAAAGCCATTGCCGTTCCTGCGGCAAGCCACCAGTAGATCTCGAGCAGATCGTGGCCGAATACGCCGAGTGCGAGTCGCGTGAACGTGAAAACGATCAGCGCGTTTGTGGTCGCCAGTAGCAGGCGCACGTCTCGTAGTTCGCTATTGATCGCTTCGTCGGAAGGATTGGATGGGGCACTCTGTTCCAGTTTCCCTATGAGACTCATGAAGACCTTGCGGCAGCGAAATGCCTTTCGGAGCACCACATATAGGAGAGCAAGGAAGCAGAGAAAGCCTTGAAGGCCAGTTTCGGCAAGAAGCTGAGTGTAGAGGTTATGCGTATCCTGTGCATTCCGCTTGTGAATTGCTTGATACAGCGGAAAACAGCTAATTCCAACCCCAATGGGGTTGTCCGCGAATGCTTGTAGGGAGTCGAAGAAGAGAGCTTTACGCGTATCGGCAGATTTGCCCTCTGCCTCCACACCCGTGAATGCGGACGTGAACCGGTCTTTATACTCTTGCGGAACGAATATGACCGTGGCAATGGCTGCAGCGACGAATGCAATCAGGAGGCGTCCGCGATACTTCTTTGCCAGAGCAATTGTGAGCAAAGCAACTGCTATTACAGTCAGATAGCCTGTGCGTGAGCCAGTGAAGATGATGATGTTGATTGAAAATACAAGCTGAAGAATTAGTAGCAGCTTGACCCAGTGACGCTGGACCGTCGGGTAGATGTACCACATCCACGGCAATAAGCTGACTGTCTTACCCGACAATGAGTTCGGATGTCCGAACATGGTGCCGGGTTCGCCGTGTAGTCGTGGCACGCCTTGGTTGTACCACACCATGCTACCGGTCACCTTGCCGAGAAAGGCCTCCTGGCCAATCTTCAGGAAGGCCAGAAGGGTGGTAAATAGATAAATACGCAGCGTAAAGGGTGAAACGACGAACTGAGGTAGCAGCAGGCCGATAATCGCGAGCTTAACTACCCGGTTGAAGAATGAATTCCACGCAATCTGAAAATTGAGGGCAAAAGGGAGGCTAAGCGCCAGCACGATGACAAAAACGACGCTGCACTTGATGATGTCAGAGTTGCTTTCAGCCTTTGGGCGGATTCGGGGTCGCGGTGTGGCCTGTGCGTGTAACACGGCCATCACAATGCAGGTAGCCGCCAAAAGAAACTCAAAGCGAATGGCGGCCAGAAGCGAAACGCGCAATCCGACTTCAAGCCACCATGCGAAGATCAGGAGGTTGAAGACTGCGATCTGCGGGAGTCTCAACGTGGGGTATGGCGGCGGTGTGCTGGCGGGCATGGACACAGGGCTATTTCAGATGCGGAAGGGCGCGCGATCTCAGCGCAAGCCATTGAAAACGCTAGTATTTTACTAATATGTGATCGCGTTACGGGTCTTCTGCGCGGACGGCCCCTAGTATAGAGCACTTGCCATCGGCCGTTTAATGCTAGCGCGCGGAGCGAGTCAGGGCTGTATCAATTAGCGCCTAGTGCGTTGGTCGCGTTTATTCGAGCTGTCTAAGCCTTGCAGACTGGCGGCGGACAAGTGCTCTGCGGTAAGCGCGAACTAGAAATCCCAGAGACCGAGAATGAAAGAACTAACTGAACAGGTGGTCGTAACGAAGCCGGCTACGCACCAAGACGAGCACGTTCCTTCTTCCGTCACATTGAGCGTGGTGGTACCGCTCTATAACGAGGAGCTTGTTATCCGAGCGATGTACGAGCGCCTCACAGCGGCCCTTGAGCGATGCGTGTCGTCTTACGAGATTATTCTTGTTAACGACGGAAGTCGTGATCGCACGCTGGAACTCGCGCAGGAGATCTGCAGGACTGATCGAAGAGTCAAGCTGATCAACTTCTCCCGCAACTTCGGTCATCAGATCGCCATTACCGCAGGCATGGATCGCTGTCGCGGGCTGGCTATCGTGGTTATCGATGCCGATCTGCAGGATCCGCCAGAAGTCATTGCTGAAATGCTCGAGAAATGGCGGCAGGGCTATCATGTCGTTTACGGGGTCCGCACTCATCGTAAGGGCGAGACTTGGTTCAAGAAGACAACCGCGAAGATCTTCTACCGTCTGTTACGGCGCATGACCGCCGTTCAGATTCCCGTCGACACGGGGGACTTTCGTCTGATCGACATGCGTGTGCTCAAGGAACTCCGCAAGATGCGTGAACAAGCGCGCTTCGTGCGTGGTATGGTGAGCTGGTTGGGATTCAAGCAGGGAGAAGTTCAGTTCGTAAGGGAGGAACGGTACGCAGGCGAGACGAAGTATCCGTTTAAGAAGATGCTTAAGTTCGCCATTGACGGCGTGCTTTCGTTTTCGCAGATACCGCTAAAGATAGCATCGGCGTTCGGGTTGCTCTGCGCCGGCGTGAGCTTCGTCGCCATGGTGTACGGACTCGTTCAAAGAGTGTTCTTTCCGGAGACCGTCATTCCCGGATGGGCATCGACATTCTCGGCCGTGCTCTTCGTCGGAGGGGTCCAGCTTATCTGCGTCGGTATTCTCGGTGAGTACGTGGGGCGCATCTACGAAGAAGTGAAGCGTCGACCTTTATATGTCGTTCAGGACGAGGTGAACTTCGATCAATGAGGGCGGCGGCGCAGTTCGTGCTTTTTTTGCTCGTTGGCATTGTCAACACCGCTCTGCATTTCTGTACGTTCGTCCTGTTGTTTCGAATCTTCGGAGTTCCTCTGCTTGTCGCTTCTGCGAGCGGTTACGCGGTCGGCCTGCTCAATAGCTACGTACTGAACAGGCGGTTTACGTTTCGAGTGCAAGGTCGCGCGAGACGAAGCGAGTTCTTACGGTTTTTGGCGGTAAATGTGCTCTCTCTTGGGGTGAATCTGGCGGTGTTGGCGTTGCTGACTCGCGGAATGGGTATGAGTCCCGAACTGGCACAAGGCGTAGCGATCGCGTTCTCGCTCGCAACAAACTTCACTGGCAACAGATGCTGGGTGTTTACGGGCGACACTCGGGCACGCAAGAGATAGGGTGGCGAGGATGAAAGCAATCTCTGTGCGGATGAGTCGGGCAGCGCTCAGTCCAACCAGTCTTGCTCTGTTGGTCGTGTTCGCAGTGACGATAGTGCTGCGCTGTCTGGTGATCGGGTCAGGGGCGCCGCACATCACAGTAGACGACGATACGGCTTTCGAGGGAGGGTTTCTAGTGTGGTTCGGCCATGCGCCGCCGCAGCGGATGTACATCGAGAGCTGGGTGTATGGTCTCGTGTGCATCGTCGTCTATCTTACCAAGGTCGCGTTGGGCTTGGTGGACACCGGGATCGGCCTCAACGTTGTGGCGGATGCCTACCGAGATTTCTACGGGGATCCTGGTGCTTACGTGCTCGCATATCGCTGGATCACGTTGGCGGTCGATCTCATCACGCTCTGGTTTGTTTATCGTATAGCGCGGCAGGTTCTAGAACATCGATGGTCCGGTTGGGCGTCGGTCGTCGTGGTGGCGATGTATGCGTTGTCTTACAACGTAATATGGTCGGGCATCGTGGCGCGGCCTGATTCATTTCTGTCGTTCTATTGCGCCGCGGGTTTGCTTTCTTATTTGCGCTCAGAGGCTGGTCGGCATTACGGATGGCTGATGGTCAGTGCGGTTCTGTTAGGGGTGGCCGCTGGACAGAAGCTACATGGTGCGTTTCTTGCGATATTTCTTGCCATTGATCTGCTTCGGGTACACGGATTGCGAGAAGGATTCGGGCGCTTCGTTCTCCTCGCTGGGGTGTCGTTCTTTCTCTTTTGTGTCTCTGCGGGCTCTCCACTGTTCGATCCGCTCTTGTATCTCAAGCTTCGCATGGCGAACTACAAGGACGATATTTCGCCGTGGCTCGAATGGGGCGATCAATTTATCACGATCCTGCGCGGCACGGGGTGGATAGCGGTACCAGTCATCGTCGCCGGATGCTGGGTCGGGTTTCGTGACCGCGCATTGGCATCGTCGAAGATAAAGACGATAGCCGTAGTAGCCGTGGGCTGGCTCTTGCTGTTCAGCCTGATCCGGCAAATGCGCGCGTATTGGATGCTGCCGGCACTGCCTGTGTTCTATGTAATGGCGGCGTACGCGCTAAGCAGCGTGCGTAACCGTAGTTGGACAATCGTTGCAGCAGGGTTGCTGCTGGCTGTGTTGGGAGCGCAGTCGATACGACAGGTGTTGTTCCTTCGTGCTGCACCGTATACAGAACTGGTTGAGTGGGTCTCAGAGAACGCGTCAGACCACGCCATTTATGTACTGGGTTTTGACGCGATAACTCTGCCGAAGAACACGCGCTGCATCGAGCGAACACGTGCCGTCGTGGAGCGCTTGCTGGAGAGTGACCGGCGCGAGGGCCTGACCTTCACAGAACGACATGTCAAGAACTGGGAAGAGCGAACGACCCTTGTGCTGTTCGATATGCTCGAGAATCGTTTCGAATCGGGCTTTGAGTTCTATGACGTTTATACGACGCCGCCTGAAACGTTCGGCAGCGTCGTCGGCTGGGACGACATCAAGTTCATTCTCGTCCAGGACGATTTCAACATGGACGAAGCACCAGCGGTGAGGAACTTGCTGGATGCGCATTTCGAGTTGAGCGGCAAGAAGACTGGTGCCGGCGGCGGAGACTACGGCTTGAAGTACAAGATTTACGCAAGGAAATAGTGGGGATGGGCACGACGGGGGCGAGGCGCAGGGTTCTTCATCTGATCGAGTCAGGTGGCATCTACGGTGCGGAACGCGTAATTCTTAACCTGTCAAGGGAAATGCTGGTCAAGGGTGACTTTGAACCTGTGATCGGATGCATCGTTCAGAGGGATGACGAAAGAGTTGATCTGGTCGAGGTCGCTCGCGATTACGGGATTGAGGCGCATCGAATCAGAATCGCGAACGCTCGGGTTCTGTTTGAGCTTCCAAGAGCGGCGCGAGAGCTGCAGCGTCTGCAGATCGATCTAATTCACGTGCACGGATACAAACCGGCGGTATACGCGTACTTCCTGCGTCGTTTATCGGGTATAGAGATCTTTGCAACATGTCACCTGTGGTTCGTGGATGCAAATGCGCCGTGGAAAATGCGAATCATGATGCGGATCGAAAAGCGCCTGTATCGGCACTATCCTGCGATCGCGGCCGTGTCCGAGGACATTCAGCGGATTCTGCTTGATCACGAGGTGGCGCAAGATCGCATCAGCTTGATTAGGAACGGTATCGCTCTCTCGGACTATTCGATGTGTACGCGGGTTCGTCGTCCAGGCGAGCCGATTCGCGTGCTTAACGTGGCCAGATTGTCGGAGCAGAAGGCGCAATGTGATCTTGTTGCTGCAGCGTCGTTGATGGATCCATCGATTGGTTGTGTTCAAGTGGACATCGTGGGAGACGGTGAGCTGAGAGCGGTTCTCGAGCGGCAGATCGAACGCGCCGGTGTAACTGACCGCGTGCGGTTGCTTGGCTTTCGACAGGACGTCAGAAGCGTGTTGGCGGAGGCAGATATCTTCGTTCTTCCTTCGCTGGATGAGGGGATGCCGATGAGCTTATTGGAAGCGGTGGCGTCGAAGGTGCCGGCGATCGTGACCGCGGTGGGTGACGTACCGAAGCTCATCGTGGATGGCGAGACAGGCATTGTGGTACCCAAGAGCAACCCGCAGGTACTCGCACAGGCGATCGAACGTCTGGTGCGGCAGCCGGACTTGGGAAGACGCCTGGCCGATAATGCATGGGAGCGCTTGCGTCGCGAGTACTCGAGTGAGCAAATGTTCGAAGCCTATTCTCGCCTGTATGAACGTCTAGTCCCCCAATAGGGTCTAGCTATTGGTCGTTTGTGCTTTGGCGGGCGCACGGCGCTAGTTCGATGGCGCAAGCGAACGATAATAATCCTCGATCGTGCGCATCGAGCGCTCCCAGGAAAAACGCTCGCTGACTTTGCGGCGGGAAGCTGCGCCGAGACGGTGGCGTAATGGTTCATCGTCAATGAGCTCGCGCAATGCGGCGGCGAGGGCGTCCACATCGTCCGGGGGCACAAGGCGGCCGTTATCATGATCTACTAGCTCCACGTTGCCGCCGACCCGAGTGGCGACGACCGGAAGGGAGTACACCATATATTCGAGTATTGCGTTCGACAGCCCTTCTCGATCAGAGCACAGAACTCCGATATCGACATGTCGCAGGTAGGTGTTGACGTCCTTTACGGCTCCTTCGAAATGGACGCGATCCCTGATTCCAAGGTCGCTTGCTAATGACTCGAGCGTGGACCGCTCGGGGCCCTCTCCCAATAGAATTAGTCGAGGCGGGGTGGAGGCGCCATCTATTGGCAGCCTGGCGAATGCGTTGAAGAGCAGGTCATGACGCTTTACTGGCGTGAGACTGGCACAGATAGCGATCCAGGTGGCATTCGGGTGAGCGGCGATGGTGGCAGGGATAGCGGGGGCTGGATCATGAGTCGGAAATGCGACTCCGTTGTAATGGACCTTTATCTTCGACAGAGGGGTGCGTTCCCGTTGCGCGACATACCTGCGCACCTCCTCGCTGTTAGCGACGATGCCTGCAAAGCTTCGATTCACATAAGGCAGAGCGAGGCGAAAAAGGGAGTGATACCAAGGTTGATTCTTTCGACCAAGCCCGATGTCACGACGGCTGGAAAGGAGCACTGGTCGTGGGCGAGCGAATGCGGCAGAAAACCAGGCCACGAAAATGGAGTCTTCGAAGAAAGTATGGACGATGTCAATGCGCTGCTCAGAGATGATGCGTGCCAATCGACGGACTACGCCTGGAAAGTTGGTCTTGAGGAAACCGCGGTAGCCGAGCACTGTGCACGTGCATGGCAGGGAGTTTTTCTTCATCCAGGGCGATTCCCATAGGCAAATGAGCTGCGGCTCGAAGGTGCTTCGATCGAGGCGTCGAATCATTTCGAGCAGCTGCTTCTGGGTACCGGCCGTGTCTGTGCTGATCGTATCTATGAGAAACGCGACCTTCATCTTGTGGTGTCATTCTTCGGGGGAGGTCATCATTGTAACTGCGAGGAGACCGGGCGTGGTCGACGGCCCCTTGTTTCGGAGGATATTGCACTGCTTCTTTGTCCGCTGTGGGGCTGTGATCGAAAAGAAAAAGGGGCACCGTTCAGTGCCCCTTAAAGGTATCCCTAACCTTGGTTCAAGCTACTGCACGGAGACGTTGGCGGGTGGGGCCGGCACTTTCTCCGCTGAGCCGGCTCCGATAACCACGGGGAATCCGTTCGCATTCACCTCTCCGTTCGCATCGGTCACATATAGGTAGGCGGTTGAACCGGACGGGAAGGAGCTGGCATTCACGGTAAATGTTATCGAGTTTGACGACCACCGCGTCGGGATCTGGATTTCACGCTTCGTAGAAGCGGAGTACGTGCTCGCGTTGCCGAGCTCGATATGCGCCCACGACGTGTCGATGTACACGTTATCGAGATAGATGTTCGCGCCACTGTTGCTGGTGCAGGCGTCCACGGCTTCGGTAGCCCAGTAGTGACCAATTCGAATTTGATCCCAGTGTGCAGATGTTGTGCGAGTCACGAGACCTTTGTGATCGCTTACCAGCTTTCCATTGATATATTGTTTGATGGCGCCGTCGGCGACGTTGGGTGCAGATGAAGCCTTCATCATGACCTGGAAATGCTGCCATTGACCGTTACTGAAGCTGCCACCCTCACCCCACCAATAGCCTACCTCTCGTTGTTCGTTGAGGAAGCTGAGTCCGTTCCCGTTGCACATGACCACGCCGTTTACCTGCAACTTGTCGTTTGCGCCGTAGACGCGCCAAGGCTTCCAATTGCGGGAAACATTATCGAGAAGGTCAACACGTACCCACCAGTCCATATAGATGACCGGAAAGCTGCCGTTCTGATTGACGGAGAGATTATAGGCATTGGGGCGAGCTGCGAGCTTGACAGACTTGCTGCCCGCATAGGCGCGTTCCGTCGTATAGGTAGGCTGATCGTAACCGGCGCCGCTTTGCCATTGACCTACGACGGCCTTCGACATCATTACTTTGGAGCCGCTGCTGCCGGCTTCAAAATCATCGAATACTAATGGAGATGCCTTCTCCTTGCTGCCGAAATTGCTTCCCGTGACGGTCACCGAGCTACCGTGAGAAACTGTCCCTGAAACTTGAGACAGCGAAGGTGCCGCATGAGTGTAAGTTGCGAGGCTCGATGCGGCAGCCAATATGCACAGCGATGAAAGATGCAGTTTCATTGATGATCCTCGATGAACATCCGATCGTAGGTTGCCTCTTCGGAGCCCGAAGCAACGACTAAGTGTCCTCATCCTGGCGCAACGCATGGACCGAGTCCCGGGAATTCGAAGAAGCGTACCGCCAGTGGACGCGGTAGGGTGTGAACCACGTCTGCGATTATTGTCGAGTCGCGGCGCATACGGGAAAAGTCTGCTTAAACCGACAATATGGTGAGTGGCCCCCTCCAAGTCGGTAAAGGTCTTTGCTCGCTCCTTCCTGAGACTTAGCCTCATGACGCGATTCAGCGACACCTAAACTGAATACGTGTCTTTCGGGCTATCCCAACGATGGTGCGCAGATCCGTTTTGCCAGGTACCACTACATAACGTGCATGCATCAATGATCGAGATAAATGTTAGCGGTAAGCTCAGCTAATTGGGTTCGACTACGCCCTGAAAAACTTACAATAATCCTTTCAGAACGGTTACTTGGCAATAAGTCGAGGCGAGAACGGTGAGCTCGGCGTGGCAGGTCCTCTGCAAGTACTTTACATATCCCCTTTGGGACCTTTGGGACGGGACGGGACGGCTCCGTGAGCTGCGGTCGTTGCGGCGCTCGCAGT
The DNA here is from genome assembly GCA_938008435.1 of uncultured Steroidobacter sp. Classification (GTDB taxonomy): domain Bacteria; phylum Pseudomonadota; class Gammaproteobacteria; order Steroidobacterales; family Steroidobacteraceae; genus Steroidobacter. The sequence continues at coordinate 44,662 of CALLKK010000002.1, read as the reverse complement.
ATTGGCGTCCTGAAAAGCTGGCGAAACTGCAGCTGGAGCGTCTTCGCTTCATCACAAAGTACGCGTACGAACACTGCCGATTCTACCGGCAGTATTGGAAAGGGCTCCCCCGGATCGAATGCCTCGAAGATATAAGGCAACTTCCCGTCGTCACGAAGGCGCAGGTCAGTAGCGAGGTCGAGGGCTTAATTTCGTCGGAGTTCGCGAAGGAAGATCTCATCGGCGCCAAGACGGGCGGCTCGACGGGTGTCGCGCTTCGTGTGTACTTCGACGAGCGTTGCCAGAAAGCGCGCAATGCGGCGGCGATGCGGACGGATGGCTGGGCCGGCTGGAAGCCGGGGTCAACGATTGCAGGACTCTGGGGTACACCACCCGTACCTCGGACGCTCAAAGAGAAGATCCGCAACACGTTCCATGACCGCTTGATGTTCCTCGACACCATGCGGCTCGACGAGGAGTCGATGGCCGCTTTCGCTAGGTGGATGAGGGAGCGAAAGCCGGAGATGCTTTTTGGTCACGCGCATTCCTTGTTTATTTTTGCCGAGTTTCTCCGTGACCGAGACATTAGAGTCCCGCCGGTTGATGGGATCATATCCACCTCGATGATGCTGCTCGAGAACGAGCGCAAAGTGATCGAAAGCGTGTTCGGGGCGCCAGTTACAAACCGGTACGGTTGCGAAGAAGTGGGGCTCATCGCCAGCGAATGCGAGATTCATCAAGGATTGCACCTCAATGCTGAGCATGTGCTAGTGGAATTCATTCGCGAGGACGGGGCGCCCGCAGCTCCCGGTGAGGAAGGCAGCATCGTATTGACCGATTTCATGAATCGCGGGATGCCGCTGATTCGCTATGCGGTCGGCGACATGGGTGTACCCTCGGACCGCAAGTGTGAATGCGGGCGCGGGTTGCCGTTAATGGAAAGATTAACGGGACGGACGGCGGATTCCCTGAAGCGACGCGACGGATCCCGTGTTGCTGGTATCTCTCTGGTCGAGAAGACGCTCACCGCCTTTCCGGGAATCGGGCAGCTCCAAATCATTCAGGAAGGGCTCGAAGAGTTCGTGCTGAACCTTGTGCCCACGCCAGAGTACAGCGATGAAGTGGAGCGGGAGCTAGTCGCGGTGTTTCAAAAGGAGTTCGGCGATGATGTCATCGTAAGAGTCAATCGTGTCAGTCGTTTGGAACAGGAACGCAACAGCAAGTATCGGTTCTCCATTTGTCGGGTTTGATCGAAAGAGTTCCCGTAGAGAAGGGGCCGATAGTTCGATAGAATTTCGACCACAGTTGCGTACCGGGACGTATGTAGATTGTGGGCATCGGAATGAAGCGCCGTTGCGCAGTATTCCGTGTGACCCGACAACAGTGACGAGCGAAGCCGCAGCAGAACTGGCCCGCTCGTGTCAGTTATTTCTCCGCTGCATAACGGGACGAAGAATCCTGGCGAGCCCATAGAACGGACTCCGATGTCGACCACAACCCGCACGCAACCGTTCTCTTATTCGATCGTCATCTTAACGTTCAATCGCGGTCATCTACTACGGCGATTGCTCGAAGAGCTCGAGGAGCTTCGGCGAGACGATGTCGAAGTTATCGTGGTGGATAACGCGTCCGACGTACCTGCGTCCGCGGTGGCCGACAGTTATCCTGGTGTGACGACCGTCAGGGCTCCGCGCAATCTCGGCGCTGCGGGCCGGAATCTAGGATTCGAGGTCGCGCGGGGCGACATCATCATCTGTCTGGACGACGATGTGTTCGGGCTCAGCAAGGACGCGCGTGACCAGCTTGGCCGCATTTTCTCCGACTCGGAGATTGCCGCTGTCAACTTCAAAGTGCTGGAGGAGGGAACCGGAAGGATCGTGAATTGGGTCCACCATCGCGAGGTAGAGAAGTACTGTGACTCAGTATTTGATACGTACGAAATCACCGAAGGTGCGGTGGCATTTCGGCGGAGCGCGCTCGTAGAGGTCGGAGGCTATCCGGAGCCATTCTTCCTTAGCCACGAGGGCCCAGATCTGGCATTTCGCATCATGAATAAAGGATGGCGCGTGATCTACAGTCCAGCCATCACGGTGACACATTCGTTTGCGCCTGAGGGAAGGAAGTCCTGGCGCAACTATTACTTCGATACTAGGAACACCTTCTGGTTGGCGATACGCAACCTACCGCTCACCTACGGTACAGTGACGGTTCTGCGTCAAACGGCCGCCATGTTCTTCTACGCGCTGAGGGACGGGTATCTTCTGTGGTGGGCTAGAGCGGTATGGCATGGCTTGAGGGGGGTACCGCAGGCATTGCGCGAACGCAAGAGAATGACGGCGGCTACGATGCGTCGTATTCGTGAGATCGACTCGTACAGGCCGTCGTTGATCTATACGTTGAAGAAGCGATGGACGAAGTCCGGCAGCATGCGCCTTTGACCAAGACGTGCGTACAATGAGTCGCGGGTCCTCAGCCAAGGACGCGATCGTACCAGAGCTGTAGCATCATGATCGAAAACAGCACTTTGCTGTGCTTCTTTCGGCGAGAGACATGCTCGTTCCTGAGCCGCTCGATGGTCTCAAAGTTGAACAGTCCAGTTCTTTCGACGCTACGGCGGTTTACCACGCTGTCGAAGAACGGAAGCAACGGTCCACGCAACCATCGGCCCATTGGCGCCTCGAAGCCCTGTTTCTTGTGATAGATCATCTCGTGCGGCAGCCAACGCTCGGCGAGTCGTTTGAGAAGATACTTCTGGGTGCGACCGTGGATCTTCAGCCTGGAGGGCATTCGGGCGACGAGCTCCACGAGACGGTGATCGAGGTAGGGCACGCGGAGCTCCAACGAATGCCACATGCTTAGCCGGTCCGTGAGCGTCAGGATGTCGTCGACGAGGTACGTCTGCAGGTCGGTGCGCAGTGCGCGCTCGAGCGTGGAAGGTTCCGAGCCCTCGGTGAACCGGCCGATGAGCACGTGCGTCGTTGAGGTCGGATCTATCCGTGCGGCGACGTCCGGCGCGTAGAGCGTCTGACGATCGAGCCACGTAAGCGCGGACAGCGAATCTTGATACCGCTGAGCGGCGGGGACGCCGCCGGCTCGCGTGAAGCGCTTCAGGTGATCAATGACATCGCTGGAATTGCGCGATTCGGGAAGTCGGCGAACGGCAGGCTCGATGATCCGTTCACGCAACCATCGCGGCAGTCGCGCATAGGTCTCTCCGAGCATCAGGCCGAGATGTCTCCGGTAGCCGGCAAAGAGCTCGTCGCCGCCGAGTCCGGTCATCGCGACTTTGACGTTGCGCCCGGCGACTTGCGAGACGTAGTAGGAGGGGACAACCGAATCGTCTGCGAAGGGCTGGTCGAACGCATCGACGATATCGTTAGCGATCTCCTCGAGATTAGGAGTGACGTCGATTTCGTGGTAGTTGAGCTTGTAGCGTTTCGCCAGCTCCCGCGCGTAGCGGCGTTCATCGATGAAGGCCGATCCAGCGTCCTTGAAACCGACCGTGAAAGTCTCCACAGGGCGGTCAAGCATCTCGGCCATCATGGCGACCATCAGGCCGCTATCGACGCCTCCGGACAGGAAGGCACCGACGGGAACATCGGCGACGAGGTGGCTCTGAATGGCCGATTTCAGGCTTGTCTCGCAGGCCGCGAGCCATTCGGCCTCGCTGCGATCGTCCTCGGGCACGAGAGGAACCTTCCAGTAGCGTGACGCTTTGATGGCTCCGTTTGCCGAGATCTGCACGTACGTACCCGGCTCGACCTGCCGAATGCCCTCGTAGATCGTACGAGGAGTTGGAATGTTCGTGTATGTGACGTACTCATCGAGCGCCTGAAGGTCGATGGTCGAATCGACGAGGCCGCTCGCCCGAACGGCCTTGATCTCCGAGCCAAAGACAATGCCGCCCGGCGTGGCGGCAATGTAAAGGGGCTTGATGCCAAGGCGATCGCGGCCGAGCAGCAGCGTGCGCTGCTTCAAGTCCCAGAGAGCGAACGCGAACATGCCCTCGAGGTGGGACAGTAATTCCGCGCCGTGCTCCTCGTACAGATGGACGATGACTTCCGTGTCGCTGTGTGTCTGGAATTGGTGTCCTTGCTCGATGAGGATCTTACGCAGCAAACGGTAGTTGTAGATCTCGCCGTTGAAAACGACGCAGACGCTACGATCCTCGTTGAAGATAGGCTGCTGGCCACCCTCCAGGTCGATGATCGCCAGGCGGCGCATGGCAAGACCCACCTTACCATCGAAGTAGTGGCCGGCGCCGTCTGGACCGCGGCGCTCGATGGTGGCGTTCATCCGTCTGAGGACGGGCTCGTTGAGCCGCTCATCTAACGCAAGGAAGCCGCATATTCCACACATCTGGTTGCTATCGTTGCTCTTGTTTGACTGAGTGAGAGCGGGAATCGAGTGATCGAACTATACACTGCGCATTTTCAGCCTGTCCGGGCGTCTGTCACGCTTGCCCGATAGTGCTATGGAGTGAGCCTGCGCACCGCCTATGCACTGTTGACATTGGCGCACTCGATACTACTGGTTCGTTCCTTCGTGGCTTGCCTGGTGATGTGCTAGTGACGGAAGAGTCCCGGCCGCCAATTGCAAAGGTGAGGACTCTGGCAGTGTCCTGGCTTCCACCGTCGCGTTGGTCTCTCATCGGTTTCATCACGGTGGGTGGCGGATCCTGATAGGAGTCTGCTTGCCTAATGCTTCAGTACCTTCGTCCTGGTTGGGATCTGACATAATATCGGCCATCCTGGCCTACGTCTGAGGTGCTTTGCACGCGGCCAAGACAGGTTGGGGTGACGGACCGGCAGCTCTTGGGCGGTCAGGTACATGCCTCTGCCGTGGATTCTGCGAACCGTTCGGTAATTGGCCCATGGCCTAATAGGGTATTAATGGTAAATTGCCGCGCCCACCACTGGCCGCGGCGCTATCCGCGCGCCGGTAACAGTATTCGGATACATCGATCGTGACGGTAGTACGTAAGGTTTTCGATCTGCTTTCCAGGCGGGACCAGTTGTGGTTTCTCCTCCTGCTTGCCGTGCTCATCGTCGTCGCGACGCTCGAGATGGCAGGGATCGCCTCCATTCTCCCGTTCATGGCGATCGTGACGAATCCGGAGAGTATTCACACGAACCAGTGGCTCGCAAGAGTCTATGACGGTCTCGGATTCCGCAACGACGAGGCATTTCTTACCTTTGTTGGAGCCGTTGTGCTCGGGTTACTGATCGTCAGCAACATGTCCAAAGCATTCAGTACATGGCTGACGCTTCGCTATCACAACAAGTTGGCACACACATTTTCGCGGCGCCTGTTGGCCAACTACATGGCGCGACCTTACACGTTCTTCCTCGGCCGTAATACCTCGGAGATGGGGAGTACGATTCTGACCGAGGCAAACCGGGTTGTTTCCGGCGTTATCAGTCCGCTGACGGACATCATCTCGTACTCGCTGGTGTCCGCCGCCATCTTTGTATTGCTCATTATCGTCGATCCTTGGGTGGCTCTCACGATCGCGAGTGTTCTGGGCGGCTCATACTTCGCGGTTTATCTTCTCGCACGCCGCAAGCTAGGGGTTATCAGTAAGCAACAGGCAGAAGCCAACGCTCGAAAGTACAAATACGCGGACGAAGCGCTCGATGGCATCAAGGACCTGAAGATCCTGGGTAGAGAGCTGACGTTCCTAAATCGGTTTGCGTTCTTCGCGAGACGCCACGCGACGAATAACGTCACCGCCGGGGTAATTGCACAATTGCCACGGTACGCACTCGAGATCATCGCCTTTGGCGGCATCCTGGTCATGGTGCTGTTCCTGATCAGTCGTGGTCAGAAGGCAGCGGAGATGGTGCCCCTGCTGGCGCTCTATGCGTTTGCGGGCTATCGATTGCTGCCATCACTGCAGGCCTTGTTCGGGGCTATTACGAACTTGAGGTTCAACATTGGTGCACTTCATGTTGTGCACGCCGATCTCGCAGCGAGCGCAGGTGCGCCAGCAGAACCAGAGCGGCACCTTGAAGAGCTGGCAAGTGCGCAACCGATGTCGTTCAAGCGCGCGGTGGAGCTCAAGAACGTATCATTTCAGTACGAGGGCTCAGCAGAGCGAGCGCTACGTAACCTAAACCTCACCATTGAGGCCAACACCGTCGTCGGCTTGGTCGGCCCCACGGGATGCGGCAAGACGACAACTGTAGATTTGATTCTCGGCCTTCTTTCGCCTACCGAAGGTCAGCTGTTGGTCGATGGGGTGGAGATCAACGATCGAAATCGGGCGAGCTGGCAACGGATTCTCGGGTACGTGCCGCAACAGATCTATATTTCGGATGACTCAGTTGCACGCAACATCGCGTTCGGTGTACCGGACGATCAGATCGACATGGACGCGGTGCGCAAGGCGGCCGAGATTGCGAACTTGGCGGAGTTCATCGAGACCCGCCTTCCGGAAGGGTATGACACGAGGATCGGCGAGCGTGGCGTCCGATTGAGCGGCGGTCAGCGCCAGAGAATAGGTATCGCTCGAGCACTGTATAGGGATCCCGCTATCTTGGTGCTTGACGAAGCGACGAGCGCGTTGGATGGCATCACGGAGGAGTACATCATGAATGCCGTCCACAAGCTCTCGAAGAAGAAGACCATCATCCTCATCGCTCATCGTCTGACGACGGTGAAGGAATGCGACGTCATCTATCAACTTGAGCGCGGTAGCGTGGTCGCGAGCGGGTCGTACGACGACCTCATGAGGAACTCGAGCTGGTTCCGTGCAGCTGCTCGGGGCGCGGCCTAGTACAACGCAGGTGAATCGAGCGTGATCCCTGGTTTAGTGTCGGTTGTAATCGCTGCGTACAACGCTGGCCGATTCATCGAGGAAACATTAACGAGCGTCCTGTCGCAATCGTATCCGTCAGTGGAGGTGATCGTCGTCGACGACGGTTCTACCGATGACACACGTGAGATCGTCAAAACCAAGTTTCCATCCGTGACGCTGGTGAGCCAGCCTAATAGCGGAGGTGGGGCCGCTCCGAGAAATCACGGGGCTCGTTTGGCGAAGGGAGAGTTCATTGGATTCTTCGATGCCGATGACATCATGCTGCCTCAGAAGCTGCAGCGGCAATGTGAATGGTTAAAGGGAAATCCCAAGGCAGCCGTAACTTTCACCGATTATCGAAACTTCAATGAACGAGGTTCGTGGGAGCATAGCCATTTCGAAACATGTGCAGAGCTTCTCGACTTGTTTCAGGCTGCGGGGTTGACGGAACAGGGTACGTTACGTTCCTACGATGCTAGACGTATCTTGGCTAGCGAGAACTTCACCATTACCGGATCGGCTCTACTAAGGACAACAGTGTTCAAGGAAGTCGGCGGTTTCGATGAAAAACTCCAGGCCGGGGAAGACTACGATCTCTTTTATAGGATTGCGTTGCGGTTCGATATAGGCGTTGATCGAGAAGTGGGTTTCTTACGCCGTCTGCACTCGACGAACGTGTCCAACCGTGTGGAGCACGTGTTACGGCATCAGATTGAGGGGCGTAGAAAGATCATGGCCCTGGAGCCGGAGCCAGAGATTGTGAAGGTTCATCGCAAAATATTGGCGAGCTACCACGTGGACGCTGCGGATCTGTTGGCGCGTTCGAACCCGGGCAAGGCCCGCGCGCACCTTGGAAGAGCTATTCGATATGGTCGGTTGGACGCGGCGGTTGTGAAATGCTCGGTCAAGTGTATGGCATCAATGCTCGGTTTTCGGGCAAGTGTGAGTTAAGTCGCGGGTGGGGATCGTACTAGCTTTGGAGAACGGTCGATGCGGGTCTTGATTTTCGTTGACGATGTGCTGAACGCAACGTTTGGTGTGCCTTTGGAGCTGTCCGTGCAGCACCTTGCCGATGGAGACTCTGTCGATCTCGTTGTGTGCCGTGGCGCATTGTTCGCGTGCCCATCGAACAGCCGTCATGACAGTCTTGCATGTCGTCTTTGTAGGTCGCGGCTCGATTCTGCTCTTTCTGCGCCAGCACTGTCAGGAGTAAGAGTTCATGAAGTGACCTTCACCGAGGAGGACCTGAAGTTCGACGAACCCGTCTTTTCGACGGTCGATGATCTCAAGAAGTTCGAGGTAGATGGAGTGAATTTGGGATTCGGTGCCGCCTCGTCTGTGGTGACTGTACTCATTGATCCTCGTCCGGACTTGAGAAAAGAACGTGAGCTCGTGTCCAACAACCTTAGAACGAGCGTAGGGCTATACCGGTGGTTTAAACGCCACCTGCCAATGTTCAGACCGGATCGCATCTATCTCTTCAACGGTAGGCGTTCCTCTCAGATGCCACTGGTTCGACTAGCGCAGGAGGCGGGAATCGAGTTCGTGACCTACGAGATGGGTCATTCAAGCGACAAATATATTCTGGTGCGAGGGACCTACTTTCACGATCTCGAGCGAAAGAAAAAGGACATGGTCGCACTTTGGGAACGGGCAGCGTCCGAGCCTCAGCGACGGGAAGAATTGGCGGTACGCTTTTACAACGATAGACGGTACGGCTCGGGGCGGAATTTCCCGGAGGCCAAGTTCAAAGAGCACCAAGCGAAGGGCTTGCTGCCGCCTGACTTCTCGCGGGAGGAGAGGAATATCGTAATCTTCAACTCCTCAGAGTTCGAGTTCATTGCTGTCGAAGGGTATGACAATCCGGTCTATAGGAACCAGATGGTGGGATTAGAGGCCATCATTAATGATCCTCGATTGGATCCAGATATTCGCCTGTGGCTTCGTGTGCATCCGCATCTGGCTGGGCTCAAGAACAGTCAGACGGAGGCAATTGCCCGATTGGATCGATCTCGCGTACGTGTGATCGGTGCCGAGGAGCGGATAGATACCTATGCGCTTATGGAGGCGGCGGAGAAGGTCGTGACCTTCGGATCGACCGTAAGTATTGAGGCGGCCTTCGCAGGTGTGCCATCGATTCTGATTGGCAGAGATGTGTATGAGTACGGTGGTTCATGTTACACCCCGTCGACTCATGATGAGGTCATTGCGTTGCTCAATGACCGGAATCTGAAGCCCTTGCCGAAAGTGGGCGCCCAGATGTTCGGGCATTTCATGATTGCCCGAGATATCGAGTACCGACACTACGATCCAATCAATCAAGAGATAGTGGGGCATCCTGCCAGGCCGTCTGCGCTGGTGGCTTTGGCGGCGCGTGTGCGCTGGTATCACCCACTCAGACGTCTGCGCTACTGGATCAGTAGGAAAGTCAAGAGGTACCTGCCAGATAGTATGGTGGCGTTGGCTACTCGGGTACTTCAATCTAACGAACGATGACGGCGCGAGGTGGCGAAAGGAGGTGGCGGTAAGAGTAGCATTGGACAGCAAGCGTGCGTCGAAGGCGTTGCTGAGGTTTGGGAGCGCACACTCAAGTTAGAGAAGCGCAGCTAACTTGGTATCAAGGAATCCGGGCTATCAGTCCGAGGTTTCTCGGCCAGGCAGCTGCGCTTAGTTCGGAGGGCCCAGGGATGGCCATCATGTGGGGCTGACGGCATTACCCCTGATGTCGATGAGTCCTTTTGCTCGCCACTTCTCGAGATATTGAGCGACGACGTCAATAGGAAGTTCCACCATTTCCGCAATTTGACGAATGGTGACCGGTCTCGTGATGGTGGGGATCGTATCCATCAGTAGGCGCATGCGGCGTCGTGTTTCGTCGGGTCCGTCACCAAAAACGACTTGACCAGGGTCGATGTACAGGTCGTATTGCGGGTTCGACAAACACAGAATTCCCTCGAATCGTTTGGTCACGAGAGGGGAACATTCAACGATATCGATGGCCTTCTCCAGGACGTCCACTGCCTCGTTGAGGGCGCTCTCGGAGATAGCTGTTACGTTATCGCGATCGGAATGATACTCCGGATAGGGGAAGCGTGAGAGGGACGCCATTGGTATGCCGTACGCCTCCCAGATGTATTCGTCATTGAGGAGCCAGCTCTCGAACGCGCCCACGCGATGCTGGACACCACTTGTCTTCAATACCTGCTCCAGGGCGTACTCGATGTTGGAAGAGCCAGACCGAGAATGCTGAAGCGCAAGCTCCGTACGTGAGCCAAGCATTTCCAGCATCACGCCTTCCAGCAACTGTTTGCGGCGCTCCGGTGCTTGCTTGCCGAGGTAGAACTCGGTGCCGATGATTCCCTGCGGCAGCACGAGCCGGTATGTGAAGTTCGTGGAGCGCTTGGCGAGTCGTCTAAACAGTTCAATACCGACGACGACGCCCGCGAGCCCATCGTTAGAAACGCCAGGATGATCCAGATTCGTTCCAAATACGATCGTTTCTTCGACGCGGCCAGGTAATGTGAACTCGAGCATCCGGAGGGTACCGGGAGACTCATCCGTTTCGATGATGACTTCATAGTCGCCGGGCTCGAGAGCGTCATAGAAGCGCTTGGGTACGCAGAAGCCCCAGTCACGGTTCCAGCTGCGGAACAGCTGGCGGAAATGGAAAGGGATGCTATCGTCGTAACGGTGGTCGTAGTGCAAATGTTGGCGCAATTCCTCTCGGGATACCTTGCCGCGAAATGGGATCGATAGAGCAATGACGGCCATTGGATGCCAGGTACCGTCGTAAATGACCTTGCCGTTGCGGAGGATCTTCGCTTCTCGCACGTTCCACTTCGGCGGAATGACCCAGCCGTTGTACGCTTCATCATGGCTGAAAGATAGCTCCTCGAATGGGAGCACCTTCTTCATGTACTCAATGGTCTTGTCGTAATCATCCGAACATACGACGCGATTGAGCGGAGTCAGGTCGGCCAGGATCTGCATCATTGATGGCATATCGGGTTCTCCTCAAGAACTTAGGCGGCGCGAGTCCAGTCGTTGCAAGGTGCGTCACCGCGCTTGGGAAGGTCATTGGTGTCGATTCTTGGTAGTGCCAATGGACTGTGCTTGTCTAGGTCAGCGATATCTACCTCGGTGGCGAGCCCTATGGCACAGTGATTCTGGGTCAAGATACCTTGAAGCGTGTTGTTGTGCCCGCCGTAGGGGTAGCACATAACCCAACTATCCATATTGCACCCGAGGTCGCGAAGGAACGACATGGAGCGCACGACCTCTCGTTGCTGCTCTTGCGGCGTCAGCGTGTCGAGCCAGTAATGATCGTAGCTGTGGCTGCCGATGAACATGCCATGGCGGAGCATGCAACGAAGCTGTTCCGGCGTCACGTAAAGCTCTTCGGCAAAGGCAGCTTCGTCCGACGATACGAAGTCGCGGAAGAGGGCATCGACGATCCGGGCGCGCAGATCCTCCGGCAGCGCCTTTTGCAGCATGCGCTTGATGTACACGACCTCGGCAGTGTCGTAGCGGTTGGGATGCGCGTAGGTTTGGCGATAGTACTCCAATGGCTGCAAGGAATAGGCGTTCGCGTTTGCGGCAACTTCGGATTCGAGGGCGGAGACGATCTTCGACTTGTCGGGTTGGGATGCGAGCAAGAAATGAATCTTGTTCACGTCGAGCACCCGGCGTTCCAGCACCGCGCGGGCCGGGGGGAAGAATGAGCCTTGCATTCCAAGCCGGTCGAGGAGCGGGAAGACCGTGTGGAAGTGCTCGGCGTAGCCATCGTCGAACGTCAGGAGCAGCGCGCGCTCCGGCAGCTTCTTGTCCTTGTTGTGGGCCGCTTCGATCACGTCCTCCATCGTGGTGACGTTGTAGTGCTTGCTGATGTACTCGAGTTGACCGACGAAATCGGCGAGATCCAGTCCCTTGATCTCGGGATATCGCGAGCGCCGCAAGTTGCGGACGAAGTGGTACATCACGATCGTGACGCGTCTGTTCATGACGTGAATCCCTGTGCTCAATTGTGTGCGTTGCTCGATTACCAGGCGCTCAGACCGCCGTCGACGATGATTTCCTGACCGGTCACGTAGCTCGACGCATCGGAGGCGAGGTAGATCAACGCCCCAACCATCTCGTCGGCCTGTGCCATGCGGCCCATGGGTACTCGGGCAGAGTACTTCTTCTTGAACTCGTCGTTCTGGCCGCTCTCGACACCGCCAGGTATGAGCGTGTTGACACGGATGCCGTGTTCCGCCCAGTTCGCGGCGAGCCAGCGCGTCAGGCCGCAGACCGCAGCCTTGGATGCGGAATATACCGCCGGGTTGGTGATCTGACGTCCGAGATAGAAAGAGCCTTCATAGATCCGCTTGTCGGACGCCAGGATTCCATATATCGACGAAGTTTGAATGATGCTGCCGCCGGAGCGCTGCTTGATCATTTGCTTGCCGACAGTTTGCGCCACGAGGAACATGCCGTCGATGTTGACGGACATGATGCGGCGCCACTCTTCAATGGAGTAGTCTTCGAACGGGGCAAAAAACGCATCGAGGTCTTCTGATTTCGAGGCGGCATTGTTGTGCAAGATATGAATGGCGCCGAATCGTTCGACGACGTTCTCCACCATGGTGCGTACGGATGCAGGGTCGGCGACGTTGCAGGCAAAGCCAGCCGAACGGATTCCGTAGTCCGCAGCCAGCTCGTTGGCCAGCGCCGTGGCATCTTCTTCGCGCAAATCCACCACGGCAACTTGCGCGCCGAACTCGGCGAGGCCTCGGCAGAAGCGACGGCCGAGGATGCCGACGCCCCCGGTGACAACGGCGGTCTTTCCGGTGAGATCGAAGAGCTGCTTATATCCCGACTTCATGGAGTTCCACGCTGCGATTGGTGAGAAGCGCCTGCCGGCCGGCGATGAGAAGACGAATCGACGTCAGTGTGTCCGCCGGCGGAATAGCCGGCTGGCGGAGTTTGACGCCCCGGATGAAATGAAACAGCAGGCGGCGAAACATGCTGAAATTATCCGTGATCTCGTGTGTGGAGATCTTTCGCTCGCCGAAGATGTCGACGCGGAAGCACCGGCCGATCTTGCCGAGCGCATCCAGCTGCAGGCAGGAGCCGTCATCCATGGCAACCGCCAATGATTGGTGGCGGGCGCGAAGCGGCGTTACGGCGACAGGCCGTGCCGGCGTGACATTGAGGATCGCATCGATGAGATGGATTCCGTACTTTTCCCAATCGTTGAGAATGGCGCCGCGGATCAGATGCACCTGGCCGTATCCCGCAAATTGCGCGCGCGGGACATCAAGCTCCGTCGCGAATCGCATCCCGGAGCACGACATCAACTGACCGCTTTCCAAATAGGGCCGGAATGCCGCCAGCTCCTTCGGCTCGACGGTAAGAGGCTTGTCGATGAAGACGGGCAGGCCGGCCTTGAGGAAGGGCATGGCCATGTGCAGATGCTCGGAGTAGTCATCGCGTGCGAGGATGACTGCGTCGACATTGCCGAGCAGGGCCTCGAGCGAGTCCACTGCATGCGGAATGCGACACGCCCGGCACAGACGCTGAGTGACGTCGGGATCCTGTGTCCACGCGTGCGTGACGCGTGCATCGGCAAACTCGAATTCCGACGGATCGCGGCGACGCACGTACTCGTAGATCACCGGCCAGCCCGAGTCGGCTAAGCCAGCGTCGGAATAGCCGTTGATGATGGCGGAGAACGAGAAGGGATGCCCGTTCCCCTCGCTCAATCCGATGATGCCAAGCTTCAAAGTCACAGCACTTTCCTGAAGCGATCGCTAGCCTTGCCTTCCAGCCACTGCACGCCCTCGAGATCGGGAGCGAGAGGGATTTCGTAGCCAAGCCAGAAGAAACGGCCGGTGGGTCCGTCGGCAGGGAGGTTCAACAAGTAGTCGACGGTCGGATGGCAGACACTCGGATCCATGGGTGCATTCGGTGCCATGTTGCTGCGCACGGGACCCGGGCTCATCAAATTGATCTTGATGTTGAGGGTTTCGTGCTCGCGAGCAGTCGTCACCGTAAGCGCGTTCAGCGCGGCCTTCGACGCGCTATAGGCGGCATAGCCGGCGAAGCAGTTGAGCGGCGCACCCGAAGTGATATTGATGATGCGGCCAAAGTTGCTTGCTTTCATCGCAGGCAGCAGGCGCTTCATGATGAGTGCCGGCGCGAGGAAGTTGACGGCCAGCGACAGCTCGAGATCGCTACGCTGGAGTTGCTCCAATGAACCGGCGATATTCACGCCGGCATTGTTGATGAGGTAAGACGGGCTGCCGTGACGGCTCAAGACCTCATCGAGGCAGGCTGAAAGCGCTGCCTGATCGGCTACGTCGACTTGATACAGGCTGACGTGGGCGAGGTCCTTGAAGGACTCGCGGGCCGCATCGAGCTTGCGCACAAGGCCGATCACATGGAACCGGTCGGACAGATGGCGAACCAAGGACAGTCCGACGCCGCTGCTGACGCCGGTGATGATCAAAGTAGGCAACGTCATGATGCGGCTCTCCTCGCGAGCACGGCTTCCGCGAGCGTCAGGTCGATCCAATTATCGATGTCTACGGAACGCTCCGCCGGCATGACGACTGCCGCCGTATTGCCGAACAGAATCGAAGGATGCTCGGGACGAAGCCGATCGGCGCGAAATGCATAGACGGCACCGTTGAGCTGGTAAGCCTGGGGCAGCTGCTGTCGAGGCAGCCACGGATAGGCGTCCTTGATGAACGGCGTCGGGCGACCTTGTTCGATGCGCCAAGCGCGCATCGGATTGAGCTCGGCCGCCTTGAAGGTCGCCACCGAATCAATGGTGTCGTCCTCGATCAGCTTCAGACAGGACTCCACGTCCTCGGCGCTTCGTAAGGGGCATGTGGGTTCGAGCAATACGATGACGCGCGGCGGCCGTCCCTCATTGTTCAGCCGTGCGATGAGGTCTCGCAACGTATCGATGACCAGGGCATCGTCGGTGGCAAGAGCTGGGGGACGCATGGACACCTCGGCACCGAACGTGCGCGCACAGCCGGCGATTTCCTCGTCGTCGGTCGAGACCAGAATCCGGTTGATCGCCGGAACTTGCTTGGCAACGTCGATAGACCATGCCAGTAGCGGCCGCCCCCCGAGCGGCACGATGTTCTTGCGCGGAATCGACTTGCTGCCGCCGCGTGCAGGTATTACCGCAACGATTTCCGATGGTTGAGTCAAGGATGAACCTCCGTCCTAAGGCGACGTTCAGCGGGGTGTTTGGCGACGGTCAGCAGTGAGTTGCGCCACGGCACTGCGATACTGAGCCCACTCGCCCGTGTCGATCCATGCCTTGTCGCTGATCGGAAAGACGCCAACGCGTCGTCCCTGCGCCCGAATCTTCTCTATGAGATCGGTGATGTGGAAGAACTCGTCCTTCGGAATCTCGCCGAGCACATCGGGCTTGAGCACATACAAGCCGGTATTCACCAGGAAGTTGTACTCCGGTTTCTCCTTGATGGCTTTGAGATGACCGCCATTTTCGATCTCGCACACGCCATAGGGAATGCTGTAGTTCTTCAGCGAGGCGACGAGCGTGATGTCGTTGTTCTCTTTGCGATGATGTGCGAGCAGGTCGTAGCAATCGACGCGAATGATGACGTCGCAGTTCGTGACGATGAAGTCGCTCTTCATCTTATCCGCGAGGGCATGCAGGCTGCCCGCCGTGCCGAGCGGCTTGTCCTCATAGATGTAGCTCACGTTGTAGGGGGGATCGAGCTCTTCGAAGTACGATTTGATGATCCGCGACTTGTAGTTTACCGACAGATAGAAGTCGTTGACGCCAAAGTGGCGGAAGGAATCGATGATGAGCTCGATCACCGTCTTGTCGCCGAGCGGGATGAGTGGCTTGGGCAGCACGGTAGTAAAAGGCGCAAGGCGCGTGCCTTTGCCTCCTGCCATGATCACGACTGGAACATCTATTTGTCGTGCGGGCGTGGCTACAGGTTCGCCGCTGAAGATACGCTCCCAGAGCAGGATATCCACGATCTGCCCGTCTTCGGCGACGACGGGAACGCAAGTGATGTTGCGTTGGAGCATCTCCCGTCGAACGTCTTCCACGATGAAGCCAGGCGCGACGAAGTAGGGTTGCCGATTGCAGGCGTGATCGACGATGCCTTCGATGTCGCCGCCGGAAAGAATCCACCGGCGTACGTCGCCATCGGTGAGTGTTCCGAACAACTTGAGGCCATCTTCCACGACGAACAACGTCTTGCTGGCCGCGGTTTCGAGCTGGCGCAACGCATCGCGCAGGCGTGCGCCGCGGCTGATGACGAGATCATTGATCATAATTGGAGCCCTGCGGCATGTCGATGAATGGTTTTTTCAGCGACCCCGGATTGCGGACAAACGTCTTGATGCATGCGGCAATGCGCTCGCTGACCCTTCCATCGCCGAATCGATCGTATGGGTTGCGCATGTCGGCAAGGCTGTCGCGGAACGACGCCGACAGCGCGGTAGCAATTCCTTGACGAATACTGGCTTCGCTGTAGTCGGTCTGGATGACATTGGCGGCCATGATCCGGCCGCGTTGACGGTTGCCGACGTTTACCACTGGGCGTCGAAACGACGGCGCTTCGATCAGACCACTCGATGAATTACCGATCACAAGATCGAGATGCTTGAGGCAGCTCAAGTAGCGCAACGTGCCGAGATTGTCGAACAGCCGGTAGCGCTCGGGTCGTTTGCTACAGAACTGTTCGAGCAATGCGTTGATGATACGACCCTCGTTATCGGCATTGGCACGAGTGAATACCGCCTGCAACGTTGCTTCGGATTCGATTGCACGCAAGAGTTGCGTGACTTGATCCGCCGCCGAGTACGGCTCCGTCGTCACGGGGTGGTACGTGACCAGCGCAGTCGGGCGGCCGAGGTCCAAGCCGAGCTCTTGCTGTAGTTGTTCGCGCGTCAGCAAGGCGGTGCGGTGCAGATGGTCGAGGCCGGGGGCGCCGAAATTGTGGACGCGTTCAGGTGCTTCGCCCATCTGCAGAATTCGGCGACGATAGGCGTCGGTCGCCGGAAAGTGCAGCAGCGAAAGCTTCGTGACGGCATGGCGGAAGTATTCGTCGAGCGCACCCTCGCTCGTCTCGCCGCCGTGGATGTGCGCTACTGGGACTCCATGCACGACGGCGGCTTGAGCGATCGGCAAGATTTCGAAGCGATCGCCCAGCAGGACGACGATGTCGAGATCATCTTCGGCGAACGCCTTGCCGAACTCTTCGGCTGCACGTGCGATGGCCGTCGTCACTGCCGTAGGGGAGTCATTGGATGTGAGAATGGGAACGCGCCGGTGAATCGGCAAGCCGTCCTTCTCGATCTCACGCACCGTCAGGCCGAAGTGCTCGGAGAGATGGCTGCCCGTCACGTACAGGCGTAGCGCGAGCTCTTCATCCTCGTGAATGGCGCGCAATAACCAGTAGAGCAGGCCGTAGTCGGCCCGCGAGGTCGTGACGACTCCGATGCAGTGACGTTTCACCCTAGATCCTGCCAACGAATGACGCTGTCCACGGCAATGTTCTGGCGTGCAACGCGGCCTACGACGCTGTCGAGCTCAGCGGGTGGAATTCCAGTACCGGGGCGCTTGATCAGGACGTCGTCGCGCGCGATCGTCTTGCCGGCTGGAATATCGCGTGCGGCAACGACGCTCTTGCGCACGATTTCGATGTTCGCGAGCTCGCAGGCGGCAGGGCGTTTGTGCCCGTCGCCGATTGCTTTTTCGACATTGCGAATCGCGTCGACCATGCGCTTGAAGTCGGTGGGATCGAGCGATGCGCGGTGATCGGGCCCGCTCATGTTGGTATCGAGCGTGAAGTGCTTTTCGATCACGGTTGCGCCCAGTGCAACCGCCGCGATCGGAATTTCGATGCCTGCCGTGTGGTCCGAGTAGCCGACGGGGAGGCCGAACGCCGTCGCGAGCGTGTGCATCGCCGCCAGATTGATCTGATCGAAAGGTGCCGGATACTCGGTCACACAGTGAAGCAGCGTGACTTGGCGTGCCCCGGCGTCGCGCAATGTCCGAACTGCCGTTTCGACCTCGCCGATCCAGCACATACCGGTCGACAGAATGATCTCACGCTGCTTGGCGGCAATATGCCTCAGCAAAGGCAGGTTCGTGATCTCTCCGGAGGGGATCTTGAACACGCGCATGCCGAGGGAATCGAGCATGTCGGCCGCTTCCTCGTCGAACGGGCTCGACATGAATTCGATGTCGTGCTTCTCGCAGCAGGCGCGAATCTGCTCGAAGGCGTCCGGACCGAGCTCGAGCTGCTTCAACATCTCGTACTGAGAATCGCCGTTCGGCACCGTGGTCTTCTGATACGCCGCTTTCGACGCACTGCGCGTGACGAGTCGATCCGCGCTGAACGTCTGAAACTTCACTGCATCGGCGCCGCATGCTTTCGCCGCTGCCACGAGCTCGAGAGCGATGTCGAGCGAACCGTTATGGTTGACGCCCGCCTCGGCGATGATGAAGGTTGGCCGTCGGCCGTTCATTGAACTCTCCTGATCGGTGTGCCGACCCAAATACCCGGCTCCGTGATGTCACGCGTCACGGTTGCACCGGCGCCGATCGTGCAGCCGTCGCAGATGGAAATGGACTGAATGATCGTGGCGCCGGCGCCGATCATGCAGTGCTGGCCGATACGCACGCCCCCGCACACCACGGCGCCGACCGCTACGTGAACGTCATCGCCGACTTGGCAGTCGTGGTCGATGATGGCGCCGGTGTTCACGATACACCCGCGCCCTAACGTAGAGCCGGTCACCACGATGGCGCCGTCTAGAACGACGGTGCCGTTACCGCAGGCAACGTCGTCGTGCACGGTCGCGGTCGGCGCAATCAAGACCGGGCACGTGATACCGCACGCTTCGAGCCGATCCAGTACGGCGAGTCGGTGCGTCGTCGCAGTGACCTTCCCAATCCCCAGGGCCGCACTCAGTGGCCGCGAGGCGGCGAGCCTAGGGAGATCGGCATCGGTGCCGAGATACGGCAGCTCAAATGCCGCGGCGGGTTCCGGCGCGACATAGCCGGCGATTGTTTCGCCGCGCCGCTGCAACAGCTTGTGCAGCACGCGTGCGTGGCCGCCGGCGCCAATGATGACCACGTCGCTCATCGTTGCCTCAGCGCATCGACGACGCGCGCGACTTCGGCGTCGGTGAGATTCGTGCTGCACGGGATGTTCAAGGTGATCTCCGCGAGCTCGAATGCCTTTTCGATCTCGAAGTGCTGTTCGCCGACAAACGGCTTCTGCAAATGATTCAGATGCCACACCGGACGGCTCTGGATGCCGGCTTGGCGCAGATGCTCCATGAGTTGCTCGCGGTCCTTGCCGTAGCGAGCGGCATCGATCTGCAGCGCGTACATCCAGTAGTTGTTGTCGGCGTAGTTGGGTCCCGGCGCGATGCGTAGGCCCTCGATCTCCGCGACGGCTGCGCGGTATGCCTCCCAATTCTTGCGTTTGGTTCGCAAGAAGGCGGGCAGGGTTTCGAGCTGCGCGACGCCGAGGGCGGCTTGAACGTTGGTCAGGCGATAGTTGTAGCCGATGTCGCCGTGTACGTAGCGGACTTCGTCGTCCTTTGCTTGTGTCGTGAGATAGCGTGCTCGCTCGGCAGCCTCGGCGTCGTTCGTCACGAGCATGCCGCCGCCGCCCGTCGTGATGATCTTGTTGCCGTTGAACGAGAAGCAGCCGAAATCGCCCACCGTACCCGTGTGCGCACCGCCAAGGTAATCGGCGTTGTAGCGCGTGCCCAAGCTCTCGGTGGCGTCTTCGATGATGCGAATGTTGCGCTCGCGGCAGAGCCGCACAAGCGGCTCGAGCCGGGCGGCGTTACCGAAGACGTGTACGGGCACGATAGCCTTGATGCGTCGACCGGTTGTGCGGTTGACGGTGTAGCCGCCGCTGAAATCGGTGTGCTCGTGCAGGAACCGTGCGACCTTGTCGACGTCGAGGTTGTAGTACTCGTCGCAATCCATGAAGACAGGGCGTGCGCCCTGGTAACAGATCGCATTGACGGATGCGATGAACGTCAGCGTGGGAACGAGCACCTCATCGTTCGCCTCGACGCCCGCCAAGCGCAGCGCCA
The DNA here is from genome assembly GCA_938008435.1 of uncultured Steroidobacter sp. Taxonomy (GTDB): domain Bacteria; phylum Pseudomonadota; class Gammaproteobacteria; order Steroidobacterales; family Steroidobacteraceae; genus Steroidobacter. Next base: position 24,780 of record CALLKK010000002.1, on the reverse strand, counting down.
CGTGCAATGCCGCCGTGCCGTTGACGCAGGCCACCGCATGAGCGGCACCCACATAGGCGGCCAGCTCGCGTTCGAAACGCGTGACGAACGGACCGGCCGACGACACCCAGCCGCCATCCAGGCATTCCTTGACGTACGTCCACTCGTTGCCGGCCAAGTGGGGGACCGAGAGAGGGATGAATTGCATGCGTCAGATGTTGTAGGTGTGCGGTTTGTAGGCGCGCAGATTTTCCGGGTTGACGAACCAATCGATCGTCTCGCGCAGCCCGCGGCGCAGGCCGTCGATGCCCGCATAGGCTGGCTTGAAGTCGAGCAGGCGCGATGCCTTTTCCGTGCCGGCCCACAGCCGCTCGACCTCGCTTTTCTCCGGCCGAATGCGCTGCTCGTCCGCCACGATCTCGACGTCCTTGCCCATCAGTTCGGCGATGAGCTTCGCCGTATCGCCGATGGAAATCTCGTAATTGCTGCCGATGTTGATGACTTCACCCACCGCAGCGTCCGCTTCGGCAACCGCGATGAAGCCCGCGACGGTATCGGCGACATAGTTGAAGTCGCGCGTCGGATGCAGCGCGCCGAGCTTGAGCGTGCGCGCGCCCGAAGCAAGCTGTGTGATGATCGTCGGAATGACCGCGCGGGCCGACTGCCGCGGACCGTAGGTATTGAAGGGGCGAATGATCGCCACCGGCGTGCCGAACGAACGATAGAACGACATCGCGATCTGATCCGCGCCGATCTTCGAGGCCGAATACGGCGACTGGCCTTGCAGCGGGTGGTCTTCGGTGATGGGCACGAACTGGGCGGTGCCGTACACCTCGCTGGTGGACGTGTGAACGACTTTCTTGACCCCGAGCTCGCGCGCAGCTTGGACGATGTTGAGCGTTCCCTTGACGTTCGTATCGACGTAGGTGTCCGGCGAATGATACGAGTAGGGGATCGCGATCAAGGCCGCAAGATGCAGCACGACGTCGCACCCCTTCATGGCCTGCTTCACGCCATGCGGGTCGCGGATATCGCCGGCGAAGATCTCGAGCTTCTCCAGAATCTCCGGCGGGGAGCGGTCGAGCCATCCCCAAGAATTGAAGGAGTTGTAGTACACGAAGGCGCGCACGTCGCAGCCTCGCCGAACGAGGGCTTCCGTCAAGTGCGAGCCGATGAAACCGTCGGCGCCCGTGACCAAGATCTTGGCGTTAGTTAGGTTCATGACCCTGTCGTTGCATCAGTTAGGGGAGGAGCGCTGTAGCAGGCGAACAACGATTCTAGCCCGACCGGGGTGACCAAGGATGTGCGATGCCGCACATCGATCCGGGGCGTGAGGGGGTGACCCAATCCTTGGGAGACAGCGACCAAGGGACCCTTTAGCCCTGTAACTGGGGGGTTCTTGTTTGCAAGAACCTGGTCACAGACGTCATCGGCGCGAATGCAGCCGACTCGGCCGCATTCGCCCACGGTCTGAGCCGTTAGCGCTGCTTGAAGTCGTCCGGCGAGAGCTGGTGCCGGGCGAGCAGCTTGTAGAAGTCGGTTCGGTTGCGCTTGGCCAGACGCGCGGCCTGGCTGACGTTGCCGCCGGTGATCTGCAGGATCTGGGACAGGTAGTTGCGGGTGAATTCGTCGCGCGCCTCGTCGAACGAGGGCAGGCGGCTCGGACCGCCTCCGAGGGCGGCTTGTACGAGCTCCGCGCTGATGATGGGGCTGGTCGCAAGCGCTACGTTCTGGCGCACGACGTTCTCGAGCTGGCGGACATTGCCCGGCCACTCGGCACTGACCAAGAGCTCCACGGCTTCCGGCGCATAGATGTGGCGCGGCCGACCCGTCTCCTGCGCGATCTTCTCCAAGAAGTGCGAGATCAGGAGCGGGATGTCCTCGCGGCGCTTGGCGAGCGAGGGCATCTCGATGTGCACGACGTTCAGGCGGTAATAGAGATCCTCGCGGAAGAGGCCGCCCATGATGAGCTGCTTCAAGTCGCGGTGGGTCGCCGAGATGATGCGCACATTGACCGGGATCGCTTCGGTGCTGCCGACGGGGCGCACTTGATTCTCCTGCAGCACGCGCAGCAGCTTGACCTGCAGGCGCATCGGCATGTCGCCGATTTCGTCGAGCAGAAGGGTGCCGCCGTCGGCCGCCTGGAAGAGGCCGCGGTGCTCGCGAATCGCGCCGGTGAACGCGCCTTTGACGTGACCGAACAGCTCGCTTTCGAGCAGGTTCTCCGCCATGGCGCTGCAATTGATCGCCACGAACGGACGGTTGCGGCGCGGGCTCGCCTTGTGGATTGCCCGGGCGAGCAGCTCTTTGCCTGTGCCGCTTTCGCCCGTGATCATCACGCGGGCGTCGGTGCCGGCCACCATGTGAGCTTGCGCGAGCCGCTCTTCCATGATCGTGCTGCGCGTGACGATCTCGCTACGCCAGTCTTCGGTCGTGTCGGCGAAGCCTGAAATCTTGAGGGCCTTCTGCACGTGGTCGAGCAGCTCTTGCTTGTCGACCGGCTTGGTGAGGAAGGCGAACGCGCCGCTTTGCGTGGCCTGCACCGCATCGGGAATGGTGCCGTGCGCGGTCAGGATGATGACGCGCAGGCCCGGCGCGCGGCTTTGAATTTCCTTGAGCAGCCCGATGCCGTCCATCTGGTCCATGCGCAGGTCCGTGATCACGAGGTCGGGGCGCACGCGGGAGAGGGCCGCGAGCGCGGCGGCTGCGCTTTCGACAGCCTCGACATCGTAGTTCTCGGCCCGCAGACGGATCGTGAGCAGCCGGAGCAGCCCAGGATCGTCGTCAACGACCAGCAGCCGGGCCTTGCGTTTCACTTGGGAGGGCGGCGGAGTCACGATTGCCAGGGGGCGTGGGACTGCGTTCAATGATGGACCTCTCGATTTCTTTGATCGCATCCAGCTTCTGCTGGGCCTCGGCAAGAGCGCGCCGTAATCGAGCGTTCTCCTCTAGCTGCGCTTGCACGCGCTTGTCCGAGTTTGCCTGCGACCGGCTGTGGTCGTCGAGTGTCGCCAGCAGCCGACGATTTTCGGCTTCGAGTTTCAAGCGAATGTTTGTCGTGTGCAAGAGAACGGACGCGAGCGTGCGTTCTTCCTGCGTCATGCGTTCCGGCGTTGCCAGGAGCGTTTCGAGCAGTCGTTTACCTTCGGGTGCGTTCTCGGCCGGATGCGCTGGCGTCACGAGTGCGACTGCATAACGCAGCGTGCTCGCGGTGGTCGGCGCGCGCGTGTACTCCTGCTCGACTGCATAGAAGACGTCGGCTTGCCGAGCGGCATCGGGGCTCGCCAAAGCGTTCATGAGCTCGAGGTATTGGTGCAGCGGGCTTTCCGTTGTCTGCACAACGGCCGGCGACGAATCGGGGCGCGCGAGACGATCCGCGAGGTCGCATCCGGCCAGGCTCAGCAGGCCGGCGAGGCAGGCGAGCCGGCGCCAGCCGGCGGCGAAAAGCGGCTGGGAGGAGCGCACGGTCATTCAGGCCGGCTCCGTCTCTGAACGCGGCGCCAGCGGCAAGCGAATGCGGAAATGTGCACCCGGAAACACGCCGTCCACGATTTCGATGGTTCCCCCGTGCGCCTGCACGAATTCGTTGACCACGGACAGGCCGATGCCTGTTCCTTTCAGATGACCCGCTGTCGGCGCCCGTCCCGAATAGAAGGCCTCGAAAATGGCGCCTCGTTCTTCTTTACTGATGCCCGGTCCGGTATCGCCTACATCCAGCACCAACATGTCCTGCTCCGTGTGGGCGTGAATGTAGATGGTCCCGCCGCGCGGACTATATTTGAGCGCATTGGACAGCAGGTTGTCCAAAATGAGCTTCAATTTCGCACGATCCGCCTGCAGCTCGATGTCCTGGACTTTGAGATCCAAGTGCACGCGCTGCGCGAGGAGCGTGAGTTGATGGGTTTCGAGCGTCGACTTGATGAGCGGGCGCAGCCGGAACTGGCTGATTTCGAGCCCGGAATGCCGGGCCTGCCACGCGCTGAAGGACAGCAGGTTCTCGATGAGCTGCTGGAGCTTGATTCCGTTCTCGCGCAGGATGGCGGTGACTTCTCGCTGGGCGCTGTCGAGCTCGCCGACGGCGCCATCCATCAGCAGCTCCGTGCCTTCGCGGATGCTCGCGAGCGGCGTCTTGAGCTCGTGCGACATGTGGCGCAGGAAGCGGTTGCGTTCCTGAGCCAGCTCGAGCAGGCGCACGCGTAGCCATTCAAGCTGGCGGCCGAGGTTCTCGAGGTCGGTCGGACCGCGCACCGCAATCGGCTTGGAGAACGTACCCTTGCCGAGCAGGTTGATGGCCGCATCGATCTGCCGGATCGGCCGCAAGAGCACGAACGTAAAGAGCGTCACGAGCAGGGCGGTGAGCAGGATCACGGCCGCCGATTGCCAGAACAGATACCGCTGTGTTTCGGCCGTGGCGTTCTGCAAGCTCGACAAGCCGGACTCCACCTGTTCGTTCGTGGCAGCGGAGAGCTCGAAGGCGGCCGCCCACATCGCGTCGAATGCCTCGACGGCACTCGCCACGGCTTCGGGCGCCTGCGGCCGGCTCGACATGATGCCGGCGTCGGCCCGGCGCAAGGCGCTGCGCAGCGCTTGCAGGTGCTTGCGCCGGATCGGATCGTCGCTCACCGCCTCGATGTTCTCGAGCGTGACCAGGAAACGCTCGCGGCCTTCACGATAAACCTGCAGCAGCGCAGGGTCGTTCAGCACCTGGAACAGCTTGGCGCTGCGCTCCATCGGAGCGATCTGCTGGAAGAGCTGTTGGCTGTAGTGCGTCGTCTCGACGCCCGTACGGACGAGGGTTTCGCTTTGCCGGGCGAGGTCGCGCACTTTGGTTGCGCCGATCACGACCGCAAGGAGCAGCGGCACGGAGACGAGCGCGAAGCCCGTTAGCAGCAGACTATTGAGCGATTTGGGGCGTGGCCACCGCATGTTCAGGCCGCAGGCTGGAGTTCCGGGGCTAAAGCGAACATCTGCGCTTCGGTGCCTCCGACCCCAACGATCGCACAAGAATTGAACATCACGAGGGGCATGGCTACGCGAAATCTTCGCTCGGGGGATCAGCGTGCGTTGACTTTAGCTCCGCCTCCAGTCTCCGGCGTCGAACGTAGGTTCATCAGTTCTTCTGCAGCTGCGGCTCTGCGAGCAGACGCTGCTCCCAAGCGAGCTGCGTGCGCACGATCGTCTCGAGGTCATCGAATCTGGGCGACCAACCCAGCGTGCTGCGGATGCGATCGGCCTTGGCCACGAGGGTGGGCGGATCGCCGGGCCGCCGTGGCTTGTCCTCGGTCTTGATCGGGCGGCCGTTGACGCGGTTCACGGTGGCGATGACTTCGCGGACGCTGTAGCCGTGGCCGTAGCCGCAGTTGAGGGTGGTCGACGCACCGCCGCGGCGCAGGTAATCCAGCGCTTTGACGTGCGCGTCAGCAAGGTCCTCGACATGAATATAGTCGCGCACGCCCGTGCCGTCCGGCGTGTCATAGTCGGTGCCGAACACGTACAGGCATTCGCGCTTGCCGACCGCGACCTCGCAGGCCACCTTCGTCAGCAGCGTGGCGTTGAGGGTCGACTGGCCGATCCGTCCGCCCGGATCGCTGCCGGCGACGTTGAAATAGCGCAGCACGACGTAGCGCAACGAGCTGGCAGCCGCCAGATCCCGCAGCATCCATTCGCTCATCAGCTTCGACATGCCGTAAGGATTGATCGGTGCCGTCGGGCTGTCCTCGGCCGCCAAGCCGCCCGGCGGGATGCCGTAGACAGCCGCCGTCGACGAGAAGACGAAGTATTTCGTGCCCGCTTCCTGGCAGCACTGCAGGAGGCTGCGGGTCGAGCAGGTGTTGTTGCCGTAGTACTTGAGCGGATTCGTCACCGACTCGGGCACGATGGTGTGCGCCGCGAAATGCATGACGGTCTCGACGTCGTACTCGCGCAGCAGCCGGCTGACGAGCTCCCGATCGCCGGTGTCGCCCACGACGAGGGGAGCATCGAGCACCGCCGAGCGAAAGCCGGTCGAGAGATTGTCGAGGACGACTACTTTTTCATTGCGCTCGCGCAGCTGGCGAACCACATGGCTGCCGATATAGCCGGCGCCGCCGGTAACGAGGATGGTCATGCAAAGCCCGTGGCGTAAAGGTCCAAAAAGAAAAGATTAGCGTGGATGCGCTCGCCCGTGGAGAGAATCTGCATGCCGGACGAGGGGTCTGCCAGTAACATTGTCTTGTCGACGGCGGCCCGGCCACGCACGTACGTCCTCAAGGTTAAGCGTTCCTGCTCCCGATGGCGAATCCTCATCCCTACGATCGACTCACTCCCGACTTGATCATTGCGGCCGTCGAGTCGCTGGGCAGGATCTCGGACGGGCGCATTTTGGCGCTCAACAGCTACGAGAACCGCGTCTATCAGGTGGGCATCGAGGAGTCGCAGCCCATCGTCGTGAAGTTCTACCGCCCCGAGCGCTGGACCGACGAGGCGATCCTGGAAGAGCACCAGTTTGCGCTCGAGCTGGCGGCCGAAGAGATTCCCGTCGTGCCGCCGATCGTCCACGAAGGGCAAACGCTGTTTCGGCACGAGGGCTTTCGCTTTGCCGCATTCGAGCGGCGTGGGGGACGGTGGCCCGAGCTCGGCACGCAGACGGAACGGGAATGGATGGGGCGTTTCCTGGGCCGCATCCATGCCGTCGGCCGGCGCCAGCGGTTCCGTCACCGCGGTCGTCTGGATGTCGAGCAGCTCGGCGAGACCGCGCGCCGCTATCTGCTCGACGAAGGCTGGATCCCGGCCCACTTGGAGCAGGCATATGCCTCCATCACGGAGCATCTGCTGCAGCTGATCCGGGACGCGTTCGAAGCGGCGGCGGGCTTCGCGGAGCTTCGCCTGCACGGCGACTGCCATCGCGGCAACGTGCTCTGGACGGATGCAGGGCCGCATTTCGTCGATCTCGACGATTGCATCATGGGACCTGCGGTGCAGGATCTCTGGATGCTGCTGTCCGGCAACCGTAGCGAGATGAGCGAGCAACTCGCGCAGCTGCTCGAGGGCTACGGGCAGTTCATGGACTTCGACCCGCGCGAGCTCATCCTGATCGAGAGTTTGCGCACCTTGCGCATGATTCATTACTCGGCCTGGCTCGCGCGCCGCTGGAGCGATCCGGCCTTTCCGGCGGCGTTTCCCTGGGTTACCGAGCCGCGCTACTGGGAAAACCAGATCCTTGCGTTGCGCGAGCAGATCTCGGCCATCGAGGAAGGACCGCTGCCGCTATGAGCAAACGCGCGACCATTGCACGCGCGCGGCGATTTCGACAGCGATTCGCATGTGGTAGCGTCCACGATCTTTCGCAGTGTCGACAGATCGCGCACATGAACTGGAGCTGGCAAGTCGCAAGGCATGGATGGTTCGCAATTGTTGCGCTCGTCGTCTTGGCTGCGTGCGGCGGCGGCAGCAGCAGTGACGGCGGCGGCGATGCACCGTCGGAACAAATCACTCTTTCGGGGCGGATCACGTTCGACCGTCCGCTGTTCAAGAGCGCGGGCGTCGGGCTCGATCTGGCAAACCCGGTGGTCACGCCGGCGCGTGAAGTCGTGGTGGAAGTGCTCGATGCTCGCTCCAACGCGGTGATTGCTGCGACGACCACGGATGAGAATGGCGAGTACAGCGTGAACGTGCCCGCCAATCGCAATGTGTTCGTGCGCGCCAAAGCGCAGATGCGCAAGACCGGCAGCGCGCCGAGGTGGCACTTCCGCGTGTTGAACAATACGAACGGCGATGCGCTGTACGCACTCGACGGCAGTCCCTTCGACACCGGCACGTCCGATGTGACGCGCAACTTGCACGCGCCGACGGGGTGGGGCACGTCGAGCTACACCGGAACGCGCGCTGCAGCGCCGTTTGCCATTCTCGATACGGTTTACCAGGCGAAAGAGCTCATCTTGAGCGTCGATCCCAATGCCACGTTTGCCGATCTCGATCTGTTCTGGAGTCCGCAGAACCGGCCGACGGTGGGGGTTTTCTGCCCCGATACGGGCGACATCGGCACGACGTTCTATCAATACGAAGGCGATCGCGATGAGTGTCCGACGCCGGCTCCGCTGCCGGCAGGAATCTACATTCTCGGAGACTTCCAAGGCGGCGCAGGCGATACGGACGAGTTCGACCAGCACGTAATCGCGCACGAGCTCGGCCATTACTTCGAGGATCACTTCTCGCGCTCGGATTCGATCGGCGGCGGGCACGATGGCACCGAGCGACTGGATTTTCGGCTCGCGTTCAGCGAAGGCTGGGGCAGCGCCTTCGCAGCAATGACGCTCGAAGATCCGCTCTATCGCGATTCGCAAGGCGGCGTCAGCGATGACTTCAGAGTCGATCTCGAAGCGGACAATCAGACCAACGAGGGTTGGTATTCCGAGGCTTCCATCGCCGAAATCCTCTGGGATCTCTACGACGATTCGACGACGGAGCCGCACGATACGATCGCGCTCGGTTTCGCGCCGATCTATCGGACGATGACCGGCTTTCAGCGCACGACCGATGCGTTGACGAGCATTTTCAGCTTCGTGCAAGGGCTGCGCAGCGAAGCGACGATCTCAGCCTCGGCGCTTTCCGCGCTGCTCGCCGGGGAGAACATTGCGCTCGCGGATGCATTCGGCTCGGGCGAGCGCAACGACGGCGGCGATGCGACGACGCTGCCCCTATATATCGATGCGATCGAAGGTGCGCCGCATCTTGTCTGCGTGAGCGGTCGGTTCGGAGCGCGCGACAACAACAAGCTGGGTAATCGCAAGTTCTTCCGTTTCGTCAACGACCGCGCGCGCCTAGTGACCGTGCGAGCCGACGGCGCGACGAACGGCGTCGGCACCACGGCCGCGACGAATCCCGATATCTTCGTTTATCGTCGTGGCGCGATCGTGGCGGCGGGTCTGTCGGACGACCGCGGGAGCGAAGTGCTGCCGCAGATCCAGCTCGACGCGGGTCTTCATATCGTAGAGGTGTACGATTTCGACCTGAGGAACGCGCCGTCGACACCGCGGTGCATGACCCTCTCCATCGTGGGGAATTGATCGGCTTGAATCGACAGAGGTATGCGATGCATCGGTTAGCTCAGATCGTCTCGGTTGCCTGCGTGGCGCTCTTGGCCGCGGCTTGCGGCACTGAAGAGCCCGAAGCGCAGCTGGCGTCGACGACGCAATCGGCGGCCCCACGGGAGAAGGCGCCTGAGGATCCCACTGCCAAGATGGCCCGTGCCGTGGGCGACGGGAAACCCGGTGCCGCGGTCGAGTTGCGCTACGAGTTTGCGCACAAGCCCGAGGTCGGCGTGCCGACGGAGCTCGAAATCGCATTCGTGCCGCGTGCTGGCGTGGACGCGCTCGATGCCACCATCACGGGCATGGACGGAGTGACAGTCGCCGGGAATCTGAAGCCCCATTTCGACAATGTGCAGGCCGGTCAGGTGTATCAGCACAAGGTCACGTTGCTGCCGGATCAGGCGGGGGTGTACTACATCACCGTGGCGGTCACGACCCAGCTGAGCGGGGCCTCGGTCGGGCGCACGTTCACCATTCCCTTCGTGGCCGGTACGTCCGCGGCGGCGCAGCGTAAGCCGGAGCCGACGAAGGACAGCGAGGGCCAAGCCGTCGAGTCGATGAAGGCGGTGGAGACCACGGAGGAGTAAAAGAAGCAAATTCGCGGTTTCGCCGGGGCGCTCCACTCTCTACAATGCGCGGCCCTTTTCCTGCAACGCTGCGCCCGTGTCGACCTCCAACCTACGCAACATCGCCATCATCGCGCATGTCGATCATGGCAAGACGACCCTCGTAGACCAGCTCCTCAGGCAGTCGGGCACGCTGGATGCGCGCAAGGCTGCGCCGGAGCGCGTGATGGACTCCAATGCGCTCGAACGCGAGCGCGGCATCACGATCCTCGCGAAGAACACGGCGATCCGCTGGCGCGACTACCGCATCAACATCGTCGACACGCCGGGCCACGCGGATTTCGGCGGCGAGGTCGAACGGGTGCTGTCGATGGTCGACTCGGTCCTGCTGCTCGTCGATGCCGTGGACGGGCCGATGCCTCAAACACGCTTCGTGACGCAGAAGGCGTTCGCGCATGGGCTGCGGCCGATCGTCGTCATCAACAAGATCGACCGCGATGAGGCGCGGCCGAACTGGGTGCTCGATCAGACGTTCGACCTGTTCGACAAGTTGGGCGCGACCGAAGAACAGCTCGACTTTCCGGTTGTCTACGCATCGGCGCTACGCGGCTTTGCGGGTCTCGATCCGAAGCAGCTCGCCAACGACATGACACCACTCTTCGAGGCGATCGTTGCGCATTGCCCGCCGCCGGACGTGGATGTGGACGGGCCGCTGCAGCTGCAGGTCAGCCAGCTCGACTATTCGAGCTATGTCGGCGCGATCGGCATCGGCCGCATCAAGCGCGGCAAGCTGCGCCGCAATAGCCCCGTTGCAGTCGTCGATCGCGACGGCAACGTGCGCCAGGAACGCATCATTCAAGTGCTCGGCTTCCTCGGTCTCGAGCGCATCGAGGTGGAAGAGGCGAGCGCCGGCGACATCGTCGCATTCGCGGGAATCGAGCGGCCGCAAATCTCCGATACGGTCTGCGATCCGGCGCATCCTGAACCCTTGCCGGCGCTCGTCGTCGACGAGCCGACCATCAGCATGACGTTCGAGGTGAACACCTCGCCGTTCTGCGGGCGCGAAGGCAAGTTCGTCACGAGCCGGCAGATTCGCGAGCGCCTGTTGCGCGAAGCGATGCACAACGTCGCGCTGCGCGTGGAAGAGACGGACGATCCGGACAAGTTCCGAGTCTACGGGCGCGGCGAGCTGCATCTCGGCGTGCTGCTCGAGAACATGCGTCGTGAGGGCTACGAGCTCGCCGTGTCGCGGCCGCGCGTGGTCGTCAAGGAAATCGACGGGCAGCAATGCGAGCCCTACGAGACGCTCACGATCGATCTGGACGAAAGCTCGCAGGGCGCCGTCATGCAGGCGCTCGGCGAGCGCGGCGGCCAGCTCACAGGCATGCAGCCCGACGGCAAGGGGCGCGTGCGCCTCGATTACATCATTCCCTCGCGCGGGCTCATCGGTTTTCAGACGCTCTTTCGCACGCTGACGTCGGGCACCGGCATCATGCATCACATCTTCGATCACTTCGGTCCGGTGCTCGACCGGGAGATCGGCCAGCGTCAGAACGGCGTATTGATCTCGAACGGGCAGGGCAAGGCGCTCGCCTATGCGCTGTTCAACCTGCAGGAGCGCGGGCGGTTGATGGTGGCGCCTGGCGACGATGTCTACGAAGGCCAGATCATCGGCATTCACAGCCGCGACAACGATCTCGTCGTCAATCCGCTCAAGGCGAAGAAGCTCACGAACATCCGCGCCGCCGGCCGCGATGAAAACATCATCCTGACTCCGCCGATCCGCTTCACGCTCGAGCAGGCGATGGAGTTCATTGCCGATGACGAGCTCGTCGAAGTGACGCCGGGGCAGATTCGCTTGCGTAAGCGGCTGCTCAAGGAGCACGAACGCCGGCGGGCTGGGCGCACCGAAGAAGCGGACGAGTAGGACCGGCCGCCGAACGCTTTCTGAGGAATTGGCTATAACCTATTGATGAACCTGGACAACAGTGTTCCAGGTCAATGCATTCCTTTGCGCGGCGCCGTCTTAGCTGCAGTGCCGCTTGCCCTTTCGAACAACTAGACATAACTACAAGACGCAGCTCACTATTTTTCCGGTCGATCGGCGGGAACTGGGACGTGCGTCACGCGCCTGCCAAAGGGTGCAGGCCTAGGATCGGGCATTCCACTCATTCACCAATAGGGGTGCCCGGGAGCTGCCGGGCGCGAGCCACATGCATCGGCTGCTCGACAGGCAAGTCACGGACGCGACGGGGTCGGACGGAGCGCTCGATCTCGCCAAGCTCCTTGCCGCGGTCGACAAGACGTATAGCTCGATGGACGAAGAGCGCCGGGGCATCGTGCGCTCGATGCAGCTCATGTCGGAGGAAGCGAGCGCGTTGACGCGCGAGGTCAAGGAGAGCGTCGGCTCGCACCTGCAGGCCGTGCTCGATCACGTCAAGGACGTGATCATGACCGTGGATGCCAACGGCCATATCGCCTCCCTCAACATGACCGGCCAACGCGTCTTCGGTCGGACCGAAGCCGAGGCGGTGGGGCGTCCGCTTGCCTTCCTGTTGCCGCAGCTGGCGACGGATCGTCGGGTTACGGAAGTGCTCGACTTGTTGGCCGCGCGTCTCGATGACACGCAGGTCGACCTTGCGCCGCACGAGACCGTCGGGCGCCATGCGGACGGTTCGCTGTTCCCGGCGGAGCTCGCCGTCAGCAAGACGGTGCTCAATCGCCAAACGGCCTACGTGGTGTGTTTGCGTGATACCACCGAGCGCAAGCGCGCCGAGTGGATGGCGGTCGGCGAGCGACGCGTGTTCGAGCGTCTCGCAGCGAACGTCGATTTGCCGATGGCGCTCGAAGCCATCACTGAGGTCGTCGAGAAGGTCGTGCCTGGCGCCACGTGCGCCATTCGGCGCCTGGACATTCAGAGCCAACGGCTCTATCACTGCGCAGGCCCTAAGCTTCCCGCGGCATACATTGCGGCGATGGAAGGCGTCGAAGTAGACGCTCGCAATGGCTCGTGCGCCGCGGCCGTGTACTTGCAGCGGCAGGTCATCGTCGCCGACACGGCGCGCGATGCTTTGTGGGAGAACCGTCGCCGAGTCGTGCGCGCCGCGGGCTTCGCGAGTGCGTGGTCGACGCCGATTCGGGCTTCGGACGGCGGCATCCTCGGAACATTGGCGATTTACTTCCGTGCAGCGCGACATCCGGTGCGCCGGGATTTCGAGCTCATGGCGCGGATGTCGCAGCTGGCCGGCATTGCGATCGAACGCAGAGCGGCCGAGGCGGCATTGCGCGAAAGCGAAGCGCGTTATCGGCGCTTGTTCGAAAACGTGCTGGAGGGTGTCTACAGCGCGACCAAGGACGGCAGGTTCATCTCCGTCAATCCGGCGCTCGCACGCATGCTGGGCTTCGACTCGCCGGCCGGGCTGCTGTCGCAACCGATCGCGACGATCTATCACGCGCCGAGCGAACACGAGCGCATCCTCGAACGCTTGGAGCGAGACGGCGAGGTGCGCAATGCGGAATGCCAGTTGCGACGCGTGGACGGTACGCTGCTGACGGTGCTCGAAAGCGCACGAGCGGTGCGCGACGAGCAGGGGCACATCGTCGGCTACGAAGGCACGATCACCGACATCAGCGAGCGCAAGCGGGCCGAGCAGGCCATTTTCGAAGAGAAAGAGAAGGCGCAGGTCACCCTGCAGTCGATCGGCGATGCCGTCATTACGACAGATGCGGTCGGTCGTATCGAATACCTGAATCCCGTGGCCGAAACGCTCACCGGCTGGCAGACGCGCGAAGTGAGCGGCATGCGCCTGCCCGACGTGATGACGCTGCTCAACGAGGCGTCGCGCGAGCCGTTCGAAGATCCCGTGTCGCGGTGCTTGCGCGAGGGACGGGTCATCACCGACACCGAACATACGGTGCTCGTCAATCGCCACGGTCAGCAAATTGCGATTCAGGATTCCGCCGCACCGATTCGCGATCGGTCTGGCCGCATCATCGGCGTGGTGATGGTCTTCCACGACGTGAGCAAGGAGCGGCGCCTGCGCCGTGCGCTTGCCTACCAGGCAAGCCACGACATGCTGACCGGCCTGATCAATCGCCGCGAGTTCGAGAATCGTCTCAACGAGGCGCTGCTGACCGCGCGGGCGGACCCGTCGGTGGCGCACGTCCTGCTGTATCTCGATCTCGATCAATTCAAGCTCGTCAACGACACTTGCGGCCATCAGGCCGGCGATCGACTGCTCAAGGAGATCACCGCGATCCTGCAGTCGCGCGTGCGCGCGAAAGACACCATCGCGCGGCTCGGCGGCGACGAGTTCGGCATACTCTTGCAGGATTGCACCGCCGATCAGGCGGCGAAGATCGCCGATGTGCTGCGTCAGGCCGTCGCGGAGCATCGTTTCCAGTGGGGCGACGGTGCGATGAACGTGGGCGTCAGCATCGGCATCGTCGAAATCAATGCGCAAAGCGAGAGCATTACGAGCCTCATGAGCGCCGCGGACGTGGCTTGTTACGCGGCCAAGGATTCGGGACGCAATCGAGTGCTCACTTATCAAGGCGCTGCGCCCGAACGGCATCGCGAGATGCAGTGGGTCTCGCGCCTGACGCGCGCCTGCGAGGAAAATCGCCTCGAGCTCTACTACCAGCCGATCGTGCCCATCGGCGGCAATCGCGATCCGCGCGGCCACTACGAGCTCTTGCTGCGCATGCGAGGCGAGAACGGCGAGCTCGTGCAGCCTGCCGAGTTCATTCCGGCCGCGGAGCGCTACAACGTCATGGCCATGATCGACCGCTGGGTCGTGAGCAAAGCGCTGGGCACGCTCGCGCATTACCGCAGCGACGGCGATTCCCGCGCCAGCTATACGCTGTCGATCAATCTCTCCGGCACCTCGCTCAACGACGATCGCTTCCTCGAGTTCCTGATCGACGAGCTGCAGACGTACGACTTGAGTCCGGGCGCGGTGTGTTTCGAGATCACCGAAACCGCGGCGATCTCGAACCTACCGAACGTCGTGCGGTTCATGCGCGAATTCCGGGCGCGCGGTTGTCTGTTCTCGCTCGATGACTTCGGCAGCGGGCTGTCGTCGTTCACGTATCTCAAGAACCTGCCGGTCGATTACCTGAAGATCGACGGACATTTCATTCAGAACGTCGCGACCGACCCGGTCGATCGCAGCATGGTGGAGGCCATCACGCAGGTCGGTCACGCGATGGGCATCAAGACGATCGCCGAGCGCGTCGAAAGCGCGCAAGTGCTCGCGTGTCTGGCCGACATCGGCGTCGAATACGCGCAGGGCATCTACATCGCGCCGCCGCAGTCGGTCGCAACGCTTAATCGCATCACACGCTCGCACCCGCAGCCGAAGCTGCGCCTCGTGCATTCGGCGTAGCGCTCGTCATCATCTCATCTGCCTCAGGCAACTCCCGTCCGGGAAATCCCGTCGTCGCTTGTCCGCGAATGTTTGGGCGCAGCGGCCCTAACGGTCGGTGCGACGAGCCCTGATTCGATCTCATGAGGGTCAAGTTCCGCCCGGGCGCGCCGCTGATGCCCCAGCGAGCGGCTGCGGTTGCGCAGGCCGCGAGGAATTACGGAGAGTGGAGACGATGAACGTGGCCAATTGGGGCGTGCGCACGAAGCTGCTGGGAACGCTCGGGATCCTGATCGTGTCCCTGTTGACGATCAATGTCATCGGCTTGGGCAAGCTCGAGAAGTCGAACATGCGCATCTCGGAGATGTTCGAGTACCGCGCGCAGCCGATCGCGAACGTGGGCAGTATCTACGGCGCGCAGCTCGAATCGGTGCAGGTTCTCGATGCGGCGCTGGCATTGCGGACGCATGAAGCGACCGACGTTGCCGTGCGCGTCACGCAAGACAATCGCAAGCTGATCGGGGAGCACTTCGAACGTTGGCGGACGCTCTCGGACAGCGAACAGTCACGACGCGACCAGGCCGCGGTCGACGAGAGTCGTCGCGCGCTCATGGAGGCGACCGACCAGATTCTGCGCCTGCTGGCGCGCGGCGATTTCGATGGGGCCTTGGCTGTACGCGTCAATCAACTCGAGCCTGCGCTCAAACCCCTCAAAGCCGCGATCGCCGACGCGCTCGACTATCAATTGACGGCTGCCGCGCAAATGCGTGAGCGAGCGAAGGCGGACTTCAGGTCCGAGCGCATCATGATCTTCGCGATGTCTTTCATCGCCATCGCGATCACGGTGGGTGCCGCGTTGCTACTCGTCGGCTACATCATGGGGGCCTTGCGCTCTGCGATGAGCGTTGCGGATCGGATCGCCAATGGGCGTTTGGGACAGGAGATCGAGGTGCGCACGAGCGATGAGTTCGGGACGTTGCTCGCCTCCCTCAAGAAGATGGACGCGAAACTCTCCGAGATCGTCGGATCCGTGCGCACGGCATCGGAGCAGGTTGGCAGCGCTGCAGGACAGATCGCTCAAGGCAATGACGACTTGTCGCAGCGGACGCAGGAACAGGCATCGGCGCTGGAGCAAACCGCTGCGAGCATGGAAGAGATGACCTCCACGGTGAAGCAGAACGCGGACAATGCGCGTCAGGCGAAGCAGCTCGCCGAAGGCGCCCGCGCGCACGCCGAACGCGGCGGACAGGTCGTGAGCGAGGCGGTCGGCGCCATGCAGGAGATCAATGCGTCGAGCCGACAGATCGCGGACATCATCGGCGTGATCGACGGGATTGCATTTCAGACGAATCTGCTCGCTCTGAACGCGGCCGTGGAAGCCGCGCGTGCAGGCGAGCAGGGCCGCGGCTTTGCGGTGGTGGCGACGGAGGTGCGGAGCTTGGCGCAACGTAGCGCGACGGCGGCCAAGGAGATCAAGGAGCTGATCGGCGGCTCGGTCGAGAAGGTTCGGGCGGGCTCGGAGCTCGTGGATGCCTCGGGCAGTGTGCTCAAGGATATCCTCGAGAGCGTCAAGAAGGTGAGCGACATCGTCGCGGAGATCGCGGCGGCCAGCGAAGAACAGGCGGCCGGCATCGAGCAGGTCAACAATGCCGTGGTGCAGATGGACTCGACGACGCAGCAGAATGCCGCGCTGGTCGAAGAAGCTGCTGCGGCGAGCAAGGCCATGCAGATGCAGGCGCAGGAGCTGGTGGCGCAGATCAGCTATTTCTCGAGCACGGCGACGCCGAGCAGCACGATGCCCGCGCCGAAACGCTCAGTGCCCGAGGCTGCGTCGCCGCGCGTAGCGGTGCGCAGCGCACCGAAGCGGCAACTACCCAGCACATCGACGCGCAGCGCCCGTAAGGTGAGCGGGAGCGATGTCGAGTGGCACGAGTTCTAACGCAGCGGCTTTGGCGTATTCGGTAACGGCGTCGCGCTGCGAGGCGCACGCCGATCGCGCAGGTCTTGAACTTGCGCTGTACGGGCTCCATCCTGACGCGCTTCTTGGATCGCATCGGGGCGCATCAGCCTGACACGTACATGGCCTTGGCGGCAGATACATTGGATCGGCGCATCTGTGTGGCGCCCATGCTCGACTACACGGACCGCGACTGTCGTTACTTCTTGCGGCTGTTGAGTCCGAGCGCGCTGCTGTACACGGAGATGATCACTGCGCCTGCGATCGTGCGCGGCGATCGGCGCAAGCTCTTGGGCTTCGATCCGGCGGAGCATCCGGTCGCGTTGCAGCTCGGCGGCAGCGATCCGCGCGAGCTCGCCGAAGCAGCGCGCATCGGCGAGGAATTCGGTTACGACGAGATCAATTTGAACTGCGGCTGTCCGAGCGATCGGGTGCAGAGCGGACGGTTCGGCGCCTGTCTCATGGCCGAACCTGAGCTCGTGGCCGAGTGCGTCGCTGCGATGCGCGACAGTGTGCGCATTCCGGTTACGGTGAAATGTCGCATTGCCATCGAGCCGCTGCCGCAGGGCTATAGCGACGACTACGCGTTGCTCAAGCGCTTCGTGGAGATTGTGGCCGCGGCAGGTTGCGAAGTGTTCGTCGTGCACGCGCGCCGCGCGGTGCTGAAAGGTTTGAGTCCCAAAGAGAATCGCGAGATTCCGCCGCTTCGTTACGATCTCGTACGGCAGCTACGCGCCGAGTTCCCGAAGCTCAAGCTGGTGCTGAACGGCGGCTTGCGCTCGCTCGAGCAGGTGGCTGAGGAGCTGCCGCATTTCGACGGCGTCATGATTGGCCGCGAGGCGTACAACAACCCATACTTCCTCGCCCAACTCCATCAGCGTTTCATCGATCCGCACTGGCCGTTGCCTTCGCGCGAGGCGGTGCTGGAGCAGCTCGTGCCTTACGTGCGAGCGCGCATCGAAGAAGGGCAGTCGCTACGGACGATACTGCGCCACGTGCAGGGCCTCTACGCGGGTTTGCCCAACGCGCGCGCATGGCGGCGCTTTCTGTCCGAGCAGGCCGCTCGCGGCACGACGAATCCGCAAGTGCTGCTCGATTCGCTGCGGATCGTGCGAGCCGCCTGAGGTCGGCGCGGGTTGCGGCCCGCGCACTGCTTGCTCTAGCGATTACTCGCCAGCCGTGGCCAGCCGGCCGAAATCGCCTTGCTTCGTGGCCGCGAGGTAGGCGGCGACGGCATAGGCTGCCACGGACTGATCCAGCACCTTCGGATCCACCTTGAGTAGCGTGTCGTTCGTCGTGTGGTGGACGTCGAAGTAATGGGTCGCATCGAGCGCAAGATCGAGGATCGGCACGCCGAGCGCTCGCAGCGGGCTGATATCGGCGCCGCCGCTCGCATCGTTTCCGCCGAGATCGATCTCGAGCGGTTGCAGCACGGCATGCATGGCCGCAATGGCCGGAAGCGCTTCGTCGGCGACTCGTGAGCGAATGCGCCAGACGGGACCCTGACCGACGTCGGCTTCCATCGCGATGATGTGACGCTCTGCTTCGTCGCCGACCTGACGCGCATACTCGCGCGCACCTGAGAGGCCGAATTCTTCGTTCGCAAAGAGCACGACGCGGATCGTGCGCGCCGGTTTGCGGTCGAGGCGGCTGATCAAGCGGGCCGCTTCCATCACGATAGCGACGCCCGCGCCGTCGTCCAGGGCGCCGTGCCCCAGATCCCAGGAATCGAGGTGGGCGCCGAGCAGCACGATTTCTTGTGCGCGCTCGCGGCCAGGAATCTCGCCGATCACGTTCGCCGACCACACTGGCGGTAGCTCGCGGGCGGTCGATTTCAGGCGCAGCCGCACGGCTTTGCCCGTCGCAACGTGGCGGGCGAGCAGGTCGGCGTCGGGATTGGCAAGCGCAAAGGCGGGAATCCGCGGCGCGTCGAGCGCGTAGCTGAGCATACCCGTGTGCGCGACCCGTTCGTTGGATGTGCCGACCGAACGGATCACGAGCGCAACGGCGCCGAGTCGTGCGGCTACGCTCGGACCTTGGGTGCGGCCGCGGACGACGTCGCCGTAGCTGCTGCCGGCCCGACTGCGCTCCATGCGCTGGTCGATGAACACGATCTTGTTCGCCGCCGCATTCTCGGGGAGCTTCGTGAGCTCATCGAACGAGCCGACGCGCAGCACGACGCCTTCCACGCCCTCGTCGGGCGTGCCCACGCTGCCACCGAGCGCCACGCCTTCGAGCCGAATCGGGGCCGCGCCGAGGAGCGTGAGCTCTGCGTGGCCGCGCACCCAGCGGGGCACGAGCACATCCTGGGTGCGCACATTCGAAAAACCGAGCTTGGCGAGCTTGTCCAGAGCCCAGCGGACCGCTGCCGCGTCGCCCTCGCTACCGGCCAAGCGGGGGCCGACCTCGGTGACGAGCGATTCCACGTGCTGGAACGCCTGCGTCCCCGCAAGCGCACGCTCGCGCAGCGCGGCCGCCGCGGCCAGATCCTGCTCCGACCAATCCTGCGCGGCTGCGCACGTAACCCACCAAATTGCCGCCAAAGAAACCGCCGCGTGCAGGGCCGACCGTGCTAAGAACATGGCGTGAGAGCTCCTGGTGACATTCCTGACTCAGGTTATGTTGCGTACGATATGTATAATGCCAGCGCACCCCGGCCACTTGAGCGCACAGTTCAGGTGGATTCTGAGCACACGCTGACCTCGCTATGGGAAAGGACATTGAATTAGCCATTTTGTTCGCCGATGTGGTCGGCAGCACGCGCATATACGAGGTCATGGGAGACCTGCGCGCTCGCGACATGGTGCTGAAATGCGTCGAAATCATGCGCGCGGCCACGGAGCAGAATCACGGCACCGTGATCAAGACGATCGGCGACGAGATCATGGCCACGTTCCCGACGGCGAACGACGCGCTCAATGCGGCAAGCCGCATGCAGCACGATATCCGCATGCATGCAGACTTGAAAGTGGAGGGGCAGCCGATCGCGATTCGCATCGGCGGGCACTTCGGTCCCGTGGTTCTGGAGAACCGGGACATTTTCGGTGCGGCGGTACATACCGCGAACCGCATGACCAGCCAGGCGAAGGCCGGCCAGATCATGGTGACGAGCGCAATCGTCGAGCGGCTCGCACCGGAGTGGAAGTCCGCGGTGCGCCAGATCGACGTCGCCACGCTCAAGGGCAAGACGAGCGAGGACGAGCTGTACGAGGTTTTGTGGCAGAAGGAAGATGCCACCAGCATGCTGCCGGCGATCGCGCTCGGTGCGGTCGCACGCGAGAAGCACCCGCGACGGCTGCGACTGCGTTTCCAGGGACAGGAAGTCGTGCTCGACGACAGGCGGCCGGATCTGACGATCGGCCGCGCCGAAGAGAACGATTTGGTCATCAAGGGCAATCTGATCTCGCGCCTGCACGCGCGCATCGAGTTCAACCGCAACAAGTTCCTGCTGATCGATCAGAGCACGAACGGCACGTTCGTCACGACGCGCGAAGGCGAGGAGGCGTTCGTGCGCCGCGACACGATGCAGCTCAAGGGCGAAGGCCTGATCGGCTTCGGGCGTGTGCCGGAGCAGGGCTCGTCGCTGACCGTGCGTTACGTGTGCGAAGAGTGAGCCGGCATCACGGCGCGGTTTCGTTGGATTACCTCCGCGTCTCATCCTGTGCGTGACCGCGCGGCAGAGCGTCCGCGAGTCGTGCTCGTCGAGCTCAATCGAATACCCTAAGACGCCCTTAGCTTCCCGCGTCCACGCTGCTCGTCCCAGCGGGTCGATGTTCCCAGTGCGCATGCGAATTCCTCGGGGAAAGTCATGACGAAGCGCCGCGTTGAGGCGCGATCGCCGATAGAATGGAGCTTTTGACGAAAGGTCCCGTCACTGGATCTGGCTCCTCATCCGTGCAACGTCGTCCGCCAAGCGTGTCCGCAATGCATTCGATGTGCTCATCGTCACGATCGACGCGACGTCGTGCAGCGATGAATCGGCGGCACCGGTTCGGTCTCGTCACCGGTGCGGTGAGCGCATTCGCGGTGCGCCTCGCTCACTCGATCGTAGCGGCGCCGATGCGCGCGTTACGCCAGCGGCGAGCCTTGCTCGCGTGGTGGGGCGCCGTATGTCTCTTGAGCGTGCCGGCAGCACAGCTGACAGCGCAAGACACCGCCCAGATCGAAACCGAGCTCGTCGCCGAAGTGCTGGTCGACGGCGTGGCGAGATCGGTTCCGGCCCCGGCGCGTCTCGCACCTGCGACCGTGGTGCGGCAAGGAGAGGTCGTTTATTACACGGTGCGCATCCGCAATGTCTCCGCCGAGTACGCACGCGATGTCGTCGTCACCCAGCGCATTCCTGCCAACACGGTCTACGTGCCGGATTCGGCGGCCGGACCCGGCGCAGATGTGTTTTTCTCGATCGACGGCGGATACACCTTCGCGCGCGCAAGCGAGCTGCATGTCGTCGGCGACGACGGTGCGAAACGCCCAGTGCCGCCCGAGCAGTACACGCACATTCAGTGGCGGCTGCGCTATGCGCTCGCGCCGGGCGCGGTCGCCTTGGCGCGCTTCCGGGCGGTCTTTCAATGATCGACTATGAGGACATCTTCGGGCCGGTCGGTCCGCTCGCGCGCACGCTGCCGGGGTTTGCGACACGCCGTGAGCAGATCGAAATGGCGAAAGCGGTCGATCGGGCGCTGCAGAGCGGCGGCAGACTCATCGTCGAGGCGGGCACCGGCACGGGCAAGACGTTCGCGTATCTGGCGCCGGCGCTCTTCTGCGGACGGCGTGTGATCGTCTCGACCGGAACGCGTACGCTGCAGGATCAGCTCTATCACCGCGACTTGCCGACGCTTGCGCGCGCCCTCGGACGGCCCGTGAAGGTCGCGCTCCTCAAGGGACGCGCCAATTATCTCTGCATCCACCGACTCAATCTGGCCGAACAGCAGGCGGGCGCGCGCGGGCTGCGGCGCGAAGTGGCGACGGCGTTGCCGATCGTGCGCGCTTGGAGCCAGCTGACTCGCACCGGCGATATCGCCGAAGCGAAGCGCTTGAGCGACGATCATCCGGTCTGGCCATGGGTGACCTCGACGCGCGAGAACTGCTTGGGCACGGATTGCGAAGCGTTCGACCGCTGCCACGTCGTACACGCGCGGCGCGAGGCGCAGGCAGCCGACGTCATCGTGGTGAATCACCATCTGCTGCTTGCCGATCTCGTGCTCAAGGAAGAAGGCTTCGGCGATCTGTTGCCCGGCGCCGATGCCGTCATCATCGACGAGGCGCATCAGTTTCCCGATATCGCATCGAATTTCCTCGGGTTCACCGTCTCTTCGCGTCAGCTCGAGTTGCTTGCGAGCGATCTGTCCGCCGAGCTCATCGCCGCGGACGTGCGGGGTGAGATTTCGACGTCTCTCGCACAAACGCTCGAACGGCAGCTCGTCGATCTACGGGATGCACTGGGTGTGCGCCAGGGGCGGGTGGAATTTCAGGATTGGTCGGCAGGCGTCGTTGAAGCGATCGAAAACCTCCATGCTTCGGTAGACGAGCTGACGCGTGTGCTGACCGAGCCGGCGAAGACGCAGCCCGCGTTGGCGGCGCTCCGGCGGCGTAGCCTCGAAATCGGTGCGCGTCTACACATGCTGCTCGAGGAAGAGTCGAGCGAGCAGCCCGCGAGCGTGCGCTGGGCACAAGCCACGGCGCATGGTTTGAGCCTGCACTTCGTGCCTGTCGATGTGGCGCGGCAGCTCGGTGCGCTCATCGAGACGCATGCCAACGCGTGGGTGTTCACGTCGGCCACGCTCGCGGTCGGCGAGGAGTTCTCGCATTTCGAGCAGCGCGTCGGCATTCGCGAAACCACGACCGTGCGCTTCGGCAGTCCCTTCGACTATGCACGGCAGGCGCTGCTCTATCTGCCGGAAGGATTCGAATCGCCGTCTTCCGAGCGCTATACGGAGAAAGTCATCGATACGGCCGTACCGATTCTCGAAGCGAGCGGCGGGCGTGCCTTCTTGTTGTTCACGAGCCATCGCGCGTTGCGCGAAGGCGCAGAGCTGCTGTTCAAGAAGCTGGGGACGGAGTTGCCGTATCCCGTGCTCGTGCAGGGCGATGCGCCGCGCGAGACGTTGCTCGCGAAGTTTCGCGAGGCGGGCAACGCCGTGCTCCTCGGCACGAGCACGTTTTGGGAAGGCGTGGATGTCAAAGGGACGGCGCTGACGGTGGTCATTATCGACAAGCTGCCGTTTGCGGTGCCTGATGATCCGGTGCTGAAAGCACGCCTCGATGCGATCGAGCGGCGCGGCGGGAATCCGTTTTTCGAGGAGCAAGTGCCGCAGGCGGTCATCGCGTTGAAGCAGGGCGTCGGCCGGCTGATACGCGATCCGCAGGATTTCGGCGTCGTCGTGCTGTGCGATCCGCGTCTGCGCACGCGCGGCTACGGTCGTATATTCTTGAACAGCTTGCCGCCGATGCCGCGCACCAATCGCCTCGAGGAAGTGACCGGATTCTTGCGTTCGCGTCTCGCAGCGGCCGGCGTGCGCGATGCGCGCGTTGGCGCGACCACGGCAGGCGATCGAGCGACAGGTAACGTATGAAGATCCTTGCTGTCGATACTGCGACCGAGCGTTGCTCGGTGGCGTTGCACGCGAGCGAGCGCTGGTTCGAGCGCTCCGTCGACACGCCGCGCGGCCATGCCGAAATCGTTCTGCCGATGATTCAAGAGGTCTTGCGCGAAGCGAATGTTGCGCTCGAAGACCTTGATGGGATCGCCTACGGCCGCGGCCCGGGCGCGTTTACTGGCGTGCGCATCGCCGTCGGTGTGGTGCAAGGACTTGCGTTCGGCGCGGGCGTGCCGACGATCGGTATCTCGGATCTAGCGGCCGTGGCACAGCAGGTCGCGGTTCCAGGTGCGCGTATCTTGGTCTGCATGGATGCGCGCATGAGGGAGGTCTACTGGGGAGTATTCGAGGCCGCCGCAGATGGTCATGTCGTGGCGGTGTGCGAAGAGCGCGTCACGGCGCCCGACGCAGTGAGCGCGGAGAGCATCACGCATGCTGCGGGCACTGGTTTCAGCGCATATCCGCAGCTTGCGGCGCGGTGGCCAACTGCGCAACTCGCGAGCGGCGTGTTGCCGCGCGCGCGAGAGGTCGCGTTGCTCGCTGCGGCGCCGCTCGGCGACGGACGGGGCGAGCCCGCCGCTCAGGCGCGGCCGGTGTACTTGCGCGATCGAGTCACCTTCGTCAAGGAAGTGCCGTAGCGTGTTCACGGATCTGTCACATTCGATTGCTGTAATGTGGTGCAGAGACGTCGCGCATTGGTCATGACAGCGAAACAGATTCTGATCGTGGAAGATGAGCGGCCGATCCGCGAGATGATCGCTTTCGGCTTGCGCCGCGGCGGATTCGAAACGCGCGAGGCGGCCAATGTCGCGGAAGCGCGCGCTCGCATCGCCGACCGGCGGCCGGATCTCGTCCTTATCGACTGGATGCTGCCCGACATGAGCGGGCTCGAGCTCACGCGCGCGTTGAAGCGCGACAAGGAAACGCAAGACCTGCCGATCATCATGCTGACCGCCCGTGGCGAAGAGCAGGACAAGGTCTTGGGGCTCGACGGCGGTGCGGACGACTACGTCACCAAGCCATTCTCACCGCGCGAGCTGTTGGCGCGGATCAACGCGGTGTTGCGTCGTGCCTTGCCGGCAAATGGTAGCGACGTGATCGACGTCGCGGGACTCGTGCTCGATGCGGCGGGCCACCGCGTCATGGTCGGCGATCAATCCGTGCCGCTCGGTCCAACCGAATATCGCCTCTTGTCCTTCTTCATGACTCACGCGGAGCGGGTGTACAGTCGCGCCCAGCTGTTGGATC
>CALLKK010000001.1 GCA_938008435.1 uncultured Steroidobacter sp. | reverse complement strand
TACCTGTTGCCTATCCACGTGACAAAGTGACGGGGTGACAAAGCGACATTACTCCCGTCACTTCGTCACCGCGTCACTCCGTCACGACTTACCAACCCTTCATGGAGCCCACGACCGGGATTGAACCGGTGACCTCGTCCTTACCAAGGACGTGCTCTACCAACTGAGCTACGTGGGCCAACCTTTCTCATCCGGCCAGTAATCCCGAGTCGGCGACCCTCTTCCGCGGAGCCACTCTCATCTGCGGTGAGCAATGGAGCGGGTGATGGGAATCGAACCCACACCATCAGCTTGGAAGGCTGAGGTTCTACCATTGAACTACACCCGCAGAGGTGGTGGAGGGGGTAGGATTCGAACCTACGAAGGCATAAGCCAGCAGATTTACAGTCTGCCCCCGTTGGCCGCTTGGGTACCCCTCCGCGGACATAAGAGCCGGCTATTCTCATTGCGAGCCGTCTGAGTGTCAACATCGACCCACGTTCGAGACGCACTTTCGCGCCGGCCTGCTGCCCTCCCCGCCCGGATGAGCCCCGTGTCCCCCGGGGGGATTGGCCGATCAAGACTGCCGAGAACCGGCCGATACATTATAAGTGCGCCGCTCGCCTACCGAGCGGGCGGTTTCGCTGACGAGAGAAGATCCTGCCTTAAGAAATGCATTCCCAAGACTTCGAGAATCGCCTGAAAACACAGGTCGACTTTCCGAGTCCCTCGCGTGTTGCGGCGGAGATCATCGCGCTCGCCCGCGACCCGGACATCGAAATGGCCACCGTGGCGCAGGCCATCAGCCGCGATCCCGCGATCACGGCCAAGATCCTGCGCATCGCGAACTCGGCGTTCTATGCGCAGCGCCGGGCCAGCCACAACCTCCGGCAGGCGCTCGTCGTCATCGGCTTGAATGCCGCCCTGACCCTCGCGCTCAGCTTCTCGCTCGTGTCGTCCTTTCGCGCACTGCGCGCCACGGGCATCGATTACCCGCGCTTCTGGCGGCGCTCGCTGCTCGGCGCCACCGCGGCGCGCGCGTTCAGCGAGCTCGCGAAAGTCGGTCAACCCGAGGACATCTTTCTCGCCGGCCTCCTGCAGGACATGGGCGTGCTCGCGCTCGACCGTACATCGCGCGATTTCTACGCCAAGCTGCCTCAAGGAGCGAGTCATGCCGACTGGATGGCCTACGAAACGCAGCAGCTCGGCAAGGATCACTCGGCTTACAGCGCGCTGCTCATGCGCTCGTGGAACCTGCCGCAGCGCATCTGGCAGGCCGTTGAGCACAGCCACACGCCGCAGGTCCTGAGCGCGGCGACCGAGGGAGGTCAGTATGCCCGCTGCATCGCGCTCGGCAGCGATCTCGCCGAAGCGGTGTTGTGCACCGATCGCTCCGCTCGAGTCACCGCGCTCGCCAAGCGCGCTCATTCGCTGCTCGGCGTCAGCCATGAGCTCTTCAACGAAGTGGTCAACCGCATCTTGAAGCTCATTCCCGAA
Source organism: uncultured Steroidobacter sp. (assembly GCA_938008435.1). Taxonomy (GTDB): domain Bacteria; phylum Pseudomonadota; class Gammaproteobacteria; order Steroidobacterales; family Steroidobacteraceae; genus Steroidobacter. The sequence goes on along the minus strand of CALLKK010000001.1, from coordinate 180,084 downwards.
GCCGAGGAGCTCTACGACACGAGCATCCTGCCGCCGGAAGATGCCGAGAATCTGCTCGCCGAAGCGCGCGAGCTCCTGACGGTGCGCAACCTGCACGCGCTGCAGGAAGTCAGCGCGCTGCAAGCGACCACGAGCGTCTTGCTGACCCGCACGGAAGAAGCCGAAGACTCGGGTCGCCGCGACGCACTCACCGGCGCGCTCAATCGTGCTTGGCTGGATCGGATGCTCGATCGCGAGTTCACGCAGGCGGTGGTCTTCGGACGCGATCTCAGCATCGCGCACGTCGATCTCGACCACTTCCGCCACGTCAACGACAAGTTCGGCACGCAAGCCGGCGACACGGTGCTCAAGAACTGCGCGCGCGTGCTGCAGGCATGCGTCCGCGGCAGCGATCTGGTCGCACGCTTCAGCGGCGAGGAGTTCATGGTGGTGCTGCCGGGCGCCGACGGCTCCATCGCCAAGCAGGTGGCGCAGCGTATCTTGAGCGCGCTTGCGTCGTTCGATCATGGCGAGGCCGCGCCGGGCGTGCGCATCACTGCCTCGATCGGCTTGGCGACTTATACGTCCAAGCAGCGCTTTCCGAGCACGCTCGCGCTGCTCGAAGCGGCGGACCACGCGCTCTACGCCGCCAAGCTGTGCGGCCGCAACCGCTACGAGGCCTACGACGAAGTGGCCGCACCGAGCGGCGCGGCGGCGACGGAACGCTGAAGCGTCACGCGGACGTCGGCTGCGCGAGATCGACGATCTCGACGGCGTCGGCTGCAAACGGCTCGCCCAGGAACAGGCTCCCCACGGCAGCGAAGCGTTCCGCGTTGTCGGTCGCCAGCAGACGCACCGACCCGGACGGCGCCGACCCGTGCAGCCCCCGCGCCGTCAGCTCGCGCTCGAGCGCAAGCGCCGTCGTGCGCGCCGAATCGACCAACTGCACCTGCTCCCGCAGCACCTTGCGCAACGCATCCGCCAACACGGGAAAGTGCGTGCAGCCGAGCAGCAGCGTATCGACCGCCGGGTGGCGTTCGAACAACTCGTCGAGATAACGCCGCGCCACTGCTTCGACGATCGGACCGTCCGTCCATCCTTCTTCCGCGAGCGCGACGAACAGCGAGCACGCGCGCCCCACGACGAGCGCATCCGGCATGCGCGCATTGATCGAGCGCTGATACGCCCCGCCGCGAATCGTGCCTTCGGTCGCAACCACAGCGATCTGACGGCTGCGCGACGCGGCACACGCCGCCTCCGCGCCGGGGTCGATCACTCCCATCACCGGCAGCGGTGCATAGCGCTCGCGCAAGGCATCGAGCGCCACCGCCGAGGCCGTGTTACAGGCGACGAGCAGATACTTGATGCCGCGGTTGAGCAGCAGGTCGGCGGCTTGAAGCGAATAGCGCCGTACGGATTCTGCGCTCTTGGTGCCGTACGGAAGCCGGGCCGTGTCGCCGAGATAGAGAAAGCGTTCGCGCGGCAGACGCTCGCGTACCGCACGCAGCACGGTCAGACCGCCGACGCCCGAATCGAAGATGCCGATGGGCAGCTCGCGCAGCGGCGCAGCTCCGCCCTGCGCATCCGCCGCGGCCCGGCGCGTACCGGCCTCGAACCTCACCTCGTCACCCGACACGTCTCACTCCGTCACTTCGCATCGCTTCAAGCGATCAAGTTTCGATCAACCTCGCGTAGCTCGCCGTATCGATGTTGCTGCCGCAAATGATGAGCCCCACGCGCTTGCCGCGCAGGCGCTCGCGCAAGGGACCGCGCAACGCTGCCGTCGCGGCAGCGCCTGCCGGCTCGACGGCCAGCTTGGCATTGCGCTGCAGGAACCGCATCGCGTCGCGCAGCTCATCGTCCGTGACACGCACGACTTCGGCGACGTGACGGCGGCAGAGCTCGAACGAGATCGGCAAGGCGTACGGCGCACCCAGACTGTCCGCGATCGTAGCGACGCGCTCGATCGACTGCGGCGCGCCCGCCAACAAGCTTCGATACATGCTGTCGGCGCCGAACGGCTCGACGCCGAACACCTGACAAGCAGGGTTGAGCAGCTTAACCGCTGAAGCAACCCCGGCACAGAGCCCGCCGCCGCCGATCGGCACGACGACCGCATCCAATGCCGGCAACTGCCGGCAGAGCTCGAGCCCGAGCGTCGCCGTACCCAGGGCTGTCGTTCGCCCTTCGAACGGATGAATGAGCGCGCGCCCTTCTTCGCGGGCGATCTCCTCGACGCGAGCGAAGCCGCTGTGCGCATCGGGCGCAAGCACGACTTCGGCGCCGTACGCTCGGCATAGCTCGATGCGCAGGGGATTGGCGCTCGCGATCATCACGACCTTGGCGTGCGTACCGGCCGCGCGCGCCGCAAACGCAACGGCGATGGCGTGATTGCCCGCGCTGATCGCGGTAACGCCGCGCTCGCGCGCATCGCTTGCAAGCGACAGCACATTGAGCAGCGCCGCGCGTGCCTTGAAGGTGCCGGTGACCTGAAACAGCTCGAGCTTGAGATACACCTGCGTGTCGGCGCCGAGCTCGCGCTCGACTTGCGCACCATGCAGCCGCACAACCGGCGTCTCGTGCACACGCCCCGCGAGCAACTCGGCGGCACTGCGGATCTCTTCGAGCGTCAACGCAAGCGAGTCATCCATGCGAATTCGTTCTCACGCAAGCGAGGAATTTTCCGCGGTCGATTTTCGCATGCCGTTCACGACATAACGTGTCTTCGCGCCACTTCCGCACTGTACGCACCGCGCGGCATAATGCGCGCGCAGCATCGATGAAGTCGTTCACAAAACTCGTCGATGCGATCAAGCAAACAACAATGACTGAGGGGTTGAGATGGAGCGGCGCCTACACACACGTCATCGTGCGCGCACTGCAGTGTATGTCTCCATTCCAGGCCGTCGCGGCAAGCTGTGCCGCGCCCGCAATCTGAGCGCCAACGGCGTCTTCATCGAGACGGAAGACATGGGGCTGAAGAAGGGTACGACGGTACAGCTCGCGTTCGCCATCAATCTCGGCGTGGTCACGAAGATCCATCGCAGGACGGCGATCGTCGCGCACGTTACGAAAGGCGGTACCGGGCTCATGATGGAGAGCCTGACGGGAACGGGGAATTCCCGCTAAGGCCACCTGAAGGAACCCCGTGCGCCCGTCGCAACGTCGGGCGCACGCGCATCATCTCTTCAAGACCCGATTCAACGATCGCGCGATGACAGCCGCGCTCGGGGGTCGACGCGCGAGAGATTCACACCGCGCTCACGCACCGCCGCCACCGGGCAACGAGCGCTGCCCGCTCAGAAGCCCACCGACAGCCCGACATAATAAGTGCGGCCCGGCGCCGGCTCGAAGAAGCGATCGTTCGCCGCATTGACCACCACCGAGCCGACATAATCCTCGTCCGTGAGGTTGTCGATACGCACGAAGCCTCTCATCGTCCACTCGCCGAACGTGCGCCTGATTCCTGCATGCCAGTTGAGGACGCTGTAGCTATCGGTCGCGTCGCTGTTGGCATCGTCGACATACACCTTGCTGGTGATGCGTGCTTCGAGGCCGGTCGAGAATCCACTCGGCGCGTGCAGCCAGCTCAAGTCCGCGTACAACGAGTGCTCCGGCACGCCGGGTAGTTGCCGCCCGCTCAACTCATCGCCGGCAAAGTTCACGAATTCGTCGAAGCGTCCCCTGGTGTAGCTGTAGGCCGCGCCGAAGTCGAAGCCGCCGCCGAAGCCGTACTGCAGCGCCAGCTCGACCCCTTCGCGCCGCGTCTTCGCAGCATTCACGAAAGTATTGCGACCGGGGAAAGGCGACGGTCCGGTGACGATGTCGTCCTTGGTATCGGAACGAAAGAGCGTTGCCGTCAGACGCCCTGCATCGCCGATGAAGGCCTTGAGACCGGCTTCGTAGTTCGTGCTGACGGCCGCATCGAGATCGAAGTTGAGCCCCGGCGAGCCATCCGGCCGATAAGCGAGCTCCGCAAACGTCGGCGTCTCGAATGCGCGGCCGACGGCAACGAACACGTTGAGCGCAGGCGCCGCTTCGAACAGCAAACCGAGCACCGGCTGCGTGCTGTCGTAGCTCAACCGCCCGCTGTCGTCCGGGTTGGGACCGACGACGAAATGATCGTCGACGCTGAATCGCACTTCGCTGTGGCGCAATCCGCCGGAGAGCACCCAACGAGGCGCCGGCCGCCACCGAGCGATGACATATTGATTGACGCTGTAGACGGTATCGTCCTCGTCGCGGCGCAGATCGCCGCGCAGACCGTTGAGGTTCACGTAACCGCGGCGACGCTCTTCCATCCGGTCGTACTCGACCCCCACGGTGAGCTCGTACGGTGCGCCCGCCAGCTCGCCGCGATGATCCCATTGAATGCTCCCGCCGCCGAACTTGCGCGCGAGATCGACGACGCCGCCGGAACCCGTCAGCGCCGCGCTCGGATTGGCAAGGTATTGCACGAGATCGCGGTCGCCGTAGTAGCCCGCCACCCGGAGACGACTGCTCGTGCCGATCTCGCGCTGGTAGGAAAGACCGCCCTGCACGTGACGGATCGACTTGCGGGTATCGAAGGCGATCGCGTTGGCGCCCGCCTGCGTCGGATCGCTTTCGAGCTGCTCGCGCGTCAGACCGAGCGGATCCTGCGTATCCGGTTGATCGAGGAAGTTGACGATCGCCGTCCAGGAAGAGCGCTCGTCGGGGGCCACGCGCAGACGCAAGTTCGCAAGGTCGCGCCTTGCCGCACTGTGCTCGCGAAATCCGTCGGTATCGAAGCGCGATAGATTGCCGCTCAAATCCACGATGCCGAGCCGCGCGCCGAACTGTGCACCGTAGCGGCGAAACCCATCGTCGCCGACGGTCGTGCTGAGCTCGAGCCCCGAATCCTGCAGCCGATCGCGCGTCACGATCTGGATGACGCCGCCCGAGGAGTTTCCGTACAGCGCCGCGAAGGGACCGCGCAAGACTTCGACGCGCTGCGCGCCGTCGAGATCGAACAGGCCGGTCTGACCCTGCCCGTCCGGCATCGTCAGCGGAATGCCGTCCTGAATGAGCCGCACGCCGCGCACTCCGAACGACGCGCGCGCGCCGAAACCGCGCGCGGAAACCTGCAGGTCCTGCGCATAGTTCTGGCGATTCTGCACGACGATGCCGGGCACGCGGCCCAAGCTTTCCGACAAATTGACGCGCGGCCGATTGACGCGCAATGCGTCGCCGTCGATCGCATCGATCGCCGCCGGCGTCTCGAAGCTACGCTGCTCGGTGCGCGTAGCGGTGACGATCATCGTGTCAGGAGGCTCGGCCGAACGTGCCGCTTGGCTCGAGAAAAGTGCTAGGGCAATGGCAAGCGTAAGAGTCTGTGGTCTGCTCATAACAATCATGATAATCGCCGTGCGAACGCGCCGATCGGCCGCGCACGAAATTCATGAAATTCATGAGCTCGAGCGCTCATCCGGAGCGACTTCGACGATCCAGCCGCGGGCGCGCGCAGCGGCCAGGAAGGCGGCGATGTCATCGGCGAGCGCTCCGTCGGCAGAACGCTGGGCAATCTCGCTGACGATTTGCTCGAGCGAGCGCGATCCGTCGCAGAGCTGCAAGATCGCTACGGCGCCTTCGTTGAGCTGCACCTCGCCTGCCGCGTGGATCAACATCGGCACGCGGTCCTTCCTGCCGCTCGCGACGAGCTTTACGCCATCCGCGAGCCGGATGCCGTGCGCCACTGCAGGTGGTCCGCCCTTCCCAGGACCTCGCCCGACTCGCTTCCGGCCGCCTTGTGCCGCCATCGGATCCTCACACGCACGCTGCACCATGAGAGCTCGTGCGGAGCTTCCAGCAACACAAGCTCAAGCAGAATGCGTGCCACGCCAACGCCTCCCGGCGCGGCGTGACGCGTGAGGATCTTCAGTTCAGGAATGCCGGCCGCTCGCGCCGTACGGGCAGGCCGAGACGTTTGCAGCGACGATAGAGGGTGTTGCGGCTGATGCCGAGCTTCTTGGCAGCGTGGGACATGTTGCCGCCGCACTCACGGATCGCCGCGAGGAGCACATCGCGCTCGGCCGCACCCAACGGGTCCGGCCCGCAACTCGTCGACGCGGCACCGAGGGTTGTCGTGGGCGCCGCGACGGACGAAGCTGCGGCGCTCGACTCCATGTGCGCACGCACTTCGCTCGGCAAGTCGGAGAGCCGCACGACGCCGCCTTCGCAAATCGCGAGCGCCGTGCGAATGACATTGCGCAGCTCGCGGATGTTGCCCGGCCAGTGATAAGTAAGCAAGCACTGAAAGGCATCCATCTCGATGGCGGCAGGACGTCCGTCGCTCGTCTCCGCGGCGAGAAAATCGCGAATGAGCCGCTCCTTGTCCGTGCGCTGCGCGAGCGGCGGCAGCTCGAGCGTAATGCCGTTCAAGCGATAGTAGAGATCTTCGCGGAAGGTGCCGCGCGCGATCATTGCGCGCAGGTTCTGATGGGACGCGCAGATCACGTGCAGATCGACCTTGATCGGCGTTTCCGCGCCGAGCGGCATCACCTCCTGCTCTTCCAGCACGCGCAAGAGCCGCGTCTGCAGCTGCAGCGGCATGTCGCCGATCTCGTCGAGGAACAACGTGCCGCCGGACGACTGGAGAATCTTGCCCTTCATGCCCTCCTTGCGTGCGCCCGTGAAAGCGCCTGGACGGTAGCCGAAGAGCTCGCTCTCGATGAGCGATTCTGGAATCGCGGCGCAATTGAGCGCGACGAACGGTTTGTCGGCACGATTGCTCGCCGCATGCAGCGCTCGCGCAAATGCTTCCTTGCCCGCTCCCGTCGGCCCTTGAATCATCACGTTGACACGCGATGACGCCACGCGCCGAGCGCTGCGGACATTGCGCAGCATCTGCGGATCGTCGCCCGCAAGCTCATCGAGATCGAGCACTGCCTTGCGCGCCGACGCCGCTGCGACCTGCAACACCGACGGGCTCGACGCAGGCCGCACGCTGTGCACCGGTCGCGCAGCAGCCGTCGTCTCCTGCCCCACGCTCGCGAAGAAGCGGCGCCCAAGATGCGTATCGCGCACCGTCAGCAAGCTGTCGGCGCTGCGCGAGCAAGCACCGAGAATGTCGTCGGGACGCACATCGAAGACCTCGTCGATCCGCCGCCCGATGAGAGCCGTCCGGTCGCGCGCGCCGAGCAAACGCACCGCCGTCTCGTCCGCGGACAGGATCGTCGCATCGCCGGCCAACGCGAGCGCGCCATCGTGCTGCAGGTTCACGAGCTCGGGCCGCGCATGAAAGCGCAGCATGATCGCTTGACGGAAGTGACGCAGGAACACGCACTTTTCGATGAGGCGCGCCGACAGATTCACGAGCGCCATGGTGTGCGCTTGGCTGACGCGCGTATCGCGCGCGTTCATCGTCGATGCATCGAGCACCGCGAGCAATGCGCCGGAGGGATCGCAGATCGGTGCCGCGGAACACGACAGGCCGATGTGACAACCGTGAAAGTGCTCGTCGAGATGCACGGTGACCGGGCGCTTCTCGACGATGCACGTGCCCATGCCGTTGGTCCCTTGCGAGGGCTCGCTCCAGTCCGCGCCGGTGAGCAGTCCCGCGGAATGAAAGCCGTTGACCAGCGTGGGCTCCGACTTCTCATAGAGAATGATGCCGTTCGCATCGGTGAGCAGGAGCGCGTAACCCGAGCCCGCGATGTGCTCGTACAACCAATCGATCTCGGCGGAGGCGATGTGGACGAGCTCGGCGTGCTGCTCGCGCAAGCTGCGCAATGCTTCGGAGTCGAGAACCCGCGCAGGCTGACGCCGCGCGGGGTCGAGCGCGTAATCCTGCACGCAACGTCGCCAAGAGCGTCCGATCGCGCTGCCCATCAGCGCCGAGTGCGACGACCCGTCGATTTCACGCACGAACCGCAGAACGTTGGCCGCGTGCTCCATTGCAGTCGTTTCCAGCATCCCCCTGACCTCGTCACGACGCTGCTGCGCCTATCCGTTGTTGTCGACCCGCCGCCACAAGGCGTGCAAGTCACCGGCACATCCCGAGCGACTTTGCCGTGCGCTGCTGCGACTGCAACGCAACGGTCCGACTGTATCACCTGTGTCGCTTGTGGCGCGACAGTGTCATATGAATCGCACAGCTCGAGGAATACGCGAGGCGCGAAATCTCGGCCGCTCGGCGCATCCGTATAAAGCGCAATGCGCTTCCTCTTTACCGCATTCCGCGACGACTACGCGCGCCGCGCGCTCGCGTGCGCCGCGATTCCTGCGGAGCGCGCGGCGTTGTGTACAACCGTTGCACGAGCGCATCAGCACGCACGCAGCGCATTCGCGCACTCACTGGCATACGCCTTGCTGGTCTCTGCCCGCCCATACCATCCACGTGCCTGGACCACGCGCGCGATGCGTCGCAGCGATCCACGCACGCTGCCTCAGGGAGCAGTTCCATGCTGGCGCAACCACGGATCAAAGGGCTTGACCTCTCAACTGCTTCCCTGCTCGCCGCGCCGATCGCGCTTTGCCTGTGCGCCCCGGCCCATGCTGTCGAGCTCACGTCCGGCGACTGGAAGTTCACTGCAAACGGCAACGTTAATGTTCATTACATCCATGCGAGCTGCGAGGACGAGAACGTTACCGGCGTTGCCGGCGGCCTTGCGTGCATCGGCGCCGGCGGCGAGGACAACTCGTCGTCCATCAGCAACGGACTCTTACCCGCCGCCATCGTTCTCGGCGTTTCCACCACGCAGAACGGCTACGACATCGGCGTCACCTTCGGCTTCTATCCAGGCATCAGCACGAACGACGCGAGCCCGAACCTTGGACAAGGCGCCGCAAGTCGCAACACTGCGCTCGGCACGACCGGACTCGACATCCGTCAGGTATTTCTCACGTTCGGCAACGAACGCATGGGCACCTTTCTGCTGGGACGCAATATCGGTCTTTTCGGCGCCGATGCCATTCTGAACGACATGACGCTGCCGGGCGTCGGTGCCGGCGGCGGCAATTACGCCACGCCGTCCAATACGTCGCTCGGCTCGATCGGTTTCGGCTACATCTACACCGATTGGCTGGCGCAGATTAATTACACGACGCCGGATTTCGGCGGCTTCAAGTTCACGCTCGGCATCTTCGATCCGCTCGAGCCCGTCGGCACTCCGACCGCGCAAGCAGTACCCGAAGCCAGCCCCGGCTTTCACGCCAAGCTCTCTTACACGAACGGTCCGGTGTACCTGAGCGCCGCCTTCATTACTCAGAAACACGAAGGCATCACCGACGCACAGGACTTCGACAGCTTCGGTTTCGACATCGGCGGCAAGATCACGTGGGGCAATCTCGAATTCATGGCCTGGTACTACCAAGGCGAAGGCATCGGCACCACCGCGCTCTTTGCCGGCGGCGACAACGTCGCGGGTGCGGAACGCGATTCCGACGGCTTTCTCGCGCAGCTGACGTACAAGATCGGCGACACGAAGATCGGCGTGAACTACGGCGAGAGCAACCTCGATCTCGCACCGGGAGAAGGGATTTCCGATCTTGTGAAGACGAACAGCAAGTACACAATCGGCGTGTATCACTCGTTGACAGAGAATCTCACGCTGCTCGCCGAGTTCACGGACGTCAACGCGAAAGCGCATAGCGGCCTCGAGAACGACGCGAGCAATTTCAACATCGGCGCCTACTTCTCGTTCTGAGGATCCCTTTCGTAATGAAGCCACGCATTCGACGCCTCACCGTTTTCCTCGTCCCCCTCCTGTTCGCTCTGCCTGCGCCCTCCTACGCAGGCAGAGCCTATGTTTCCAACGAAGACGGTCAGAGCGTGTCGGTGCTCGACACCGCCAAAGGCGAGGTCATTGCCACGATCGAGGTCGGCAAGCGGCCGCGCGGCTTGAAACTGAATGCCGACGGCACGCGCCTTTACGTTGCCGTCAGCGGACTGCCGAAATGCCCGCCGAGCGTACCAGATGAGGAATGCGCCAAGCGCAAACGCGATCTGGCCGCCGACGGCATCGCCGTGGTGGATACGCGTACGCACAAGCTCATCGAAGTGTTGAAGGCGGGCTCCGACCCCGAGCAATTCGATATCAGCAAGGACGGCAAGCGCCTGTACGTGGCCAACGAAGATGCCGCGACTGCGTCCGTCGTCGACGTCGCCAGCGGCAAAGTGGTCGAGCGCATTTCGGTTGGCAAAGAGCCCGAGGGTGTCGTCCTTTCGCCGAACGGCAAGTGGGTCTTGGTGACCAACGAATCGGACAACGCCGTTTCGATCATCGACACCGCAACCCTCAAGGTGCTGCGCAGCGTCAAAGTCGGACTGCGACCCCGCGATGCAGCCTTCACGCCGGACAGCCGCATTGCATACGTGTCCGGCGAGTTCGATGCATCGCTGTACAAGATCACCGTGCCCGAGGGCGAGCCTGTTGAGCGCGTGCTGCAACTGCGTAAGGAAGCTCGTCCGATGTCGGTCGTGCTCGACAGTAAACGCAATCGCATTTACTTGAGCACCGGGCGTGGGGGTACGGTGGCATTCATCGACTTGGCCGGCCACAAGCTCATCAAGGAAGTCGAAGTCGGCGCCCGTCCGTGGGGCCTTGCGCTCAGCGACGACGGCCGCTTCCTCTACAGCGCGAATGGACCGTCCAACGACGTGAGCATCATCGACGTCGAGTCCTTCACCGTCGTCAAACGCGTGCCGGTCGGCCAAACTCCGTGGGGCGTCGTCATCGGCCCGACGCCACCGACGAGCTGATGCAATGTCACTTCGGTGCGTGTATACCGCAACGCTTCTCGGCGTCTTTCTCCACCGCCTCGAAGCGCTTAGCTTTCGCGCGGCCCTCTTCCGGATCGCGAAACAAACCGCCGCGATCTCCTCCGAGCGACGCATATCGCGAGAATGTCCAAGCTTCTACGTATTCGTCGTAGCTGAACTGCTTCGCGATTTCGTCTATGACGCAAGAGCATTGATACAGGCTCGCCAGCTGCCCGCCCGATCGAGTCATGCATTCCTGCACGTACTCGACGCGCGCCTGTGTCGGGAAGTCGTTGACCCGCTGATCGGCGAGCGCGCTGACCGAATGAACGGACAGCGCGGACGCACAAAGCATCGCGAGTGCACCGCGAGCGTGGCATAGGGATTGCATTGTCATGCCCAGTCTCCCTTGATGTGTCAAAGAGCCGCAATTCACGTGAGCCATGAGGAAGCGGATATGAACACTCATCGTCGTCTGATTCTAGTCTCGATCGCGGCGTCCGCTACCGCCGCCGCGACGAGCCTCAGCGCGGCACCCGATCTGGAAGCCGCCATGAGCAAACCATCCAACTGGGCCACCCAAGCGGGCGATTACGCGAATCACCGCTACAGCGAGCTCAAACAGATCAATGCGAGCAATGTCTCGCGGCTGCAGGTCGCCTGGACGATTTCGACGGGCGTGCTGCGCGGCCACGAAGGCTCGCCGCTCGTCATCGGCGACACGATGTACGTGCATACGCCGTTCCCGAACAACGTGTACGCCATCAATCTCAAGGATCAGTCCTTCAAATGGAAGTACGAGCCGAAGCAGGACGCGAGTGTCGTACCTGTCATGTGCTGTGACACAGTGTATCGGGGCCTTGCGTTCGGTGACGGCAAGATCTTCCTGCAGCAGGCCGACACGACGCTGGTGGCGCTCGATGCGAATACCGGCAAGGTCGTCTGGACGGCGAAGAACGGCGATCCGAAGATCGGCGAGACCAACACGAATGCGCCGCACGTCTTCAAGGACAAGGTGATCACCGGCATCTCGGGCGGCGAGTTCGGCGTGCGCGGACGACTGATCGCCTACGACATCAAGACCGGCAAGCGCGTCTGGACGGCATGGAGCACGGGGCCCGACGAAGACATCCTCGTCGATCCGCAGAAGACGATGACCTGGACGAACGGCAAGCTGCAGCCGGTCGGCAAGAACTCGTCCCTCAAGACCTGGGAAGGCGATCAGTGGAAGCTCGGCGGCGGCACGACGTGGGGCTGGTATTCCTACGATCCGAAGCTGAACCTGATCTATTACGGCACTGGTAATCCGGGCACGTGGAACCCGGCGCAGCGCCCCGGCGACAACCGTTGGTCGATGACGATCTTCGCGCGCGATCTGGACACCGGCATGGCGAAGTGGGCCTATCAGATGACGCCGCACGATGAGTGGGATTACGACGGCGTCAACGAGAACCTGCTGATCGACATCGACTTCAAGGGCAAGAAAGTCCCGGCGCTCGTGCACTTCGATCGCAACGGGTTCGCCTACACGCTCAATCGCGAAACCGGCGAGCTGCTCGTCGCGGAGAAATACGATCCAGTCGTCAATTGGGCGACGAAAGTCGACATGAAGACGGGCCGTCCGATCGTCGACAAACGCTACTCGCCCGGCACGACCGGTCCCGACGTGAACGTGAAGGACATCTGTCCCGCCGCGCTCGGCACGAAGGATCAGCAGCCCGCGAGCTACGATCGCAAGAGCGGCCTGATCATGGTGCCGACCAACCACGTGTGCATGACGTACGAGCCGTTCCAGGTGGAGTACACCGCCGGCCAACCGTATGTCGGTGCGACGCTCACGATGTATCCGGCACCGAACAGCCACGGCGGCATGGGCAACTTCATCGCGTGGGATCCGGTCAACGGCAAGATCGTGTGGTCGAAGCCGGAGCGCTTCTCCGTGTGGTCGGGCGCGCTCACGACCGCGGGCGACATCGTGTTCTACGGCACGCTCGAAGGGTATCTCAAGGCCGTGAGCACCAAGGACGGCAAGGAGCTGTGGAAGTTCAAGACGCCGTCGGGAATCATCGGTAATGTCTTTACCTACGAGTACAACGGCAAGCAATACGTCGGCGTGTATTCGGGCATCGGCGGCTGGGCCGGCATCGGCATGGCCGCAGGTCTCACCGAGTCGACCGAGGGTCTCGGCGCCGTCGGCGGGTACAAGGACCTCGCCAAGTACACGACGCTCGGCGGCTCGCTGTTCGTGTTCGCGTTGCCCGACAACTGATGCAGCGATGTTCGAGGAGCGTGGGTCACTTCTAGGAAGCGTTTGAACGGAACCAATCGCAAGCAGTGCCCACCAAAGTCGTGTACCAGCAAGAAAGGCGCGTATGTCGATCTTCGACATACGCGCCCTACGACGAGGTTCATTCGATGCGACGAAATGCGGGCACCGTATCCCTGCTGGCTCTGTTGATCGGTCTTTCCACCACCGTGTTCTCGGAAGACGCTGCACCCTCGTCGACCGAAGAAGGCACCGAAAGCACGACCAGCGCTGCCGCCGACAGCGCCCCTGGTTCATCCGCCGACAGCACGGCCCTCTACACCGTAGAGAACGGCAATCAAGTCGACGAGAAAACTCTGAACGGCTGGCGCACGTGGCGCGCACTTGCGTGCGAGCGCTGCCACGGTGCCGCACAGGAAGGCATGGTCGGCCCCTCGCTCGTGGAATCGCTCAAGAAACTCACGAAGGAAGAATTCCACGACATTGTGATGAACGGACGTGTCGAGAAAGGCATGCCGCCTTTCAACACGAGCCAGATGATGCAGAAGAACTGGGAAGGCCTTTACGCCTATCTCAAGGGGCGTTCCGACGGCAAGATCGAGCCGGGACGATTGAGCGAAATCGGCAAGCAATGAAGGTACGGCGATGAAGTTCTGTACATTCATGCGGCATTGGCTCCTGCCGGCGGCATTGAGCGCGTTCGCCGTGGCAGCCGGCGCGGCAGAAAACCCGGACGTGCTCAAAGTGTGCGCGGACGGCAACAACATGCCGCTCTCGCATCGCAACGGCCAAGGCTACGAAAACCGCATCGCCGCCGAGCTCGCGCGCGACCTCGGCCGACGCCTCGAGTACACCTATTTCCCGCAACGCATGGGCTTCGTCCGCAACACGCTGCGCAAGCAAGATCCGACGACGCGCGAGTACGCCTGCGATCTCATCATCGGCGTACCCGCCGGTTACGAGCTCACCGCCACGACGCAGCCGTACATGCGCTCGACGTATGCCCTCGTCTTCCCGGTCAAGAACGGTCTCGATGCAATCCGCAAGCCCGACGACCTGCTGTCTTTGCCGGAGCAGACGCTCCATTCCCTGCGTATCGGCGTGTTCGCTCAATCGCCGGGCGCCGACTGGCTGATCCGCAACCAGCTGCTCAAGCAGGCGGTGCCGTTCCCGGCACAAAGCGGCGATCCGGACGAGAATCCGCACTCCGTCATCGAACGCGCATTGACCAGCGGTCAGATCGACGCCGCCATCGTCTGGGGACCGATCGCCGCCTATCTCGTGAACAAGCACTCAGGCTCGCCTGCCTGGCGCGCCGTCGCCTTCACGCGCGATCCGCAGATCAAGTTCGACTACGAGATCGCGATGGGCGTACGCTTCGGCGAGAAGGAATGGAAACAGACGATCGACGACTGGATTGCGCAGCACCGCAGCAAGATCGAATCGATCCTCGTCGAGTACGGCATTCCGCTGCTCGATGAGACCGGCAACATCGCATCCGATTTCAAGACCTCGGATGCGATCCATGCAGGCGGCGCCAACGGCCATCGCGCCGTGGAGCCCGTCGTGTCGCGGCGACACTACTTGAGCATTTCGAGGAAGCGACAATGAAAACGAGAGCAGCCGTGTGCTTTGAAGCAGGCAAACCGTTGGAAGTGACGACTGTCGATCTGGACGGTCCGAAAGCCGGCGAGGTGCTCGTCGAGATCAAGGCCACCGGCATATGCCACACCGACGAATTCACGCGTTCGGGCGCCGACCCGGAAGGCTTGTTCCCCGTCATCTTCGGTCATGAAGGCGCGGGCGTCGTCGTCGACGTGGGACCCGGCGTCACATCGGTCAAGAAGGGCGATCACGTGATCCCGCTCTACACCCCCGAGTGCCGTCAGTGCAAGTCATGTCTGTCGCGCAAGACGAATCTCTGCACCGCGATCCGCGCCACGCAGGGCAAAGGCGTCATGCCGGACGGCACGAGCCGCTTCTCGATCGGCAAGCAGATGATCCATCACTACATGGGCTGCTCGACATTCTCTAATTACACCGTGCTGCCCGAAATCGCCGTCGCCAAGATTCGCGAGGACGCACCGTTCGACAAGGTCTGTTACATCGGCTGCGGCGTGACGACCGGCATCGGCGCGGTGATCAACACGGCGAAAGTCGAGCCGGGCGCGAACGTCGTCGTGTTCGGCTTGGGCGGCATCGGGCTCAACGTGATCCAGGGCGCGCGTTTGGTGGGCGCCAACATGATCATCGGCGTCGACATCAATCCGAAGCGCAAAGCGCTCGCCGAGAAATTCGGCATGACGCATTTCGTCAATCCGAAGGAAGTCGGTCAGGATCTCGTCTCCTACCTCGTCAGCCTGACCGACGGCGGCGCGGATTACAGCTTCGAGTGCGTCGGCAATGTCGATCTGATGCGTCAGGCGCTCGAATGCTGCCATCGCGGCTGGGGCGTCTCGGTGATCATCGGCGTGGCCGGCGCCGGCCAGGAAATCAAGACCCGTCCCTTCCAGCTCGTCACCGGACGTGTCTGGAAAGGCACGGCCTTCGGCGGCGCACGCGGCCGGACCGACGTGCCGAAGATCGTCGACTGGTACATGGACGGCAAGATCAACATCGACGACCTCATCACGCACACGATGCCGCTCGAGCGAATCAACGATGCGTTCGATCTCATGCACAAGGGCGAATCCATCCGCAGCGTTGTGCTCTTCTGAACGCGCGGGCTGTCACCACTTTGCGAAAGCCATCGGAGAACCACCATGAGCGCGATCTCGATTCACCCGCTGGTCGACAATGGCGTCACACCGGGCGATCCCAATTTCAAGGGCGGCACGCTGAAGTGTCATTGCCAGGACAAGCCCGTCGTCGTGCAGCTCGACGGCAATGTCGCGTTCAACCACGCCTGCGGCTGCACGAAGTGCTGGAAGCCGCAAGGCGCTCTCTTCTCGATCGTCGGCGTCATTCCGCGTGACAAGGTGAAGGTGGTCCAGAACGCCGACAAGCTGAAGGTCGTGGATCCCTCCGCCGTCATTCAGCGCTACGCCTGCACGGGCTGCGGCGTCCACATGTACGGCCGCATCGAGAAGAAGGATCATCCCTTCTACGGGCTCGACTTCGTCCACGTCGAGCTCTCCGATCAGAAGGGCTGGGCAGCGCCGGAATTCGCGGCATTCGTCTCCTCGATCATCGAGTCGGGCACGAAACCGGAGCAAATGGGCGCGGTGCGCGCACGGCTCAGGGAGCTCAAGCTCGAGCCGTACGACTGTCTGTCGCCGCCGCTCATGGATCTCATCGCCGCCCACACGGCGAAGGCGAAAGGCGTACTTGCCGCCTAGCAGCGGCAAGCGGATCGCTCGGGCCGGCTGCGCTCGGCGATCGTTGCAACTCGACCCCGACGGCGGCGTTACGGCGCACGCCGTCGGGAGTACTATGTGCTGATCGCCCCGCGGGCCGAATCAGTGCTTCGCCCACTGCGAGCGCGCGGGCGAGCTGATTACTCTTATCGACCGATTGCTGCTTGCGCCGTCAGCCGTGAACACCACGCCCGCAAGACCCGAAACCTTGGACGCCCGCACGCGCGAGCAGATCGACCTTGCGCTGTCGCAGTACCAGTCGCAGCCAGGGCCCCTGCTGCAGGTGCTGCATGCGGTCCAGAATCGCATCGGCTACATCCCAGATGCGGCGATCCCGATCATCGCGTCCGCCTTGAATCTCTCGCGCGCGGACGTACACGGCGTCGTCACGTTCTATCACTACTTCCGACGTCAGCCGCCGGGCCGACACATCGTGCGCGTCTGTCAGGCCGAGTCCTGCAAGGCGATGCGCGCTGACGAGCTCACCGAGCACGCGAAGGCGAAGCTGCGCATCGATTTTCATCAGACGACTGCCGACGGCGCCTTCACGCTCGAACCGGTGTACTGCCTCGGCAACTGCGCGTGCTCGCCCGCCGTCATGATCGACGAAGAGCTCTACGGGCGCGTCACGCCGGAACGCTTCGATGAGCTGATCGAGGAGAAGAGCGCGAAATGATCACGACCGTATACGTGCCGCAGGATGCTGCCGCGTTGTCGGTCGGCGCCGAACGCGTTGCGCGAGCCATTGCCGCCGAAGCCGAGCGCCGCGGCACGCCGATTCGTCTCGTGCGCAACGGCACGCGCGGCTTGCTGTGGCTGGAGCCGCTCGTCGAAGTCGCCACGCCGAACGGGCGTCATGCGTACGGCCCTGTCACGGCACGAGACGTGCCGAGTCTGTTCGAGGCCGGATTTCTGCAAGGTGCGTCACATCCGCTCCACCACGGTCTGACGGAAGAAATTCCCTTCCTCAAGAACCAGCAGCGCCTCACGTTTGCGCGCGTCGGCGTCATCGACCCGACGAGCCTGACCGATTATCTCGCGCACGACGGTTATGCAGGCCTGCGCCGCGCGCTCGAGATGCAGCCGACCGAAATCGTCAAGACCGTGCTCGACTCGGGGCTGCGCGGGCGCGGCGGCGCCGCCTTCCCCACCGGCATCAAGTGGCAGACGGTGCTCGATCAGGCTGCCCCGCAGAAATACATCGCATGTAATGCGGACGAAGGCGATTCGGGAACCTTCGCCGATCGCATGCTGATGGAAGGCGATCCGTTCATGCTGATCGAGGGCATGACGATTGCCGGCCTTGCCGTCGGCGCCACACGCGGCTTCATTTACTTGCGCGCCGAATACCCGCATGCGCACAAGACCCTCGAGGCGGCGATCGCGACCGCCTATCGAGAAGGCTATCTCGGCCGCGACATTCTCGGCAGCGGCAAGACCTTCGATCTCGAAGTGCGGCTCGGCGCCGGCGCGTACATCTGCGGGGAAGAGACCTCGATGCTCGAAAGCCTCGAAGGCAAGCGCGGCGAAGTGCGCGTGCGCCCACCGTTGCCGGCGATCAAAGGACTGTTCGGACAGCCCACGGTCGTCAACAACGTCATCTCGCTCGCGAGCGTGCCCGTCATCCTGCAGCACGGCGCCGAGTTCTACCAGAGCTTCGGCGTCGGCAAGTCGCGCGGCACGATTCCGTTGCAGCTCGCCGGCAACATCAAGCGCGGCGGACTTTATGAGCGCGCTTTCGGCTTGACCTTACGCGAGCTGCTCTACGATTTCGGCGGCGGCTCCGCGAGCGGCCGGCCGATCCGCGCCGTGCAAGTCGGCGGTCCGCTCGGCGCCTACATTCCTGCATCGCAGTTCGACACGCCGCTCGATTACGAAGCCTTGTCCGCGATCGGCGCGTTGTTGGGACATGGCGGCGTCGTCGCATTCGACGACACCGTCGACATGGCGAAGATGGCGCGCTACGCGATGGAATTCTGCGCCGCGGAATCTTGCGGCAAGTGCACGCCATGCCGCATCGGCTCCACGCGCGGAGTCGAGCTGCTCGACCGAATCATCGCGAATGTGGAACGCGACAAGAACCTGCAGCTCGTGCAGGAGCTCTGCGAGACCATGGTGCACGGCTCGCTGTGCGGGCTCGGCGGCATGACGCCGTTTCCGGTGCAAAGCGCGCTCAAGCACTTCCCGGAAGATTTTATGCGCACCGCACAATGAGGACGTGACTTGCGAGCCGATCGGCGCGTTAATAGCAAGCGATCCATCTGAAGGCGAGGTCCGTTATGTACGCCTACGACTACATCGATCCGGGTACCCCGGCCAGCACGGCGACGGAGCTCGTCACGCTCGAGATCGACGGTGTGCCGGTGACGGTGCCGGAAGGCACGTCGATCATGCGCGCCGCAGCGATTGCGGGAAATCGCATTCCGAAGCTCTGCGCCACGGGAACGCTCAAAGCCTTCGGCTCGTGCCGTCTGTGTCTGGTCGAGATCGAGGGCCGCAAAGGCTATCCCGCCTCCTGCACCACGACCGTCGCGCCGGGCATGAAAGTGCGCACGCAAAGCGAGAAGCTGCGGCAGTTGCGCGAGAACGTGCTCGAGCTCTACGTTTCCGATCATCCGCTCGATTGCGAAGCCTGCCCCGGCAATGGCCATTGCGAATTGCAGGACATGGCGGAGCTCTACGGCATCACCACGTCGCGCTATGACGTCGGCGGACGCACGCATCGCAATTCGCCCAAGGACGCAAGCAATCCGTATTTCGCGTTCGATCCGGATCTTTGCATCGTGTGCTCGCGCTGCGTGCGCGCGTGCGATGAAGTGCAAGGCACGTTCGCGCTCACGATCGAAGGCCGCGGCTTCGATTCGAAGGTCGCCGCCAGTCAGAACGAGCCGTTCCTTGCTTCCGAATGCGTCTCCTGCGGCGCATGCGTCGAAGCCTGTCCGACCGCCGCTCTCACCGAGAAGTCGTTGCTCGCGCTCGGCCGACCCGAGCGCACGGTCACGACCACCTGCGGTTACTGCGGCGTGGGCTGCCAGTTCAAGGCGGAGGTCAAAGACCAAACCGTCGTGCGCATGGTGCCGAATCGCGACGGGCGCGCAAATCAAGGCCATGCCTGCGTCAAGGGCCGCTTCGCGTACGGCTACGCCACGCATCCGGATCGCATCGTCAAACCGATGATCCGCAAGAAGATCACCGATCCGTGGCAGGAAGTGAGCTGGGAAGAAGCGATCTCGTATGCCGCCTCGGAGATCAAGCGCATCCAGGCCAAGTACGGCAAGTACGCCGTCGGCGGGATCACCTCCTCGCGCTGCACGAACGAGGAAACCTACCTCGTGCAGAAGCTCGTGCGCGCGGCCTTCGGCAACAACAATGTCGACACCTGCGCGCGCGTCTGTCATTCGCCGACGGGTTATGGCCTCAAGCACACGCTCGGCGAATCCGCGGGCACGCAGGAATTCGCATCCGTCATGAAATCGGATGTGATCGTCGTGATCGGCGCCAATCCGACGGAAGGTCACCCTGTGTTCGGCTCGCAGCTCAAGCGCCGTCTGCGTCAAGGCGCGAAGCTGATCGTGATCGATCCGCGCGAGATCGCGCTCGTGCGCGCGCCGCACATCAGTGCCGACTTTCACTTGCAGCTGCGCCCCGGCACGAACGTCGCCATCATCAATGCGCTGGCGCACGTGATCGTCACCGAGGGCCTTACCAAGGACGACTACGTCGCCGAGCGCTGCGAGCTCGATTCGTACGAGCGCTGGAAAGCGTTCGTCGCCGATCCGAAGAACTCGCCCGAGGCGCTCGAAGAAGTCACGGGCGTGCCCGCCTCGCTCGTGCGCGGCGCCGCGCGGCTCTACGCAACGGGCGGCAATGCCGCCATCTACTACGGCCTCGGCGTCACCGAGCACAGTCAGGGCACGACGATGGTCATGGGCATCGCCAATCTCGCGATGGCTACGGGCAATCTCGGGCGCGAGGGCGTCGGCGTCAATCCGCTGCGGGGCCAGAACAACGTGCAAGGCTCCTGCGACATGGGCTCGTTCCCGCACGAGTTCAGCGGCTATCGACACGTCTCCAATAGCGAAGTGCGTCGGCTCTTCGAAGAGGCATGGGGCGTTCCCCTCGAAGCCGAGCCGGGCCTGCGCATTCCGAACATGTTCGAAGCTGCGCTCGACGGCTCCTTCAAGGCGCTCTACATCGAAGGCGAGGACATGGCGCAGTCCGACCCGAACACCACGCACGTCGTCGCGGCGTTGAGCGCGATGGAGTGCGTGATCGTCCAGGATCTGTTCCTCAACGAGACTTCGAAGTACGCGCACATCTTCCTGCCCGGCTCGTCGTTCCTCGAGAAGGACGGCACCTTCACGAATGCCGAGCGCCGCATCTCGCGCGTGCGCAAGATCATGGAGCCGCTCGGCGGCTATCAGGACTGGGAAGTCACGATGCTGCTGTCGAACGCGCTCGGCTATCCGATGCACTACCGGCATCCTTCCGAGATCATGGACGAGATCGCGCGCCTGACGCCGACGTTCGCCGGCGTCAGCTACGAGAAGCTCGATCGCCTCGGCAGCATTCAGTGGCCCTGCAACGACGAGGCGCCGGAAGGCACCCCGACGATGCATGTCGATCGCTTCGTGCGCGGCAAGGGCAAGTTCTACGTCACCGAGTTCGTGCCGACCGAAGAGCGCACCACGTCGCGCTTCCCGCTGCTGCTCACGACCGGCCGCATCCTCAGCCAATACAACGTCGGCGCGCAGACGCGGCGTACGCCCAACGTGGTCTGGCACTCGGAAGACCGCCTGGAGATCCATCCGCACGATGCGAACGTGCGCGGTATCGCGGATGGCGATTGGGTCGGCATCGCCAGCCGTGCCGGCGAGACGGTGATGCGCGCAACAGTGACCGAGCGCGTACAGCCGGGCGTCGTCTACACCACATTCCACTTCCCCGAATCCGGCGCGAACGTCGTGACGACCGACAACTCCGATTGGGCAACCAACTGCCCCGAGTACAAGGTCACTGCAGTGCAAGTCACCAAAGTGACTCAGCCGTCCGAATGGCAGAAGCGCCACCGCGAGCTCACCGAGCAGCAACGCATTCAGCGCCGCGCCGGAGGCGGTCACGTGCCGGCCTCGCCGCAAGCGCCATCGGAGTGATCGTGCGTGCCGCCTTCGTTCGCTACGAAGGCGGCATCGAGACAGGGGCATGACACAACGCGAACGACGACGCCTCGACACCATCGCGCCTGCGGCGCCGACGAGCACGGAAGTGATCGTCGAGCGCTGGCGCGACAACGTCGTCGAACGAGTCGTCGATCGCGTGGCCGAGGAAGCGCCGATCGCCCTCACCTATCACGGCATCTCGCACGTCGTGATGCTGGCCACGCCCAACGATCTCGAAGACCTCGCCGCAGGATTCACGTTGACCGAGGGGATCGTGAGCCATCCGAGCGAAATCCGCTCGCTCGAGGCGCGTACGCTCGAAGACGGCACGCACGAGGTTCGCATCGGCATTCCTGCCGAACGTTTCGCCGATCTGCTGCGTCGGCAGCGGAATATTTCGGGCCGCACAGGCTGCGGCCTGTGCGGCGCGGCGACCATCGAGGATGCGATTCGCACTCCGCCGCCCGTGACGAGCGATCTGTCGCTTACAGCTGCCGAGCTGCACGCAGCATTGCGCGAGATCGGCGAGCACCAGCACATCAATCGCCTGACCGGCAGCGTGCATGCCGCCGCATGGGTCGTGCCCGGCGAGGGGATTCGCCTCGTGCGCGAGGACGTCGGTCGGCACAACGCTCTCGACAAGGTCATCGGCGCCCTGATTCGCGCAGGGGAACAGTTCTCGCGCGGCTGGCTGCTGATCACGAGCCGCGCGAGCTACGAAATGGTTCAGAAGGCCGCGACGGTCGGCGTGCCGCTCATCGCTGCGGTCTCGGCGCCGACGGCATTCGCAGTTCGCCTAGCCGAGCGCAGCGGGCTTACGCTCGTGGGCTTCGCCCGCGAGCACCAGCACGTCGTCTACACTCATCCATCGCGTCTGAAATCTTGATCATGCGCGCCGAGTATCTCGTTCGAATGGCAAACAGCATCGGCCACTTCTTCGCGGCCGAACCGGACAAAGAAGAAGCGGCACGTCAGGTCCTCGATCACTTCAAGCGCTTCTGGGATCCGCGCATGCGCGCACAGATCGTCGCTTACTATCGCGAAGGCGGCGCCGGCTTGAGCGACATCGTGGCCGCCGCCGTCGCGAAGCTCGCCGAGGAGAACGCGGCGGCACAAAAATAGACAGCACCGCCGCGCGGTGCGCTGCTCAGCGGAACAAGACGAACGACTTGCCGAGAGTGAGCCACACGCCCCACGCAAGCGGCAGCCCGATCGCCAGCCACGGCAGCACGGCCAGCCACGGATTCGCGCTCATGAACGAGCGCGTGCGTCGCGCCATCGCCTCGACCGGAGGACGCTCGTGCGCTTCCGCACGCTCCGCCGCAAGCGCCGCTTCGCTCATGAAATGCCGCTCGGCGACAGGACGCACGAGCAGATTGCACAACAAGCCGAGCAGCAGCATGCCCGCCAGCACGTACATCGTCACGTTGTAGGCTTCGTGCGGCGGCAGTCCGCGCGCGAGCTGCAGCTCGCGAATGTAGTTGACGACGACAGGCCCCAAGATGCCGGCCGCAGACCATGCCGTCAGCAGTCGGCCGTGAATGGCGCCGACATGCTGCGTACCGAATAGATCGGCCAGATAAGCCGGTATCGTCGCGAAGCCGCCCCCGTACATCGTGAGGATGACGCAAAAGATCGTCACGAACAGCGCCACCGAACCCGCGCTCCCCGCCGCCGGCGCCGACACGTACAGCACGATGCCGAGCAGGAAGAAGATTATGTAGGTCGTCTTGCGGCCGATGTAGTCGGAGAACGATGCCCACAGGATCCGGCCGGCAATGTTGAAGAGCGAGAGCAATCCTGCAAAGGCTGCGCCGATCGCCGCCACTTGCGTGCGTTGCGCCTCGCCCAGCTCAGGGAAGCGCAGCGCCGAGCCGATGAGGCGGCCGCCGAAGACTTCCTGCAGCATGGGCGATGCCATGCCGATCACGCCGATGCCGGCGCTCACGTTCAGGCACAGCACGCCCCAGAGCAACCAGAACTGCGGCGTGCGAAGCGCTTCGTCGACGTGCACGTGACCGCGCGTCACGAGCCTTTGCTGTTGCGGCAGCGATTCGGGCAACCGCTCCGGCCGCCAACCGAGCGGCGGCACCCGATAGCTCAGCGCGCCGGCGATCATCGCCACGAAATACAGCGCTGCGAGCACGACGAAGGTCTGCCATACACCGACGTCGTGCGGGCCGGCAAAGACATTCATGAGTCGATCGGCCAGTGGCGCGCCGATCATCGCTCCGCCGCCGAAGCCCATGATGGCAAGACCGGTCGCCATCCCGCGATGATCTGGAAACCATTTGATGAGTGTCGACACGGGCGAAATGTAGCCAAGCCCGAGGCCTATACCGCCGATCACGCCCGAGCCCAGCCAGAGCAGCCAGATCTGATGCAGATAGACGCCGAGGGCCGACAGCAGCAAACCGCCGCTCCAGCACAGCGCGGCCACCACACCGGCTTTGCGCGGCCCTGCCGTTTCCAGCCAATGCCCGAACAACGCTGCGGACGAGCCGAGAAAGACGAAGAACAAGGTATACGTCCAGCCGAGCATCGAGATCGGCCAGTCGCAATCCGTCGCCGTCAACAATCGCAAGAACGAGGCGTCATCGCAGACGATCGGCCGCTCGATGCCGAGCGCTCGCGACAGGGGCAGCCAGAACACGCTGAACCCATAGGCCATGCCGATCGATAGATGAATCGCAAGCGCTGCCGGCGGTACGAGCCAACGGTTGTATCCGGGCGGCGCGACGATGGCCTGCTTATCTAGAACGCCAGCGCGTTTGCCGAGCAAAGCGGATGCCGAATCGTCGTTCATACGCCTTCCCGCCGCTTCAAGATGAAAGCCCCGGAGCGCCTCTTGCGCCACGGAACCGAACGACGGCCGGCGCAATTACTGGCATGCCAAACCGCTTCCCTCGCACGAGGAGACCCCTCATGAGCCAGATCCGCATCGCCGTTCTCGTCGGGAGCCTGCGACGCAACTCGTACAACCGCAAGCTCGCTCACGCGTTGACGCAACTCGCCGGTCAGGACGTCTCGTTCCATATGCTCAAGATCGATGACCTGCCGCTCTACAACCAGGACGACGACGCACAGCCTGCTCCATCGGTGGTGCGCTTGAAGCAAGACATTCGCGCGGCGCATGGCGTACTGTTCGTCACGCCGGAGTACAACCGTTCGATGCCGGGCGTGCTCAAGAATGCGCTCGATCACGCGTCGCGCCCATACGGTCAAAGCGCATGGGAGGGCAAACCAGCCGGCATCGTCGGTTGCTCGATCGGCACCATCGGCACCGCCGTGGCCCAGCAGCATCTGCGCACGTGCCTCGCCTACTTGAACATGCCCACGCTCGGGCAGCCCGAGGTATTCCTGAAGGTCAGCGAGGACTTCTTCGACGCCAATGGCGCAATCGCCGATCCTGGCAGCAAGCAGTTTCTACAAGGCTGGATGAACCGCTTCCTGAAATGGGTCGAGCAACATTCGCACGCATGATCACGATGCGTTGTATACCGCTCATGCATTCTGTACGGGCATGCATCGGTACGGGCACGCATCGCGTGCCTAGGCGAATTGAGATAGGCTGTCTTACGCGTGCTGCGCTCGAATCAAGCAAAATCGATCCTTGGGTGCAGCCGCACTGAGTCGCAACGCACAGCACAGCGAGAACACGATGGAGCTCGAAGACAAAGTCGCTTTGGTTACCGGCGCCGGTTCAGGCATCGGGCGCGCGATCGCGCTCGCATATGCACGCGAGGGAGCGCGGGTGATCGTCTCCGACATCGATGAGCAGAAGGGCCAGGAAACCGTGCGGCTCATCGACGAAGCCGCCGGTCCAGGCAAGAGTGCGTTCGTGCGGGCCGACGCCGCCAAGCCGCAAGATCACGAAGCGCTCGTGCGCGCGGCGGTGGAGCGTTTCGGCGGGCTGCACGTCGCGTGCAATAACGCCGGCATCGGCGGCGAGCTCAATCCAGTCGGCGATCTCAGCATCGAGGGCTGGCAGAGAGTCATCGGGATCAATCTCTCCGGCGTGTTCTACGGAATGAAGGCGCAGATCACGCACATGCTCGCCCATGACGGCGGCGCGATCGTCAATGTCGCTTCGATTCTCGGTCAGGTGGGCACCGCCGGCGCGGCCGGTTACGTTGCCGCGAAACACGGCGTGGTCGGCCTGACGCAAACAGCCGCGCTCGAATACGCCGCCAAGGGTATTCGCATCAATGCGGTGGGCCCAGGCTATATCGACACACCGCTACTCGACAATCTCGACGCGGAAACGCGCGCGAACCTCATTCGCCTGCATCCGATCGGTCGACTTGGACGCGCCGAGGAAGTCGCCGAGCTCGTCTGCTTCCTGAGCAGCGAGCGCGCGAGCTTCGTGCACGGCTCGTATTTCCCAATCGACGGCGCGTACCTCGCGCAATGACGAACCCCGGTATGGCAACGACACTGCGCATGCTCGGCACCGCTCGCCTCGTCGCGCTCGCCGCGCTGCTCGCGCTCAGCGGCTGCGCGACGCTCAGGCAGGACCCGGTTCAGGTCTACGTCGTCGGCGTCGAGCCGCTGCAAGGCGAAGGGCTCGAGCTGCGCATGCTCGTCAAGTTGCGCGTACAGAATCCGAACGAATCGCCGATCGCCTATCACGGTGTGTACGTCGACCTGCAGGTACAGAACCGACCGTTCGCGAGCGGCGTGAGCAATGTCGCTGGAGAAGTACCGGCCTTCGGCGAAGCCGTCGTCGCTGTACCGGTGAGCATTTCCGCGTTCCGCCTCGTGCGCAGCGCCATCGGCACGCTGAGCAACCCGACCGACAAGATCGCCTACACTTTGAACGGCAAGCTGGCTGGCCCCGTGTTCAACGCGGTGCGCTTCAAGTCGTCGGGAGAGATGACGCTGCCGCAGGAATGGGGCACGGCGAGATAGCGCCGTGCGCTGAGGTACTGGGCTCTGGGTGCTGGCAAGAAGGGCGACGGGCAAAGGCGGCTGCCGCGCCCACGCTCGGCTCCCAGGCAGTGAACTCTGGGTACGGATTAAGTTGTAGGTTCGGACCGTCGTAACTGACGATCAGAGCGGCTACTCCACTCTTATTTATAGGTCCAGCCCCGAGCCTCTCGC
Source organism: uncultured Steroidobacter sp. (assembly GCA_938008435.1). Lineage (GTDB taxonomy): Bacteria > Pseudomonadota > Gammaproteobacteria > Steroidobacterales > Steroidobacteraceae > Steroidobacter. The sequence continues at coordinate 153,501 of CALLKK010000001.1, read as the reverse complement.
CTCATAGCGTCGCCGGCCGCGCCTGGAAGCCGTTCTCGCCGAAGAACATTTCGAGCCCGATACCGAAGCCCCAGCTTGCTTCGCGCGGCTGATCGCGTTCCTCGCGCGGCCACGTGAGGCTCGGACGCAGCTCCAAGACCAGCCAATCGCGGAAGATGCGTTTGCGATAGGCGAGGCGCAGCCCGTACTCGCCGAGCGGCACCGGCGCATCGAACTCGCCGGAGGTGAAGATCTGCGCTGCGATGCCCTGCTCGTTCGCGAGCGCGCGATACCACGTCAGCGCACTATAGCCACGCACCCCTTCGGTCTCTTGCGAGATCGTGCCGGCAGCCGACCAGCGAATGAGCGAGTCGACACCGAGCGCGCGCTCGACATCGATGCGACTGGTGAAACCGAATCCTTCGCTGTTCTGCCAGAATCCGATCTCGCGAAACGTGAACAGGAAATGGTTACGCGTGGCGAGCTCGAAGCGATAGCCCGCCTTCACGAACGGATCGAGCGGCGAGCGAATGCGCATGCCGGCGTCCGCTTCGAAGCGTGCGCCGGTGTCGCGCTCGCGGTACTGAATACCGAGCAGCGTCTCGTCCTCATCGACCGCTCCGCCGCTGCGTTGGCGCGGAATCGCGCCCGACTCCTGCTCGCGCTCCGTCACGAATTCGTCGCGACTGAACGTACCGATGAAGGCGTTGTAGCGCTCGCCGAGGTGCGGCAGCGGCATGCGCACGCGAAAGCGAAATTTCTGATCGAAACCGTTGAACTCGTCCCACAGCACGATGGGCGTGATACTGCCGCGGGTGTTCCTGGCGTAGACGTCTTCGCTCTCCGCGGCACCGAACCAGCGATCGACACGCATCGCCGAACGCCAGAGAAAGGCATGAAGGCCTCCATGCGCACGATCGATCCACTGCGCGGACCGCTCCGACGGCGGGCCCATATCGAGGGTCGCGTCGGGGACATTTGCGGCCGGCTCGGTAGCGAGAGCGCTCTCCTCGGCTGCGCTCGCTGACCGAAAGCTGCCGGCAAGATACAAACCAAAGAGCAGAACCCGGAAAAGCGCGTGTCGCTGCAATCGTCCCCCCGCAAGTCCCTATGATTCTGAGCTCCTACTCTACAGAAAGGCTGCACGCTCAGGTTGGTTCCCGCCGAGCGGCGCGGGTGCCGAGATCACATTATCAACTTGTATGCCGACAGGCGCGCGCTGCGTATTCCACGGAGCCGCAATTCGGGGTTCCCCCGCCACGCCATCGCACAGGACCCTTTCGCGAAGGTGAACAACTCGAGGGCGTCTATGGCGCCTTCAAGGCAGATCGAACACGAGCACCTCTGCACCGCTGCCCTGCTCGAGCACGATTGCGGCTTCGTCGACGGCCTTGAGCGCATCGCCTGCGGCCAGACTTTCGCCGTTCGCGACGATCGTTCCGCGCGCGACATGGACATACGCACGACGTCCAGGTGCAAGGGCAAGCTGCGCACGCTCATTGCGCTCGAACACACCGGCGTAGACACGCGCATCCTGGTGAATGCGCACCGATCCGTCGGCCCCATCGGCTGACGCGATGAGGCGCAGCTTGCCGCGCTTGTCCTCGACGTTGAAACGCTTCTCCTCGTACTCGGGCGCGATTCCAAGCACGTCGGGCATGATCCAAATTTGCAGGAAATGAACCGTATCGGTCCGCGAGTGATTGAATTCGCTGTGCAATACACCGCTGCCTGCGCTCATGCGCTGCACGTCGCCCGGACGAATCACCGAGCCGTTGCCGAGCGAGTCGCGATGCTCGAGCTCGCCTTCGAGCACGTAGCTGATGATCTCCATGTCGCGATGCCCGTGCATCCCGAAGCCGGCGCCCGGCGCCACGCGATCTTCGTTGATGACGCGCAACGGCCCGAAGGCGACATGCGCCGGATCGTAGTAGTCGGCAAACGAAAAGCTGTGGTACGACTTGAGCCAGCCGTGATCGGCGTAGCCGCGCTCGTGACTTCGGCGGAGCGTGATCATGGGGAACCTCCTTTTCCGCCAAGATACGACCGCGTCGCCCGCGACGGAAGGGCGCCGTCCGCTGCGGCGCCTCGAGCGACGGTCAGCGCAGCTCGAAGTGCTCGAACCGCAAGCACCCGTCGGGCAGACCGTGCTCGCGCATGCGGCCGCGCACGTGCTCCAGCAAACCTTTCGGGCCGCAGCAGCTCACGATCAGGTCCTGAGATCCGCTCTCGCGCACGAGGGCCTCGAAGCGCTTCTTGAACGTCTCGCTCGTCGGACCGTCCGGCACCGGGACGAACTCCGCATTCCGGCGCCGCGCCAGTTCCTCGATGCGCTCGGCACTAGGAAACTCACGGCCCGGCGTGAAGAAATAAAAGAGCGTCACATTGTCGAGCGGCGGCGGCTGCTCATCCGTGAGCCACGCTAGAAAAGGCGAAATACCGACGCCGCCCGCGATCCAGATCTCCCGTTTCGTGGGCACGCGCCGGAAGCGTCCGAACGGCGCGTACACGGTCGCATGCATACCCACTGCGATGCGGCGGATCAGCTTGTGCGTGTAATCCCCGAGATCGCGAATGACGAAATGCACGTGACCTTTCTCGTCAGGGGCGCGCGCGATCGTGAACGGATGCGGCTCACGCAGGCCGTCCTCCTTCACCGAGATAAAGGCGAACTGACCCGCCTCGAAGCTCACCGGATGCTTGACCGGCTCGAGCTCCAGGTGCAGCGCCGCCGCGCCCGGCACTGCGCGCACCACACGATACTCGGCGTGAGGCGCAACGAAAGGATACAGGACCAGCTTGTACGCCGCCGCGAGCAGCCCTACTCCCGAGAGCGTCGCGAGCCAGATACCCGCTGCGCTCGACAATGCGATTGGCGATTTGAAGCTGAGCCAATGCAGCACCACGATCGCGAACAACGGCCCGGACAACTTGTGCCACCAGCGCCAGCGGTGATACGGGATCTTGCGATTGAGCGCGAGGATCACGATCACCATCAACGCGATTAAGGCGAGCTGACGCACGAGCCGCGTCCATGATGACGGCAGCGTCACGATCGATGCCGTCTCCCATCCCGGCGCGCCGGCCTTGAACACGAAATGAATTGAGGCGAACACGAGCGCCGCGATCGCCATCCATTTGTGCGCGAGATAGACCCTGTCGAGCCCGCCGAATGCGTTCTCGATGACGCTCCAACGGCTCGCCAAGAGTGCCGTCGCCGCCATCAACGACATGGCAGCCACGCCCATCGACAAGCTCAACGCCCCGGTGCTCATCCACGTCGAGGCCGGCAGCTGCGCCAGCGTCACCGCCACGCTGATCGCCGTGATCCCCCCGATCGCCTGCCACGCACGCACTTGCACGATTGCACCTCAGCAAGCTGCCGTTGCCACAGCTGCGCCGTTGCACACGAACGATCGCGCCGTGACGGACCGAATGGTCATCGTCCGGGCTCCGGGTTGGGAGACGGAGCGCTCGGACGCTCGAGCAAAGAACGCACGGCAGGCTCCAGCTTCGTCATGCCCCAAGCACGGCCTGTCGCGAGCGCATCTTCTACAGGCCGGCCGTAGAGCCACGCTTCGCGCAACGCGATCAACGCGCCGACGCGATTGCCGCTCGCGCAATGCAGGAGCGCAGGCTCGTCGCCGATCTCCTGTAAGATCCGGTCGAACTCGTGCACGCGCTCCAAGGTCAACGATTCGGGGCCGCGGATCGGAATGGAATGATGCTCGATGCCCTGCTCGGCTGCCGCCTGCGCTTCGTCGAAATCCGGCGCTTCTTCTGGCGGCCGCAGGTCGACAATGTGCCGTATTCCCGCACGGCGCAGCACATTCATGTGCGACGCATCGATGCCCCCGCTCACGATGCGATTCGGCGCCGGCATGCGCGCCTGGGGCAGCTCTCGCACCACACTGGCGATCTCGTCTGCGTAGGCACTCCACGTCGCAATACAGACGATGCCGATGGCCAGCGCTCTCATCATGCGTATTCCAGATCCAGGACAACTACTGCTGCCCTGACAGCATGTGTCATCGGCCCACGCCGGACAACCGGCCTTATCCCACAGCAACTACGTGATGATCGCAATCCCGGCGGTCCGACCGCGGTTGACAGCGGCACAGCGCTCCAGGAAAGTGATCGGAATCCCTTCTTGCTCGACTGCTTGTTCTTGTTCCTGCTGCCGTGCCCTTGCGCCGCGCTCAACTCCTCGCTGCCTCGTTTCCGCACGCCACCCGTGCGATCGAGCTTTATGAGACACACCTTTCTCATATCGTGCTCACCGGCGAGTACGCCTACAAGATCAAGAAGGCAATCAAGCTCGATTTCATCGATACCTCATCCCTCGAACGACGGCGGAGGCTTTGCGAGGAAGAGCTGCGCCTCAATCGCCGCTTTGCGCCCGATCTCTATCTCGATGTCGTCGCGATCACGGCGGACGCCTCGGGCCGTCTGAGCTTCGCCGGAACCGGCACGCCGGTCGAGTACGCGGTGCGGATGCGTCAGTTCGATCCGAGCCTCGCCCTCGACGCGCTCGTCGATGCCGCTGCGGTGACGACGCAAGAGCTCGTCTCACTCGCAGATCGTATCGCGCACTTTCACCGGCACGCCGCCAAACCGGACGCCACGCTCGACACCGCTCGGGATGTCTTCGCCCGCAATGCACGCAGCAACTTCGACACGCTGAACAAACTCGCTACGGAGCCGTCTCTCGAAGCGAAGGTCGCCCGCTTGCGCGCTTGGACGGAAACGGTGCTGGTCGCACAGCGCGAGCTGCTTGCCGAGAGAACGCGCAAAGATCGCGTACGCGAATGCCACGGCGATCTTCACTGCGGCAACGTCGTGCGCTGGCAAGGTGAGCTCGTTCCCTTCGATGCGCTCGAGTTCGACCCGACGCTGCGTTTCATCGACGTGCTGAACGATACGGCCTTTCTCACGATGGATTTGTCTGCACGCAGGCGGACCGATCTTGCCTTCGCCTTCTTGAATCGCTACCTGGAGCGCACCGGCGACTATCTCGGCGTGGGTCTGCTGCCCGCCTATCTCGTCTATCGCGCGCTCGTGCGTGCGAAGGTGGAGCTGATCGCCTACTCGCAGCATCGTCACGACGACTCCGCTCGCCAACGCGCGCATCGCTATATCGAGCTCGCCCTGCACGTTGCCGACCGCCCGCAGCCCCTGCTCGTCGTCATGCACGGCGCCTCCGGCTCCGGCAAGTCGTGGCTGAGCGAGCAGCTCGTGAGCGCCCTGCCTGCGCTGCGCATCCGGTCGGATTTGGAACGCAAACGCTTGGCCGGTCTCGATCCGTTCGACACCGCTACGCGCGGCTCGCAGGACATCTACACCCTGGAGTTCAACGAGCACACCTATGCGCATCTGCTCGAGTGCGCACGCGCCTGCCTGCAAGCAGGCCTCAATGTCATCGTCGATGCAGCGTTTCTCAGAGCGGCCGAGCGCACTCGCTTTCAGGAGCTCGCCCGTGTGCTCGGCGCGACGTATCGGCTCGTCTCGTGCCGCGCCGATCCCGATACCCTCGCGCGCCGCATCGCCGCCCGCCGCGTTGCCGGCACCGATCCTTCCGACGCCGACGAGGCGGTCATGCGCCGCCAGCTCGCCACCATGGATGCATTCGATGCCGATGAGCTGCCCCACCTCATCGAAATAGATACTCGCGCCGAGGATGCCGTCGCACGCGTCTTGAAGGCGCTCACGGACTCCACGGCTCGTTTCTAACCAATCGTTTGGTCGGTAGACGATTTGCTTCTGTGACCTGGATTTAGCCGTCCGGCGACTGACCTGGTGACTGAGCGCCGATAGGCTTGCCCACGACTCGCCCGCATGAGGAGCATGCGGTCGACACGACAACAGCAAGCCTCGACGGAGAACCCCATGACACTCTCGACGTCTTCGCGACTCAAGCTCGCCGCGTGGGCATTGAGCGGCGCCGCCCTCTTCGCTTTGCCTGCCCTGCACGCCGACGCGGCGCCGTTCCCGAAGGAAGGACTTTGGCGCGGCGAATTCGACGTCAACGGCGATACGCTGCCCTTCCAGTTCGAGATTCAAGGCAAGCGTGGCGGCGACGCGACGCTCACGCTCATCAACGGCAGCCGTCGCGACGAGTTCAAGGTCGAGCAGCGCGACGGCGATACGCTGTTCATCAAGATGAACACGTACGACGCGGCGATCGAGGCCAAGGTCGAAGCCGACGGCACGCGCCTCGTCGGCGTCTACAAGAGCCTCGTGCCGTCGCAGCGCGGCAGCGACCTGCCGCTCGTGGCCGAGTACGGCAAGAGCTATCGCTTCGTCGATCCGAAGGACAATGTCGCGCCTGCCGCCAACTTGAGCGGCAAGTGGGCCATCGAGATTCTGTCGAAGGAGGCAGGTAACAACCAGGTCGCCTTGCTCGAGCAGAAAGGCAACGATCTCGGCGGCGTCTTCATGACCGTGGTGGGCGACACGCGTGAGCTGGCCGGCACGGTCCAAGGCAACGAGTTCTTCCTCTCGGGCTTTACCGGGCCGAGCCCGCTGCTGATCAAAGGCACGATCGAGGAGGACGGCTCGATCGTCGGCTACATCTCCCGCGGCATCTACCGGACGACGAAGTTCGAGGGACGCAAGCAGGCGGATGCCGAGCTGCCGGATCCTTACAAGCTCACTTATCTGCGTCCCGGTTACAACAAGCTCGACTTCACCTTCCCCGACCTCGACGGTAAGCCGGTCTCGCTGAGCGATCCCAAGTATCGCGGCAAGGTCGTGCTCGTCGAGATCATCGGCAGCTGGTGCCCGAACTGCACGGATCAGACGCGCTTCCTTGCGCCCTGGTACAAGGCGAATCGTCATCGCGGCGTCGAGATCATCGCGATCGCTTTCGAGCAGGAAGACAGCCTCGAATACGCGCGCTACACGCTCGGCAAGCTGCGCGAGTTCTTTGGCATCGAGTACGACATCCTCTTCGGCGGCATCGCCGACAAGCGCGTCGCGACCGAGAAGCTCGGAGCGCTCAACTTCATGGCGGCCTTCCCGACGACGATCCTCATCGATCGCAAAGGCGAAGTGCGCGAGATCTACACCGGCTATACCGGCGAGATCACCGGCGCGTACTACGAGGACTATGTCCGCCGCTTCAACGCGACGATGGACGAGTTGCTGGCCGAGCCGGTCCCGGAAGATTTGGCGGTCGACACGCCCAAGCTGACGACCGCCGGGCTCTGAGCGAAGGATCGCCCATGCGCATTGGTTCCATTGCTGCACTCACAATGGTGCTGGCCGCCGGCGCGTCCTATGCGGACGCGCCGGATGCGCCCGCAATCGTTTGGAAGGTCTCCGCGACCCCGTCGGCGGCGCAATCCGGCGACGAAATCGAGCTGCGCTTCGTCGCGGATCTGCCGGACGACCTCATCGTTTACGCATCCGACTTCGACGCGACGCTCGGTCCCCGACCGACGCGCGTCCGCTTCGACGAGAACGACGCCATCGAGCTGACCGGTCCGGTGCAGGCGGTGCGTTCTCAGCCGGGCCGAGACAAGACCTTCGACACCGAATACACGTACTTCGCGGGTCGCGCCGAGCTCGTGCAGAAGGCGCGTCTGCTCAAGGACGGCGCCCGGGTCACCGGACAAATCGAAGGACAGACGTGTCAGCTCAAAGACGGCCTGTGCACCCTGTTCAAGGAGCGCTTCACCGTCGATCTCGATTGACGCATCAGAACAACACGACCATGCAGCGTCGCAAATCGAACGGCCGGCTCGGTTGCGCTGTCGTCGCGACCGTCACGTGCATCGCCTACTTCCCCTTCAGCAACATTCCCCTCGCGGCAGACGCTTCGCAGCCGGCAGCCAATCCCTCTCAGAGCACCGGAGCGCCTGCCGTCTCCACTAGAGAGGCGCGCGCCGAGCTCGGCCGCAAGCTGTTCTTCGACCCGATTCTCTCGAGCGACAGAACGATCAGCTGTGCCTCGTGCCACAAGCCCGAGTTCGCGTTCGCCGACAACGCGCCGGTGAGCAAAGGCGTGGGCGGCGCGCTCGGCACGCGCAATACGCCCTCGGTCATGAACTCGACCGCGCGCGTGAGCTTCTTCTGGGACGGCCGTGCGCGTTCGCTCGAGGAGCAGGCACGCTTTCCGATCGAGAATCCGGTCGAAATGAATCTGCCGATCGAGCAAGCGCTCGAGCGCCTCAACGCAGATCCGTACTACTCAGCCGAGTTTCAACGGCTCTACGGCGGACCTGCGACCGTGAAGTCGCTCGGCTCGGCGCTCGCTGCGTTCCAGAAAACGCTCGAGACGACCAATTCGCCTTACGATCGCTATCAGCTCGGCGACGACGATGCCTTGTCGCCAGCGGCCAAGCGCGGTCGCCTGCTCTTCATCGACAAGGCGAACTGCGCCACCTGCCATGCCGGCGAAGACTTCACCTCCGATCGCTTCGAGAACATCGGTCTCTATAACGGCAAAGAGCTCAACGATCGCGGCCGCGGGGCCATCACCGGTCTGCCGCAGGACGACGGCATGTTCAAGGTTCCCGGCTTGCGCAATGTCGCACTCACGGCGCCGTACATGCACAACGGCATGTTCGCGACGCTGCGCGAAGTCGTCGAGTACTACAACGATCCGGATCGCTTCGTCAGCGACAGCATCAATCGCGACGCCAAGCTCGACAAGCCGCTAGGGCTGACCGAGGACGAGATCGATGACATCGTCGCGTTCCTTGAATCGCTGACGGACGATCGTTTCCGCAAGGACGGTAAGTAAGGCTGCAGACTGTAGACTGTACGCTGTAGTGAGATGCGCGGGCGCTGGTAAGAAGGGCGACGGGCGACGGGCCTACGGGCTACGGGCGACGGGCGACGGGCGACGAGCCTACGGGCTACGGGTGACCGCCTATGGGCCACGGGCTACGACCAAACGAGCGCAGCGCGTTGTAGCACCGTCGTGTTGTCGTGTTACACAGTGTGCCAAACCAGAAATCTTCTCGCTCCCTACACGGCTACACAGTGTGTAACCCATCGGCACGGCGTCACGACGACGGTTACACAGTATGTGTAACCGCGCCCGCTGCTACGTGCTGATGACCCCTTGAAGTAAGGTGCTCTCCTGCACGCGCCAGCGCTCTCCCCTCGTTGGCTGTAGGCTGGAGACCGTAGACTGTAGGCTCTAGCGTAGGCGGTAGAAGAGCGCTCTTGCGTGCGCCCTGACGCATTCGCGTCTTCCCTGCTGCGTATGCAGCCTCCCTGACGCGAAGCGTCTTCCTTGACGCGCGAGCGTCGTCCATCCATGACTGTAGGCAGTAGACTGTAGCCAGAAGCGTCGTTCCTGACACTTTGCGTCTGCCACATGGCGGGACGCGGAGGCCTCCTTGCGAAGGCCTCGCTGCTCCCAAGCAACGGCTAGAAGTCCACTCCCAGCCGCACGAACGCCTGCCGACCGTCCTTCTCGTACGGCGACGATCTCGGATACTTGATGCCGAGGAACGTGTTGTAGAGCGCGCGATCGGGATAGCGATCGAAGACATTCTCGAGACCGAGGGTGAGCTTCACCGCATCGGTAACGCGCACGCTGCCCGTCAGATCGAAGAACGTGAGCGCACCGACACGTTGGTTGAAGTCCGGATCGTCGCCGAGCGGATCCGTCCATGCGCCGTAGTAGCGGGCGCGCGCGAGAATATCCCAGCGGCCCCATTGATACTCGGCCGTCAGCGTGGCGGTATTGCGCGGCGTCTGCTCCTCGATGCGAGTGCGCGTCTGCACCGACACGACGCCCGGATCGGCGCGCGTGATCTCGGTCTTGTTGTGGTTGTATGCACCGGTGAGCGCGAGCTGACCCGGTCCCAGCGCACTGTGGAAGCTGATGACGGCATCCAGGCCGCGCGTGAGCGTGGCATAGCCGTTCGTGAAGAAATTGACTTGCGTGAGATCGGCCGCGGCCGGGAAATTCGCCGCCACGAGCGCCGCGCGTTGCTCCGGCGTCAACGTATAGCGCTGAGTCAAACCGATGCGGTCATCCACCTTGATGCGGTAGTAGTCGATCGATGCGGTCAGATTGGCCGTCGGCGTGAGCACCAAGCCCGCGCTGTAATTCACCGATTCTTCGGGCGTCAGCTCTTTGCCGCCGAACAGCACGGCCACCGGGCTCGTCGGCGGCAAGGTGCCCGCCGTGACGACCGTCTGCGTCGCAGCATCCGGGAACTGATTCGTATTGATGAGATTTGCCTGCCCCGGCGTCGGCGCATGGAAGCCCGTGCTCGCCGCGGCACGCAGGCTCAACGCCCGCGAGACGACGAAGCGCGTGCTGATCTTGCCGTTCGTCGTCGAGCCGAAGGTGTCGTAATCCTCGAAGCGACCGGCCACGCCGACGTTCCAGCGATCGGTGACATCGACATCGACATCGACGTAGACCGCATAATTGTCGCGCGACCACTCGCCCGCCTGCTGCGGCGAGGCGCCCGGGAAGCCGTTCGCGCCGGGCGGCAGATCGCGCAGCGGACCGACTTCGTAAGAAGCAGGCTCACCCGCCTGAATGCCGAATGTCTCGCGCCGGTATTCGACACCGAACGCCACATTGACCGGCTCGCTGAGACCTGCATCCCAGCGATAGACGAAGTCGAGGTTGACGTTGTACTCGGCCTGATCGCGCGAGCCCGCGTCGAACGACGTCGGCGAAAGCGGACCGAGCGAGGCATTGATGGTCTCGTGCAGGAAATAGTCGATCTTGTTGTAGCCGTACGAGCCGCTCAGATCCCAGGCGAAGTTAGCGCTCGGCTCGCCGCGCAAGCCGATCACCGTCGAGTAGTCGTCCTGCTTCGAGCCGAACCGCGGCGTGAAGCCGCCCGGATAGATCGAGCGCAGATCCCAATCCGGGAATATCGCGTTCGGCCCATCCTGATAGATCGAACGATTGAAGGCGCTGCTTTGACCGAAGCCAGCCGCCGGGGCCGGTGCGCGCCAGTTGAAATCGTTGATGCCCTTGGTGTCCGCGAAGTTTCCGAAGGCGTATGCGGTGAGCGTATCGCTCAGACCCAGCCTCAGGTTGTAGAAGACGCGGAACCCTTCGAGATCCGGCTGACCGAAGCGCTGCACCACGGGCTGATGCACGCTGCTCGCATACGGTTCGCCTTGATCGATGAGCGCTTGCGCCTGCGGCCGCTGCAGCGAACGCGAGGTCGCCTCCGCATCCGTGTACTCCGCGCTCAGCGTGAGCGTGCCCGCGCCGCCGAGCTCGAAACCGCCGCGCACCGCCGCTTGCAGGCTGCGCCCGTCGCCTTCCGAGTACTCGCCCCATTGCAGGTAAGCCGTCGGCTCGATCTCGTCGCTCAAGATGAGATTGATCACGCCTGCAATGGCATCGGAGCCATACTGCGCCGAAGCGCCGTCGCGCAGCACTTCCACGCGCCCGAGCGCGATCTGCGGGACGTGCGCCAGATCCACTGCCTGCGCACCTTGCGCCGTGACATCGACGAAGGCAGAGCGATGGCGCCGCTTGCCGTTGACCAGCACCAGCGTCTGGTCCGGCGACAGCCCGCGCAGCGCAGCCGGCCGCACGAAGATCGCGCCGTCCGCGAGCGGCAGGCGCTTGACGTTGTAAGACGGGACGGTTGCCTGGAGCTTGTTGTTTAGATCCGCGTGCGGGATCGCCTGTAGATCGTCCGCGCTGACGATGTCGACCGGTACGCTCGACTCGGCCACCGTCCGCTCCGCACGTCGGGTGCCGGTGACGATGACCTCTGAGAGCGCATCCGTGCCGTCCACGCTCTGTGCTCCGTTCTGTGCCGCTGCCGGCGCGCCCGCGGCAAGGGCGGCGGCAATCGCCACGGCAAGCCCGCCGAACGCTCTGTCGTAAGACATGTATCCTCTCCTGTGTTGATCGATCAATTTCGCGGCCCATCCCGCGCTGGCTAGACACTCTAGGAAAGGAAGGTCACTCGATCAGTCGAGAGGCGGACACGAAGCGGTCACGATAGATATTCGTTAGTCATCTAGATATGCAGACACGCGGTCACGAAGCGATCACAAGGAATGTCGACATCGCCAATCGACATGGCGATGTCGACCCCAAACCTCACCGCACGGCCGACTGCAGGACGCGCGCCGCCTGTTCGACCTCGCGGAAGACGCGCAGGAAGTTCTCGCCCCAGAGCTTGCGGATGTCCGCCTCGCTGTAGCCGCGCTCGAGGAGCTTACGAGTGACGTTGCGCGCCTCGCCCACGTGCGCGAAGCCTGTCACGCCGCCGCCGTGATTGAAGTCGGAGCTGATTCCCACATGGTCGATGCCGACGAGCTTGACGGCGGCGTCGATGGCATCGGCGTAGTCGTCGAGCGACGCATAGCGCCAGCTGTTGGCGGAATAGTTCCTGTAGGCCGCCTGGAACTTCGCGTACGTCGCCGCATCGAGCTTCGTCTTCGGATCGTCGACGCCCTGCTTCAGGCCGAAGGCATCCCAGATGTCGCGCTGGTACTGCGCGCGCCGATTCGGATCGGACTTCAAGTAGCTCGCGAACGCCACGATGTGCACGACACCGCCATGCTTGGCGATTGCCTTGAGCTCTTCGTCGGTGAGGTTGCGCGGCACATCCACACGGCTGCGCAACGCCGAATGCGATGCAATCACCGGTGCGCGGCTCAGCTCGAGCGTCTGCAGCACGCCGGCCGGCGTGAGCTGTGACACGTCGATGACGATGCCGAGCCGATTGAGCTCCGCGACGGCGCGCTTGCCGAGCGGCGTCAGACCGCCATGCTCATTGGGCTTGTCGCCGAACGCGCCGTTCGGACGCGACGAGTCGGCAAAGGCGTTGTTGCTCGCGTGCACGAAACCGAATACGCGTACGCCCTCGCGGTAGTAGCGGCTGAGCAGACCGAGATCGTCGCCGAGCGGCAGCGCATTGAGGAAGCTGAGCAGAATGGCGTGCTTGCCAGCTGCGGCCGTCTGCTCGATCTCCGCGGGCGACTTCACCAGCGTCAGGCGATCGGGATTGGCCGCGACGAACGCTTTGATGGTCGCGAGCTGGCGATCGACGTGAGCGCGCGCCTCCTGAATGTTCTGCGGCGTCGTCTTGGCCGGCGGCGCGAACAAGGCGACCGTGGCCACGTCCAAGCGACCGCGTTCGAGCTTGGCGAGGTCGAACTGACCGTCGGTATCCGAGCGTGCCGCCTGCGGATCGAAGCCATCGGGCAAATCCAGGTGCGCATCGATCGTGATGGCGCGTTCGTGAATACGCTCCACGGTTGCATCATCGACCGCGGCAGCCCAGCCCACCTGGGCGATCGACAGAAGAACGATAACGCTGCGTAGCGGCTTGAATGCCGAATGTGCGAATTGCATCTGCTGCTCCTTGAAGTGTGTACTTGCCCTCTCCTCAGGGCGGCAGCAGATGCTAGGAACCCGCTTTTCGCTGCGGCAATTTCAGTGGCGTTGCGCGATGGTTATAGGCGAGTCAACACGCGAGGATGCTGCTACGCGAGCTTACGTGTCGGACTTACCGTGTTCGCGCGTAGCCTGCAGTTTGACTGCACAGGCCCGGACTTGTGAGCAGGCACACGCTTCGGTGCATGCCAGAAAATAATCCTGGCTTTGTGCCTGCAAACGTGTATAGTGGGCCTCGGTTCGTTTCGTTCTCGTTTTCCCTCCTTGGCTAGTTGGCCGCGCCGGGACCTCTGAACGGTGCACCTCCGCGCTCCTACGCGGCTGAAAGCATCCAGCGCCACTGTTGTTTCACAGTACGCACGCACAGAGACCCAAGCCTCGCCTCCCTCAGGGACTGCAAAGCCATAACGTCGCGATCCAGGAGGCAGCGTGCATGACGCATGGCTGTTGTAGTCGTTTGGCTTCGCTCCGTTGACGAAGCCGGTATTGAGGTCTTTTTAGTATGAGTAAGATTTACGTTGGCAACCTTCCGTTCACCGCCGATGAAGCCGCCGTTCGCGCATTGTTCGAGCAGCATGGCACGGTGGAATCCGTTGCCCTGATCAACGATCGTGACACGGGTCGTCCCCGCGGTTTCGGCTTCGTCGAAATGCCGCGTGCCGATGCCGCCCGCGCGATCCAGAACCTGAATGGCCAAGACATGGGCGGTCGCCCGCTCAAGGTCAACGAGGCGCAGGACAAGCCGCGCGGTGGCGGCCAGCGTCGCTGGTAAGCACCACGCTGGCAGGCCAGCGAACGAAAGAGGCCGGGGACACCCGGCCTTTTTCTTTTGGGGCCGATCTCGCTCGGATCGCATGCCCTCCTCTGCGTCACGAGATCCATAGCGCTCGCCTTCATCTGCGGCCTGGCGCGCCGCCCCTTGCTCCCCGGAGTTTTTCCCACAATGATTAGCGCAGGGGATTCTCATGCGCTTCCTGCGACTCATCATCTATCTGTTCGCCGTCGCTGCCTTGACGGCCTGCGGCGTCAATCCAGTCACCGGCAAGAAAGAGCTGCAATTCATCTCCGAAGCACAGGAGGTCAAGCTCGGCGAGCAGTACTACGCCCCGACGCAGCAATCGGAAGGCGGCAATTTCGACGTACTGCCCGAGCTCACGACCTATGTGAACGAGGTCGGGCGCAAGCTCGCGGCCGTGTCGGATCGCGCGCTGCCGTATGAGTTCGTCGTGCTCAACAACTCCGTGCCGAATGCGTGGGCACTGCCCGGCGGCAAGATCGCGATCAATCGCGGCCTTTTGACCGAGCTCAAGAACGAAGCCGAGCTTGCGGCCGTGCTTGGCCATGAGATCGTGCACGCGGCGGCGCGCCACGGAGCCAAGGCGCAAGAACGCGGCACACTGCTGCAGGCAGGCCTTGCGCTCGCGCAGATCGGCGCGATGGTCGGCGACGTCAATCAGAATGTCGCGGCGCTCGTCTTGCAGGGCGCGGGCGTCGGCGCACAGCTCATCCAGACGCGCTACAGCCGCGAGCACGAGCTTGAAGCGGATCACTACGGTATGCGCTACATGAAGAAGGCCGGCTACGATCCGATCGGTGCGGTCACCTTGCAGGAAACCTTCGTCAGGCTCTCCGAGCAAGCGAATACTCGCCAAAGCTGGCTCGAAGGACTGTTCGCATCGCACCCGCCATCGACCGAACGTGTCGCGCAGAACAAGAAACTGCTCGAAGAGCTGGGGCGCGGCGGCGAGCTCGGCGAGGAGCGTTACGCCGCGATGATCGCGCCGCTCCTCAAAATGAAGCCGGCCTACGACAAGCACGATGAGGCGAGCCGCGCCGCGCAGAAGAACGACCTCGCCACGGCGCGCCGCCTCGCGCGCGAAGCCGTCGCTCAAGTTCCGCACGAAGCCCGCTTCCATCAACTGCTCGGCGACATCGAGCTCAGCGCGAAAAATCCGCAGGCTGCGCTTCCTCATTACGAGAAGGCGATCGAGCTGGACCCGGATTATTTCGGCTCGTACTTGGGCGCAGGTCTTGCGCAGTACCAGGTCGGGAACAAGACGAAGGCGGAAGAATGGCTGCGCAAGAGCGCCGCGCTCCTGCCGACCGCACCGGCCGCCTACTTCCTCGGCAATATCGCGAAAGAGCGCGGCGAGGTGGACCGCGCGCTCGAGCACTACCAGGCCGCAGCCAGCTCGAACAGCCGCTACGGCCAGCTGGCCGCGACCGAGCTCGTGCGGGTCGATCTACCGCGCAACCCCGGACGTTACCTCGCCACCGGCGGTGAGATCGATCGACAAGGCCGCCTGCTCTTGATCGTGGAGAATCGCGCGCCGCTGCCGCTTACGATGATTCGCATCACGCCCGTGCTCGTCGACAATGCTGGCCGCATCGTGCGCGAAGCGTCACCGATCGTTATCCGCGACGTGCTCAAGCCGAATCAGCGCATCGCGGGCGACGCCGGCGTCGGCGCGATTCCGCCCGAGCAGCTTTCGTACGTGCGCTTCCGTGTCGATGGCGCACGCATTGCGGAGTAGCGCGTCCTTCGCGTCAATGCACCGTCTCGTCGGCCGGGAGATTCATCAGCTCCGCGAGCCGACGCTCGTGGCGGCGATTGAGCACCGCACCGAGCGCAAGCCCCGCACCGAACGCGGCAAAAACTCCGAACAGCTCGCCCGCCGATAAATGCTGCTCGAAGCCCGGCCGCAGCCGCGGCGGCGTGAGCCCGTAATCGACAGAGGATGCCAGCGCGGTCATGGCAGCGGCGTCGCGTACGATTTCGCTCGGGCGCACCGCCCCTCTGTAGTTCAGCCAGCGCTCGAACAGCGTCGCCCACATCACAGCCGATGCATGGTGCGTCGCGTAACCGACGGCCGTGTGCTCGAGCGTGGGCTCGTGCGACGCAAATGCTTCCTCGCCCCACAACCAATGGCTCGTTGCGTTCGTAGGCGCGGCTGGCTTGTTCATCGTGGTCTTGCCCACGAGTGCGAGCACGGCAGTCGACAGTACGCTCGCAAGCGTGCCCGATACGAGCGCCTGGCGGCCGGCGCGCAGCCACTCGTCCGTCTCACTTTGAAAAGTCTCTTGCATGGCGCTCTCCTTTCAAAGAGAACGCGGCAAGCGCGCGCGAGGTCCGTAGGCGAGCCATCAGAACGCTCGTCGTCGAACAGGAAAGCGCTCGGCAAAACGGCGGCGGGATTCGCGGCAGATCAGGGACGAGATGCAGGCTCGTCGCTCTCAACGACCCGACGGCACTCCCGCCGGGCCGCTGAGCAGCGCCCCCACCCTGCTTCTCGATGAGAGGCAAGAGCCGCCGGTCGCGGCGGCGAGCACCATGCTACCGTCGGCCTCGACAATTTTGCAAATGAGCCTCCTCGACGGGTCGAGCGTCCTTCGCGCACGGCGATCGCTGCCATGGCCTCGCGAGGATCGGCGGCGGCACGCCGTCCGCATTTTCGCTTAGTGATACATACGTACGCCGAGAGGCCGATTTGGCGGCGCCGCTGCGAAACAGCTGCGTTAGTATCCGCGCCAGTTGAGACGAGCAGCAGCGGATTGCTTCATGGCCACGCAAGCTCGGCAGGACGTCGACGCCGCGCCTGGATCGGCGGGCGTCTCGCTCTCACCCCACGGGCAATCGTCCGAAGGATGCCTGCTCCCGCGTGAGCATCGCTCTGCGCCTCACCTCGCACGCGCTTCGTCACGCGCGCTGCACCCTGCACGTCATCGAAGAAATTTCCGGCGATGAATCTTCGTCGCCGGACGTGGAGCCTGCCGATGAGCAGGTTCCTCACGCCGCTCATGAGACTTCTTCACGAGCGGTCTCCAAGGACCAAATGGAGGGCATATCGATGGACGTAGTGAACGCTAGCGATCTCACGGAGCTCAGGGGGTATTGGACGAGAGTGCGTATCGGCGCACTGGCCACGCTCACTGCCGTACTGACCATGGCGCTCGTTTCGCTTGCGAGCGCACAAAGCGGCACGAGCACGATCGTCGTACGCGCACGCGGCACGTCCGGCAGCGAGTCGATCACGCTTCGCGTCAACAATACCAACGTGGCAACGTGGACATTGTCGACGAGCTTTCAGAACTATACCGCAACGACGACGCTCACGGGCGGCATCACGGTTGCGTTCACGAATGACGCTGCCAATCGCGACGTCGTCGTCGATTACATCATCGTCAACGGCGAGACGCGTCAAGCCGAGGCGCAGAGCTACAACACGGCCGTGTGGTCGAACGGCAGCTGTGGCAACGGCGGCTTCAGCGAATGGATGCACTGCAATGGCGTCATCGGCTTCGGCAATGTCTCGAGCCCGGTCCAGGCCAACACCATCTCGGTGCGAGCGCGCGGCACCACCGGACAAGAGTCGATCACGCTGCGAGTCGACAACACCGACATCGCCACCTGGACATTGACGACGAGCTTTCAAGACTACACCGCCTCGACGAACTTGACCGGCGGCATCACCGTCGCGTTCACCAATGACGACGGCGGCAGCCGCGACGTCGTGGTCGATTACATCGTCGTCAACGGCGAGACGCGCCAAACCGAAGCGCAGAGCTACAACACGGCCGTATGGGCGAACGGCAGCTGCGGCAACGGCGGTTTCAGCGAATGGATGCACTGCAATGGCGTAATCGGCTTCGGCAATGTCGTCGGCGGCGGCAACGGCAATCCGTCCCTGCCTGCGTTCTTCGTGGGCAACATCACGACCAACGGCAACGTACGCTCCGATTTCATTCAGTACTGGGATCAGATAACGCCCGAGAACGAAGGCAAATGGGGCGTCGTCGAAGCGGTTCGTGACGTTTACGACTGGAGCGGACTCGACCGCGCCTACAACTACGCCATGCAGCACGGCATTCCGTTCAAGCAGCACACGTTCGTATGGGGCAATCAAGCGCCGAGCTGGATCTATTCGTTGAGCCCGGCCGAGCAGGCTGAGGAAATCGAAGAGTGGATTCGCGACTTCTGCGCGCGCTATCCGAACACGGCGATGATCGACGTCGTCAACGAGGCAACACCGGGCCATGCACCTGCAACGTACGCGCAGAGCGCATTCGGCAGCAACTGGATCATTCGCTCCTTCCAGTTGGCACGGCAGTACTGCCCGAACGCCATTCTGATCCTCAACGACTACAACGTGCTGAGCTGGGACACGCAGGCGTTCATCCAGATGGCCACGCCGGCGGTCAATGCGGGTGTCGTCGACGCCTTGGGGCTGCAAGCGCATGGACTCGAGAACTGGTCCGTCAGCGACATTCAGAACAAGCTCAATCAAGTCGCCGCGCTCGGCTTGCCGATCTACATCTCCGAGTACGACGTCGCACGGACCAACGACCAAGAGCAGCTCGCGATCATGCAGGCGCAGTTCCCGATCTTCTACAACCATCCATCGGTCGCCGGCATCACGCTCTGGGGTTACGTCGTCGGCTCGACTTGGGTGAACGGTAGCGGCTTGATCTACAACGACGGGACGCGGCGACCTGCCATGAACTGGCTCATGAACTACCTCGGACGCTGAGCGTCGACTTGACAACGATCGTCGCCGCATTGCAGGGCACCTCTCATCGAGAGGTGCCCTTTTTCTTTCATCATCGATGTCGTAGTGCTTGCGCGCGCCGCAGCTGCGCGGACACAAATATAGAAATCTTTGCGCAATTGAGCGCCGCGCGCGCCGTGCGCTTTCTTCCACTCGCGCGCGCACGTGCTATGGTTATCGCTTCCGACCCAACAACTCACAAGAACACGCACGCTCATGCTTCGTCGAATATTGCAGCTTGCGTTCGCAGCGCTCGCGGGAACCACCGCATCGGCCGCCGCGCTCGACGGCCACCCGCACATGCACGATCCTTCCACCATCATCGTTCACGACGGTCGCTATTACGCGTACGGCACCGGCAACGGCTTGCCGTTTTCCGTATCGGACGATGGCTGGACGTGGCGACGCGCCGGCCTCGTGATGTCCGCCGTGCCGGGCGGCAAGCCGGGTCCTGAAACGCTCGCGCGCGGCGGCAACAACACGTGGGCGCCGGACATCATCCGTCTCAACGACAAGTACTACCTCTATTACTCCGCGCCCGGCACGCAACCGCGATCCGCGATCGGCCTGCTCGTCGGCCGCACGCTCGATCCGGAGTCGCCGGAGTATGGCTGGACCGATGCCGGTCCCGTCGTGTGGTCCGACGGCATCGAAGATTGCAATGCCATCGACCCCGGCGTGTTCCTCGATCCGACCGACGGACGGCTGTGGCTCACCTACGGCTCTTACTTCGGTTACATCCGCCTGGTCGAGCTCGATCCCAAGACCGGCTTGCGGCGCTATCCGAATCGCGAGCCGATCAACATCGCGATCAATTCGGAAGCCTCGATCATCATCTATCGCGACGGCTGGTATTACCTGCTCGTCACGCACGGCTCGTGCTGCCAAGGCCCGAACTCAACGTACAACATTCGCATGGGCCGCTCGCGCAAAGTCACCGGGCCGTATCTCGACAACATGGGCGTCGACATGATCGAAGGCGGCGGCAAGCTGTTCCTTGGCTCGCGCGACCGCTACATCGGCCCCGGACATTTCGGCCTGTTCAAGGTCGAAGAAGGCGTCGAGAAGTTCTCGCTGCACTGGGAAGCCGATCTCGATCGCGGCGGCGTCAGCGTGCTCGACATCCAGCCCCTGCTCTGGCGCGACGGCTGGCCCGTAGCGGGAGAGAACTTGCGTGCCGGCACGTACGTGATCGAGTCCGTGCGCACGGGCACCGTGCTCGAGCTCGCGGTCCAGGGCATTCCGGTCGGCGGCTTGCGTCCGCGTCGTCCAGGCGGTCCAGGCGGCCCGCCGCCTCCGCCGCCCGCCGAGCCGCCGCCGCTGCCGGCGATTCCGGATCAGAAGCCGGAGCAAGTCGCGGCCAACTGGCCGGCCGGCGATGTCGACGTGCGACTCGCACCTGCGATGCTGCAGGCTCAGCAGAAATGGACGATCACGCCGGTGCAAGGAGCCGGCGGTTATCTCGGCTCGCCGTACTTCAAGATCACGATCGACGGTACGGAGCGCGCGCTTGCAGCCACCGCGGAGGGCGAGCTCGTTGCCGTGCGCCACTTCACTGGCGCACCGGAACAGCTGTGGCGCATCGATCAACTGACCGACGGAACCTATCGGATCATGCCAAAGGAGATTCCCGGGTCGAAAGAACAACTCGCGCTGTCTGCCGTCGGCAGCAGCATGCCCACGCTCGCGAAGTTCGATCCGTCGAGCGACCGTCAGCGCTGGCATATCAGGGTGCCGTAATGAAGATTCGCAGAACGCTCCACGCGTACACGATGGCGATCGTCGCGCTCGGGCTGGCGCTGCCAGTCGGTGCGCTCCACGCGGATGAAGCCGAGCCGCGGCCGCCCGCGAAGACCTTGTCGCGGCCGACGACGAAGACGCAGCAAGTCGACTCGCGCGGCTTCATTCGTCGCTGGCTCGTGCTCGAGCCGATTCCGATGAACGGAATCCTGACCGAGAGCGCCGTGCAGGAAGCGCTGCGTGAGAAGCCGTTGCCGAACATGCTCACGGTTCCGCGCGAAGGCGGAACGGCCAATCTCGAGGGCAATCCGAAGTGGCACGCGCTCGACACGAAGCTCTACAACCTCAACCTGTACCACTTCGCTTGGCCGATGCATAAGCCGACCACCAACGTCGTCTTCTGGGCGGTCACGATCGTGGATTCGCCGACCGAGATGAAGAACGTGCGTCTTGCGATCGGCTCGAATGCCGCATCGAATTGGTGGCTCAACGGCGAGCGTGTGATCGAGCTCTACAACGATCGTCAGACCGTCATCGACGACGGCGTGTCGAAGCGCCTGACGCTCAAGAAGGGCCGCAACGTCATCGTGGCCGCCATCGTCAACGGCGGCGGCGCGACCGACTTCTGCGCCCGCTTCCTCGACGAGAACGACAAGCCCATTACAGGCCTGACGGTCAGACTCGAAGACGACGTCTAGTCGTCACACCCGCTTCCCCGAGATCGCCGCGCGCTGAAGCCAGCGCGCGGCGAGACTCGCGGCACTCCATACGCGGCTCGCTAGATAACCGCGTCCCTCCGCCCGAACGGTGTCGTGCGTTGTCAGCGCGTTCTCCGCACGCACGATCCATTCGATGATGTGCGCTTGTACGCGCGGGCACCTATCTGCGCTGTGAATAATTGTTCCGAGACCGCCCTACTACCGGCAACCGTGGCATGATCCGGCCAGAGGCTGCATTGCCGGCATTCAACGCCATGGCAGATCGAGCCTTTACGTTCGACCCATCAGACTCGCAAGCACGACTTCACAACCATGCGAACCCTATACAAGAGACTGCACACGCTCACGGCAGCCATACTGGCCTTCGGAGCCCTTCTGGTCGGCAATGCGGGACTTGCCGCTGCTCAAGCCGACGCCAAGCGCGAGAAGATCGTCATCTCCGGCGCGTCCGGACAGCTCGGTAATCTCGTCGTCAAGGAGCTGCTCGCGCGCGGCGTGCCCGCAAGCGATCTCATTCTCGTGAGCCGCACGCCGGAGAAGCTCGACGAATACGCCAAGCTCGGCGCCACGACACGCTTCGGCGATTTCACCAAGCCCGAGTCGCTGCCGGCGGCCTATGCCGGCGGCACGAAGCTGCTGCTCATCAGCATCGGCTTGGATGCCGGCCCGCGCCCCGAAGCGCACAAGCGCGCCGTCGACGCCGCCGTGGCCGTAGGCATCAAGCACATCGTTTACACCTCGTTCGTGGCGATCAGCCGCGGCGATCGCACGGGCCTTGCGAGCGATCACTTCGCCACCGAAGAGACCATCAAGAACAGCGGCGTCGCCTGGACGATGCTGCGTAACTCGATTTACGCGAACGGACTGGTGCAGCAGGCCGCGAAGATGCTGGCCGACGGCAAGGCGGTGGTGTCGGATTCGGACAGCCGCATCGGCTACATCACGCGCGAAGACTGCGCCGTTGCAGCAGCCGCGGTCCTCGCCAACCCCGGACACGAGAACAAGGCGTATGACATCACCGGCCCCGAGCTGATCGGCCCGCGCGAGATTGCGGCGGCAGCGAGCGCCGTGACGGGCAAAAAGATCCAGCTGGTGGCCCCGGATCCGAACGCCCCCGCGCGCCGCGGCTTCGGCGGTCCGTCGTTCGAAGTGGTCAGCGACGACTTCGCCAAGATCACCGGCCGCCCGGCGACCAGCATCCGCGAGCTCTTCGAAGCGCACCGCAACGAGCTGCTCGGCCAGTAACGGCACTAGCCAAAACCGGGACACCCATCGACAGGACGGTGGGTGTCCCGATACCCACCCGACGCATCTGCACCGCCCCGCCCGATTCGGGGACACCCATCCAATTCGGGACACCCACCGCCCGGCTGCGCCGCCCAACCACGTCCCCAGTTCGGGACACGCACCCATCGCCCTTCCCAGTTCGGCCCAATTCGGGACACACACCAAATTCCGAACCTATTAAGTTCTGGACACCCATCCACCCTCGTCGCACACCTAATCGAGTAAGTTCTGGACACCCATCCACCCTCGTCGACACACCTAATCGAGGACACCCACCGATTCGGGGACACCCATCTAATTCGCGCCGATTCGGGGACACCCACGAGTATCCCGGCGTGTGCGGAACCTGCCCAGCCCTCAGTCGCCGTTACGAATCAATCACTTACGACCGACGCACCCCGGCTGATCGGCCAGCGATCGATTGGTGCGTGTCCCAAATTGGCCCCCAAATTGGTCCATGGGTAGCAGCTGAGATCGATGTGCCCGCCCGACTTCGGCTGCCGAATCGGTGGGTGTCCCGAATTGGGATTCGGTCGGGGTCTTCAGCGCGATCGCGAGACAGGTGGGTGTCCAAATATCGATGGGCGTCGTCGGCGTACCCTGCACGACGATCGGATAACTGCGCGATCCGTTATCCTCTCCCCTTGCTAGCCGCCAGGTGCGCATCATTGGTTCACATGACGATCACTCTCTACGGCATCAAGAACTGCGACACGATGAAGAAGGCGCGGGCATGGCTCGACGACCACGGCGTGTCGTACACCTTCCACGACTACAAGGTTGCCGGCATCGACAAGAAAACGTTGGAACGCTGGGCCGACGCGGTCGGCTGGGAGACGCTCCTCAATCGCGCCGGCACCACGTTTCGTAAGTTGCCGGACGATCAGAAGACCAACCTCACGCGCGCGAAAGGCATCAAGCTCATGCTCGAGCAGCCCTCGATGATCAAGCGGCCGGTGCTCGAGCGCGGCACGACATTGCACGTGGGCTTCAGCGCCGACGCCTATTCGAAGCTCTTCAAATAGCTCGACGGTCGGTGCGACGCTGCCACCGCGCCGTCGCTCAAGATGAAGTCTCGAGTCCGCGCACGATCTCGATCAGAGCATTGAGAGCATCGGTCGCGGTGAAGATTCCCAGCAGCTTGCCATCCGCGTCCAGCACGATGGCGCTGCCCACCTTCTTCTCCGACATGGCGTACGCCACCTCATCCAAGCGCGCCGAGGCACGCACGATGAGCGGCTCCGTCGCCATGATATCGGCAGCGCGCACTTGAAAGCGCTCTGCCGAGGTCAGGCCTGCCACGAGCCGCACGTCCCGCTCGCTGATCACGCCGACGACATCATCGCCGCGTACCACCGGTAAGTGACGAATGCCGTGCTCGCTCATCAGGTGCTGCAAATCTTCGATCGACATTTCCTCCGTCGCGGTGACCGGCTCGGGGGTGGTGAATTCCTCAACCGTGACATTTGCCGCCATGACAAGGCTCCTGTGGCCGCTGGGTACGCAAGCAACCCTACTCGATTACGCGTAAGCCCGATACACGGAGCTCATCGTATTGAGCTTCGGAATCCCCGCCGACACGTCAACGGATCTCAATTTGAAGAGCCTTGCGTTGCGACCCTGACGGCACTGACCGTATGCTCGCCTCGTCGCCTCATGCATATGCATCGAGCCCACGACAGCCACGCAGCAGTTGATTGACGACAAGGAACCATGAGCCCGCTCGAAGAATGGTTGGACCCAGCGTACGGCGAGATCGCGCTGCGCCTGCTGAGCGCTTTGGTGATCGGCGGCTTGATCGGTTTGGAACGCAGCTACCACGGGCGTCCCGCAGGCTTTCGGACGCACGCATTGGTGTGCATGTCGACGGCGCTCTTGATGCTCGTCACCGTCTATGAGAACCGCTGGTTTCCAGGGCTCTCGGGAGGCCGCATCGCCATGGACCCGACGCGCATGGCTCAAGGCATCATGACCGGCATCGGCTTCCTCGGCGCCGGCACGATCATGAAGGAAGGCCTTTCGGTGCGCGGGCTCACGACGGCCGCATCGATCTGGACGACGGCAGCCATCGGCATCCTCATCGGCATCGGCTTTTATTTCCCGGCGATCTTCGCCTCGGCGCTCACATTCGGCGTCCTGTCGCTCTTTCGCTGGATCGAAAGCCGCATCCCCGTCGAGTTCTACGCACACTTCCTCGTACGCTTCGCCCGCGACGAGGCCTTGCCTGAAGCGGCGATGCGCGAGTTGCTGCGCAAGCATGGCTTTTCGATCGCCAATCTCAACTACCGCCTGGACAAGCAGGAAGATTATTTCGAGTACCGTATGGTGATCCGCACGGACAACTCGGACAACGCTCGCGCACTCAGCAACGAGCTCAACGGACTGCCTTCGGTCGTCGAGTTCCGTCTATCGCCTACGGGAGATTAACGAGAGCCGAGCCGATCAGGCTCGGCGAGCTTCTTCGGCGGGTCTTACACTACTTCCACGGCACAGATTGCCACGATCCGTACATCGGATTCGGCAGCACGAAGTACCTCACCCCGAACGCATTTGGATCGCCGCGATCGTCTTGCGATAGTCCCGGGAAGTCCTTGATGTTATCGCCGATCCAAAGGAGCACATCGAGCGGCCCGTCGCCCACCGTCCCTTCCGTGACCGCTTTGAAGCGGGAGGTCTTGTCGCGCTTACCCTCGTAGTCGCACAAGATGAGATCGTAGGCAACGCCGACCCGCTGCAGGTTGGCTTCCGTGGCCGCACATAGACTTTGGTCACGATTGGTGACCAGCACGATGCGCCCGCCCAGCTCCGAGCGCACGCGGTCGATGAACTCCTTCGCGCCGGGCAGCAGGGTCGCTGCTTCTTCGAGCACCCATGCGTCCCACGAGTCGCCGTGGTACGCACGCCCCGACTCCACCAACCTGCGCTCGTACTCGCTGTTGTCGAGGATCGTTTCGTCGACGTCGAGAATCACCGCCCACGCGCCACGCTCCTTGCCCGCCGACTGGGCACGTGCCGCCTCGAATGCCAGCCGATAGGTCTGCTCGAAGATCGCCCGCCTTTCCGCGGAATTCCTGAACCAGTGCAAGCCGTCGAACGCGTGCGTCGTCGGCTCTTGCGCTTTGGGTTCCGGCGCGCTGGCGCATCCGGCCAGCAGAAGTGCGGCGAGCAATGAAAGCGTATAGGAGCGAATGAACGTCATAGGTGAGCGAGATCTGAACCTGAAATATGCGCGTTGCGATGCTACTACGCTTCCGCTGGAGGCGCGACGCATCGCCTTGCCGCTGCTACAAGCGGGGCATTCCAGCTTCGGGCTACGCCTACCCCCTACAGCCTGCCCTCGCATGTCGCGCTATGCTGTATCCATCGCTGGCCATGCGTCGTCATCATGTCCTTCGTCGTCGCCTCTCGTTTCAATGGCCCGCCGCAATCCGGCAACGGCGGCTATGTCGCTGGACTGATCGCCTCTGCGATCGGTGAAACAGTCGCCGTGCGCTTGCACTGCCCGGTCCCGCTCGAACGCGAGCTCACGTTGGGACCACGACTCGACGACAAGTGGGAAGTTCATTCAGGCGAGCGCTTGATTGCCACGGCGCGACCGACGGTCGTCGATGTCGAGACGCCAGCGCCACCGACCTACGCGCAAGCACTCGAGGCATCGAAGCGCTACCCGGGCCACGAGCATCACGAGCTTCCGACTTGCTTCGTCTGCGGGCCTGCGCGCGGCCATCGCGACGGGTTACGAATCTTTCCAGGCCCCGTCGACGGCACGTCGATCTACGCGGCACCGTGGATACCCGACGACACGCTGGACAACGGATCGCACAAGGCGCGACCTGAGTTCGTTTGGGCCGCGCTCGACTGTCCCGGTTATTTCGCGAGCGCATATCCGACCCTCGCCTTGCTGGGCGAGCTCGCAGTGCACATCGACCGGTTGGTTCACATCGACGAAGCCTGCGTCATCGTCGCCTGGGCCATCGGTCACGAAGGTCGCAAATACCGTGCGGGCACCGCACTTTTTGACGAAGACGGCGAGCGCTGCGCAGTGGGCGTCGCGACGTGGATTACGCTCGCCTGACGGGCAAGCTGGAAGTCAATCAAGCCACCCTTCGCGCTGAACCTTCGAGCTGTTACTCGACCGCCTCGAGCACGAAGTCGTATTCGTGCTGATCCGAAAAGGGCACGAGGTAGAACATCCAGCCCTTTTCCTTGAAGAAGCCGATCACCCGAAGATTGCCCTGCGGATCCTTGAAGAAGCGCGTACCTGCAAACTGCTTGGCGCGTCCCGGCAACATCGGGGCATCGACGAGCGGAACGGGTTCTTGGAACGACAGCACGCCGTGCCTGAACTTGCTTCCCGGTACGTCCTGGAGGCGAACCTCTCGTCGCACGACGCGCCCGAACGTATCCGTGTACTGCGCTTCGAATCGATCTTTGCCCCGCTGCTCGATTCTCAAGATCGTGTGACGCGCGATCTCGCTCCAGTCCACCAGCGGATTCGGAAAGTTCTCCGGCCGCGCACGCGGGATACCCTCGAACCGATACGTACCCGACAGATCATCGGCAGCCGCCGTGCGCGCACTCGAACCGCAACTGGCGAGCACGAAAGCGACGATGCACAGGAAACAGGACGCGAACCGCACAGCACTCTCCGCACGAGAACATTTCGGCTCGCGGAAAGATTACGCCCGCGCTTCCCTGTGCTCGCCATTACGATGCGTCGTTGATCGCGAAAGACGCTCGATTCGTCGAATTTCTCACTCCGCGCAACCTCAGAAGTCCTGCGCCGAGTACAAGTCCAAATTGCTCCCGTGTAACCTAGCTCCAACTCATCCTGCTGATGGTGGCGCCACTCTCGCGGTGACTTCTTCGACAGGTTCGATCCGATGTTTGGCGCAGAAGGCGCGCTGGCCGCCGCCAGGCGCCATCGCGCTTATGAACCATGTTTACTTCATGAACTTGCCGGCCATCCCGACGATGTCGTCGAGCGGATTGCCGTCGCCATTGAGATCGAGCAACGAGCCGAGACCGCCGGTCGAGCCGCCTCCTTGTCCGAGGGCGCGACCGAGCAGACTGCCGAGCCCGCTGCTTGCAGGCGCGGCTGCACCGGCCGATCCGCGCTGTTTGCTCAGATAACCGGCCGCGAGCATCGCGATCATCGGCAGCATCTTCTTGAGAATGGACGGATCCAGTCCCGTCTTGCCTGCGGCGTTCTGCGCGACCGCCCGGCTCACGTCCTTGGAGCCGAAGATTTGACCAAGCACATCGTTGCCGCGATTCAGATTCGCGGGCTGACCGCTCAAGAGGTCGGTTAGCATTCCTTCGCCGCCTAGCTGGCCGAGCATTCCGGCGAGACCTTCCACGCCTCCTGGCTGCGATTGTGCTTGTTTCTTGAAGCCACCCAAGACCGCCGGCAGCAGCGCCGCCGCACCCGTGGCCGCATCTCGCTCGCTGATGCCGAGCTGTTGCGCGATCGCGCTCGTACCGCCGATTTGATTCAAGAGATCGTTGATTTGCATGATGCCTCCGACACGATCGCGATGCTGCGACGCGACTCAATGACACTGAACGTCTGTAAGGTTCGTCGGTTCGAAGGTGGGAGGAAATTGGAGGATGTACGGAGGGCCGAGGGGTCGCTAGTCCGTAGGCTCTAGGCTGTAGCCAAATGCGCGCGTTGCGCGCATTCACTCACTGCCTGCAGAGCCTACAGCCGCGGAGAGACTCCCCGACGCTAAGCGCCGCCCTCCATACCGGAGCAAGAACCTCCGTCTCGCCACGATGCAGCCTTCTCGAGGGTGGTTCCAGCTAAGTCCTCGACGCGCCGCATCCTTCCGCCGCATCCTCCTTCGTCACCTTGCGAATCACGAACACGTGCGTGGCGTCGTAGATCGGCTTGACGCCTTGCGCAACGAAAGCGAACGATGGGCCTCTGACCGGGATCACCGTCAGCGTCTGAGCGATGGGTTCGACGCCCTCGAGCTTGCCTCCCAACGGTAAGCTTTCGATCGGCTGCGGCAGAAAAATAATCTGGCCCTTCTCCTCGAGCCTGATCGGCTGGTCGAGCGGTTCTGCGAAGGCGATGCAGAAGAGCGCGGTGACCATTCCCATGTTCGCGACGGCCACCGACGCCTCACGCCGATCCGGCGACGTCGTGACGGTAATCTCACCCGCAAGCGGTACGAAAGTCACTGCATGCGCAGCTCCCGTCGTAAGCGCGGTGAGAGCAATGAGCAAGAATCTGGCGAACATGAAGCAACGGCCCTTCGGCAGCTAGCCTTCGACCCTGCGAGTCTACGGCAGAAACGCGCTCCTGCGCCTCTCATTTAACCGCCGCTCGTCCGTCGCCAAATATTCACCCGTTGCCGTAGTCCGTAGCCCTATGCTCGCGGCGGCGATGGCGCCGTCATGGCTTGTACCGCGATCGCCGCGGCCGCAGCGCGAGTTTCCACCCCGAGCTTTACGTAGATGTGTTCGAGGTGTTTGTTGACCGTACGCGGGCTCATGCCCAGGATCTCGGCGATGTCGCGGTTCGTCTTGCCGGCCGCCACCCAGCTCAGCACCTCCGCCTCGCGCGCGGTGAGATTGTGCTTTTCCAGCAGCTTGCGCGCGGACGCCTCGATACGCTGCTCGTCGATCAGCAGCAAGTACTCGTGGCTCGAAATCTCGCCTGCGTAGTGCATGTTCAGCCGTCCGTGCGGCTGCGTCACGCAAAAATGCGTGTGCGCATCGCGCGCCGGCGTTCTTCCGGTGGCAAGCCCCTGGAGCCACGCCCGTAAACGGCACCAGTGATAGCCGTTCGTGTCCTCGCCGAGATACGTGTGCAGCCATTCGCGCACGTGCGGCGTCTGCCAAGTGATATTGCCGTCGATATCCATCGTGAGACCTGCCTTGCCGCACGCCTCGATGGAGCGGTGCGCTTTCATCAATGTGTGCGAACGCCGAATGTGCGTGGCGATGCGTGCCAGCGCTTCTTCCTGCCGCACCGGTTTCGTCACGTAATCGACCGCGCCGACCTCGAACGCACGCACCACGTGCTCGCACTCCGTCAGTCCGGTCATGAAGATCACAGGCGTGTCGCGCGCGGTCGGATGCACCTTGATCTGCCGGCACGTATCGAAGCCGTCCATGCCTGGCATGACGGCATCGAGCAGAATGATGTCCGGCGTCAACAGGTTGAGGCGCTCGAGCGCCGCCTGACCATCGAGCGCAACGAGCACCATGTAGCCGGCTTCATCCAGCGCATCGGAGAGATACGCCAGATTGGCCGGCGTGTCGTCCACGATCAGCACGACAGGTCGCTCACGCCTCGGTGTTGCAAGACTGGGGGCGATCGGATTGCTGATGAGCTCGTTCACGGTGGATGCTCTCCTCGACAAGCGCGACGATCTCCGCCGTACGGAACTGCTTGATCAGCTCGCGCACGCGTTCGGTGAAGTCGCGATATATGGGGTCGGCCGCGCCGATGCGCTCGATTTCCTCGTTCACGCCTTTGACGTAGCCGAGCCGCGCATGCTCGCGCAGCGCCAGCAAACGATCCGTCGGTGGCACCGCCGGCCACTCCGGCTCCCGTTCGCCTGCCGGCGGCGCTTTGTGCCCTATCCATTCGAGCGCAAGTTGAATCTGCAGCTGCTCGAGCAGCGTCCGCAAGTGCACCGGCTTCGTCACGAAGGCATTGCAGCCGCACGCCAGCGCCCGCTCGCGATCCGCGTCGAACACGTTGGCCGAGACGGCAATGATCGGTCCGTCCCAGCACAGCTCTTCCCGCGCCTGCCGACACACCTCGAACCCATTCATACCCGGCATGAAAAGATCCAGAAGCAGCGCATCCGGCGCACCTTCGGCTAGCTTCTCGAGACACTCCTCGCCGGACGAGGCCTCCTCGATGACGAATCCCAATGGCTGCAACATGCTGCGAATGACGGCGCGCTGCTCGGGCTGATCGTCGAGCAATAGCAGGCGGCGCCTGGCGCCGCGATAGCCCGTGACCTCTTCGAGGGTCGAGTCGATACGCGTCCCGCGCAGCTCCGGTAGGAACAAACGCAGGATGAACGTGCTGCCCTTGCCGAGCTCGCTTTCGACCTTGAGCTCGCCGCCCATGCGCTCGGTGATCATGCGACTGATCGTGAGCCCAAGACCCGTGCTGTCGTCCGCGTTCCGCGTGCTCTGGGCGCGCTGAAACGGCTGAAAGATGCGCTCGATGTCCGCCGGTGCGATGCCCGGCCCCGTATCGATCACATGAAAGCGCGCGATATCGCCCGAGTAGTGGATCTTGAGCTCCACTCCGCCCTTAGCGGTGAACTTGACGGCATTGCCGATCAAGTTGATGAGAATCTGCCGCACGCGCTGCTGATCCATGCGCACCACGCGAGGCAACCGATCGGGCAGTCCGACGCGGAAGTAAATGCCCTTGCGGTCCGCCGCCACCCGAAACATGTTGACGATCTGCGTGAGGAACTCCGCGAAGTTGGTGGGCGTGGGCCTCAGCTTGAACTGCGACGCCTCGATGCGCGCCACATCGAGCGTCTCTTCGATGAGTGCCAGCAGATGCTCGCCGCTCTGGCGGATCGTGTCGATCGCGTCGCGCCGATGAGCCGGAATGGTCGGGTCCTTCTGCAGGATCTGCGCATAGCCGATGATGCTGTTGAGCGGCGTGCGCAGCTCGTGACTCATGCTCGCGATGAAGCGGCTCTTGGCGCGATTCGCATTCTCTGCCGCCTCCTTGGCCTTCTGAAGCGCGGCGTCGGTCTTGCGATGCTCCTCGATCTCCTGCTGCAAGAGCATCGTCTGGCGGTTCGATTCCTCCTCGGCCACCGCACGGCTCTCTCGCGTGAGCACGAGCCACCAGGCCGCCACGCCGCAGACGACGAGCGATGCCGCCCAGATCATCGACACCGTGTTCAACAAGAGATCGGCCGGATCGACCGGCGCCAAGCGCAGCGATACGAGCTGTTGGTGATAGACGAGCCAGATGAGCGCACTGACGCCGCCGAACACGAAGGCGAAGTACAGGGCAAAGCGCTGCAGGCGCGCCAATGCGTTTGGCGAAATGCCCTTGAGCCAGGGCAGCCAGCGTTCGAGCACCGAGCGCGCCGCTGCGCCCGGCCGCGCGCTCGCACGCTTGCACATGTCGTGGCAGCGCGCATCCAACGTACAGCAGAGCGAGCAGATCGTCCCCGCATAGGCTGGACACAACGCCATGTCTTCCTGCTCGAACTTCGTGCCGCAGATGCAGCAATGCGACGACAGCTCCTCGGGGCGAGGCCGAGCACGCGCAATGTAGTACCGCCCGCCCGTCGCCCAGGCAATGGCCGGTGCTAGCACCATCGCGGTCACGAGCGCCACGAACGGCGCGAACGCATGCATCAGCTCCCCGAACGCGCCGGTGTAAGCGACGATCGACAACACCGACGCAACGAGCGTCGCGCCCACCCCGACCGGGTTGACGTTGTAGAGATAGGCACGTTTGAACTCGATGAACGGCGGGCTCAGCTTGAGCGGCTTGTTGATCGTGAGGTCTGCGACGAGCGCCCCGACCCAGGCGATCGCCACGCATGAATACAGGCCCAACACCTGTTCGAGCGCCCCGAACACACCGAGCTCCATGAGCAGGAGCGCGATGGCGACATTGAACACGAGCCAGACGACTCGCCCAGGATGGCTGTGCGTCAGGCGCGAGAAGAAGTTCGACCATGCGAGCGAGCCTGCATAGGCGTTCATGACGTTGATCTTCGTCTGCGAGAGGATCACGAAGATCGTCGTTGCCGCGAGCGCCCAGCGCGGATCGTCGAAGACATAGCCCCATGCCGTCAGATACATCTGCGTCGGCTGCTCGGCGCGCTCTACCGGCACGAGATGCTGCAAGCACAGGAACGCGAGAAACGCCCCGGCCAACTGCTTGAGCACGCCCGGCACGATCCAGCCAGGACCTGCGATCAAGAGCGCCGCCCACCACTTGCGGCGGTTCTGCGGAGTCTTCTCGGGCAAGAAGCGCAGAAAGTCGACTTGCTCGCCGATCTGCCCGATGAGCGAGAACGACACCGTTGCCGCCATGCCGAAGGACAGCAGGCTGAACTCCGTGCTGCCGGCCGTGTAGCCCGCGAAAGACCGCCACTCGTGCGCCAGATCTGGCTTCTTGGCGAGGATGAAGATGAACGGCACGATCATCATCACGAGCCACGGCAACGTCGTCCACCGCTGCAGCCGACTGATGAGCGTGATGCCGTGCATGACGAGCGGAATGATGAGCACCGAGCTCAGCAAGTAACCGAGCGCGAGCGGGATGCCGAAGTACAGCTCGAATACGAGCGCCATGATCGCCGCCTCGAGCGCAAAGAAAATGAAGGTGAACGAGGCGTAGATGAGCGAGGTGATCGTCGAGCCGATGTAGCCGAAGCCGGCACCACGCGCCAGCAGATCCATGTCGATGTTGTGCTTGGCCGCGTAGTAGCAGATCGGCAAGCCGGTCGCGAAGATGATGAGGCCCACCGCGAGGATCGCCCACAGCGCATTGGTAAAACCGTGCTCCACCATGAGCGTGCCGCCGATCGCTTCGAGCGCGAGAAACGAAACTGCGCCGAATGCGGTCTCGCCGACGTGTCGCTCCGAGAGCTTGCGAAACGAGCGCGGCGCGAAGCGCAGCGCATAGTCCTCGAGCGTCTCGGTCGCCACCCACGTGTTGTACTCGCGCCGGATGCGCACGATGCGTTGTGTGGCGCTTACGCTCACGTCCACTCCATTGTCCCGCTACATCAATGAGCGCCCATGTAAGAGCAACCATCGTGCCAGGCTGACGAGAAGCGTCCGCTCAGGCTACAGGCTGTGGGCTATAGGCCGTAGCTGAACCGTTAGCGCACCTCTGCGCCTCCAATTCACCCTCCAACCTGCGCGCAGCGACACAATGTCGCTGCTGGCGCGCTCCCTACGGCCGCCCATCGACTCGTGACTCGCGCGCCCTCGCGCTCCGCTCCGGTGCAAGCGCCATTCTCTGGCGCTCGAACGTGCGCCGAAATGACGCACTCAACCGACTTCGACTCGCTCGACGAGAAACGCAAGACCTCTCGCATACGGCAATCAACGTACGTGCGCACGCATACGCTCATCGACTTATCGCTGCGCTGCGCGCGCATCGCGTACACCTTCGCTCGCACGAGCTCGGTCAGCTCGAGCGATGAGCAAGAGCGATCGAGCACTCATTTCAGCAAGCGCATTACGGAGCCACACCATGATCGGCGAGATACAGCGGTTCACACGAGCCAAAGGGAAGAGCCTGGCCGTCGGCGCCTTGGCCCTTCTCGCTGCGGCCCAAGCCTTGGCATCGAATCCACCGACCTCGCAGGTGAATACGACCGGCTTGAGAGTCACCGACACCGAGGTCTACGTCGGACAGCTTCACTCGGCCACGGGCACGATGGCGATCAGCGAGACGGGCTCGATTCAAGCCGAGCAGCTCGCGATCGAGCAGATCAACGCGTCGGGCGGCGTGCTCGGCCGTCAGATCAAGATCATCCAGGAAGACGGCGCGAGCGATTGGCCCACGTTTGCGGAGAAGGCGAAGAAGCTACTCGTGAACGACCGCGTCGCGGCCGTGTTCGGCTGCTGGACGTCGGCATCGCGCAAAGCCGTGCTGCCCATCTTCGAGAAAGAGAACGGCCTGCTCTACTACCCGACCTTCTACGAGGGATTGGAGCAGTCGAAGAACGTCATCTACACCGGTCAGGAAGCCACGCAGCAGATCATCGCGGGCCTCGACTGGATCGCCAAGGAAAAGGGCGCCAAGACGTTCTACCTGGTCGGCTCGGATTACATCTGGCCGCGCACCTCCAACAAGATCGCTCGCAAGCACATCGAGAACGTGCTCAAGGGCACGGTGGTCGGCGAGGAGTACTACCCGCTCGGTCACACGCAATTCGGCTCGCTGATCAACAAGATCAAGCTCAAGAAGCCGGACGTCATCTACTCGATCGTCGTCGGCGGCTCCAACGTCGCTTGGTGGAAGCAGCTCAAGGCAGCCGGCATCACCGCCGACAAGCAGACGATTCTCACGATCTCCGTGACCGAGGACGAAGTGCTCGGTATCGGCGGCGAGAACGTCGAAGGCTTCTACTCCG
The DNA here is from genome assembly GCA_938008435.1 of uncultured Steroidobacter sp. Lineage (GTDB taxonomy): Bacteria > Pseudomonadota > Gammaproteobacteria > Steroidobacterales > Steroidobacteraceae > Steroidobacter. The sequence goes on along the minus strand of CALLKK010000001.1, from coordinate 118,775 downwards.
CGATGAAGTACTTCCAGTCGCTCGATAACGAGAACAACAAGAAGTTCGTCGCGGCGTTCAAGGCGAAGTATGGCCCGAACGCCGTCATCGGCGACGTCACGCAGGCTGCGTATCTCGGTCCGTGGCTCTGGAAAGCCGCCGTCGAGAAAGCCGGCAGCTTCGACGTCGACAAAGTCGTGGCCGCTTCGCCCGGCATCGAGCTCACCACCGCGCCGGAAGGCTACGTGAAGATTCACCCGAACCACCATCTGTGGAGCAAGACGCGCATCGGCGTCTGGCAGCGCAACGGCCAAGCAAAGGTGATCTTCGAATCGGATCTGATCGAGCCCGACCCGTTCCCGAAGGGCTACCAGTAACCCGTGGCACGCGGCTCCCTCGCGGCGCACGCCGGCGCGGGGGAGCCGCCCGAAGCGCACCACGCACTACGGCACGAGGCGCACACGATGGAAGGCATCAGCATTTCAGAGTTCGGCTCCATCCTGATGATGCAGGGCTTCAACGGCTTGAGCGTATTCAGCGTGCTGCTGCTCATGGCGCTCGGCCTGGCGATCATCTTCGGCCAGATGGGCGTCATCAACATGGCGCACGGCGAGTTCCTCACGATCGGCGCCTACACGACTTTCGTGTTCTCCTACCTGACGCAGACGTATTTCCCGTCGCTGATGTCGACGTACTTCCTGTTCGCGATCGTCGGCGCGTTCATCTTCGCCGGGCTCGTCGGCCTGCTCGTGGAATGGTTGCTGATTCGGCACCTCTACAAGCGACCGCTCGATTCGCTGCTCGCCACGTGGGGCTTGAGCCTCATCATGCAGCAGATCTTCCGTTCCACATTCGGCGCCAAGGAGGTAAGCGCCACTCTGCCCGATTGGCTCATGGGCTCGTGGCAGCCGACCGACACGATCGACATTCCGCTCAACGGCTTGTTCGTCATGGGCCTGACCATCGTGCTCACCTGCCTCGTCGGCCTGTTCATGTATCGCTCGCGCTTGGGACTGAAGATGCGCGCCACGACGCAGAACCGCGTCATGGCCGGCGCGGTCGGCATCAACACCGCCATGGTCGATCGCATGACGTTCGTGCTCGGCTGCGGCATCGCGGGCGTCGCCGGCGCCGCGTTCACCACGATCGGATCCACCGGCCCCACCTCCGGCTCGCTCTACATCGTCGATGCGTTCCTCACCGTCGTGTTCGGCGGTGCGCAGAGCCTGCTCGGCACGCTCGCGTCGGCTTTCACGATCGCGCAGACGAACTCGACGCTCGAGTTCTTCATGACCGGCTCGATGGCGAAGGTCATCACCCTGCTCAGCATCATCGCGATCCTGATGATGCGCCCCGAGGGTCTGTTCTCCATCAAGGTGCGCAAGTAAATGCCGCTTCACGAGGAAAGACGCATGACGATCTCGAAAGGCATGCAATGGTCGCGAGCGGAGCTGGCCAGTGTGCTCATCCTGGCAGCGGTCATCCTCATCGTCCTGCCGCTCGCGCTCGACATCTTTCGTCTCAATTTGGTCGGCAAGTACCTCACTTACGCCTTCGTCGCGGTCGGTCTCGTGCTCTGCTGGGGCTACGGCGGCATCCTGAGCCTCGGCCAAGGCGTGTTCTTCGGGCTCGGCGGCTACTGCATCGCGATGTTCCTCAAGCTCGAAGCATCCGATCCCGAGAGCACCAAGATTCAATCGACGCCGGGTATCCCCGACTTCATGGACTGGAACCAGCTCACCGAGCTGCCGGCGTTCTGGGTGCCGTTCAAGAGCTTCACCTGGGCATTGATCGCGATGCTGCTCGTGCCGGGCGTGCTCGCCGCAATCGTCGGCTTCGCGATGTTCAAACGCCGTGTCGGCGGCGTGTATTTCGCGATCATCACGCAGGCGATCGCCGCCATCCTCACGATCCTCATCATCGGTCAGCAGGGTTACACGGGCGGCGTCAACGGCATTACCGACTTGAGGACGCTGCACGGCTGGGACATTCGCACCGACTCGGCCAAGTACATCCTCTACTACGTCAATGCGGCGCTCCTCATCGGCGCGGTCATCGGCGTGCGCTACATCCTGAAAAGCAAGCTCGGCAAGCTCCTCATCGCGCTGCGCGACAAGGAAGAGCGCGTGCGCTTCTCCGGCTACGACGTCGCGAGCTTCAAAGTCTTCATGTTCGTGCTCGCCGCCCTGCTCTCGGCGATCGGCGGCGCCATGTTCACGCTGCAAGTCGGCTTCATGTCGCCCTCGTTCGTGGGCATCGTACCGTCGATCGAGATGGTGATCTTCACGGCCGTCGGCGGGCGCATGTCGCTCGTCGGCGCAGTGTACGGATCCCTGCTCGTCAACTGGGCCAAGACATTTTTCTCCGAAAGCTTTCCCGAGCTGTGGCTTCTCTTCATGGGCGGCCTGTTCATCGCCGTCGTCATGTACTTCCCGAACGGACTGGCCGGCATCGTCGATCAGTTCATGAAGAAGCGCGCCGCTGCAAGAGCAGCCGCGCCGACGCCGCCGCTCGTCACCGAGCCAGTCGCGCCCGCAGTAGGCGCGCTCTCGCCTGCCGACGCGACTGCCTCACCCGCTCCGCAACCGCTTGCAGATCAGCAGGTGCGCGCATGAGTGCCTACTTCCTCGAAATCGAAGACCTGACCGTATCGTTCGGCGGCTTCAAGGCGATCGACGGCCTCAATCTCTACGTCGATCGCGACGAGCTGCGCGTCGTCATCGGACCGAACGGCGCCGGCAAGACGACGCTGCTCGATCTGATCTGCGGCCGCACTAAAGCCACGGCCGGCAGCATCCGGTTCAAGGCAAAGGAGCTGACGTCGCTGCCCGAGCACAAGATCGTACGCTTCGGTGTCGGCCGCAAATTCCAGAATCCCTCGATCTACGAGAACCTCACCGTCTTCGAGAATCTCGAAATCTCCTTTCCGCGCGGCCGCGGCGTTCTCGGCGCGCTGTTCTTCCGCCGCACGCAGGACGTGATCGACCGCGTCCACGAGGTCGCGCGCGAGATCTTCCTCGAAGACCGCCTCGATGAGCCCGCGGAGCTCTTGAGCCACGGTCAGAAGCAATGGCTCGAGATCGGCATGCTGCTCATGCAGGACCCTGAGCTCTTGATGCTCGATGAGCCCGTCGCCGGGATGAGCGTCGCAGAGCGCAAGAAAACCGCCGAGCTGCTCAAGCGGATCTGCCGCAACCGCTCCGTCATCGTCATCGAGCACGACATGGAGTTCGTCAAGAGCATCGCCGACAAGGTGACGGTGATGCACCAAGGGAAGGTCCTCGCCGAAGGGCCGATGGACAAGGTGCAAGCCGATCCCCGCGTCATCGAGGTCTATCTCGGTCACTGAGGTGCTGCATGTTCAACGTCTCGAATCTCAGCGTCAGCTACGGCCAAAGCGAAGTGATCCACGGGATCGACTTCAGCGTGCGCGACAACGAGATCCTCGCGATCATGGGTCGCAACGGCATGGGCAAAACCACGCTGTTCAAGTCCCTCATCGGGATCCTGCCCTGCAAACCCGGCGCATCGATCAAGCTGCACGACACAGAGCTATCTCAGCTTCCCAGCCACAAGCGCGTCGCGCACGGTCTTGCGTTCGTACCGCAAGGGCGCATGATCTTTCCGACGCTCTCGGTGCTCGACAACATCCGCACCGGCTTGCGCACGCGCGACGGCACGATTCCGGAAGAGATCTTCGCGCTCTTTCCGGTGCTTTTCGACATGCGCCATCGCAAGGGCGGCAACCTCTCCGGCGGTCAGCAGCAGCAGCTCGCCATCGCCCGCGCGCTCGTCACGAATCCGAAAGTGCTCCTGCTCGATGAGCCGACCGAAGGTATTCAGCCTTCGATCATCAAGGACCTTGCGCGCGTCCTCAAAGAGATTCGCAAGATGCGCAATCTCGCCATCGTCGTCTCCGAGCAGGTCCTGAGCTTTGCGCTCGACATCGCCGATCGGCTGCTCGTCGTCGAGAAGGGACGCATCGTCGATGAGATGGAGCGCGAGCAAGCGGATATGCACAAGCTCGGTGCCTACCTTTCCGTTTGAGCTCCCACGCAATCGCGAGCCCACAAGGAGATCGTCATGCCAAAGACCATCGTCAAAATCGATCTATCGAAGTCGCCTTACGAGAACCCCATGGTGCACAACCGCTGGCACCCGGACATCCCGATGGTGGCCTGGGTCAAGCCGGGCGATGACTTCATCATCGAGACGTACGATTGGACCGGCGGCTTCATCAAGAACAACGACTCTGCGGACGATGTTCGCGATATCGATCTGTCGATCGTGCACTTCCTGAGCGGACCGGTGGGCGTCGAAGGCGCCGAGCCCGGCGACCTGCTCGTCGTGGACCTGCTCGACGTCGGCCCGCTACCGGACAGCCTGTGGGGCTTCAACGGCTTCTTCTCCAAGAAGAACGGCGGCGGCTTTCTCACCGATCACTTCCCGCAAGCGCAGAAGTCGATCTGGGACATCGAAGGCATGTTCACGAAGTCGCGCCATGTGCCGGGCGTGCGCTTTGCGGGATTGATTCATCCGGGCCTCATCGGCTGCTTGCCGAACAAGGAACTGCTCGAGACCTGGAACAAGCGCGAACGCGAGCTCATCGCCACGAATCCGACGCGCGTGCCGCCCCTGGCCAATCCGCCGTATCCCGACACGGCGCATATGGGGCAGCTCACAGGCAGCGCGAAGGCCGCCGCAGCGGCCGAAGCCGCACGCACGGTGCCGCCGCGCGAGCATGGCGGCAACTGCGACATCAAGGATCTCTCGCGCGGCTCGCGCATCTACTTCCCCGTGTACGTGAAGGGCGGCGGTCTCTCCATGGGCGACCTGCACTTCAGCCAAGGCGACGGCGAGATCACGTTCTGCGGCGCCATCGAAATGGCTGGCTGGCTGCACCTCAAGGTCGATCTGATCAAGGACGGCGTCGCCAAGTACGGCATCAAGAATCCGATCTTCCGCCCGAGCCCGGTCACGCCGACGTATCGCGATTACCTGATCTTCGAAGGCATTTCCGTCGACGAAGCCGGCAAGCAATATTATCTCGACGTACACATCGCCTATCGCCAGGCATGCCTGAACGCGATCGAGTACCTCACCAAGTTCGGATACTCGCGCGCGCAAGCGTACGCGATCCTTGGCACGGCGCCGGTGCAAGGCCACATCAGCGGCGTCGTGGACATCCCCAATGCGTGCGCCACGCTCTGGCTGCCGAGCGAGATCTTCGAGTTCGACGTCATGCCGAACGCGGCCGGACCGGTCAAACACATCAAAGGCGGCGTCGATGTACCCATCTCGCCCGATCGGTGATGCCATGCCCACCTACGAATACGAATGTGCACGCCACGGTGTGTTCGACGCCGTACGCCCGATGAAAGAGTCGAGCCTGCCGCAGTCGTGTCCCGACTGCGGCACGCTCTCGCCACGCGTCGTCGCCACCGCAGTCGCCTTCGCCGGCATGCCGAGCGCCTTGCGCACCGCTCATGCAATCAACGAACGCAGCGCACACGAACCGAAGACCTCTGCTTCGCTCAGTCACAAGCCCGGCTGCTCCTGCTGTTCGTCGACGCGCAAGCGCTCCTCGGCGCTCACCTTGCCTGATGGGAGCAAGACGTTGGTGGGAAAAAGGCCGTGGATGGTTGGTCACTGAGAGGAGGAGGACGCGTTGCGTCAAGGAGGCCACTTCGTGGCAGGGAGGATGCTGAGCGTCAAGGAGGACGCTCTGCGTCAGGGACACCACGTCGCCGCAAGAAAGACTTGCGACGGGTGAACGCTCCGCGTCGTGAAGCCTGCGCGAATGCAACCTCCCCACATCCATAACTACCTCGCTCAGCCCCGCACGCCTTTGCCCTGACGCGACAGCTTCCTCCCTGCTGCGAGCAGCCCCTTGATGCACCCGCATCCTCCCCGATGCAAGGGCATCCTCCTTTGTAGCGACCCACGACCACTTGCCGTTGCCCCCGCAACATGGTAGGCATGTTCATCTACAAGGACGGCGCCTCGAGCGCGCAGATCGAGGGAGGACGACGACAGTGGACGAACGCTCGTTCATCAGCCGAGTCGAATCGGCAAGCGTAGAGGACTTCGCAAGGATTCTGGCCAGACCTTCATTGGAAGAAGAACGGGCCTTGCGCGCGTATTTCGGGGACGAGCGCTACAGCCGTATGCATGCGACGGCGTTGCGGCGCTTGGCGCGGCGCGGAGCGCGCGCACCCAAAGGCAATGTCGTCGTCATCCACGGCATCATGGGCGGCGAGCTCACCGCGCACAAAGGCGGTTCGGCCGATCTCATCTGGGTCAAGGTGCTCGCGCTCATCGGCGGCAAGATCAAGCGCTTGCGCCTGAGCGAAGACGGTCGTTCGGAAGCCGATCCGCAATATCAAGTGCAAGCTTCCGGCATCCTGAAACGCTCGTACGGAGAGATCCTGCTCGAGCTCGCCGACGAATGGAACGTGCGGGCGTTCTGGTACGACTGGCGCAAGGACCTGACGCTCGCCGCCGCCGATCTCGAGGCAAAGATTCGGCTGTGGTTCGGACCGGATGCACACGTGCATCTGGTCGCGCATTCGATGGGCGGCTTGGTGGCGCGCACGTTCATTCGCGACTATCCGGCACGCTGGGACAAGATGGCGAGCAAGGATCTTGCCGAAGGCGGCCGCCTCGTGATGCTCGGCACGCCGAATCACGGCTCGTTTGCCATTCCTCAAGTGATCACCGGCTTGGAAGGCATGGTGCGCAAGCTCGCGCTGCTCGACTTGCGGCACGGGCTCGACGATCTGCTGCCCGTCCTCAATACCTTCGTCGGCTCGTATCAAATGCTGCCCTCGCCGCTCGTCATGCCCGAGGTCGAATGGCTTTACCAGGCATCGTCCTATGCGCCTATCGTCGTGCCGCAGACGCATCTCGACAACGCGCTGCGCCATCACGAGTCGCTCGTCGACGTCGTCGATCCCGAGCGCATGATCTATGTCGCGGGCTACGATCAGCCGACCTTCTCCGGCTTGAAGAAAAAGCAGCCGGGCGCCAAGGACGCATACATCGTCACGCTCGATGGCGACGGCCGCGTGCCGCATGCTCTCGGTTTTCTCAAGAAAGTCCCGACGTACTTCGTCAAGGAAGGCCACGGCGATCTACCCGCCAACGACGTCGTCATCGCGGCGACGTCCGAGCTGCTGCGCAAAGGCACAACGCAATTGCTGCCGACCGAAAAGCCCGCGACACGCGCGGTGCCGCAGCGCGAGCTCAAGGAAGAGATTTGGCAGACGCAAGAGGCCGAGCTCGACCGTGTGCGCGCGTTGACCGAGACCACGCGCGCACGAGCGCAAGTCGCCGAAGCAGCGCAGCAGATCGATCCGAGCGAGCGCGAGCTGGAAGAGTTGCTCACTCGCGGCCTGCTCCCAAGCGAAGCGGGGCGCAAGGTCGCGCGTCGAACGGCGCCGCGCAAACCGCCATCGATCGAGATCGCCGTCGTCGAAGGCAGTATCGCCGACATCGGTACGACGTCCGCAAGGCAACTGCCGATCGATGCCATTGCGGTCGGCCACTACATCGGCGTGCGACCGCAAAACGCCGAACGAGCGCTCGACCTGGCGATCTCCTCCGCACTGCGCGGCAAGGACGCGCGTGAGCCGCTCGATCCGAGCCGCGGCATTCTCTGCGAATATGCCGATCGCGGCATCGTGCGCGGCGAGCTTGGCCAGCCGTTCTTCATGGCAGACCCGCGTGCACCCGAACGCGTCATTGCGCTCGCCGGCATGGGATTGCCTGGCCGCTTCGGTTCGCCCGAGCTCACCGTGCTTGCGCGCGAGCTGTGCTGGTCGCTCGGGCGCATGGGCAAGCGACATCTCGCGACCGTGCTCATCGGCACGGGCGTCGGCAACATGGGCGTCGCAGAGGCCGTGCGCGCCTGGCTGCGCGGCATCGCTGCTGCGCTGTCGAATGCGGAGCGCGACAGCAAGCATCGCTTGCAACGTGTCACTTTCGTCGAAATTGATCCGCGGCGCCTCATCGAGATCAACAACGCCATTCTCGCTGCGCAGGAAGCGGTCGAAGCGCACCTGCAGGTGAAGTATCAGCCGCTCGATAAGCGCCAGATCGCTCGACTGATCAAGTCGATCGACGCACGGCTCAAGGAAGACGCGCGCCGTCAGCGCGAAGCGTGGCGCAAGAAGGCCCTGCGCGGTCAGGTCGCCGTCGACACGGGTCCGCGGGTGCCGACGCGCATGACGGTCGAGCGCGATCGCGAAGGCTATCGATTCGGCGCGGTCTCGGAGACGGCCTCCGTACCGGAACGCACGACGCGCCTTGACGATGCGCTCGTCAAGGAGGCGAACGACAAGCTCGCGGCAAGCGAAACATGGGAGAGCCAATACGATGCCGGTGTGCTTCTTGGGCGCCTGCTGCTGCCGGCGGATCTCAGAGAGCACCTGCGCGGCGATGCGCCCATCGTCATGACGATGGACTCGGCGACGGCGCGCATTCATTGGGAAATGATCGTTCACGGCGCGCCGTCGCAAGGGGCCGCCACGCGGTCCGCCAAGCAAATGCTCGATGAGTTTCTCGGCACGAGCCGCGGCTTCACCCGCCAGCTGCGCTCGACCTTTGCGCCGCCGCCCGAGCCGCCACCGCCGCCGCAACGGACCTTGCGCGTGTTGATCGTCGCCGATCCGGCCGCGGACGCGCCGTTACCCGGCGCTCAACAAGAAGGCGCCGCGCTCGCCGACCTGTTCCGACGCTTCAATACCATTCATGCGCGCGGCACCGGCAACCGCGTGGAGGTCACCACACTGCTCGGACCGGCGGAGGCCACACGGCTGAACGTACTCGAGCAGCTCATGTCGAACGAGCCGTACGACGTGCTGCACTTCGCGGGGCACTGTGTGTTCGACGCCGCCCAGCCGCGCCGCTCCGGCTGGATCTTCTCGAACGATCAACGGCTCACGGCCGACGAGCTCACCCGAATCGATCGCGTGCCGAGCTTCGTGTTCTCCAACGCATGCGAGTCGGGCATCACGCGCGGCCGCGTCTCACGTTCGCCCGGCCTTGCGCCAGGCTTCGCCGAAGCGTTCTTCGCCAAAGGCGTGTCGAACTTCGTCTGCACGGCATGGCGCATCGACGATCTTGCTGCGAGCGACTTCGCCCTCGTGCTCTATGCGCGACTGCTCGGGCTCGATATCGACCTCGAAGAGCTCGATACGATCCGTCCCGCACAGCCGCTTTATTTATATGAAGCGATGCGCGATGCACGACGTACGATCGCAAGCCGCGAGTACGGCGTGCAGACGTGGGGCGCGTATCAGCATTATGGGAATCCGTATTTCAGGTTCTTTGGAAAAGATGGGCGGTAGACTGGGGGAACTGGAATCAAGAGAATTCTCCGCTTGATGTTTGGCTGATTCCAGCCGTTTTCCCGCTCGCCTCTCGGGTAAGCGAATTTCGCGTACGGATTTCCGCTGTCGAAGCACCACGCGCTTCGGCAGCTCTTCATCTCGCCTCGGAACAACACCCGCCCGGCACGCGTCCCTTTCGCACACATCCACACCGAGCGACCCGAACATGATGAACACGTACTCAAAAGGCGCACTGCTTGCAGTGATGTCGACAGCCCTTGCTGCGCTTGCGCTAGCGCAGGATCCGCCGTCATCCAGCCAGCAGCAGGACGACCCAACGGCGCCGAGCGCGGCATCGAGTCCACACCAACGCGACACGACGCAGCAATCGGCGAGCGAATCGTCACCGACCAACGATGCCGATCCGGCCGCAAGCTCCTCGCCGCATCAGCGGCAGACCACGGGCGTGCGTACCGCGAAGGGCAAGACCGACAAGGAAGCCATGCTAAAGGACTGCATCAGCCAGCAGCAGGCACAGAACACCACGCTGTCTGCCGAAGAGGCGAAGAAGGCGTGCACGCAGCAGATGGAGAGAGTGCATCGATGACGACGGGCTCTAGGCCCTGGGCTCTGGCTATTGGCTAGAAGGGGCCGTTTGAGCCGCTTTCGGCGCGTTCGCGCGCCGAAAGCTTTATCTTACCCTAGGGCTTGGCGCCTACAGCCTCACCGAGCATCATCCACGTCTCCACCACCGTATCCGGATTCAGCGACATGCTCTCGATGCCCTGCTCCACCAGCCAGCGAGCGAGATCGGGGTGATCGGATGGACCTTGTCCGCAAATGCCGATGTACTTGCCGCGCCGTCGGCACGCGTCGATGGCCATCTTGATGAGCGTCTTGACGGCCACGTCGCGCTCGTCGAAGAGCTTCGCCACCATGCCTGAATCACGATCGAGGCCGAGCGTCAGCTGCGTCAGATCGTTCGAGCCGATCGACATGCCGTCGAAGTAGTCGAGGAAGCGTTCGGCGAGCAACGCATTCGACGGCAGCTCGCACATCATGATGACCTTGAGCCCCTGCTCGCCGCGTTCGAGGCCGTTGGCGGCAAGCAGCTCGATGACCTGTTCCGCTTCACGCACGGTGCGCACGAACGGGATCATGATCTGTACGTTGGTGAGCCCCATCTCCTCGCGGACGCGTTTGAGCGCGCGGCATTCGAGCTCGAAGCACGGACGGAACGACTCGTCGATATAACGCGACGCGCCGCGGAAACCGATCATCGGATTCTCTTCGTGCGGCTCATATCGGCTGCCGCCGATCATGTTCGCGTATTCGTTCGACTTGAAATCCGACAGTCGCACGATGACCGGTTCCGGCGCAAAGGCTGCGGCGATGGTCGCAATACCTTCGCTCAGTTTCTCCACGTAGAACGACACCGGATCCGCGTAGCCGCTCATCTGCCGCGCCACCGTCTCCTTGAGATCCTGCGGCAGGTTGTCGTACTCGAGCAGCGCACGCGGATGCACGCCGATCGCGCGATTGATGATGAACTCGAGACGCGCCAGACCCACGCCTCGATTCGGAATGCTCGAGAAGTCGAACGCCCTGTCCGGATTGCCGACGTTCATCATGATCTTGGTCGGAATCGACGGTAACGACTCAAGCTCGATGTTGCGCTCCTCGAACGAGAGGCATCCTGCGTAAATGAATCCCGTGTCGCCTTCTGCGCAAGACACCGTGACGTCGCTGCCGTCTCGGATCGTTTCGGTGGCATCCCCGCAGCCCACCACGGCTGGGATACCCAGCTCGCGCGCGATGATTGCCGCGTGGCACGTGCGTCCGCCGCGGTTCGTCACGATCGCGGCGGCGCGTTTCATAACAGGTTCCCAGTCCGGATCCGTCATGTCGGCAACGAGCACATCGCCCGGACGAACACGCGTCATCTCCCTGATGTCGCGCACGATGCGCGCGCGCCCCGCGCCAATGCGCTGTCCGATCGCGCGCCCCTGCGCGAGCACCTTCGAACGCTCCTTCAACGAGAAGCGCTGGATCGTCTTGCCGCGCCTGCTTTGCACCGTCTCGGGCCGCGCCTGCAGAATGTAGAGCTGACCCGTATCGCCGTCCTTGCCCCACTCGATGTCCATCGGGCAGCCGTAATGCTCCTCGATGATGAGCGCCTGCCGGGCGAGCTCGATCACGTCGGCGTCGCTCAACGAGAAGCGCGCCCTATCCTCATCCGGCACATCGACCGTCTGCGTGCGGCGGCCCGTTGCCGCGTCGGCATAGATCATCTTCGTCGCTTTCGCACCGAGGCGGCGCCGAATGATCGGCAGGCGGCCGGCGCGCAACGCGGGCTTGTAGACATAGAACTCATCCGGATTGACGGCACCTTGCACCACCGTTTCGCCGAGACCGTACGACGCCGTGATGAATACGACGTCACGAAAACCCGAATCGGTATCGAGCGTGAACATCACGCCGCTCGCGCCGACATCCGAGCGAACCATGTGCTGCACGCCCGCGGAGAGTGCGACCTGATCGTGCGCATAGCCCTGATGCACGCGATACGCGATCGCTCGATCGTTGAAGAGCGAGGCAAACACCTCGCGAATGCATTGCAACACGGCCGTGCTGCCACGCACGTTCAGAAACGTTTCCTGTTGCCCGGCGAAAGATGCTTCCGGAAGATCCTCTGCTGTTGCCGACGAGCGCACGGCAACCGCCACTTCCTTCCCTCCGACGCACATGCGGTCATATGCGTCGAGGACTTCGCGCTCGAGCCGCTCCGGGAACGGCGCCTGCATGATCCAGCCGCGAATGCGTGCGCCCACTTCGCTCAGCGCCTCGACATCGTCGACGTCGAGCTCCGCAAGTGCTTTGGAGATGCGCTCGTTGAGTCCGCCTTGCTGCAGAAAATCTCGATACGCTTGCGCGGTCGTCGCGAATCCGTTCGGCACGCTGATACCAAGCCCGGAAAGATGACTGATCATTTCTCCGAGCGACGAGTTCTTACCGCCAACGATATCGACGTCGGCACGGCCGACGCGATCGAATGGCAATGTATACGCTGTCAAGACGAATCCTCATGATCTAATGTTACGAACGGCGTAAAACACGCGACGTGGCTGTCGAGTTCACGCACAATGCAACTTTAGCGCGCGCTTGCAGCTTGCGCACTGGACCGATCCTCACGACAACGCAAGACAATGCAGCGAAGAACGATCTTTTTCGTTTCGGATCAAACCGGCGTGACGGCCGAAACGATGGGACACAGCTTGCTCACGCAGTTCGATGGTGTTGCGTTTCGACAGGTAACGCTACCGTTTATTTCCACTATCGAAAAAGCTGAAGAAGCAGTGCGGCGCATCAATGCGACGTACGAAGCCGAAGGACTGCGCCCGATCGTCTTTAGCACGCTGGTCCAGGAAGAGACGCGCGACATCGTCAGACGCGCGAACGGCTTGTTCCTGGATTTCTTCGCGGCATTCCTGACGCCGCTCGAGCAGGAGCTTGGACTCAAGTCTTCACGTGCGCCCGGACGCGCGCACGGCATGCTCGATCTCGGCGCCTACACGCTGCGCATCGACGCAACGAACTATGCGCTTGCGAATGACGATGGCGCGATCACGCGCGAGTACGATCGAGCGGACATCATTCTGGTCGGCGTCTCGCGTTCAGGGAAAACGCCAACCTGCCTCTACATGGCGCTTCAGTACGGTGTCTTTGCCGCGAATTACCCGCTTGCCGACGAGGAGTTCGAGTCGGGCAAGCTCCCGGCGGTGCTCGATCAGCACCGACACAAGCTCTACGGCCTGACCATCAGCCCAACGCGCCTGCGCGAAATTCGCCAGGAACGGCGCCCGAATACCAAGTATTCCTCCGCCGATCAGGTGGAGTTCGAGGTGCGATCCGCGGAGGCGATGATTCGCCGCTGGAATATTCCTTTTATCGATACGACGACGCGCTCGATCGAGGAGATCGCAAGCCTCATTCTCGACGCGACCGGCGTCGAGCGCCGCCTGCGTCCCTGATTGCCGGCCCCGTGCAGGCCCGCTCGTACCTGACGGCGGCGCGCCCGGCGCGACGCAGCGCGATCGTGTGCATCCCGTATCCGGGGCAGGCACGCTTCGTGGCATCATCGCGGCGGCCTTTTCTGCAACGGAGCACAACATGAACAACTTTCGTCCGATTTGCGGAGCCGTGCTGACAGGCATCGTCGCCGCCATCCTCGGAGGCTGCGGCGGACCGGGGGAGACCCAGAAGAAGGCACCTTTCGCGGATCTGTCGCGCGCGGAGTTCAACCAGCGCGCTGCGGAGCTCTTCTTGCCCCTCTTCTGGCGCGAAGATGTCGACGGCGACGGCAATCTCGACGCCAACGAGCTCGAGATCCTGACCGGCGGCTACCCGCGCGCGGAACGCTCGCTCTGGATCGACGAGTCGGGACGGCTGACCCAGCAGTTTCGAGATGCATACAACTTGATGCGCAAGCCCACGCCTGCGCACCCGGATCCCGCCGAGCAGAAGCGCCGGCAGATCGTGCTCGAAGAGCTTGCGCAAGGACGTCCCACGCTCGTCTTGACGGACCTGACGCAGGTCTCGGAGGGCGAGAAGAACTTCGTTCGCCACATGCTGACCGTGGCCGAGCTGATCGAGCGATTGTATGCACGCCAACGCGGCGTATTCGGGCTGCAGGCCGACATCCCCAGCGACGACCTGGCAAGCCAGGCGCTCTTCTATCGCAATCAGTCGCCGTACTGTGAAGCGCCCAAGACGGAGAACATCGAAGAGTGCAGCGCGCTGCCGAAGAAGCCGCCGCGCGTCGTCGGGCTGTATCCGGCGGAGATTCAGAAGGATGAGAACTTCTGCGCGATGCTCGAAAAGCAGCCGAATGCGAAGGCGCTGATGGATCATTTCAGCGTCATCGAGGTCGATCCGAACAGACCGGACCGGTTCCGTGCCGTGCCGTACAACCAAGCGTACGGGCGCGAGATGGACGCTATCGCACGCGAGCTTGAGCTTGCGGCCCGCGCGCTCGGCGACGACGAAGCGGCGCTCAAGCAGTACCTCACTGCGGCTGCCGGCTCGTTCCGCTCGAACGACTGGGAGCCTGCCAACGAGGCGTGGGTGGCGATGAACGCGCAGAACAGCAAGTGGTATGTCCGCGTCGGCCCGGACGAGGTGTACTACGAGCCGTGCGCCTGGAAGGCGGGCTTCGCGTTGCAGCTCGCCCGCATCAATCCGGATTCGCTCAAGTGGCAGGAGAAGCTCGATCCGCTGAAGCGCGACATGGAGAACCGGCTCGCAGAGATGGCCGGGCCTCCGTACAAGGCGCGCAACGTCCAGTTCAAGATTCCGGACTTCATCGATGTCGTGCTGAACGCGGGCGACATGCGCCCGGCGCACGGCGCGACCATCGGGCAGTCGCTGCCGAACTGGGGCCGCGTCGCGGAAAAGGGCGGGCGTACGACGGCGATGACGAACCTGTACACGGACGTCGACAGCCAGCAATCGCAAGCCGAGCTCATGTCTTCGACCTTCTGCCCGACGACGAATGCGCTTGCGACCACGACGCCGTTCGAAGGGCTCGTGAGCACCGTGTTGCACGAGGCTGCGCACAATCTCGGCCCGTCGCACGAGTATGCCGTCAACGGTCGGCAGGACGACCAGATCTTCGGCGGGCCGCTCGCCTCGACGCTGGAAGAGCTCAAAGCGCAAACCTCGGCGATGTATCTCACGCACTGGCTGGCCGAGCGCGGCATCTTCACCGCAGAAGAGGTGCGCAAGATTCAAGTGCGCAACATCGCGTGGGCGTTCGGGCACATCTCGCGCGGCATGTACACGGCCGACGGCTCACCGCGCAATTACAGTCAGCTCGCCGCCATGCAGGTCGGCTCGCTCCTGAAAGCCGGTGCGCTGACCTGGCATGCCGACCAGACCGCCGCGAACGGCACCGACCAAGGCTGCTTCGACGTGAACTTCGACGCCCTGCCCGCTGCGGTTGAAGCCTTCGAAACGAAGGTGCTGCAGATCAAGGCACGTGGCGATCGCAAGGGCGCCGAGCAGCTCAAGGCCGAGTTCGTCGACGCGCAAGACGATTTCGCGAAGCTCAAGGAGACGATCGCGGAACGCTGGCTGCGCGCGCCGCGGGCGAGCTTCGTGTATTCGATCAAGATGTAACGGGGCTCTGGGCCCTAGGGCCTGGCCCCTGGACACTGAGCCAGAAAAACTTTCGGCGCGCCTTTGCGCGCCGAAAGCTTTCTTTTTCCTCCGGCCCCTAGCCTCGAGCCTCCAGCCTCTCGGTCAGCTCACGCTGATACTGTTCGAGCGCCGCACTCACCTCGACCGGATACGGCTGCTGCGGCGGTTCGAGCGTGCGCAGCGCGGCGGGGAGTCGTTCGATCTCTGCGCGCGTGTAATCGCGCATCTGTTCGAGCGTGCGCCGCGTCGCCTCGATGCGTTTGCCGTCGCGCATCACGGATTCGAGCAACGGGCGGCCGTCGAGTCGTTCGCCGGCACGAGCAATCACGTCGCGCACCGCAACTCCATTCTCATCGATGCGGTAGAGCTGCTTTGCCCCGGGCAACACCGGTTTGTCGGCGGCGAGCTTGAGGCGTCCGCGGCCGTCGTACTCGGCAAGTTTGTAGACGATGTCGAGGTCGGGCTTGTCTGCCGACACGCCCATGCTGGTGCCGACACCGAATGCGTCGATGGGCGCTTCCCGCACGAGCTTGGCCACCGAGTACTCATCGAGCCCACCGCTCGCGAAGATCTTGACGTGCCTGAGCCCCGCTTCGTCGAGCAGCTTGCGACTCGCACGCGCCAGCTCGACGAGATCGCCCGAATCGAGGCGGATCGCGGCCACCTTGAACGCATCGCCGAGCTCTCGTGCGAGCTCGATCACTCGCCGCACGCCCGTCAAGGTGTCGTAGGTATCGACGAGCAGCGTCGTGTCGGGATACGCCCGCGCGAAGGCACGGAATGCCTCGAGCTCATCGTCATGCGCTTGTACATAGCTGTGCGCCATGGTGCCCGCAACGGGCAAGCCGTACTGCTGACCGGCCAGCACGTTCGACGTCCCCACCACGCCGGCGATGTAGAACGCGCGCGCCGCCTTGAGCGCCGCGTCGATACCGTGCATGCGTCGCGCCCCGAAATCCACGACCGGACGGCCTTGCGCGGCCAGCACCACGCGACTCGCCTTAGAGGCAAGCAATGTTTGCAAATGAATCTGATTCGTCACGTACGTTTCGACGAGCTGCGCTTGCGCGATCGGCGCGCGAATCTCGAGGATCGGCTCGTTCGCAAACAGCGGCGTCCCCTCCGGCACGGCGCGCACCTCGCCCGTGAAACGAAACCCGCGCAAGGAATCGAGCAGCGCCTGCGAGAAGTAACCGAGCGAATCGAGATAGGCGAGATCCGCTTCGGTGACGCGCACGTTCTCGAGGTACTCGAGGACGGTGTCCAACCCGCAGGCGACGAAGAAATTTCGCTGCGGCGGCAAGCGGCGAATGAACACGGTGAAGATCGCCTCCCCGGCCATACCTTCTCGCAGGTACGACTCGAGCATCTTGAGCTCGTAGAGGTCGGTGAACAACGCAGGATGCTTACAGTCCATGGAGCGATCACGACGAGTCGAAGAATGGCGGACAGTGTACCGGAAGGCTGTCGCGGGCGCTGGACCCCCAGGCTCTGGCTAGAGAGCTATTCTTTGATCTTGCGCGAACGCACGCCTTTCTGGGACACACCTTCCTGCCATGCAGCTTCGCAGTCCTTGGCACCGCGCCCGCCACGAGCCTTCTTTGTGCTTCACACCAACGCCCGTATTCTGACCAGAGCCAAGGGCTCAGCGCCCATCTGCAACAGCCTAGAGCCTACAGCCTCCTTGAGGCAGAATCCCCACTCCCAGCCCAAGGTGGTCAGTCATGTTCCGCACCTGGCTTCTTTGTTCGATTGCGTTGGCTTGGTCGAGCGCGAGCATGGCGCAGCAATTCGACGTGCTGCTGTATACGAAGGCAAACGGCTATCGTCATCAGTCGATCGAGGCTGGTGTGGCTGCCATTCAGAAGCTCGGCAAGCAACATCGATTCGACGTCTTCTGGACCGACGATCCGAGCGTGTTCAACGACGAAGCGCTCGCCCGCTTCGAGGTCATCGTCTTTCTCCTGACCAGCGGCGACGTACTGAACGAGGCGCAAAAGGCAGCGATGGAACGTTTCATTCGTTCTGGCCGCGGCTTCGTCGGCATTCACAGCGCCGCCGACACCGAATACGGATGGGACTGGTACACGCGCATGATGGGTCACATGTTCGTGAGCCATCCGGCCGTGCAAACGGCCACGCTTCAAGTGGAAGATGCCAACTTCCCCGGGATGGATCGATTGCCGCCGCGCTTTTCTTTCACGGACGAGTGGTACGAATTCGACGAAGCCCGCTCGCCAAATCTCAAGTACCTGCTCACGATTGATACGTCCACTTACGAACCCACGCCGGAGCGTCGGAACGAAGGCTCACGCCACTCGCCCATGAGCTGGTATCACGAGTACGACGGCGGACGCGCCTTCTATACCACGCTCGGTCACGTCGCGGAGAACTACTCCGACGAAAGGTTTCAGCACCACCTCTACGGCGGCATCTACTGGGCCGCGACGGGACGACGGTAGACTGAACGTGGGAGGCTGGAGGCTGGAGCCAAGAGAAAAGCTGGAGCCAAGAAAAGATTCGGCGCGCAAAGCGCGCCGAAATCTCTGGCCAGGGCCCAGAGCCAAGCGTCCGTGATTACTCGCCTTCTTCCGTTTCGTCAGGCGCAGTATTCCAGTCATTGCTGCTGCGGCTCGATGTGTCGCGCTCCGACACATACGCCGTGTACTCGCTGCGCGTGATCTGACCGTCGCCGTCTGCATCGATCGATGCAAAGGTAGCGCTCAGCGTCGCATCGCTTGCCACTTCGGACTTACTGAGCACACTGTCCTGATTCTGGTCGAGCTGGTCGAACTTGCGGTCCGACATCGAATGATCCTTATCGCCTGCGAATGCACCGGCTGCGAGCGCCGCGCCCGCTACTACGACTAAATATTTGGATGCGGTCATGGGGATCTCCTTCATTCAGGTCCTGAATGCGTCTTATGTTTGGGTATCGACGTGAGCGACACGCTCCTATGGCCAACGCGACTGCACCTCATCGGTTCCTAAAGGAATTGCCGCCAGCGAGCGACCTAAGGAAATCGGCATACGATGTTGGTCGTGCCCTACACGCGGCGGTAGGGATTCTGCTTGCGCGCATGTGCTGATCGACGCTCGCGACGTGGGCCGCCGACTGCAAAGATTTGCTTTCACCCCCGCAAATCAGGTCTACAATGTCGGCAATCTCGGTCAACGGTTGACAGGCCAAAGGCCCGTCGGCAGCTCGATGGCATGGGGGTGGCACCTTGCAAGGCCGCAGGATCGCGGCCTTTTTCTTTGTACGGATGCGACAAGCACGGACGGGAGGACGCGGCCCGAAGGACGCTATTGCGTCGGGAAGGCGCTGCCGCGTCCAGGAGACCAAGTCAGGCTGAAACGCCAGGCCGTAGGTTGTAGGCTGTTAGCTCCACCTCCCGCGCCAGCCTGAAGAGCCGCCATGCCCTATACCGAAGCCTTCGCCGCCGCCGAGCCGCCGCGCGAGATGATCGACACACGACCGGGGCCGCTCGTGCTCGAGTTCGGCGCGCCGTGGTGCGGCTACTGTCGAGCCGCGGCACCGCTCATCAAGGAAGCCTTCGCTGCATTCCC
Source organism: uncultured Steroidobacter sp. (assembly GCA_938008435.1). GTDB lineage: Bacteria > Pseudomonadota > Gammaproteobacteria > Steroidobacterales > Steroidobacteraceae > Steroidobacter. The sequence continues at coordinate 99,696 of CALLKK010000001.1, read as the reverse complement.
CCAAGTCGATCATCTCAGGATCGAAGACGGACCAGGCCGGCCGCTCGGCCGCTCGTTTCGCGTCAAGCTCTGGCCGACGCTGATCTTTCTCGATTCAGGCAAAGAGGTCGCTCGCCTGATCCGCCCCGCGGACGTCGCATCGATTCGTGAAGCCCTGCAACAACTCGCAAGCCCTCGCTAGGCTCGGTGTTGCGCCCCCTTGCCCACGGCTTGCGACGAGCCGACTGCGAACGAGCGCGGTAAGATGGCTTGCGACTCAAGCTGACTTCTTCACATCATGTTCGACCTTCTCGTCATCGGCGCCGGCTCGGGCGGCGTGCGCGCAGCACGCGTGGCGGCCGGACACGGCGCAAGAGTGGCCATCGTCGAAGAGCATCGCATCGGCGGCACCTGCGTCATCCGCGGTTGCGTGCCCAAGAAGCTGCTCGTCTACGGCGCGCACTTCGCCGAGGACCTAGAAGATGCGCAGCGCTTCGGCTGGCACATCGAGGGTGCTCGCTTCGATTGGCCATCCTTGCGCGATAACGTCCTCGCCGAAGTCGAACGCTTGAGCGGCCTCTACACGCAAACGCTCGAATCTCACAAGGTGGAGATCATTCGCGGCCGCGCGCAGCTCATAGGTCCAACCGAAGTCCAAGTCGGCGACCGCGTGCTCAAGGCGAAGACGATCCTGATAGCGACAGGCGCCCGCCCGCACATCCCGGATCGGCCAGGGGCCGAGCACGGCATCACATCGAACGAAGTATTTCACTTGGAGAAGCTGCCCGAGCGTATCGTCATCGCCGGCGGCGGCTATATCGCCAATGAATTCGCCGGAATCTTCAATGAGCTCGGCAGCAGGGTCACGGTAGTCAACCGTTCGGACCGGCTGCTGCGCGGTTACGACGAGCAGATCCGCGACCGCCTGCTACAGATCTCGCTTGCCAAGGGCATCCGCTTCATCTTCAACGCGCCGCTCGATCGCGTCGTGAAGCTCGCCGACGGCTCCTTGCGCATCTATCTGCAGAATCGCGAGACGGTCGAATGCGATGCCCTACTCTTTGCGACCGGACGCGTCCCGAATACCGAGAATCTCGGGCTCGAACAGGCGGGCGTCGAGATCGACCAGAACGGCGCGGTGAAAGTCGACGACATGAATCGCACCACGTGCCCTTCGATCTATGCCGTGGGCGATGTGACCAACCGGATCCAATTGACGCCGGTGGCGATTCGCGAAGGACAAGCGTTTGCAGACACCGTCTTCGGAGGCAAGCCGACCAAAGTCGATTACGAGTGCGTACCCGCCGCCGTATTCAGCCATCCGCCGCTCGCAGGGGTGGGCCTGACCGAAGCGCAAGCCCGCAATCGTTACGGTTCGGTCCGAGTGTACACCTCGGATTTCCGTCCGATGAAGAACGTGCTCGCCAACCGCAACGAGCGTGCGCTCTACAAGCTCATCGTCGACGCCGCCACCGACCGCATCGTCGGCGCTCACATGATCGGCCCCGATGCCCCGGAGATCCTGCAAATAGTTGCCGTCGCAGTGAAAGCCGGCCTGACGAAGGCGCAGTTCGACCAGACTGTCGCGATCCATCCGACGATGGCGGAAGAGCTGGTGTTGATGAGATAAGAGATCTGAGACCGCGCTAGGCGACGGCGGGGAGGACGCTCCGCGAGGGGGGCTTCGTCACGGAGGCCGCTCGCGCGTCAGGGAGCCCTTCGCTTCGTGATGGCAAGGATGCCGTGGTCGGTGGTCTGTAGCCCGTAGCCCGCGCGGCTGATGCCGCGCACAGTTGTCGCGCATCCCTCACCGCAACATGTCGCTTGATGGTGCAGTTCATGCGTCATGAGAGCGCAGCTGCGCGTGCACGGAACTTGCACGACCGATGGGCACGAACACCAAAGCGCGCTCGGCCGTTGATGACGACGGTCGAGCGACCCACGAAGAGGCAACATCATGGCGACATCGCTCGCAGAAGTGCGTTCGCTCGAGGAGGACGACGATCGCACGGCCCTCACCAAAGAAGCAATCAAGCGCTCGTTCCTGGAAAATCTGTTCTATGTGCAGGCGAAATTCCCGGCGCTGGCCACGAAGAACGATTACTACCAGGCGCTGGCCTACGCGGTGCGCGATCGCTTGCTCCGTCGCTGGATCAGCACGGCGGCGCGGTACACGGCGCAAGGCTCCCGAACCGTCGCCTACCTCTCCGCTGAGTTCTTGATGGGTCCGCATCTCGGCAACAACCTCATCAACCTCGGCATCTACGAGGAAGTGCGGCAAGCGATCGGCGAGCTCAATCTCAATCTCGACGAGCTGCTGGCCCAGGAAGACGAGCCCGGCCTCGGCAACGGCGGCCTCGGGCGCTTGGCCGCCTGCTTCATCGATTCGCTGGCGACGGCGGAAATTCCAGCGCTCGGCTACGGTATCCGCTACGAATTCGGCATCTTTCACCAAGAGATCGCCGACGGCTGGCAGGTCGAGAAGACCGACAAGTGGCTGCGCATGGGCAATCCTTGGGAAATCGCGCGGCCGGAATGGGCGGTCGAAGTCAAGTTCGGCGGTTACACCGAGCACTATCGCGACGATCAAGACCGCCTACGTGTGCGATGGGTGCCGCACAAGACCGTCGTCGGCGTGCCGTACGACACCCCGATCCTCGGCTATCGCAACAACACCGCGAACACGCTGCGGCTTTGGAAAGCCGAAGCCCCCGAATCGTTCGATCTCGCAGTCTTCAACCGCGGCGATTACTACGGCGCCGTGCACCAGAAGGTCTCTTCGGAAAACTTGAGCAAGGTGCTCTACCCTAACGACGAGCAGATTCAGGGCAAGGAGCTGCGCCTGGAACAGCAGTACTTCTTCGTGTCCTGCTCGCTGCAGGACATGTTCCGCATCATGCGGGTGCAGAAGATCCCGATCGAGCGTTTCCACGAGAAATTCGCCATTCAGCTCAACGATACGCACCCTGCGATCGCCGTAGCCGAGCTCATGCGCATGCTCGTCGACGAGCACGCGATGCCGTGGGATCAAGCCTGGTCGATCACAACCCAAACGTTTGCCTACACGAACCACACCCTGCTGCCGGAAGCTCTCGAATGCTGGCCGCTTGCGCTATTCCAGAAAGTGCTGCCGCGCCATCTCGAGATCATCTACGAGATCAACGCGCGCTTCCTCGATCTGGTGCGTGTCCGCTTCTTCGGCGATGAGGCACGCATCGCGCGTATGTCGCTCATCGACGAGCGCGGCGAACGTTACGTCCGCATGGCGCACTTGGCCTGCGTCGGCAGCTATGCGATCAACGGCGTGGCGGAGCTGCACTCCGAGCTGGTCAAGAACGAGCTGCTCAAGGACTTCTACGAGCTCTGGCCGGAGCGCTTCGGCAACAAGACAAATGGCGTGACGCCGCGGCGCTGGATCGCGTTGTGCAATCCACGCCTCACTCGCCTGCTGAATGCCAGCATCGGCTCGAACTGGATCAAGGACTTGAGCGAGCTCAAGAAGCTCGAACCGCTCGTCGAGGACGCGGAGTTTCGCGCGCAATGGCGCGACATCAAACGCGCGAACAAGCGCGACCTTGCCGACTTCGTCAAGCGCACGACCGGCGTGCTCATCGATCCCGATTCGCTCTTCGATGTGCAGGTCAAGCGCATTCACGAGTACAAGCGGCAGCACCTCAACATCCTGCACGTCATCTCGCTCTACCATCGCCTGCGCTCGCAGCCGAATACGCAGATCGTGCCGCGCACGTTCATCTTCGGCGGCAAGGCTGCGCCCGGCTATCGCATGGCGAAGCTCATCATCAAGCTCATCAACGCCGTCGGCGACGTCGTCAACCACGATCCGGCCGTGCGCGATCAGCTGCGGGTCGTGTTCATTCCGAACTTCAACGTCAGCAACGGGCAACGCATCTACCCGGCCGCCGAGCTATCGGAGCAGATTTCGACCGCCGGCAAGGAAGCCTCGGGCACCGGCAACATGAAATTCGCCATGAACGGCGCGCTCACGATCGGGACGCTGGACGGCGCGAACGTCGAGATCCGCGCAGAAGTAGGCGCCGAGAACTTTTTTCTGTTCGGACACACGATCGAGGAAATCGCGGAGCTCAAGTCGCGCGGTTACTGCCCGAGCGATTACGTGCAAGGCGAGCTCGCCGAAGCGCTCGAGCTCGTTCGCTGCGGCTTTTTCTCGCGCGGCGACACCGAGCTGTTCCGCCCGCTCCTCGACAGCCTGCTCTATCACGATCCGTATTTCGTGCTCGCGGACTTCGCGTCGTACGCCGAGTGCCAGCAACTTGCGGCAGACACCTACCAGGACGTCGAGCGCTGGACGCGCATGTCGATTCTCAACACCGCACGCTCAGGCAAGTTCTCATCCGATCGCACGATTCGCGAATACTGCCGCGACATCTGGAAAGCGCCTGCCGTGCCCGTGAAGCTATTGTCGCAGGAGGACGTGCGAGTCGGGTTCCTGCAATAGGCTGTAGCGAAAGGGCGCTGGGCACTGAACGCCGGGCCCTAGGCACGCCACGCAGGCTGGCGATTGGTACACTCCTATCCCAGATGCCGTTTGAAGAATTCGATCGTCCTCTGCCACGCGAGCTTTGCAGCCGCTTCGTCGTAGCGCGGGGTCGAGTTGTTGTGGAAGCCGTGGTGGGTGTTCTCGTACATGTGCATCGTGTAATCGACCTTGTGCTGCTTGAGCGCGGCTTCGAAGGTCAGCCACATCGCGTTGATGCGCTCGTCGTTCGATGCGTAATGGATGAGCAGCGGTGCTTTGATCTTCGCGACGTCCTCCGGGCTCGGCGCCATACCGTAGAACGGCACGCCGGCGTCGAGATCGCTGCCGAGCATCACGGCTAGATACCCGACCATGCCGCCGCCCCAGCAGAATCCCACAGCGCCGAGCTTGCCGTTAGACAGCGGATGCGCCTTTAGGTACTTGGCGCTGTTGAGGATGTCCTGGCGTAGCTTCGCCTGATCGAGCTGCGCTTGCATCGCGCGACCGTCATCGTCATTGCCCGGATAGCCGCCCACGGGCGCGAGCCCGTCGGGAGCGAGCGCGAGAAAACCATCGACCGCCAAACGCCGCGCAACGTCTTCGATATACGGGTTCAGCCCGCGATTCTCGTGGATCACGATCACCGCCGGGAACGGCCCGTCGCCGCGCGGCTGGACGAGATAGCCGCGCATGGTGCCCGACGTGCCGCCCGGCGAGGGATAGTCCACATAGAGCGGCTTGATGCGCTCGTCCGTGAACGAAATCGTCTGCGCCTTGGCATATTGGGGCAACAGGCTCATCGCCATGCCGAGCGCAGAGGCACCGCCGATCGTCAGCGCCGCAGAGCGGCGCAGGAACTCGCGCCGATCGATGGCACCGTGGCAATACTTGTCGTAGAGATCGACAACGCGCGGATCGAGCTTTGATTCGGTCGACATCGTGAAACCCCTTGAGCGGTGGGCGACGAACGACGCAAGCAGAATAGAGCGTGACTCCGCGAGCCGCCACCCGGCGGACGTCGAATTTTGTGAACGCGCCGCGACCGCGCCGATGCGATCACCAGCACTATGCAGCGCGTGGAAAATTACACACCTGTGTAACCGCGTGCCGCGGTCGCAACGCGCGCTAGTTGCTGCCGAGCATATGGCAGCGACGCAGCGTCGCATCGCGACATCAGTCGCCGTTACGTGCGCGCGCGGCGGCCGATGATCACGAATGCCGCCAGCGAAATCAGCGCCGCCACCGACAAGTAGTATCCAACGAACGCCAGGCCAAAGGTGCTCGCGAGCCACGTCGCGATATAGGGCGCGAGCGATGCCCCCACGATGCCGGCAAGATTGAAGGTCACGGACGCGCCCGTGTAGCGAATGGCCGTCGGGAAGAGCTCCGACAACGCCGTGCCGAGCGGACCGTACGTCAAACCCATGAGCCCAAGGCCCAACGACAAGAAGACCAAGGCGCCCCAGACGGAGCCCGAGCCGAACAGCGGCTCGAACGTCAGCCCGAAGAGCGCGATGGCAAATGAAGCGACGATGAGGACAGGTATGCGACCGCGCCGATCGGCCAGCACCGCCGCCACTGGAATCATTGCACCGAAGAACAAGACGCCGCCCATTTGCACGATCAGGAACTCCTGCCGCGCGAAACCAAGCTGCGAGACGCCCCAACTCAGCGTGAACACCGTCATCAAGTAGAAGATCACGAATGTCGCCGTCGCAGCGAAGGTACCGAGCAGCAGCGTGCCTGGATGCTTCGCGATCACCGTCAGCATCGGCACGGCGACGCGCTCGTTGTTCTCGAGGGCGCGCAGGAAGTCCGGCGTCTCCTCGAGACGCAGGCGCACGTATAGCCCGACAAAGACGAGCGCCGTGCTTGCGAGGAACGGAACTCGCCAGCCCCAAGCGAAGAACTGCGCCTCATCGAGCCATTCGGTGAGCAGCACGAAAATGCCCGTCGAGCAGATGAAGCCGATCGGCGCACCGAGCTGCGGAAACATGCCGTACCACGCGCGCTTACCGGGCGGCGCGTTCTCGGTCGCAAGCAATACCGCCCCGCCCCACTCGCCGCCGAGGCCGAGACCCTGCCCGAGTCGGCAGACCGCCAGCAGAATCGGCGCCCAGATGCCGATCGATGCATACGTCGGCAACAAACCGATCAGGACCGTCGATATGCCCATCGTGAGCAGCGCAGCAACCAGCGTCGCCTTGCGCCCGATGCGATCGCCGAAGTGCCCGAACAACGCCGAACCGACCGGCCGCGCGAAGAACGCCAACGCGAACGTCGCGAACGACTGCAACGTCGCCGACGTCGGATCGTCCGCCGGGAAGAACAGTGCGGGGAACACCAGCACCGCAGCGGTGGCATAGATGTAGAAGTCGAAGAACTCGATCGTCGTGCCGATCAAGCTCGCAAAGAGAATTCGACGCGGCGAATTACCCGCGACGCGCTGAGAACCGTGGGGCATGCGCTTTGTTGTTGTGTATGGGTTGGCGGGATTGTGCCACAGCAGGCCGAAGGCGGGCTTCGCCCACCCGGACCCTGGGCGCCAGGCGGTCGGCGCTGGCAAGGGAGCTACAGGCTACGGACTACGGGCCACGGCCAGAAAGCGCCACGCGGATAGAGTAGCTAGGGGGCTTCGGACTACATTCTCCAGGCCGTATCGCACCCCCGTGCGCATCTCAAGCCGGCCACCCAGAGCCCAGCACCCAGCATCTCTAGCAATATCTTTGGCAATCTGGCTGTAGCTCGCAGCCTATGATCCAGCGCCCTTTAGCTTCTCATCATCCTTACGCGTTTCGAATGCACCGCGGTCGCGATGGTCAGACCAATGAGCACGACGCCCGTGATGGCCTCGAGCAGAATGAGCGCGTGCATGATCGGAGGGTGGGCGGAGAACTCGGCGACGGCATAGTGCACCAAGCCGTCGAGGCCGCATGCGCCGTAGATGCCAAGCGCGATGAGCCCGGGTGCGAGATAGCGCTGGCGCAGCAGCAAGTAACCCACCAAGCCGACTGCGCTCACGGCTGCCCATGCGGCATAGACACTGAAGACCGAAAGCGACGACGGCAGATTCGGGTAGGCGCTCAACAACCACGCGCTATGGACGTGACTCAACAGACTGGCGCAGGCATAGGCAATCAGCGCAACGAGGAGCGCCCCCATGCCAACGTGCTTCGCGCGTCTCATCGTCTTGTCTCCCCGACTCCCTGACATTCGCGCGATGCAGCAGTCGTTGCTGCCTCTGCGTGCGCGCCGACCCGGCCCCGGATCGGTGCGCCGCTGCACTTAAGCGATGACGGGGGTTCCGGTCGCGCTCGTCTCCCCCGCTGCCGGTTCGAGCTCCGCGTGCTCCTCGTCCAAGGCTCGCCGGCGGTGATCGGCCGCGATCAGCGAATAGAACACCGGCACCACGAAGAGCGTGAACAGCGTGCCGACCACCATGCCGGTGACGAGCACGATGCCGATGCTGTTGCGCGCCTCCGCGCCCGGCCCGGTCACCAGCACCAGCGGGAAGTGCCCGAACACCGTCGCTGCCGACGTCATGAGCACCGGCCGCAAGCGCTTACGTGCCGCTTCGCGCAGAGCTGCCAGTTTCTCCACACCCTGCGCTTGCAGCGTATTCGCAAATTCCACGATCAAAATGCCGTTTTTCGCGATCAAGCCCACGAGCGTGATCAGGCCGACCTGCGAATAGATATTGAGCGTCGTCCAGTCGAGGAAGGTGAACACGAGCGCGCCCGAGATCGCAAGCGGCACCGAGCCGAGCAGCACGATGAGTGGATCCCGGAAGCTGTGGAACTGTGCCGCCAGCACGAGATAGATCAGCACCAACGCGAAACCGAGCGTCGTCGTCAGCGCGCGCCCCTCCTGCCGGATCTGACGCGACTCGCCGGCATAGTCGATCGTCGTACCGGGTCCGCCGGCGGCCAAGGCCGCCTGCTCGAGTACCGCAAGCCCCTCTTCCTTCGTCACGTTCGGCATCACGCCGCCATAGATGCGTGCCGAGTTGCGCTGCTGGAAGCGGTTCAAGGTGCGCGGTGCGGCCGTGGTCTCGATATGCGTGAATGCAGAGACCGGCACGAGGCTGCCGTCCGGCGTCTTGATCTTGAGGTCGAGCAGCGGCTCCAGACTGGCGCGGTCTTCTTCGCCGATCTGCGGAATCACCTTGTAGCTGCGATCGAAATAATTGAAGCGGTTGACGTACGCACCGCCGAGCAGCGTGCCCAGCTCTTGCGCGACCGTTGCCAGATCGAGGCCGAGATCCGCAATGCGCTCGCGATCGAGCACGACGCGCGCCTCCGGCAAGTCGACCTTCAAGTCGGTGTCGACGTACAGGAACTTGCCGCTGCGCCATCCGGCATCGAGCACGGCCTGCGTCGTCTCGAGCAATTGCTCTACCGAACCGTCGTTCTGCACGATGAGCTCGACGTCGAACTGCCCCGGCGACGGCAGCGGTTTGTCCAATACCGGCAAGACGCGCAGGCCCGGTACTTGCGACACCGCCGCGTACACTTCCGGATACATCTGCGCCGTCGAACGCTCGCGCTCCTGCCAGTTCTTCGCGACCAAGCCGCCGAATCCGCCCCATGGCGCCATCAGCGACCAAGTAAAGCGGGTTTCCGGAAACTCGACGATCCGTTCGATGACTTCCAGCGAGTTGCGATGGCTCGCAGGCAGCGAGGCATCCGGCGACGCCTCGTACACGAACGTGATATGGCTCTGATCCTCGACCGGCGCGAGCTCACGATGCGAGTACTGATAGAGCGGCCACGCTGCGAGCGTGACGACCACCGCAACGGTCACGATCGACCAGCGCATGCCGAGCGCACCATCGAGCAAGCGCGAATAAATGGCGCTGACTCGATCGAAACCGCGATTGACGAGCGCCGTGAGCCGGCCTTCCTTCCCTTGCGGATGCACGAAGCGCGAGCTCATCAAGGGCGACAAGGTCAACGCCACGAAACCGGAAACGACAACCGCCGCTGCAAGCGTGATCGCGAACTCGAGAAACAACGAGCCCGTAAGCCCTCCCTGAAATGCGATCGGCGTATAGACCGTCGCCAAGGTGATCGTCATCGCAATGACCGGCCCTTTGAGCTCGCGCGCCCCGATGAGCGCGGCTTGAATGCGCGTCTTGCCCTCCCGCACGTGACGCTCGACGTTCTCGACCACGACGATCGCATCGTCCACGACGAGACCTACCGACAGCACGATCGCAAGAATCGTGAGCAGGTTGAGACTGAAGCCGAGCGCCAGCATGACGATGGCGGCGCCGACGAGCGACACAGGCATGGCAACGAGCGGCACCAGAGCCGTGCGCACCGAACCCATGAACAGGAAAACCACGATCGCGACGATGAGTACCGTCTCGCCGAGCGTCTTGGTGATCTCCTCGAGCGCATCGCGCATGAACATCGTGCCGTCCCACACCAGGCGCATCGTCACGTCCGGCGGCAGCGTCGGCTCGATCCGCTGCATTTCTTCCTTGAGGTGCTTGGCCACTTCGAGCTCGTTCGAACCGGGCAGCGGCCACACGCCCAGATAGACGCTGAGCTCGTCGTTGTACTTCGCGACCATCGTCGCTTCTTCGGACCCCAGCTCCACGCGCGCAACATCGCTCAGACGCACGATAGCGCCGTCGCGATCGGCAACGATGAGATTCTCGAACTCATCGACGGCGCGCAGATCCGTGTTCGCGAGCAGATTCACCTGGACGAGATTGCCCTTCGTCTGTCCCACTGCCGCGAGGTAATTGTTCCGCCGTAGCGCCGCGTGCACATCGCCCGGCGACAGATTGCGCGCCGCCAATTGCTCGGGGTCGATCCACACGCGCATGGCGAGCGGTTGGGCGCCTTCGAAGCTCACACGCTGCACGCCCGGCAGCGTCGAGAGCTGCGGCTGCAAGGTGCGCGACAACCAGTCGGTCAGCTCCGGCACCGTGCGTTCGGTCGAAGTAAAGCCGAGATAGAAAGTCGCGTACGGACGATCGGCGCGCTGTACTTCCACGACCGGCGGCTCTGCTTCGGCCGGCAGCTCCGAACGCACCTGCTGCAGACGCGCGGTGACCTCCGCGAGCGCCGCCGTGCTGTCGTGATTCAGCTTGAGCCGAATCGTGATCGTGCTGACGCCGGCACGGCTTTCCGACTCGATATGGTCGATGCCGCTGATGGCGGAAACCGCCCGTTCGATCGGCGTCGTCAAGAACCCGCGCACGGTATCCGCGCTCGCGCCGGTGTAGATAGTCGTAATGACGATCGACGAGCTCTGCACACTCGGATACTGCTGAACGGGCAGCGAGGTCAGCGCACGCACGCCCACGAACACGATCACGAGATTGACGACGATCGCCAGGACCGGATGCTTGATGAAGATGTCAGTGAAGGCGCGCATGACTGTTCCCTGATTTGAAGAGAGAAGCGGCGGCCGAAGGAGAGGCACCACGGCCTCTCCCGCGCCGATTGAAGATTCCCCGACTTACGCTTCGTGAAGCGCAGCCAGAGCGGGCACACCGAGATGGTTTAGCGACCCGTTAGCGATCTGCGCTCATCGCAACCACCTCTTGAGGCGCGACCACCGCAACGAGCGCCGCATCGCGCAGCTTGAAAGAGCCCGACGCTGCAACGCGCTCGCCCGGCGCCAGGCCTGCGCCGATGATCACCTCATCGCCCAGCGACGCTTCGACGGATACCTGCCGCTGACGTGCGCGCGATGCACCCTGCTCGTCCGTCTCGACGACGAAGACGAAATCGCCGCTCGGCCCCTTGCGCAGCGCGCTGGCCGGAATTGCCACCGCCAACCGCGGCGATTCGGTCGGCACGCGTACGCGCACCGACGCACCGGGCGCAGGCAACTCATCCACTCGGCGGACCTCGGCGCGCACCGCCGCATTGCGCGTCGTCGGATCGACGCGCGCGTCGATTGCGACGATCTTGGCTTCGATGGGCGCTGCCTGCTGCGAGGTCAGGACTTGCACGGCATCGCCTGCACGCAGCGCCGCTGCCACTTGCTGCGACACCGTGAAATCGATGTAGGTGACTTCATCCACGCCTTGCAGCGTCGTGAGCAGCGTCCCTTCGTTCAGATACTGACCCGGATGCACATCGGACAGGCCGATGCGCGCACGGAACGGCGCACGAATGGTCTTGCGCTCGATGATCGCCTTCGTCCGCGCGATCTGCGCGAGCGCAACGTCACGCTCGGCACGCGCGCTGTCGACCTCCATGTCGGCGGCCGCACGCTCCTGATTCATCCGTAGCATGCGCTCGTACTGCGTCTGCGCCAGCTCCGCTTGCGCTTCGAGCGCCTTGAGCTCGGCCTCTTCCACCGAGACGTCGAGCGCAACGAGTACCTCGCCGGGCTCGACGATGCGTCCCGGCTCCAAATTGACCAGGCGTACCGTGCCCGGTAGCTCGTTACGCACGCTGATCGAGCGCGTCGCCACGATCGTGCCGATCGATGTGGTTGCCCGATAGTGCTCGCGCTCTTCTGCAATCGCGACCGCGATCGATTCCACCGGCTCAGGTTGGCTCGCCGCCGCTTCGGCCGCCTCCTCGATCGAGTTGTGCTTCCAAGCTGCCAGCGCCGAACCCGTGAGGATGACGGCCCCGAGCAGGACGATGGATCCCTTCTGCGAACGGCGAATCATGAGAATTCAGCTCCTGTTGTTTCGACAATCGTTCGTTGAACGACTCGTACCTAAAGATGCGTTGCGGCTTGCGACCAATCGGCGCAAGCGAAAATCACTCGTGCCGTGCCGGAAGCAATACGATCGAACGACCGTTCGACGAAGCGACGCGGTGACGAAACCAGGCGAAGTCGTTCGCATCGGCACACGGTCCTGTCCTGCGATCGAATTCGTTCCGGTTCCGTCGCCGCGTCGCTCCGTGGCTTCACTTCGCGGCCGCGACCGTAATCGGCCTGAATCCGCCGCCGAGCGCCTTGTACATCGCAAGGAGCGCGGTCGCAGTTTGCGTCTCGCTCTGCGCCAGCGCGTCTTCCGCCTGCAAGGCACTGCGCTCGGCATCGAGCACGGTCAAGAAGTCCACCGCGCCGTTCTCGAAGCGCACGCGTGCGATGCGTGCCGCCTCCAGAGAGGCCGACGCGCTCTCGCGCAGATGTGCCTGTTTGACGAGCGACTTCGCGTAGTTCGTCAGGCTCGCGTCCGTCTCCTCCAGCGCTCTGAAGACCGTTTGCTCATAGCGCGCAAGCGCTGCCTCGCTCGCCGCTTCACGCTGCCTGATGCGCTGACGCACACGTGCTAGATCGAAGGCAGCCCATTGGATGCTTGGCCCGAACGCATAGGTTTCGCTGCCCGAGTCGCCAAGACCGCCGCTATCGACCGCGTCGAAGCCCCAGCGCCCGACGAACGAGATGCGCGGAAACAGATCGGCGACGGCCACGCCGATGCGCGCGGTCGCCGCGGCGAGCTCGCGCTCGGCCGCAATGATGTCGGGACGGCGACGCAACAGGCTTTCCGGCGTGCCGATGCCATGAGTTTCCGGCAGCGCCGGCAAGCTCTTCGGCGTGCTCAGCTCAGCAGTCAATGCCTGCGGCTCTCGACCGACGAGCACGGCGAGTCTCAGCATCGTCTGATTGACCTGCGCTTCGAGATCTGGAATCGATCCGAGCGTTGCTTCGAGCTGCGCTTGCGCTCGCGCGACATCGAGCTGCGTGCCGCGTCCAGCTTCGAGGCGCGTTTGCGTCAGACGCAGCGTTTCGCGCTGGTTGTCGGCATTGCGTCGCGCGACGGCAAGCCGCGTCTGCGCACCGCGAAGCTCGAAATAGTTACGTGCGATCTCGGCGGTCACGCTGACCTGCGTGCTATAGAGAGTCGCTTCGGCCGCTTGCGTTTCAGCAACCGCCGCCTCGATGCCCCGACGCACTCGACCAAAGAAGTCGAGCTCCCAGAAGGCATCGAAGCTCGTCTCGTAATAGTCCTGATCGCGCGAGACGCCCGGCACCGGCACCTGCCGCTCGCTTGCGCGCCCTTCGACACGGGCTGCGTGTTCCGTTACCGTCGGAGCAAGGTCGAGCCGCGCCTCGCCGCGCAACGCGCGGGCTGCCCGCAGACGCGCCGTGGCGATACGTACGTCGTGATTCGCACGTAACCCCTCCTCGATGAGCCGATTCAGCGCCTCGTCGTTGAATGCCGTCCAGAACTCGCGCTCGACCTCAGTGCCGTTGAAACGAGCGCCGTCCACGCCGACGAACGCATCCGGTGTAGCGACTTCAGGCCTGCGATAATCCGGCCCTACCGCGCATGCGACCAGAAGAGCGCTCACAACGACGGCGAGTGCGCTGCGGGATTGCTTGACGTGCTTCATGGGAAGTTCTCGCGATGACTTGCGACGCACTTTATGGATCGATGCGGTCGCGAGAAATCGGTCCGCCCGCACGACATTCTTGAACGCTCGTCAGGAATGGAGCCGATGCAAAGACAACGGCGACGTCGGCAGCGTCTCCGGAGCAAGAAAGTCGACGACGGAAGAATCGAAGGCGACAGAGCGTGCCTTGCTATTCGAAGCAGCTTGACTCAAAGAACGTCGTCTTTCTTGTCTTGGACGCTCTTTCGAGCGCAGCGCGCACGACACGATCGCGCCGATGCATGCGCATGCAATGCGCGCGCCAGCGCGAGATACGAAAGCGTTATGACCTCATGAGCGAAGTCGCTTTACGAACTCGACACAAAGCTGCAACAGCTCGACATCGCGACCCAAGCGATCCGTGCTGCATGATCGCGAAGGGCAATCCAAGCGCGCTGGAATCGGCGCCGAAGCAATGAAAGAACGATGGGAAGGGATACCGTGCCGCGCGCACGGTCAATGCGGCGCCTCGCTCGGCTCAACAGACGACGGAGAGCGCGTTCATTCCTTATGGTTCTTGTTTCGCTGGGCTCGGACGCGATCGAGATCGCGCACCCACTCCTCGTCGCTCAAGCCCGCATCCCGATACAGACGCTGGGCGCGCGACCAATCCTGCGTGGCGACGAGCACGATGCAGCTTCGCACCAAGCCCGGAACCGGCTCGTCGGCGCGTACCTCGACATCGATCGCCTCGGAACGCAGCAACCTCGCAAGTACCTCGGCCGAGGCTCGCTCTGCAAAAACTGCCAATGGGCGCCACGCCTGCGACATGGAGGCATCCTCCCTGCGCCATGGCCAAGCGTCAAGTCGATCTTGGCGCAACCGACAGCACGATGGCGGTGCGTCGCTCGTCTTGCGCGACATCGTCGATGACTGCTGTCGGATCGACCGCTGCCCGTGCGTCCTTGGGAACGTTCTCGTCCATAGCAAACACGGTAGGAGCAATCCATGAGCAGCACCCCGACCGAGCGTTTCGAATCCGCCTCCGCGCCCATGCCCGAAGTCAAGGGCGGCGTCGTTCCTTATTTGCAAGTAAGCAATGCCTCGGAAGCGTCCGCGTTCTATCAGCGCGCTTTCGGCGCCATCGAGGTGTACCGCGTCCCGGGCGACGAGCAAGGCCGCACCATGCACATTCATCTCTACATCAACAACGGCTCGCTCATGCTGAGCGACCCGTTCCCGGAGTTCGGCCACCCGCTCGAGAAGCCTCAAGCCTTTACGCTCAACCTCCAGGTCGCGGACATCGACATGTGGTGGGAGCGTGCTCTTGCTGCCGGCGTCGAGGTGGTGCTGCCGCTGCAGGAAATGTTCTGGGGCGCCCGGTACGGGCAGGTGCGCGACCCGTTCGGCGTGATGTGGGCTTTCAATCAGCCGCTCAAATGAGACGCGAGGGGCTCGCGGGCGACATCGCGATGCGCGACTGACACAGCGACCCGCTCACGAAGCGGCGGCGTGCAGGGTAGTGCTATCCTGCACGCATGATCGACGAAACCGATGCGGTGCACGATGTCCCTGCGGACGCCGGCGCCGCCGGCGCGGACCAGCCCGGCGCGACGCCCGTTTCCGACCCCGCAACCTCCGATGTCCAGCACAACGAGCCCACGCCGCACGCGCTGTGCCGCAACTGCGGTACAGAGCTCACCGGCGCATTCTGCGCTGCATGCGGTCAACGCGCCCACCTGCATCGCAGCCTGCTAGCGCTCGGCCACGACCTCCTGCACGGAGTCTTTCACTTCGAGGGCAAGGTCTGGCGTACGCTTCCCGAATTGCTGCTGCGGCCCGGACGCCTGACGCGACGCTACATCGAAGGCGAACGCACCAAGTTCGTCTCGCCGATGGCGCTCTATCTCTTCACCGTGTTCCTCACCTTCGCGGTGTTTGCGCTCCTTGGCTCAGCACATGTCGACACGGACGTCGTCCCCGGCTCGCCCGATTGGCGCGCCGCGCAGGGCGACACCTTGGAGCGGTTGACGGCCGACCTCGAAGCCGCCCGGGCTCGGCTTGCCGATCCCGCAACGCCGGCCGAAGAGCTGACAATATTGCGCGCGCAGATCAAGGAGATCGAAACGACGAAGGCGGTCATCGAGGCGCTCGCCGCTGGCGATTGGCAGCGGCTGCAGACGATCGAAGACGGCGAAGCCGACGCCGCGAGCCACACTCCCTGGCCGGCACCTGGCGGGCGGATCGACCGCTTCCTCAAGCGGCTGCAAGCGAACCCGGATCTGCTCGGCTACAAGATCAAGACGAACGCGTACAAGTACTCGTGGGGACTCATCCCGCTCAGCATTCCGTTCGTCTGGCTGCTCTTCTTCTGGCGACGGGACATCCCGGTCTACGATCACGCCATCTTCGTGACGTACTCGATCAGCTTCATGATGCTGTTCGGGTTCGTGCTATCGCTGCTGGCCGCGATCGGTGTGCCCGACGCAATTTGGGGCATTGCGCTGGTAACGGTCCCGCCGCTTCACCTGTACAAGCACTTGCGCGGCGCGTATCAGCTCTCGCGCCTGGGCGCCATCGTGCGCCTCGGTCTGCTCACGATCTTTATCGTCGTGATCTTGGCGAGCTTCCTGCTGCTCCTGGTGCTGGCGGGCGCTTTCATGTGAACTTCGCGCCGCTCGTCTACCCCGCCGCGGGCCGTTCTCCGTCTTGCTTGCCTTCGGCAGCCGCGGTCAGCGGCGTTGCCTGCTTGCGCTGCCGTTCTTCGTTGACCCGCGTGCGGTAAACGGCCGCGCGCATGACGAGCATCGCGGTCACGGGCGAGGCAATCACGATGAACACCGTGATGAGGATCTCGTGGATGATCGGGCGGTGTTGCAGAGCGGACGAGAGCAGCATCGAGGCGATCAGCACGCAGCCCGCGCCCAGCGTATTGCCCATCGACGGTCCGTGCATACGCATGAAGAACGTCGGCAGCCGCAGCAAGCCGATCGAGCCAGTGACCGTCACGAGCCCCCCGATGATCAGCAGGATCGCGGCCGGCAGCGCCGCCCACAGAGGGAATTCCACCGTGCTCATGGCTCGATGACCTCACCGCGCAACAAGAATTTGGCAAGCGAAATGGTCCCGACGAAGCCGAACATGGCGATCAAGAGCGCCATGTCGAAATAGGCGGTCGAGCTCGAACGCATGCCGAGCATCAAGAGATTCAGCATGCCGTTGATGTACATGGTATCGAACGCCAGCACGCGATCTTGCGCCCGCGGCCCGCGAATCAGGCGGATCGCAGCGAAGGTCGTGGCAATGGCAAGACACGCCTGCGCAAACCAGATCGCGGCGTCGAGCACTGCATTCATTCGAACACCTCCATGAGCGGTCGCTCGTACCGCCCCTTGATACGCCGGATCCACTCGTCCTCGTCCACCAGGTCGAGCACGTGGATCGTGAGCGTCTTGCGATCGGCGGACAGGTCCACCCATACCGTACCTGGCGTCGCCGTGATGATCATGGACAGCGCCGCCAGGCCGTGCGGATCGCGCATATCGAGCGGCACGTTCATGAAGCCGGAACGGACCTCGCGTTCGCCGACGAGCCCAAGGATGACGCGCGCCACGCCGATATTGGAGCGCACGATGTCGACGAACACATTCAGGATGAGCCCGATGAGCACGTAGCCGCGGCGCATGCGCGGCTGCAGCGGGCGCAAGCGCGAGGCGGCGATCAGCAGGAACGCGGATAACACGCAACCGAGCACGACGTGCCCGAGCGAGATCGTGCTGTTCAGCACGAGCCACATGACGACGAGCACGACCAGCAGCACGGGCGGAATCAGTCTCATGGCGCCACCCCCATGGCCGTCGCATCCGAATCGGCGGAGAGCGCCGCGTCGATGTACGTCTGCGGCGAGGTGACGCCGTCGGCGGCCGCCTGCAAGAACGTCATCACCGGATCGGCCGCGATCGTCAGCGCAATGCACAAGACGATCAGCAACGCGACCGGCGCAGCCTCGATCACGCGCAAACGCGGTGTGTTGCGGCCCACGACCGACCAGAACAAGCGCATGCCGACGCGCGCGAGAGCCACGATCGCCGCCAGCCCTGTCGCCAACATGGCGCCGACGAAGATCCACGATTCGATCGGCAGCTCGCTACGCGGTGCGATCGCGACAGCCGCCGACAACATCGCGAACTTCGAGATGAAACCGGAGAGCGGCGGCATGCCCGCGACGAGCAACGCACAGCAGACGAACGTCAGACCCAGGAACGCCATGGCTGCGGGAATCGCAATGCCGACCTCGTCCTCGACGTCCGAGACATCGTGCGAGTCCTCCATACCGAACGCCGAGTACGACACGACCGGCAACGGCGCCTGATCCGAGGTCTCGAAATAGTGCGTGCGCATTCGCTCGGTCATGCCCGTGACCATGAAGAACGCGCCGCATGCCAGCACGGAGCTGACGAGATAGAACAACGCCGGACCGGTCATGGCGTTCGGATCGAGCCCCACCGCAGCGAGCAGCGTGCCGGACGAGAGGATCACCGAAAACGCGACGACACGCGCCAGACTTTGCGCCGCCAGCATCCCGACGATGCCGTAGGCAACCGTCGCGATGCCGCCGACGAACAACCAATCGCTGCCGAACGGACCGTGTACGCCGGACTGATAGAGCAGCGAACCGACGCGAATGATCGCGTAGACACCCACTTTGGTCAGGAGCGCGAACACGGCCGCGACCGGTGCAGCCGCCGCGGGATAGGACACCGGCAGCCAGAAGTTGAGCGGCCACACGGCGGCTTTGATCAAGAACGCCAGTCCGAGAATGGTGGCGCCGATGTCGAAGAGTCCGCGGTCGTCCGGCGAGAGTGCGGCCGCGCGCGGACCAAGATCCGCCATGTTGAGTGTCCCCGCGACGCCGTAGATGAGCGCCACGCCGATCAGGAACATGAGCGAGGCGACGAGATTGATGACGATGTAGTGCAGCCCCGCCTTGACGCGCGCCACACCCGAGCCGTGCAGCAGCAAGCCATAGGAAGCGGCGAGCAGCACCTCGATGAACACGAACAGATTGAACAGATCGCCCGTGAGGAACGCGCCGTTCAATCCCATGAGCTGCAGCTGGAACAGCGGATGGAAATTGACGCCGACGCGATCCCAGCGCGCCAGCGAATAAACCAGCGAGGCGAGCGCCAGGGTCGCGGTCAACACCAGCATGACCGCAGCGAGCCGATCGACGACGAGCACGATGCCGAACGGCGCGGGCCACTTGCCGATCGAGTACACCCCGACGCCGCGCGGCCAAACGTCGGCGACCGCATCGGACGTGAGGTAGGCGAGCGCGAGCGCGGCGACGAGCTGCACGAGCACCGCGACGATGCCGAGCGCCGCGCGCGTGCGGCGCGACTCGGGCATGAGCAGCATGATCGCACCGGCGCAAAGCGGCGCGATTACGGGCACGACGGGCAGATGTTGCAGCCAGGCGTTCACGCGTCACCCTCGCGTCCGTCCACGTGATCAGTGCCGGTCAAGCCGCGCGCCGCGAGCACGACGACGAGCAGCAACGCCGTGGTGGCGAAGCTGATCACGATCGCGGTCAAGACGAGCGCCTGCGGCACCGGATCTGCGTAGTGCACGGCATCGGTCGGATCGCCCACATTCAGGATCGGTGCACGATCGATGACCAGGCGGCCCATCGCGAAAATGAAGAGGTTCACGGCATACGAGAGCAGCGCAAGCCCCATGACGACCTGGAACGTGCGCGGCCGCAGCAGCAGCCACACGCCCGAGCCGCTCAGGATGCCGATGGCGAGCGCGAAGATGATCTCCATCAGCGGTCGACCTCCGTTGCGACGTCCGCCGCCGAATCGACCCGCACCCCGCTTGCATGAGCGCCCGTCGGCCGGCGATAGCTACGCAGCGATTGGTGCGCAAGCGCGACGAGCATGAGCACCGTCGCACCGACGACGAGCATGTAAACGCCGATGTCGAACCACAATGTCGACGACAAATGCACCTCGCCGATCAGCGGCAGATGCAGCTCGTAAGAGAAACTCGTGAGGAAGGTACGTCCGGCAAACCATGCGGCCATGCCCGCCGTGCCGGCGAGCAGCAAGCCCACCGAGATCCAGAACATCGGCTGCAAGCGCGTGCGCGCCTCCACCCACAGCGCACCGCCCACCATGTATTGCACGATGACGGCGGTCGCGAGCACGAGGCCGCCGATGAACCCGCCGCCCGGCAAGTTGTGGCCGCGCAGCAGGAAGAAGAGCGACACGAGGCCTGCCATCGGCAGCAGCAGTCGCACGAGCACCGCCGGCACCATCATGTAGCCGGACGGCAGCAATTCGTTCGGATCGACCGTCAGCGAGCCGCGCCGTTCAGCATCTTCGCGCTGCGCCCTCGGCAGCTCGACGCTTTCGACCGCCGGACGGAAACGACGCAGCAGGGCGAACACCGTGAGCGCGACGATGCCGACCACGGTGATCTCGCCGAACGTATCGAAGGCACGGAAGTCGACGAGGATCACGTTGACCACGTTGCCGCCGCCCGCCTGCGGCAGCGAGTGCTCGACGAAGAACTGCGACAGATCGAGCATGCGCGGCCGCGTGAGCACGGCGAACACGAGCCCTGCCATGCCGAGGCCCACCGCGACCGCGATGATCGCATCGCGTACGCGCCGCGCCCGGGCGCGCAAGGTGCGTCGACGCGGATCGTCCATTTCAATACGCCGCGGCAGCCAGCGCAGACCGAGCAGGATCAAGACGGCCGTGACCACCTCGACCGTGATCTGCGTGAGCGCAAGATCGGGCGCCGAGAACCACGCAAAGGTCAGGCACGTGATGAGACCGGTGCCGCCCACCATGATGAGCGCCGCCAGCCGGTGATACTTGGCCTGCAGCGCCGCTCCGAGCGCGCAGGCGGCGCCCACCGCCCAGAGCAGCGCGAACGTCGGATCGATGGCAGAAATCTCGCGCGTCCCGGGCGCGACACTGCCGCTACCGCCCGCGAACGCGGCGGCCACGATCGTAATGACCACGATGAGCACCAGCTGCGGTTGCAGGCGACGCGAGGAAATCAGCCGCTGAACGAATCCGGCGACGCGAATCAGACGCACGACCAGCACATCGAAGGTGCGCCGACCGTCGAAGCGCGAGATCAACGGCGTCCTGCCGTGCGCGCGGCGTCGGTGCAGATAAAGAAGCAGATAGAACACGCAGCCGCCGACCAGCGCGAGCACGCTCATGAACAGCGGCAGCGTGAAACCATGCCAGACGGCCAAGCTGTACTCGGGCATGTCATCGCCCAAAATCGCGTGCGTCGCCGTCGCGAGGAACGGCCCGACGGTGCGCCCTGGCAGCATGCCGACCAGCAAGCATGCGAGCACGAGCAACGCGCTCGGCAAGAGCATGCCGCGCGTCGGCTCATGCGGCGTGCGCGGCAGATCCTGCGCCGGTGGACCGAAGAACACCTGATGAATGAGCCGCAGCGAATACGCGACGCTGAACATGCCCGCGAGCGTCGCCAGCGCCGGCAGCGCAATGCGCACGATCGGCTGCTCACCGGCGAAGACCGTCTCGGCGAAGAACATCTCTTTCGACAGGAAGCCGTTGAGCAGCGGCACGCCCGCCATTGCCGCGGCGGCAACCGTCGCCAATGTGGCGGTAATCGGCATCGCCCGCGCAAGGCCGCTCAAGCGCCGCAGATCGCGCGTGCCGGTCCCGTGATCGACGATGCCGGCTGCCATGAACAGCGATGCCTTGAACGTCGCGTGATTCATCATGTGGAACACCGCCGCGACGAGCGCGACGCGGCTGTTCATGCCGAGCAGCAACGTCACCAGCCCGAGATGGCTGATCGTCGAATAGGCGAGCACGCCCTTCATGTCGCGCTGGAAAATCGCCGAGAACGCACCCAAGAGCAGCGTCGCCAAGCCGGCCAAGCTGACGATCCAGAACCACAGATCCGTCCCGGCGAGCGTCGGCCATAGACGGGCGAGCAGGAAGACGCCCGCCTTCACCATCGTGGCCGAGTGCAGGTAGGCCGACACCGGTGTCGGCGCCGCCATGGCGTGCGGCAACCAGAAATGGAACGGGAACTGCGCGCTCTTGGTGAGCGCGCCGAGCAGGACGAGAACGAGCACGGCCGGATACCAAGGATGCGCGCGGATCGCATCGCCTGCTCCCAGCACCTCGTCGAGGTCGTACCCGCCCGCGATCTCGCCGATCAAGAGCACGCCGCCGAGCAGGCACAACCCGCCGAGCGCCGTCACCGTGAGCGCCGTTCGAGCGCCGTCCCGCGCCTCGCTCAGGTGGTACCAGTATGCGATCAGCATGAACGAGGTCAGGCTGGTCAGCTCCCAGAAGACCACGAGCTGGATCAAGTTGCCCGACAGCACCATGCCGACCATGGCGCCCATGAAGGCGAGCAGGAACGAGAAGAAGCGCGGCACCGGATCGGCTGCCGACATGTAATAGCGGGCATAGAGGACGACGAGCGCGCCCATGAACGTCACGAGCATGGCGAACAGCCAGGCGTAGCCGTCCATACGCAGGTAGAAGTCGAGGCCGTATTGCGGCAGCCACGGAATGACGACGCGCAGCACCTCGCCGCGCGCGATCTCGGGATACAAATCGGCGACGAGCACCGAGCAGGTGACGGCGACGATACCGGCCAGCCACGCCTCGGCGTTACGGGCGTTGGAAGGCAGGAATGCAGCCGCCAGGCTGCCGAAGAACGGTAATACGACGATCAGGAGGAGCGACATCGCGCATCGCTCCGTCGCAGAACGCCGGTGAGCTCGGCATGGGAAGCGGACACGCGTGCCTGAGCGCTGCCATGCGCGGCAAGGCGCTCATGCCAGAGTGTTGCCATCCGATGTCCGCTTCTCATACCCGTTGATCCCATCGAAGAACGCCTGCAAGCACGAGCGGCTACGCGAGCGATTGTTGTTTGTCGTTGCGCGCTAGAGAGTCCCCCGGTGATCGTGCACCGCATAGGCGAGCCGCGTCTCACCTCGCCCATTCGAGGCGAGCGTCAAGGCGCTGAAAGATGATAGCGGGCGCAAACGCGTTGCGCATCACATTCGCAGCCTGCGCGAATGATCGGTGGGCAAGAACGGAAAAGAGACGGCGTCCCGGCTGCGGGACGCCTTCGACGGATCGTGCGCCGCAGGCGGCCGCTTACGCCGCCCGACGGTGGGACTCTACGACGTAGCTCGACACCGCCACGGTCGGCTTGGCGATTGCCTGCGTCTGGGATGCGCGCAGCCAGAACGCCGACACCGCCTGTACGACCTGGGCGGACTGCGCCTCGAGGCGCTGGGTGGCGTCGCGGATCTCCTGCGCCATGCTGGCATCCTGCTGGGTGATCTCGTCCATCTTGCCGACGGCGCGGTTGATCTGCTCGATGCCGGCATGCTGCTCACGGCTCGAGGACTCGATCTCGGCGATGATATCGCTCACCTTGCGCACCGAGGCGATCGCCTCGTTCATACGCTGCTCGGCCTGCACCGCAAGCTCGGCGCCGCGGTCCATCCGCGCGATCGACTCCCCGATGAGATCGCGAATGTCCTTCGAGGATGCGGCCGAACGTTGCGCCAGGTGGCGGACTTCCTGCGCCACCACGGCAAAGCCCCGACCGAGCTCGCCGGCACGCGCGGCTTCGACCGCCGCGTTGAGCGCCAGCAGATTCGTCTGGAAGGCGATACCGTCGATGATGCCGACGATGTCCGCAATGCGCTTGGAGGCATCGCGGATGCTGACCATCGTCTGCGCCAAGTCGGCAACGACGCTGCCCGCCTCCACGGTGACCTGCGCCGAACCGCTCGCCAGACGATTGGCTTCGAGGGCGTTGTCGGCATTGCGCGTCACCGCGCTCGTCAGCTCTTCGATCGACGCCGCCGTCTCCTCGAGATTGGCTGCATGTTCGTTCGTGCGGTCGGCCAGCTGCATGTTCGCTTCGACGATCGCACTCACGTTGGCGCGCATGGCGCTCGCCGCATCGAGCGAGTCCTTGAGCACGCCGGTGAACTTGGTGCCGAGGTGATCGAGCATGATGGCGAGCTCGCGCAGCTCTTTGTCGCCGCGCGCTTCGAAGCGTGCGGTCATGTCGCCGGCCACGAGCTTGAGCGCCGCGGTGGCCAGGTTGCGCATGGGCAGCAGCACGCGCGTGCGTACATATATGATGTTCGAAATGCCGATCAGCGCCCCGATCAGCGCAAGGAACGACAGAATCCGCAGCGCATTGCCCTCAAGCGACTCCGCGAAGAGCCCCGTCAGGCCGATGGTGGCCAAGATTGCCGCCATCGCACCGACGAAAATCGCCGTGCCGGGCCCGAGCCCCAGCTGCGAAGCGATCTGTGCGACACGCCCGAAGCCGGAGCGCACGAGCACGCCGCGATGGAAGCGGATCGAACGATTGCCGGCGCGCATCTCACGATAGAGCCGGTCCGCTTCGCGAATCTCCTCGGCCGTCGGCTTGACGCGCACGGACATGTAGCCGGTGATCGTGCCGGCTTGGATGATCGGCGTGATGTTGGCGTGTACCCAATAGAACCCCCCGTCCTTCCGCCGGTTCTTGACCACGCCCGACCACGGACGACCGCTTTGGATCGTCGCCCATAGATCGGCGAAGACCTCGCGCGGCATGTCCGGGTGCCGGATGATGTTCTGCGGAGCGCCCAGAACTTCCTCGAGCTCGTAACCGCTCGCACGCAGGAAGGCCGGGTTTGCGTAAGTAATGCGACTCGTCGGGTCCGTGTACGTGATGATGACGTCGTTGTCGTTGAGGACGTATTCGCGATCGGTCGTGGGACGAAGTTGCATGATGTTCGTTATAGGAATTCGATCTACGCCCCCTCTATCGGCCGATTTTGCGTAGGCTGGAGTCAGGATCTCCCTGAATTCCGACCGTACTTCTACGAATGCCTGCGCGCAGAGACGACGGTGCGCGTCGTCCGCGAGAGCTGCGTCACAGATTGATCGGGGGCACGATTGGAAATCGTGCCCGCCGGCCAATCGTCCCCGCTGTGACGCACCTCACACGCGCGTTCAGCTGACGTTGCGGTCGGTCTTGCCCAGCAGCGGACCGATGAGATCCATCGGCAGCGGGAAAACGATCGTCGAGCTCTTCTCGGACGAGATATCCGCCAGCGTCTGCAAGTAGCGTAGCTGCATCGCGCGCGGATCGGCGGCAAGGGCCTGAGCCGCTTCGACCAGCATGGCCGCCGCCTGCTTCTCGCCCTCGGCGTGAATGACCTTGGCGCGCCGCGTCCGCTCCGCTTCGGCCTGCTTCGCCATGGCGCGAATCATCGTCTCGTCGAGATCGACGTGCTTGATCTCGACATTCGACACCTTGATGCCCCAAGCATCGGTCGACTGATCGAGAATGCGCTGAATGTCGACGTTGAGCTTCTCGCGCTGCGAGAGCATTTCATCGAGCTCGTGCTGACCGAGCACCGAACGCAAGGTGGTCTGCGCGAGCTGGCTCGTCGCTTCGAACGGGCTCGCCACCTGGATAATCGCACGAGCCGGATCCACCACGCGGAAGTACACGACGGCGTTGACCTTCACGGACACGTTGTCGCGCGAGATGACGTCCTGCGTGGGGACATCGAGCACGATGGTGCGCAAGTCGACCTTGACGATGCGCTGAATGAAGGGGATCACGATGATGAGCCCCGGCCCTTTGGTCCCGGTATACCGACCCAGGGTGAACGTCACGCCGCGCTCGTATTCGTTCATCACCCGAATCGCCGAGAACAAGATAAACAAGAGAATGACGCCAGCGACGATCAAGGACATAGCGGTCCCTCTAAGTTGGAGTTGAACGTCAGGATCGAAACCTGAGCAAGCAACGTAGCGCGTCGATATCGCTCCGCCGTGCAGCGACGCCTCATTGCGCGCCGCTCTGCCCAAGCGGCGCGACATGCAGCACGAGTCCGTCGACGCCGGTCACCCTGAGCACCTGCCCCTCTTTCACCGGCGCGCTCGCCACGGCTTGCCAAATCTCCCCGTGCAGGCGCACGAGTCCCTCGCGCTCGAAGTCGCTCAACGCGACCACGCGTTCGGTCAGCAGTTGCTCGGCCCCGGTTGCCACCGGGCGGCGCCGCGAGCGCGCGAAGTAGCTCGCCATCACCAGCATGACGATCGCAGCAGCGGCTGCAATGCCGCCGATCAATGACGTCGCGACTTGGAATCCCGGCACGTCAGTGTCCATGAGAATGATCGAACCGATCACGAAGGCGATGACGCCGCCGAGCCCGAGCGCACCGAAGCTCGGCGTGAATGCCTCGGCAACAATGAGCGCAACGCCGAGCAATATCAATGCAAGACCCGCGTAGTTGACGGAGAGCACCTGGAACGCATAAAGCGCAAGCAGCAGACAGATGCCGCCGATCACGCCCGGCAGAATGGCCCCGGGGTTGTAGCCTTCGAGCAGCAAGCCGTACACGCCGATCAGCATGAGCAGATAGGCGACGTTCGGATTCGTGAGGACGGCGAGCAGCTGCGTGCGCCAATCGACCTCGATACGCTCCACCGCGAGCGACTGCGTCGCGAGGCGGACCTCACCGGTGCTGACTTTGACCGTGCGACCGTCGATCTGGCGCAATAGATCGTCGACGTCCTCCGCGACGACATCGATGACGTTTTGTTCGAGCGCCGCGCGCGCCGGCAAGCTCGCCGCCGTGCGCACCGCGCTCTCCGCCCACTCGGCATTACGTCCGCGCAGCTCGGCAAGTCCACGGATATACGCAATCGAATCGTTGATGGCCTTGCGCTCCATCGCCGTGCCGGCTTCGCTCCCCGATGTCTGCTCACCGGAATCGTCCTCCTTGGCATCGGGCTTGCGGTCGGGCGCCGATGGCGTGGGGCTCGTGCCGATTTGCACCGGCGTGGCGGCGCCGAGATTCGTTGCAGGAGCCATCGCCGCCACGTGGCTCGCATAGAGCAAGTACGTGCCGGCGCTCGCGGCACGCGCGCCGGATGGCGCCACATAGATAACGACCGGCACTGGCGAGGCGATAATTGCCTTGATCATGTCGCGCATCGCCGAATCGAGCCCGCCCGGCGTGTCCAGCTGAACGATGAACAACGGGGCACCGCGCGTTTTCGCCTCATCGAGCGAACGGACGAAAAAGTCGCTCGTCGCCGGACCGATCGCATCGCGGATCTCGATCATGACCGCGGCCTGCGATGGCACCGGCTTGTCCGCCGCAAAACCTACCGCCGCGAGTGCGGCGAGTAAGAGCAACCACCAACGGCTCGGCGACTTGAGCATGTGTCGTAACACGTCCTAAACGAAACCGCCCGAGGAATGGGTCGACCCCGGCATGATGCGTCCCGGCGCGTGCGGGGTAAATAGGTACGCGGCACACGCGCAGCGGTGCCCGACGCCGGACCTACTGCGGCGACAATCGATGACGTCGTTATGTGCGCATTCGCGAGGCTGCGTCGTGGCGCACGCTCCCCTCATCCCTTCCGCGCGAGCTGCTCGAACACGGCCTGCATCCTAGCCACCTTGCGCACGTACGCGCGGACATCGTGGTCCCCGCAGCGCTGCCCCGGCGCGAGCGTGAGTCCCCGACGTGCATAGCGCTCACCCGCGCCGGCGCCGCAGAGATGAATCACCGCCGCCAACTCTTGTTTTTGTTTGAGCGTCGCGTTGACGATTCCCGCGCGCGCAAGCGCCCGCGCGACTCGCCGGTCCAAGTACGCCGAAGTCATCTCCACCGCATGCGAAGGGATCACGCGCATGTAGAGGCTGTTGAACCAGCACGAGCGGAAGTCGTTCCACGGCCCATCTTCGACGACGACGTGATCGTGGATGCAATAGCGGCGCGCTTCTGCGAACGTCCCGTCCGTGATCTGATACATCCCGACGGCGCTCGACGCCGGACGATAGATCTTGAACGGATGGGTGCTCGCCGACCAACGCCAGTAGGTGCGCACGATCGGATTGCCCGAACCTTCGACCTGCGCGAGCGCGGCGAGGAATTCGGGCGTAATCGTCGCCGTGGAGTGCTTGCGGAAGATGCGCTGATACGACGACCAAGTCTGCTTCGGCGTCTTGTACAACGTGCCGCTCACCGGGAAGAAGAGCTCCGTCGGCTTGAGCACGACCTGGTAGATACCGTTGACGACGAACCAGAGGCCGACGACGGCTGCAAGGACGACACAGGCTTGCAAGCTGAGCGGCGCGTGCACCAACCAACGCCACCAACGTTTACGCGTCGCGGCCTTCGGCCACCCTCGCCACCGACGCGAGGAGCTCCGCGCCCGTCCGTTCCGCCGCCGCCTTTTTCCGTTCGCCCGTTTCGCCATCGTTCATGAGTCAGAGGTTCTTTTACAGTGTAACGTCGGGCTCTGGACTCCGGGCACTGGGCTCTGCAAGGAAGGCGCGCGAACGCACGAGCTCGTAGAAGTACCGGCGATTTCACTGCACCAGCGTTTTCGCTGGCGGAGGGCCTCATTCTTCTTCTAGAGCCTACAGCCCCAGCGCCCAAACTGTGACTTCCTTCCGTGTTCCAGATTCAGCGTTTGGCTTATGTATGAGCCATGGCCGCGGCCCAATACTGGGTTCCAACGAACGATGCGTTGCGCATCTGGAGCGTGTGACATGAACCGGTACCCTACTGAGCGGTTGATGACTGTCGAAGAGGCTCAGCGTTTGTCGGACCTCGAGACGAGTCACGCGGAGAACGAAAAGCGTCGCCGCATGTGGGCGTGGCAGAGCGTCGCCGGCGCGATGGCGCAGACGGTCGACGACGAGACGCTCGATAAGATGGAGTCGCTGCGCTTGCGCTGACCGACCAAGCGTCCTGGTGACTACGGGCGACAGGCTACGGCCCGAGCAGCGCTTGCTGTCGCCCGTAGGACGTGCTCTTCCCTAGCCTGCACTTTCGTACGTGCGAAAGTGCCTTCTTCCACCGCCGGTAGCCGAAGGCGTGCATCATCCGCGGCGCCACTGTACGTTCGTCGCCTCGTAGTGCTCAATTTCGAGGATGTTCTCGACGTACGGCTTGACGAGCGCGAAGAATCTCCCGAAGAGCGGCGAGCGACGAAAGCCGTTCAAGTGCCCTTCCGCCGAATCCCAGTGAATGGTGAGCAAGAACGACTCCGGATCCTTGACCGAGCGCAATAGCTCGTAACCGAGACAGTTGGGCGACTCCTTCAGCACGGCTCCGGCCTGGTCATAGGCGTGGATGAATCGAGACGCCTCCTCTGCCGGGATCCGGTAACGAATGATCTCTGGGACCACGCTCCGCCTCCTTGCGCGCCGACATGCGCGCCAATCCTGCCGCAATCAGCATACACAACTGCTGTTTGAACGCCCTCGGCACCCGCCGTGAGTCGAGACACCTGGCGTGCAATTCCTGCTCCATGCGCTTCGGCACGCTAGAAAGCCGACCGCGCCTGAGCTCGGCCAAAGCCTCATGACGAGAAGGCTGGCCAGCGGCGCAAGCACGACGTTGCACCGAGAATGAGGCAGGGGCCTTCCTCGAGCTCAAAGCATTCGTATCGGGCAAAATTCACCCACCTGTAGACACCACCGCCGCAACAGTCCGATGGCTACTTCCTCCTGGGTTCACCCTGTCACGCTTCGGGGCGAGCACGCCTCCCTGGTGCCGCTCTCGCACGACCATCACGACGAGCTGGTTGAAGCCGTGCGCGACGGCGCCCTGTGGGAGCTCTGGTACACGTCGATACCCCGCCCTGAAGAAGTCGCCACCGAAATCGAGCGACGTCTCGCCTTGCAGCGCGCCGGCTCGATGCTGCCGTTCACGGTGCTCGAAGACGGCGGACGCGCGGTCGGCATGACCACCTACATGAACATCGATGCGCCGAATCGGCGGCTCGAGATCGGCTCGACTTGGTATCGCAAGAGCGTACAGCGCACCGCACTCAACACCGAATGCAAGCTGATGCTGCTCACACATGCCTTCGAGCAGCTGCAATGCGTCGCGGTCGAGTTCCGCACGCATTTCTTCAACTTTCAGAGCCGCAAAGCCATCGAGCGCTTGGGCGCCAAGCTCGACGGAATTCTCCGCAATCATCGAGTGCTGCCCGACGGCTCGCTGCGCGACACTTGCGTCTACAGCATCATCGCCAGCGAGTGGCCTGCCGTGAAGCAGCATTTGACCTATCAACTGATCAGGCACCGATAGCCGGCGTCGCTATCGGCGGCGGCCTACATCGCCTCCGCAATCGCGCGACGCAGCGCACGCCGCGTCGCGGCATGCGCACGCGCCGCATCTTCCGCTGATTGCGTGCAACTTTCCGCGCGCACGCACCGTTGTATCAGCGTTACGCAGCTCCGACCGAATGCCGCGCTCGCGCTCGGCCGCGGGACGACGAGCTACTCGCAATCCTCGATTTAATGCAGGAGCAGCCATGGCCACGCACGAACGACCCTCTGCCGCGAAAGGCGGCATCACCGATCGCATCAAACAAGACGGCCGCCAGAAGATCGAGAGCACGAAACGTTCTGCGGCGGATCAGATCGATCAGGTCGCCCAAGCCCTCTCGCGCGCCGGCGCCGAGCTGCACGACGCCCAACCGACTTTGGCCAACTATGCAGGTCAATTCGCCTCGACGGTGAGCCGCTTCGCGAACCGCCTGCGCGAGGGCAACATGGAAGATCTCGTGAACGACACGCGCGAGCTCGCTCGGCGCAATCCCGCCCTCTACCTGCTCGGCGGTGTGGCGGTTGGATTCGCGTTATCGCGCTTCCTAAAAGCCTCCGGCGACGACCCGCGATCTGCCAGGTACGACATCGCGAGCGGCTACGAAAGTTACGGCACTTCCGGATTCGACGATGCGCAGCGCGAGCAAGACCTGCACTCGGAGCTGGAGCCTTCTTCCTACACCCAAGGTGCTGGACCGCGCGGGCGTGAGGGCTTCTCGGGCTCGCGCACGAACGGAGGCTGATCATGGCGACCGATTATTCCACTTCTGCTCGCACACACACGCCAGAGCAGGACTCGGCCGGCCATCTCATCAGCCGTTTCGTCAACGATCTTGCCGCGCTCTTTCGCAACGAGCTGGCGCTCGCGAAAGCCGAGCTCTCGCGCGCCGTCATCAGCGTCAAGGTCGGCATCGCCGGCCTGGCGGCCGGTGCCGCCGTGCTGTTTGCCGGCGGGCTCGCGCTGGTGGCCGCTGCGATTCTCGGCTTGGCGAAGGTCCTCGAGCCTTGGTTGGCCGCGCTCGTCGTCGGCGTCGTGCTCGGCGTCGTCGGCTTGGTGATGCTCCAATCCGCGAAAGGCAAGCTCAAGTCGGACAACTTGTCGATGGAGCGCACGCAGCAGTCGTTGCGGCGGGATGCGCAAGTGGTCGCAAGGAGAACCTGACATGTGCGCCATGCCATCCGATCGCAACGCTGCCGGCACCGACCCGCAGGATCTCGAACGACGCGCGGACGAGATCCGCGCCGACATGGATCGCACGCTCGGCGCCTTGGAACGCAAGTTCGCCCCCGACCAATTGATCGATCGCTCGCTCGGCTATCTGCGTGAGCACGGCGGCGAGCTCAGACAAACTATAGGAGCCACCATGAGAACCAATCCCCTTCCGATCGCGCTGACGCTCGCCGGCATCACTTGGCTCGTCGCAACGAGCTACAACAGGCGCCAGCCCCCAGGTTACGACTTGCGGTCGCGCTTTGCGCGCTCACGCGTAGGTCAGAAGCTGGACGATACCGCCGCGCGCGCCCGCGAGCATTGGCGGTCCGCGGCAGAAGCGGCGCGCGAACGCTTCGACTCGCTGAGCGCAGAAAGCGACAGTAGCTATGACGATGAATATCTAAGCGGCGAGTTCGGCACACGGACGCGCCGTGGCGGACATCTGTCCGAACGTCTGCACGCGGCCACCGACTCGGCTCGGCAACGCGCGCACTATGCTCAAGAGCGGGTGTACTCCATGATCGACGAGCAACCGTTCGTCGCAGGCGCGCTCGCCGTAGCAGTCGGCGCGCTCATCGGGACGCTGCTGCCCGCGACGCAGTACGAGAACCGAGTGCTCGGCACGGCACGGGATCGCACGTTGTCCAAAGCGCAAGCGCTCGGAGAAGAGCAGTACGAGCACGTTCGCGACGCACTGAAGTCAGAGTCCGAGGGTGGCGAAACGAGCACGCGCTCCCCGGGCACGACGCCCAACTCGCCGCTGAGCGGAAGAGCGTGAGGCAAGGGCGAGAAGATGAATGCGCGCGGCAGTGAGCGTCAGCTCGCTGCCGCGCGGACGCTCGAAATAATGGCCAAGACCTGCTCGACCACCTGGGCGACAGGTTGCTCCACACTGACCTGATGCGCGCTGCTCGGCGGCTGCAGCGCGGCGAGCTGACTCGCGAGCATGCCCGCCTTCATATAGTGCGCTCCGCGGTTACGCAGCCGCTCCTCGATGACCTCTGGGCTGCCCGTCAGCCAAATAAAGGTCGCGGGCTCTTTGAGCGTATTGCGGATGTGTTGCCGTACGAAACGCGACAACGCGGAGCACGCCACCACGGCATCGGCACTTTGCTTGGCATTGAGCGCGCCCACGAGCGCATCGATCCATGGGACACGGTCCGCATCCGTCAGCGGAATGCCGGACGACATCTTCGCCACGTTTTCCGGCGGATGAAAATCGTCCCCCTCGAAGAACGGCAGACCCAGCGTCTCGGCAACGCGCTTGCCGACGGTCGTTTTTCCAGAGCCCGCCACGCCCATGAGAATGAATGCCGTCATGCGGCGATGATAGCAAACGCCGAGCTCTCTCTATCCAGCGCGCAACCCTGCGGATGGCGGGCGCGTCTCAAGTCGCAAATGGGAGGGCCGTTCGATGCGATTTCTGATCTTTGCCGTGCTCTGGTGTTTGCTGCTTGCGGTGTGCTGGCCGCTGGCGCTACTGCTCCTGGTGCTCACGCCGATCCTCGTGCCGCTCGCCGTCGTGTTTCACCTGCTCGGTATCGCGATCGGCGCTGTGTTCGCCTTCATCAAGGCTTTGCTGTTCCTGCCGGCGCGACTGCTCGGCTATCGCTGAGGCAACCGCTCCTATACGGCGTCGAATACCGCAGCCGATAATGCGCCCGACATGATCGAGAGCGTCACGGCAACCACGTCGCGCGCAGCCGGACGCGAGCGCGAAGGCAGGCGTTTCGAGTCGGCGTCGTTCGTCGCGGCGGACGACTCCCATTCCGATGACGCGAGCATTGCTCGCATGGTCATCGCGAACCCTTCCTGCAAGCCCACCTTCGGTGTCCAACCGAGCACAGTGCGTGCCCGATGCCAGCTGAACACCGCATCGTTCAGATAGAAGTCCATGCGGCGCCGATAGATGGGCGGCGAGATGCCGACACGGCTGCACAGATCTTCAATCACGCCGGCCAGCCATAGCATCGGTTTGAGCGGCAGTCGCGGGCCGAACGACTTGCGTGCCGCCGCATGCGCGAGCATGCGCAGCATCTGTCGCAGCGGTACCGCTTCGGGACCGGCGATGATGAATGCTTGGTTGGCTGCACCAGGCACGGTGCACGCCCGCAGGAACGCGTCCGCCAGATCGGTGACGTAGACCATGTGACGGCAGCCTTGACCGGACCCGAACAATGGAAAGCGGCCTTTGGCCACGGAGCGGAACAGCTTGGCCAAACGCTCATCGCCCGGCCCGTAAACGGCGGTCGGACGCAGAATGACGTACTCCATGCCGGCCTCCGCTGCGAGCGTGACGAGCTGTTGCTCGGCCGCCGCCTTGCTTCGTTCGTAGACGTTCCAAGGATCGAGCGGCGCATGCTCGTCGATCAGCTCGCTGCTGCGTTGGCCATGGATGCCGGCCGTACTGCAGTGGACGAAACGACGCACCTTGGCACGCACGGCCGCCTGCAGCACATTGATCGTACCGCGGACATTGATGCGTTCGAAGAACACTTCATCCGCCTCGGCCTCGCGGAACGCAGCAGCGAAATGACATACGCAATCGGCACCTTCGAGATGGCGGGCGAATGTCGCCGGTTCGAGCAGGTCGCCGCGATGTAGTGTCGCACCGAGATGGCGCAAGCGATCGGCAATCGCCTTATGCCTGGCAGACTCGGAACGATACAGACCGACGACGGTATGTCCGGCCGCGAGAGCGCATTCCACGAAATGAGAACCGATGAATCCCGTCGCGCCCGTCACAAAGATCTGCATCTCGCGTCTTCCCTCGTTGCTTGCTCGCGCTCGCGTCGCGAGACGTTTTTCCGAAGAGCCACGTCGCTGCGGCCCGTTTGCCTCGAAAGCGCGAAGGCAACGCATCGCATCGACATGGGGTTCCTGGCATGTCCGAACCGACGCTAAAGAAGCTGCACGCGCGCCGCAAGCTGCGTGCGATCGGCGACATAAACGCTTTACAACGTGCGTCGCTCTTCAGCGCGTAACGCGTTGTAGATATCCGTGGCGGCAATCGCCGCGTGCGCCGTGGCGACGCAGATTTGATTCAGATCGCTGACTACGTCGCCTGCGGCATAGAGCCCCGGCACGCTCGTACGAAGATGATCGTCCGTCTTGATGTAGCCCGATTCGTTACACTCCGTGCCGAGACGAGCCGCCAGCTGAGATCGCACCTCGCAACCAAGTGCCGGGTACAGCACCTCGACGGGCAGCTCGCGCCCGTCGGCGAGTAAAGCGACGAGCTCCTCGTCGTGCGCCCTGACATCGGTAACCGGCGCGTCCACGTACTCGATTTCCGCCTCCGCAAGCCGCATGCGCTGCTCGGGCGTGCACTGCTCTCCCGCCGCGATCGACAGCACCGTCAGCTGTCGCGTGAACGAGCGCAGAAAGAGCGCCTTGGCCGCCGCCTGCTGCGGCGGTCCGAGCACGCACACGGCCTTGTCGATGACCTCGAACCCATCGCACACGGGACAAAGACGAATATGCCCCTTGCGCACGAGCTCACGCAGGTTCGGTAACGGCGGCTGCTTGTCTTCGATCCCGGTCGCAAGCAACACCTTGCGTGCCACGAGGCGCCCGACCGTCGTATCGACGGTGAAGTGGCCATCGGCGCGGCGTGTCAGCTCTCTGACTTCGCCGCGTACGACCTCACCGCCGTAGCGCGTGACCTGCTCGCGCAAGCGCGCGAGCAACTCCGTGCCGGGCACACCATCCGGAAAGCCGGGATAGTTGTGAGAACGCGGGATCAGCGTCGCGCGGCTGCCGCCGCGGTCGATGAGCGCGATGTCGAGCCGATAACGCAAGAGGTAGATGGCAGCGGTCAATCCGGCTGGCCCTGCTCCGACGACGAGACAATCGAGAGGCGGATTGGCGTGCGAATCCGGTGCGACATCGGCGTGCATGGTGGGCCTCGAGCGAGCGGCGTCGGCGCCGCGTGCGAGCACAACGCCATGACATAACGAAAGTTCGAATGTGAGTCCTGGCGCGCGACGCGCCTCTCAGCATCGCCCTCGCCGGGCGGGAGGCGTATCCTCGGGGACGGGCTGTGATGAATTCTTGACCTAGTCTGCCGGTTCCGTTCACCCGGAATTCAGACTCGCGGGCCGAGCATCGCACGCAGGGTCAGAGGAGCACGCCATGAGCATGTCCGCACGTCTGTTGCTGCGCCGCTTCGCGCGAGCGTGGACGCTGCTCGCGCTGGCGCTTCTGACGCTCGGCACCGTCTCCGCGGAAGAAGCCGCCGAGCACGATGTCATCGACCCGCCGGGTCGCGTCGCACGCCTCAGCCATTTCGACGGCGAAGTGCTGCACTCTCCTGCCGAGACCGACGAGTGGGCCGAAGCCTTGCGCAATCGGCCGCTCACCTCGGGCGATCGGCTGTGGACCGAGTCCGGCGCGCGCGCCGAGCTCCAGGTCGGCGCGGCCGCCCTCTACCTCGACGAGCGCACGAGCTTCGGCTTCGTCATCCTGGACGACGAGCGCATGCACATGAGCCTGACGGAAGGCGCGCTCACCGTCCAAGTACGCCGGCGCGCCGAACACGAGCAGATCCGTATCGAAACCCCGAACGTCGCGGTCGAGCTACGCGAGCCCGGCGAGTATCACCTCGCCGTGGATTCGCAAACGGACCGCACCATCGTCGAGACGCGGCATGGCGCAGC
Source organism: uncultured Steroidobacter sp. (assembly GCA_938008435.1). GTDB lineage: Bacteria > Pseudomonadota > Gammaproteobacteria > Steroidobacterales > Steroidobacteraceae > Steroidobacter. The sequence goes on along the minus strand of CALLKK010000001.1, from coordinate 63,864 downwards.
CGAAGCATTCGGCGACGGCGTCACCCAGCTCGTGCGCGCAGAGGAGCGCGGCATCTTCGCCGGCCTCGAGCCCTTGGCGGTGCGAATCGAGCCGCTCGGTCCGCGCAACGAGTTCGAGCGCTGGGCGCTGGAACGCGAGCAGCGCGCCGTTCAAGCACGCTCCACTGAATACGTCTCGCAAGATGTCGTGGGCTACGAGGACCTCGATCCTTACGGCGATTGGCATCACGAGCCCGAATACGGCTACGTCTGGCGGCCGCGGTACGTGGCACTCGATTGGGCGCCGTACCGCGACGGTCGCTGGGTATGGGTTGCACCGTGGGGCTGGACCTGGGTGGATCACGCGCCGTGGGGATTCGCGCCGTTCCACTACGGTCGTTGGGCATACGTGCGCGAACGATGGTGCTGGGTGCCGGGGCCGAAACACTACCGTCCCGTGTATGCGCCCGCACTGGTCGGCTGGCTCGGGAGCCCGCACATGAGCGTCTCCGTGTCGTTCGGCAACGTCGGCTGGTTTCCGCTCGCGCCGCGCGAGATCTACATCCCGGCGTACCGGCATTCGCCGCGCTACATCCGGCACGTCAATGTGTCGAACACCATCATCATCAACCACGCGCACTTCACTGCCGTTTACAGCGCACGGCATCGCGACTTCGACTACCGCTATCGCACGCATCCGCGCGCCGTCACCGCCGTGCAGCACGGTCGCTTCATCGGTGGCCGTCCGGTGCTCGGACGCATTCTCCGAGTCGATGAGCGCGAGCTCAGCCAGTGGCGCCCGCAGGCGCGTCCGCCTGCGCTGACGCCCGATCGTGCGAGCATTCTCGCCGGATCGATCCGACAGCCGCCGCAGCTTCATCGTCTCGACGATCGCCGAAACGTGCGGCCTGCCGCACGCGTCGGCGGCGACAGCGAGCGCCGTTTCACCCACGGCAACACCGGTCGACGCAGCGAACCGCTGCTCAGCGATCCGCCGAAGCAGCGCGGCGATTTCAATCCTCGCGGCCGCGGCCAACCGCGCAGCGCGACACCGGAGGTGACGCGTCAGAGCTTCGCGCCGCAAGGCCGCCGTATCGAGTCTCTTCCGGCGCGCGAGAGCACGCTCGGCACACGTTCGAACATCGAGCCGATCCGCCGCGACAGGCGCGACAACGATCGCAGCAGCGAACGCGCGCCCGTGCCGCGACCGTCGCTTGCGCCTTCGACATCGCCGCAGCGCTCGCCAGCCGTCACCCCGACCGCACCGCGTCGCACGATTCCGAGCTCGCCGCGCAGCGAGCCGCGGCTGACCGGTCCTACCGAGAATCGCGGCCGCAGTGCCGGAACGGTTGCACCCGCTTCGCGCCCGACCATGCCGGCGCGCGTCGATTCGTCCGACCCCGGCAACAATCGCGGGAATACCGTGCGCACTCCTGCTCCGAAGCCCGTAGAACGCCAAGCAACGCCGCGGGGAAATACGCCGCGCGACGGCGGTGCTGCGCGTCTGCCCCGCGGCGATCGTCACCGTTGAGCAATACGTGGGGCGACGGACGCCTGTTCGTCCTCGGCACCGATGGCTACATCGAGGTGCGCAAATACGCCAATATTGCCTCGCCGCTCACAGGCGGCCATCTCCTTTACCTCGTCGACAAGAAGCAGACGCGCTACATCGACTGCAAGAACGTACCGCTACCCTTCGGGCACCAGCTCGTCGCAGACATCGTCGAGCGCACCGAAATCGCGCAAAGTCAGGAACAAGCGCTTCTTGCCGCCGAGCTCGTGCTCACGGCTCAGCAGATCGCCGGTCGTCCGCTGCTTGCTTGACGCCACCTGCTAAGAGCGCACGGCCGCTCACCTGGTTACGATGCGCTCGCGCGCCGCATGCGACCCTTTCCCAATCGCGTCGCGACTGCTTTGCACCGCCGCCTCTCGTACGGGCTTTCGCTGCGTGGACTGCGGCATGGATCTGTCCGATCTCGATTAGCCGCCATGCGGCTTACGATGCCGCGGCAACGCGCCCGCTTTCGAGCGCCGGCGCAGGCGGCAATCCCGTTACCTGCAAGATCTCCTGCTCATCCAACGTCTCGCGCGCGAGCAATGCTTCGACGAGCGCATCGAGCTCCTTACGATGCTTGCGCAGCAGGGCTTTCGCCTGCTCGTAGCTTTCGTCGATGATGCGCTGAACCTCTTCGTCGATCATGCGCGCCGTCGCCTCGCTGAACGGCTTGTCGCCGCCGTAGCCGTAGGTCACGCCCAGATACGGATTCTGGCGCGGCGCGAGCTGCACCAGACCGAGCTTCTCGCTCATGCCCCAGCGCGTCACCATGTTGCGCGCCAACGCGGTCGCCTGCTCGATGTCGTTCTCCGCACCGGTCGTTTTCGTGCCGTAGACGATTTCCTCCGCAGCACGGCCGCCCAGCATGCCGACGATGCGAGCGCGCAAATAAGCTTCCGGATAGTTGTAGCGATCGGTTTGTGGCCGTTGATACGTAACGCCGAGCGCCTGACCGCGCGGCACGATCGTCACGCGATGGACCGGATCGGCACCGGGCATGACGAGCCCTAGGATCGCATGGCCGCTCTCGTGATAGGCAATGCGCTCGCGATCCTCGCGGCTCAAGAGCAGCGGTCGCTCAGGTCCGAGCACGATCTTCTCGAGCGAATCGAAGAAGTCCTTGCGGCGCACTTCCTTCTGATCGCGGCGCGCTGCGAGCAACGCGGATTCGTTGACGAGATTCTTGAGGTCCGCACCCGAGAACCCGGGCGTCGAAGCCGCGATTTCCTCCAAGCTCACATCGCTCGCCAACGGTACTTTGCGCGTGTGCACCTTGAGGATCGCCTCCCGTCCGTTCTTGTCCGGGAGGTTCACCACGACACGCCGGTCGAAACGTCCGGGCCGCAGCAAGGCGCGATCGAGCACGTCGGGCTGATTCGTTGCCGCGAGCACGATCACGCCTTCGCGACCGGAGAAGCCGTCCATCTCGGTGAGGATCTGATTGAGCGTCTGCTCCTGCTCGCTCGCCCCGCCGATCGCCGTCGGCCCGCGCGCCCGTCCGATGGCATCGATCTCGTCGATGAAGATGATCGCGGGCGCATTGTTGCGCGCTTCCTTGAACAGATCGCGCACACGCGCCGCGCCGACGCCGACGATCATCTCGACGAATTCCGAGGCGCTCATCGAAAAAAACGGCACACCCGCCTCGCCCGCGACGGCTTTCGCCAACAGCGTCTTGCCCGTTCCCGGCGCACCGACGAGCAGCACGCCTTTCGGCGCTGTGCCGCCCAGGCGCGTGTACTTCTCGGGATCTTTCAAGAAATCGACAATCTCGACGAGCTCGTTCTCAGCTTCGTCGATGCCCGCCACATCGTCGAAGGTGACCTTGACGCCTGCTTCCTGGTCGTAACGGCGCGCCTTGCTCTTGCCGATCCCCATGAGCGCGCCGCCCAGTCCGCCTCCTTGCTGCGCACGCCGAAACAGCCACACGTAGAACGCGATGATGAGCAGCGCCGGTCCGAATCCGAACAACAATGTCGTCCAGGGACTGCCGTCCTGAATCGGAATCGCGCTGATCTCGACGCCGTGCTCGATGAGAAATGCTTCGAAGCCGGGATCGACGAAGGCCGGCAGCGTCGTCGTGAACGTATCCGAAGTCTGCGGCTTCGTTCGCGCGACGAAAGAAGACGTCGACTGACCTTGGCGTCGCCTCGCTGCCTCGCGCAGCGTCTCCTCGGTCGGCCACGTGACAGGCTCGATGAAGCGTCCCTCGATGCTTGCGCCTTGGCTGTAGATTGCCTCGACATTGCCGCGCTCCACCTGCTGCTTGAACACCGTGTACGGAATGGTGATCGCATCCTGGGGTGCCGGGAACAGCAAGCGCATCAGGACATAGTTGAGCGCCAGGATCGCTAGAAACGTCAGCCAGGCGCTGCGCGGCGGCAAGCCCGGCGTCGATTGCTGCTTCGAAGATGTGTCGCTGCGCGCGCGGGTAGCCTGACGGTCCGTATCCGCGGCGTCGCGACGGCGTGAGGGTCGAATCGGCCAATTCATTGTCGACTCCGAACGCGGCTCATGCGCTCCATCGCCAACCTAGACACATGCACCGAGTCTATGGACCGAATGCTGCGCGGCCCAGCGGTGCGCGGAAAGCCCTGGCGAGACCGGGCTTGGCACGGATTGACAACGAGCAAGGGTGCCTTTCGGTTCACATCGACAAGCAAATGCCTGCTTCTCCAGCGCTGCCTGCGCACACGAAGCCTTGCTGAACGAGGGATGCATCGGTGAGGATACGAGCGCGGCGCGTCTCGCGCCTGCAGCCATCGAACGCACCCTGCGCTGAGGAGCCAGACACCGATGATTGCCATTCTGCGCGAAAAGACGCGAGAGGTGCTGCATGCCGTCGGGCCGCTCATTCTCTCGATCTCGCTGCTGCAGTTCGCGCTCGTGCGTGCACCGCTTGAGCTGTTCCTGCAGTTTCTGATCGGCGGACTGCTCGCAGCGGTCGGCATGGTGCTGTTCTTCATCGGCATCGACATCGGTATCGTGCCGATGGGCCGCTTCGTCGGCGCCGAGCTGCCGAAGAAGCGCTCGCTGCTGTTGATCTTGGTCGTCGCGTTCTCGATCGGCTTCGCCACGACGATGCCGGAACCGGACGTGCTCGTGCTCTCTAATCAGGTCGAACAGGCATCAGGCGGCGAAATCCCCGCTACTGCCGTGGTGTATGCGATCGCGCTCGGCGTGGGCGGGCTCGCGGCGATCGCCGCGGCGCGCATCGTGTTGGGTTGGCCGCTCAAGTATCTCCTGGCCGTCGGTTACGGCCTCGGGCTCGTGCTCGCGGTGTGGGCGCCGCCCGAGGTGGTCTCCCTCGCATTCGACGGCGGCAGCGTCACGACCGGTGTGCTGTCCGCGCCGGTAATCATTGCGCTCGCGATCGGCGTGAGCTCGGTGCTCGCCGGTCGCTCGACGGTCTCCGACGGATTCGGCGTGGTCGGCTTCGCCTCGATCGGGCCGATCATCCTGATCCTCGCGATGGGCCTGCTGCGCTCATGATCGACTGGCTGCACGAGATCGTCACCGTCGGACGCGGCGTCATCGTCGCCGTCACCCCGCTCGTTCTCCTCTTTCTAATCTTCCAGATTTTCTTGCTCAAGCTACCGGTCGCGCAGATCGCAGAGATCCTGAAGGGCACGCTCATCGCGGCGGTCGGATTGTTCCTGTTCCTGCTCGGCGTCTCCCTGGCTTTCCTGCCGTTCGGGCGCGCGGTCGGCACGGCGCTCGGCGAGCTCGACCAGGCTTGGCTCATGGCCGCAATCGGCGCGCTACTTGGATTCGTGACGGCATGGGGCGAGCCCGCCGTGCGCGTCCTTGCCGATCAAGTCGAAGAAGCGTCCAACGGCTCGATTCCGCGTCGTTTGGTGCTCTATGCGATCTGTATCGGCGTCGCCGTATGGGTCGGCATCGGCATGTTGCGCATTGCCTATGGCCTCGATCTGCTGCACCTGCTCATTCCCGGCTATACGATCGTCATCGTGCTCATGTGGTTCAGCAGCAAGGACTTCGTCCCTGTCGCCGCCGACGCGGGCGGCGTCGCTACGGGACCGCTCGCAAATTCTTTCTTGTTGGCGCTTGCGCTGGGCGCCTCATCCGCTACCGGCACCGATAACCAGCTCGTCAACGGTTTCGGCCTCGTCGCGCTCATCGCGCTTGCGCCGGTGATGTCGTTGATGGCAGTCGGCTTTCTGGTGCAGCTCAAGACACGTAAATAGGAGTCGCAGTAATGATCAATCCACGCCTGATCGTCAGCATCGTGCGCAAGGGCTGGGGCGATACGGTTCTCGAAGCGAGCATGCGCGCGGGCGCTCACGGCGGCACGGTGATGTTCGGTCGCGGTATCGGCCGCAACGAGCAGCAGCGCGTTTTCGGCATTCAAATCGAGCCCGAGAAGGAAATCGTGCTGACCGTCGTGCCCGACGACATTGCGCGAACGGTGCTGGATGCCATCAAGACCGCTGCCGAGCTCACCGAGCCCGGTCACGGGCTTGCATTCATCGTCCCCGTGGACGAGGTGGTCGGCGTCGTGCATCTCGTCGAGCAGCAGTCGAAATGACTGCGCCTGGACGCACCCGCCGCGCGACTCGTTACCGCAGATCGAGAATCGTTCAATATCAGGCTAGCGCGCAGCAGCCGCCTCATGAGGAGCAGCGCGTGCGAAGCGCCGCGCAAACAGCTTGGTGAGCTCGCGTAGCCACAGCACCGAGCTGCCGATGAGCGTGCACAATAGCCAATCCTTCGCGCTGAGCGGCGCCGTCGAGAATGCCGCCTGCAGGAACGGCACGTAGATCACCGCGGCCTGCAATACGAGCGACAGCGCGATCGCGCCCCACAGCCACTTGTTCGTAAACAATCCGACAAACGCGCTGCGTTCGTCCGAGCGCGCATTGAACACGTTGAAGAGCGAGAAGATCACGATGGTGGTGAACGCCATGGTCTGCCCGTAATGCAGATCTCCCGAGCCCTCGATGAAACCGCCCGGCAAGCTCATATCGAGCACGAGCAAGGTGCCGGCGGCAATCACCGCGCCGACGAAGAAAATGCCGCGCCACATGCGGCCCGTGATGACACCCTCGCTGCGTGCACGCGGCGGCTGACGCATGACATCCGGATCGGCGGGATCGACACCGAGCGCGAGCGCGGGTGCGCCGTCCGTCACGAGATTGATCCAGAGAATCTGCGTGGCAATGAGCGGCAGCGCCAACCCATCGCCGAGCTCCGTCAGACCGATCGCCCCCGCGAACAGCACGCCGAAGAACATCGTCAAGACTTCGCCGATGTTGCACGAGAGTAGATAACGGAGGAACTTGCGGATGTTCGCAAAGATGGCGCGCCCCTCTTCGACGGCCGCGACGATCGTGGCGAAGTTGTCGTCGGCGAGCACGATATCCGCGGCTTCCTTGGACACGTCGGTGCCGGTGATGCCCATCGCCACGCCGATATCGGCGCTCTTGAGGGCCGGTGCGTCGTTCACACCGTCGCCGGTCATCGCGACGATCGCGCCCTGTCGCTGCAACGCCTGGACGATGCGCAGCTTGTGGCTCGGATTGACGCGCGCATAAACCGACGTCTCGCGCACGATCGCATCGAGCTCTTCGTCCGAAGCGCTTTCGATCTGCGCGCCCGTTGCAACGCGCGCATCGCGCGCGATCCCGAGCTCGGCCGCAATCACACGCGCGGTGATCGGATGATCGCCGGTGATCATCACCGGCCGGATGCCGGCGCGCTGTGCGCTCGCGACCGCCGCTGCGGCTTCCTCGCGCGGCGGATCGATCATGCCGACGAGCCCGAGGAACACCAGATCGGTCTCGATCCGCTCATCGACGTCTTCGCGGCAGAAGGCCTCCTGCGGAATCAAGCGCAGCGCGATGCCGAGCGTCCGCAAGCCCTCGCTCGCGAGCGCCTCGTTCGTGCGCAGGATCTCCTCGCGACGCTCCTCGGTGAGCGGCCGCTTCTCGCCGCCCACCTCCTCCTGCGTGCAGCGGGCGAGCAGCACGTCCGGCGCGCCTTTCGTGAACGCGAGCAGATAGGCGCTGCGCCGCGCGTCGCGATGCACGGTGCTCATCAGTTTGCGCTCGGAGGAGAACGGCACCTCGACCAGGCGCTCGAAGCGCCCACCCAGAATCTCTTCGTCCAATCCCGCCTTGCGTGCGGCGACGATCAGTGCGCCTTCGGTCGGATCGCCTTGCACCATCCAGCGTCCGTCGCGCTCCTGCAGCACGGCGTTGTTCGCGCGGTCGGCCGCCGCGAGCGCGCGCAAGAATTCCTCGCGCAATGCGCCCTCGATGCGCCCGCCGCCTTCGGGCGCCACATCGCCGTACGGTGCATAGCCGGTGCCGCCGAAGTGAATGCGACCGCTCGCAGTGACGAGCGTGCGCACGGTCATCTCGTTGCGCGTGAGCGTGCCGGTCTTGTCCGAGGCGATGATGCTCGCCGAGCCGAGCGTCTCGACGGCAGCCAAGTGGCGCACGATCGCCTTGCGCTTGGCCATGCGCTGCACGCCGAGCGCGAGCACGGCCGTGACGATTGCCGGCAGCCCTTCCGGAACGGCAGCCACGGCCAGCGCGATGCCGAAGATGAGGCTGTCGAAGACCGCCGCGAACCCGTCGATTTCCGCAACGAGCAGAATCGTCGCGACCATGACGACCGCGATCGCCACGACCACGATGCCGAGCATCTTGCCGACGCGCGCAAGCTCCTGTTGCAGCGGCGTCGTCTCGGCAGGCGCCTGTTTCAGCATCCCGGCGATGCGGCCGAGCTGCGTATTCATGCCGGTTGCGGTCACGACCGCCTTGCCGCGTCCGTGCGTGACCGCAGTGCCGCTGAAGACCATGTTGTGCTGATCGCCGAGCGTCGGCTCGCCCGCGAGCGGTTCCGTATCCTTCGAGACAGGCAGGCTCTCGCCGGTCAGCGCCGCTTCCGCGGTCTGCAGCGCAACCGTCTGCAGCAGCCGCGCGTCGGCCGGAATCGTGTCGCCCTCCTCGAGCAATATGATGTCACCGGGCACGAGATCGGCGGCAGGCACGCTCTGGCGGATGCCATCGCGAATCACGGTGGCGTGTGCAGCAGACATCTGCCGCAGCGCCGCCACTGCCCGCTCGGCACGCGCCTGCTGCACGTACCCCATGACGGCATTGAGCAGCACGACGGCGAGAATCGCGAACGCCTCGTACGGCAGCGCGGTGGTGCGCTCGAACGCCCAGATGACAGTCGAGATGACCGTGGCGATCAGCAGGAGGATGACGAGAACGTCCTGGAACTGCGCCAGGAACTTGCGCCACGCGGGCACCGGCTGCTCGGCGGTGAGCACGTTGTGCCCCACGCTCTGCAAACGTCGTTGCGCTTCGGTCCGCGCGAGCCCCCGTGTCGCGTCCGAACCGAGTGCCGCAAGGACTTCGCTTGCGGGCACCGCATACGGCGCTCGCTCCGGTGAGTTAGACGGCATCGGAAAAAGCTGACAGGTTGGGAGCCCGATTGTCGTCGGACCACCCGGTCGACGCAAGGGTTGCCCCCGTTGCAGCCCTTGAATGCCGCCGGCGTGCCCCTATTTGTTCACGATCTTGCGTGGAGGCGCGAGTCCGCTCGCCGGCCGGGGCTACCTCGTGAGGCGGGCTCACTCCCGCACCGAGTTTCCAGGCAACAAGGAGGAAGCACCGGAAATGAAGATCGCGCAAGTGGCACCGTTGATCGAAAGCGTCCCGCCTCAGCTCTACGGCGGCACCGAGCGCGTTGTTTCCTATCTGACCGAAGAGCTCGTGCGCCTAGGCCACGAGGTGACGCTGTTCGCGAGCGGCGATTCGCAGACGAGCGCACGCCTCGTCGCCTCTGCGCCGCGCGCGTTGCGTCTCGATCCCACCGTCCACGACTACGCTCCGCATACGATCCTGCAGCTCGAGCATCTACGCCAACGCGCGGACGAGTTCGACGTCATCCATTTCCACACCGACTTCATGCATCTGCCGCTCGTGCGCGCGCTGATGCCGAATCGCGCCGTGACCACGATGCACGGGCGGCTCGATCTGCCCGACTATCGTCCGCTCTTCGCGGAATTCGCAGATACGCCGCTCGTGTCGATCTCGAATCATCAACGCAAGCCGCTCGCGCACTGCAACTGGATCGCTACCGTCTATCACGGCTTGCCCGCGAGCGTCTGTCAGTTTCAGCCCGAGCCGCGCGGCGACTACTTCGCCTTCCTGGGACGCATCTCGCCCGAGAAACGTCCCGACCGCGCTATCGAAATCGCGCGGCAGGCAGGCGTCAAGCTCAAGATTGCCGCGAAAGTCGACACCGTGGACGAACCCTATTTCCATCGCGAGATCGAGCCGCTGCTCAAGCAGCCGCACGTCGAGTTCCTGGGCGAGATCGACGAGAAGCAGAAAGCCGACTTTCTCGGCAATGCGCGCGCCTTGCTGTTCCCGATCGACTGGCCCGAGCCCTTCGGGCTCGTGCTCATCGAGGCGATGTCCTGCGGCACGCCTTGCATCGCGTGGCGCGCCGGCTCCGTGCCGGAAGTCGTCGATCACGGCGTCACGGGCTTCGTCGTGGAGTCGATCGAAGAAGCCGTCGATGCAGTGCGGCGGGTATCGATGCTCGACCGCGCCGACGTGCGCGCACGATTCGAGCAGCGCTTCTCGGCCGAGCGGATGGCGCGCGACTATCTCGAGGTCTATCGCAAAGTGCTCGGCAAGAAACCCGATCGCGCGGCCGCGTGAGGTGACGATATGGAGGTGATTGAACAGCCAAGCGAGGACACGCTCGAGCTCGCTCAGCCGTTCTACATCGCTGCGCGCGCCTCTTTGAGCGAGCTACGCCCGCGCACGCTCAAGCACGGCGATACGTTCGCGCTCTTCAATCACTTCGGGGATCTCTCGGCGCGACCGGGGAGCCCCGAGGGGCTGTACCACGAAGACACGCGCTTCTTGTCGCGGCTGCGCCTGCGAATCGCCGGCACGACACCGCTGCTCTTGAGCTCGACGGTTCAGAGCAACAATGCGGTGCTCGACGTCGACCTCACCAATCCGGACATCACCGAAGGCGAGCACGTCGTGCTCGCCAAGGACACCATCCACGTCTCGCGCATGAAGTTTCTCTGGAACGCGGCGTGCTACGACGTGATTGCGGTCCGCAATTTCGGCGATCGTCCGGAGCGCGTGACGATTGCGCTCGAATTCGATGCCGACTTCGCCGATCTGTTCGAGGTCCGCGGCGTTGCACGCGAGCGCCGCGGCCGAGTCACGGCGCGCGTGAGCGCGCCGGACACCGTGCGCTTCGAATACGCCTCGCTCGACGGATTGCGGCGTGCGACCGAGCTCGTGTTCGAGCCGCGGCCTGCACGTTTGCAGGAGCGCACCGCCGAGTTCGACTTCATGCTTGCGCCGCGTCAGCGGCGCACGATCTTCGCAAGCGTGCATTGCCGCGTCGAGGAACGCCCTATCGAGCGACGGCTCATTGTGGCGGCACGCGCAGCACGCCGCGCGCTGCGGCAGGCGTGTCATCGCGCGGCAGCCATTCAGACCTCGAACACGCTTGTCGATGAAGTAATCTGCCGCTCGATGGCAGACATCAGCATGCTCGTCACAGACACCGAGCATGGGCCTTATCCGTATGCAGGCGTGCCGTGGTTCTCTACGGCGTTCGGCCGTGACGGACTGATCACGGCGCTCGAACTCCTGTGGGTCGATCCGTCGCTGGCCCGCGGCGTGCTCAGATTTCTCGCCGCACACCAGGCCACCAGCGAAGATCCCGCACGCGATGCCGAGCCCGGCAAGATCCTGCACGAGACGCGCAAGTGCGAGCTGGCGCGCCTCGGCGCCGTGCCGTTTGAGCGCTATTACGGCTCCATCGATTCGACACCGCTGTTCGTGGCAGTGGCAGGCTTGTATTGGAAATACACGGGCGATCGCGCCACGCTCGAGACCATCTGGCCGAACATCAAAGCGGCGCTCGCGTGGATCGACACCTACGGCGACAGCGACGGCGACGGATTCGTCGAATATCGGCGCCGCACCGACGGCGGGCTCGTGAATCAGGGATGGAAGGATTCAGGCGACGCCGTGTTTCATGCCGACGGAACGCTCGCAGAAGCGCCGATCGCACTGTGTGAGGTGCAAGGCTATGTCTACCTCGCGCGTCGACTCGCCGCACAGATGGCACGCGTCGTTGGCGAACCAGCGCTCGCCGAAAAGCTCACCGAGCAAGCGCGCGAGCTGCGCGAGCGCTTCGACCGTACGTTCTGGGACGACGAGCTCGGCATGTACGTGCTCGCGCTCGACGGGGCGAAAAAGCCGTGCCGCGTACGCAGCTCCAACGCGGGCCATCTCCTCTTCACCGGCATCGCCTACCCCAAACGCGCGGCGCGCATCGCCGAATGTCTCATGTCGCGCGAGTTCTTCACCGGCTGGGGCATTCGTACCGTGAGCGCGCGCGCGCCGCGCTACAACCCGACCTCGTATCACAATGGCTCGATCTGGCCGCACGACAATGCGCTGATTGCCCTCGGTCTGTCCGAGTACGGCTATTCGCAGCACGTCACTCGCATCGCGACAGCTCTCTTCGATGCCGCTGCCTATCTCGACCTGCGCCGACTGCCCGAGCTGTTCTGCGGCATGCATCGGCGGCGCGACAAAGGTCCAGTGCTCTATCCGGTCGCGTGCGTACCGCAAGCGTGGGCAGCTGCAGCTCCGCTCGCCATCCTGCAGGCGTGTCTAGGTTTGGAGATCGACGCTCAGGCACGCGTCGTGCGGCTCAAGCACCCGCGCCTGCCCGAGTTGCTCGAATCGGTGCAGATCCATCAATTGCGCGTTGCCGACGCCAAGCTCGATCTGCTGCTCAGACGCCATGGCGACGATGTGGCCGTCAACGTCTTGAAGCGCGAAGGCAAGGCCGAAGTGGAAGTGAGCCTGTAGCGCTTGCAAGCTGGCGAGTGATCATTTCTTGACTGCGTGCAAGTGAACGCAGTGAAGGGATGGTGCCGGCTGAGGGACTCGAACCCCCGACCCTCTGATTACAAATCAGACGCACTACCAACTGTGCTAAGCCGGCAACGTAGCGAAGAGACCGCATTGGAGCGGCAAGAGGGACCGGCCGCTCCGAGGCGCGGATTGTAACCCCCTGCGGAAGAATGGGAAATCAGGCATCCTCGGCTCACGCGCTGCCGGGGCATGCCCTCATTTCAAGGCGCATGATCTTGCCCGGATCGGTTTGGAAGATCGCGGCATCGATCTGGGCGCCCGGCTCGGGCAGCTCGACATCCAGCCAGTACACGGCCCCTGCGCGTTTGCGGTCTTCGATTCTGGGATCGAAACCGACGGCACGGGCCTGCTCCGCGCGCCGCTGCGCACGCTGATAGTCGGAGAACACGCCGAGACTCAATGTGTACGTCGGCTCGCCGCCCGGCATCAGATAGACATCGTCGATGCCGTTTTGCTTGAGCGTCTCGAGAGCCTCGTCCGCCTGCGCGCGCGTTTCGATGTTCTGCACGCTGACCCAATAACCGACCCAGAGCTCGCCTTGCTCGACACGCTGATGCGGACTGAATCCGGCATCGCGCAGCGCAGCCTGCGCCTGCGCGGCTTCGGCGAGCTCGGCGAACGGCCCGACGCTCGTGCAGGTCGAGGCGTCGCCTGCCAGCACGCGCGCCATCTGCTGCGTGGGCGATTGGATCGGCGTGTTCTGATCGACTCCGGACGTTTGCGGACTCGGGGCCGCAGCAGCCTCTGCGCTCAGCTCCTTGGCGAGCACGATGCGCGGCGGCGCGTCGGCCGACCGGCGCACAGGCCGGTCGAGCGCGTTCACCTGCACGTCGATCACCTGCGACCAGATGAAATAGAAAACGTTCGCGAGGATCAGCAGTAGACAAAGTGTGCGCATGAGCGAAGCGGCAGCAGTCGAGTCGTCGTGAACCGTCGCGCGCCGCATCATACTCGTCGCCCGACGTCGAACCAATCGGCGCGTTACTTCCCGCCGGAGGCCCAGTACGCTGCGATGTTCGCGATCTCCGTGGGTGTCAGCTCGAGCTTCGTCCGGTGCTTCACTTTGCCCGCGACGATGTCTCGCATGAGACTGTCGAGCGACGGGGCGTCCTCACCTTCCCAATCGCCCGCCGCATGGCACTGTCCGCACTTGGCCTGCGCGACAGCCTTGCCCGCCTGGACGTCGGCGGCATGAGCCGACACCAACAGGCACGACGTCGCCAAGACGCTTGCGATGGCTCGGATGCTTGGAAGACGCATACTTCACCTCCTCGGCCGGCCGATTGTACGGCGTGAGCGGGATGCCGTCCTGCTGGCGATTCGCGCCCGCGGCCTACGCGTCGGCATTCGCCAGCACCGCGAGCCCCCGCAGCACGAGATCGGGCACGAGCTCGTGTTCCGGAACGAGCGGCGCAATAACCTCGCTCGCGCCGCCCGTCAGCAAGAGCTTCGGCTGCACACCGAGCCGACGTTGCATCTGGCCGAGCGCCCGCTCGACCAGGGCGGCCAGCGCTTGCGCGCAACCTTGCTCGACGGCGCCCGCGGTGTGATCGGCGAACACCGAGGGCGTCGTATCGCCATCGCTCATGCGGCTCATGATGTCGCTCGTTCCTTTGAGGAGGCTTTCGATCATGAGCTGCGGTCCGGGAACGATCGCGCCGCCGAGATGCCGTCCGCTGCCGTCGACGCCGTCGATCGTCATCGCCGTGCCGACGCCCACCACGCACGCCGGACCGTTCACGCGTGCATGAGCCGCGATGACCGCCAGCCAACGATCGACACCGAGCTTGTGCGGCTCGCGATAGGCATTCGTCACGCCGGCGGCTTGCGCGCTCGAGACGATGACCTCCGGCTCCACCGTCCAGCGCTCGCGAATCGCGCCGATGCACGCTGCTTCGATCGCGCGGCCGCCGACATTGGCGATGAGCACACGCTCGGGCGAAGACAGCGAGCCGAGCATGTCCTCGAATAACTTCCGATGGTCGACTGTCGAGTGCGCCAGCGCTCGCTGCGGCGAAAGCTGGCCCGCCTCGAGCTCGGCCCACTTGATGCGCGTGTTGCCGATGTCGATCAAGAGAATCATGTTGCGGCCTTCACCGAAGCGTCCCTGCGTTGCGGACGCTCACCTCGCCGGACACGAACCGCTTGAGCTCGCCGTTCACCTCGACGAGCAGCGCACCGTCGGGATCCACGCCGCATGCGATCCCGTAGGTCGTGTCGTTCCCCGCGATCACTTTGACGCTCGCGTGATGCAGCACATCGAGCGTGCGCCACTCGTCCGCGAAGCGCTCGAAGCCGTGTACCGCAAACTCGGTCAGCATCGCGGCGAGCTCCTCGATCAAGGCCGCGACGAGCTGATTGCGCGTCGGCGTGCGCTCGCGCAGGATCTCATGAACATCGGCCACGAGCACGGCTTGTCGTTCCGCGAGCTCGAGACGCACCGCGGCCGGCATGCGCATATTGATGCCGATACCGATCACGACCTGCGCAGGCCCAGACGACTCGCCGCGCATTTCGATCAAGATGCCGCCGAGCTTGCGCCCTTGCCAAGTGAGGTCATTGGGCCATTTCAAGCCCACCCCTTGAGCACCGAAGCGCGCCAGCGCGCGCACCGCCGCCACACCGACCGCAAGGCTCAGCGCTGAGAATGTCGGCGGCACCTCTGCGAACTGCCAGCCGAGCGAGAAGCAAATGCCGCTCGCAAACGGCGCCACCCAACTTCGACCGCGGCGCCCGCGTCCCGCCGTCTGAATCTCCGCCACGCAGACTTGCGGCCTGCCCGGCTCGGGCGGGGCGAGCTCGGCCACGAAGCGATTCGTCGAATCGACGGTGAGCAGCACGTCGAGACGCGCCAAGCGCGCACGCAGCTCGTCCGGTAACGCCTCGAGAATTCGAGCCGAGTGCAGCAGATCGACGGCACGCGGCAAGCGATAGCCTTGGCGCGGAATCGATTCGACCTCGACGCCGATCGAGCGCAGGCTCTGCATCAGCTTCCACACGCCCGCGCGCGACATGCGCATCTTGCGCGCCAAATCCTCGCCGGAATGGAATTCGCCGTCGGCCAGTAGCGCCAACAAGCGGCGGCGTTGACGCTCGCTGTGGGCACCTCGCGTCTTCTTGCGCATGCGTCAGCGAGGCCTCAACAACCAAAGACGTTTGACGCGATTTTCGTTGCCCGTGCGCAACCGCGCGATGTTGCTTCGATGCGTATAGCAAACGAAAAGCGTCATGACGATCCCGAACGCGAGCAACGGAGCTGCGGCATAACGCTCGCACACGAGCAGGAACACGACATAGCTCGCGCAAGCCAGCATCGTCGCCAGGCTGACGAAGCCGCTCAACATGACGACCACCAGCCATGTCGCGAGCACCGGCAGCAGCGCGATCGGCTGTAGCCCGACGAGCACGCCGACGAGCGTCGCCGCGCCTTTACCGCCGCGGAAGCCATACCAGATGGGATAGACATGTCCGATGACGACGGCGGTCGCGCAGGCAACGGCCAGCCACAGGCGATCCACAGCCGGCTCTGGCGGCACGAACGGCGCGCTTGCGACCCACGTCGTCGCCAGGATCCCCTTGCCGATGTCGATGACCATCACCCAGAAAGCGAAGCCAAGACCCTGCGTGCGCAGCGCATTGGTGCCGCCCGCGTTGCCGCTTCCGAGCTTGCGAATGTCGATGCCGCCCCGTAGCTGACCGACGAGCAAGCCGCCGCTGACGGAGCCGAGAAGATATGCAATGAGAGTTTTGATGCCGAGCTCTAGCATGGGGCGGCATTGTCCCCGATTCGCGCGCACGGAGGCCAGAGCTCGAGCGTGCAATCGCGGTCGCCGCGCCACCCGCGCGAGCAGCCGCTCCTATGTGGCCGATTTCTCCGGCAGGTGGACCTCCGCCAACATGCAACGCACGCTGCCGCCGCCCAGCGTCTCGATCGTGGGGATCGGTACGGCCACAATGCGGTCGACGCTCGCTTCGAGCGCTGCACGCTGCGCATCCGACAGCGACTCGATCGCCCGGCTCGACATCGCGATCAACGTGCCTCCCTGGCGCGTGCGCAGCTCGAGCATATTGCCGGCGAAGCTCTTGAGCTGCGCGAGCGAGAGCTCGACGAGCGTGCGACCACCGGCGCGCAACGCCTCGAACACGCCCGCGCGCGACTCGGCTCGAATGCATTCCCCGCACACGACGGCAAAGCGCGTACCCACGCACATGAGCACGTTCGTGTGATAGATCGCCATGCCGCGCTCGTCATGCGCTTCGAAGGCGACGACCTCGTAATCGAGCTGCTGGGCGAAATCGCCCACCACCTCGAGATGCGTCCGCGGGGACAAGCAGGCAAATGCGATTCGGCGCGTGCGATCGAGAACCAGGCTGCCGGTGCCTTCGAGATATTTGCCTTCCGATTCGAAGTGCGTCAGGTCCACGATGCGCGCGATGCGAAGGTGCTCGCGCATGCTGAGCGCCTCAAGGACATCCATGCGCCGTTCGAGCCGCCGATTCGGCGCCATCATCGGATAGAGCACGACGGTGCCGTCCGCATGGAAGCTCACCCAGTTGTTGGGGAAGATCGAATCCGGTGTGTGCGGTTCGGGCGTGTCGTCGAAGACGTGCACCTTGACCCCCGATGTTTCGAGGGCCTGCGCCAACGCTTCGAACTCGGCGAGCGCACGCGCCTGAGCCGAGCCTCCGTCGAGGCCGTGCTCGCTCGCTTGAAAGGCGTTCGAGGATCGGGTTTGGGGATTGTCCGTAAACCGCACCGGCCGAATCATCATGACGGCAGCGGCGCTTTGCTGTTCGAGGCTCATGGATCGACTCGTTGTTTCATTTCCCGGACCGTCGGCCGGGTCGGCCATGCTAACACTACGTATGTTCGCAGGTAGCGCGCCGTTCGAGACTGCTCGCTCCCAGCATGCGAGCGCCGTCGGTCCGCCTTGGCCGCCACAGCGCGGATACCGTCGAGCACAGCGGAAGTGACGGCTTGTCGCTCAGGAGGACCGATGCCGGAAATGAGACTCGCCCCGGTCGTGAAGGGTCTGTTGACGTTCGTTCCGGGCGTGCGCGACATCCTTCCCTCGAAGAGCCCGGGTCACACGGATTCGGCCGTGTATTGTTACAGCGTCTGGATGAAGCATCTGACGCTGCTCAACGCCTACGGATTTTCGGGCGTGCCCGAGACGCTCGCCGAGCTCGGTCCCGGCGAATCGATCGGCGTGGGTCTTGCCGCACTGCTGTCCGGCACGAATCATTACGTCGGTCTCGACGTCGTCGCGCACTCGGCGCCCGAACGTAACGCGCGCATCTTCGACCATCTCATCGAGCTCTTCGCCAAGCGCGCGCCGCGGCCGGACAAGGGCTGGCCAGACTTCGATCGATACCTCGACGAGCGGCTCTTTCCGAGCCACATCCTGACGCCGCAGGCGCTCGAGGCCTCGCTCGCGCCCGAACGCCTTACTGCGATTCGCGCAGCGTTGCACGGCAGTCGCGTCGCGCACGGCGTCAGCGCCGTCTACAAAGCGCCGTGGTCCGATCCCAGCGTCATCGTCGAGCGCTCGATCGATGTCGCGATCTCTCATTCCGTGCTCGAGCACGTCGTCGATCTGGCCGGCACGTATCGCGCACTCTACCGCTGGCTCAAACCAGGCGGATGGATGTCGCATCAGATCGATCTACGTTCTCACGGTCTCACCAAACGCTGGAACGGCTTTCGCTCCTGCCCCGAGCCGCTCTGGCAAATGGCGCTCGGCCGGCGCAGCTACATGCTGAATCGCCACCCTGCTTCGGTGCACCTGCGCTTCATCGAAGACGCCGGTTTCGAGATCATTGCGCACCTCAAAGCGTATCGACACGACGGCATCACGCGCGCCGAACTTGCGCCGCGCTGGGCGGATATTTCGGAGGACGATCTCAATTGTTCGGGGTTGTATGTGGTTGCCAGGAAACGGTGAAGCTCCGTGCAAGAGGAAAGCCTCCGCGTCGCTCCGGCAAGCTCCACGTCAGGGGGCCACTTCGTGAGGGAAAGCCCTTCGCTTGGCGAAATGAGCACGCTAGCGCGTCAGTGTGGCCACCTTTCTAGAGCCTACGACTCACAGCCCAGGCTCCAAGGGCTCTACATATATATCCGTCCTCAAGACCGCTCCCCCATTCGCGACATAACGCCATGCGACGGTCGTCGCCGGCACCTTGTCGCCGAAGCGACGTGACACCCAGCCGCCTTCGTGCGGCTCGCCGGCAATATACCGATCCACCACCGCCGGAGGGGTCTTGGCAACCAGCCGAATCCGATGGCGCGCAGTCGTCACGACCACTTCGTTGTCGCGCAAGATGGGCGCGAGATGCTCGCTGAAATGCCAGAGCTGACCGATTTCGTGGCGGCCCTCACCTATCAAGCTGTCGGTGATCATGAAGATGCGACGGCCTGCGTCATAGAGAATCTCGCGTTGATGTTTGACGGGCTCGCGCAATGAGCCGTAACCGTCGTGCTCGCCGAGAAAACGCTGCACGTTGTCCTGTTCGCCAAAATAAAGGCAGCGTGCCGTCGCATGACGCGACCACATGAAGTTGCCGCTCTGCGTCGATTGATCGGTGTCGTCCACGAGCACCGTGTTGTGTGCACGCGTGCTGCGGAAATAGCGCCGCCAGGCCGGCTCCGTGTGGTACGCGTAGGTGCCCGGATCGACCAGCACCTCCTCGCCGCCGACATTGAGCACGATGCTGAGCGCATCGGCATGACCATGCGCCGCAATGCTCAAGTAACCGAGCGGACCGGCATCCACGACCATGCGCACTTCCTCGGGCGTCTCGAACGCAGATCCGAGGATGTAATAGCCAGACTGCGGGAATGCACGACGCAGTGGCGCGACACCTTGGCTGCGTGCGAGCTGCTCGAACTTCCCGAGCTGCTCGGCCGCGAGCAGCCAACGCGTTTTGTCGTCGAGCCTGCCCGCCTTGCGCGCAAAATCGCTGCGCTCGAAAAGAATCGCGCCGGTCGCAAGCAGCGAGCGATAGTTTTCACTCAGCGCGTTAGCTCGATACGACGTATCCGAACGTTGGGAAGTGGCGACTGAGGCTAGCCGAGCCAGACCTTCCTTGGGCTGTGGCCCGTAGCCTGCAGCCCGTCGCCCATCGGACTGTCGCCCGTCGCCTGTAGCCCGTAGCCCGCAATCTGTCGCCCCTGGCCCATTGTCGGGCACCAACCGCACGACGTAGCCATCATCCGCATCGCCGATCATCGGCACGTGGCCGGCGACATCCATCATGGACGACAGGAACTCCAGCATGCGCTCGATCCGCTGCCAGTAGTCGGGCGCAAAATCGGCGCCTGATGCGCGGGCCACCAAGCCGGCCAGAAGCAGAAAATCCAGCACGAATTGCTGATACGCAAAGGCCTGCTCCTTGTTGCCGCCGTCTTCGGCGTTTTGTATCAACGCTTCCTGTTCGAGAATCTCCTTGCACTGCAAGCCCCACGCGCGCAGCTGCGGCCAGACGTTCCATGTCACCGACGCAATGTACACGCCTGCCGTCTCGCCGATCAGATGATTGTTCGCGGACGAGAACTGCGAAAGATTGCGCACGATCGCACGCGCATGGCGAAAAACGCTGGTCAGCCAGCGCTCACGAAACGCTTGTCCGTCCGCGTCCGTGAATAACGGAGCGTCGAAGCCGCCCAAGAGCTGCCACGCGATGCTCCAATTGATGAGCCGAATGCCGAGCTCGAGCGAGCTCGTCCAGTTGGCGCCGCGCCCGGGCGGACACTGTGCGATCCACGAATCGACGTGCGTACGAATCGCCTCGGCGTAGCGCGGCTCGCCGGTCAAGCGATAGGCCTGCGCCAGCGTCACAAGGTGTAAGTGACGATTGGGTTCCCACAGATACTTGATGTTGCCCACCAGCCGTTGATCGCGATAGTCGAGCGAGACGGCCGGGATGAGCGGCGCACGCTTCCCCGTGAGCGGATCGCGATTCCAATCAGGCGGATGACCGAGCTCGACATCGTCCAGATGAAAGAGGCTGTAATGCCCAGCAAGAATGCGATCGGCCGCCGCCACATAAGGCTGCGCGTCGATTTCGGACGACACATGTACGAAAGTCGAATGCCCGCCCACGATCCGTGGTGCCGGCACCGCGGCTGCATAACCGTTGAGCAGACGATCCTGAGTCGAGCGTGCCGCCTGACGCAGCCGATACAGCACTTCGGCCGCCGACATGCGGCTCAAGCGATGGACGTACCAGTGTAGTGGCTGCATTGCGCTACTTGGACCAACGAGGCACAACGATCACGCCGAGCTCGGCGCGCGGCCGGCATCGCCCGCACCGACGTGCGCAGCGGTATTCGCCGTACGCCTCGGTTGCGCGCCGAGCTCCGCATAGAGCGCTTCGATCTGCCCGATGACGCGCTCCGTGCAGAAGACGGCCTCGACCTTCTGCCGTGCCGCGGCGCCAAAGCGATCACGCAGTGCCGCGTCGTCGAGCAAACGAACGATGCGATCGGCCAACGCCGCGATGTCGCCGGGCTGAATCAAGTAGCCATTCACACCATCGTCGACGGCCTCTGGAATACCGCCCACATTCGTCGTCACCACTGGAGTCCCGGCGGCCATCGCTTCGAGCACGCCCATCGGCAAGCCTTCGGCGTACGACGGCAGCACATACACTGCCGCTCGTTCGAGCTCCTTTTCCTTCGCCTGCCCTGCGACCCAGCCGAGCACCTCGACGTTGGATTCGAGCCCGCGCGCACTAACGCGCGCACGCACGCCTTCGACGTCGCCGTCACCGCCGCAGCGTAGCTTCACGTCCGGAACGCGCTGCCTCACGATCTCGATCGCTTGCAGAAGATCGTAGATTCCCTTGCGCGGTCCGAAGCGACCGAGAAAGAGCACCACGTTCGCGGCGCGTTCTGCCGCAGTTCGCGCACGCGCGGGCAGGTCGATGGGGTTGACGATCGTGCACACATGAGCGCGCGGCGCGATACGTTCGATCGCCCGTTGCCACTGCGACGACAGCACGACCACGCGTTCGGCACCGTTCAGCACATTGCGTATGAACGCTCGGCGCAGCGGACCGCACTCGTCACGATAGAAGCGCTCGAACTCCGCACCGTGCAGATGCAGCACGACCGGTTTGCGGGCCGCTCGCGCAAGCAGCATGAACATCGACTTGCGCCAGAAGCTCGCCCGCGAGGCCGTATGCGCGTGCACGAGCGCCACGCGCCCGCCGACGAGCAAGCGCACGAACGACAGCAACGCGACCATGGCTATGCGCAGCTTGCCCACTTGCGAGCCCGACGCCATCGTGCCGACGTAGCGAATCGGCCAGCGCTCGAACAACCCGGCACTGCGATAAATATCGACGACCGTGGAAATGCCACCCTTCTCCTTCGAGTCCGGATGAATGCCGAGCATCACGATGAGCTTTTCACGCATGGCCCGTTCTCGCGAAAGATCCCAGCGAAGAAACAGGTAGCGCTCGTAGAACCGGCCGTGCTCGAGACGCGCCGGATCGCGCCCCTCCTTGAACAGCTTCGGCGATGCGCCACCACATCAGGCCACCCCTCTGCGCGCCTCTTGCGCAAGTCCTAGCGAGCGCAAGCGTGCCTGCACCTCGGGGCCATGAATCACGTAAGGCGTCTTGCCCGCCTGTGTGCGCTCGAGCGCCTCGCACTGCTCGATTCTCACTTCGATCGAGGCCGGGATCTTGTGACGTGCATTGGTCATGAGCTGGGCTTGCTCGACGTCTCCGAACCCAGGTGCGGCAAGAACTCGCAGCACCACGAGATCGGGTCGCTCCTGCACCACTTGCAAACGCATGAGATGCCGTATCCCACGCGGCAAGTGATTGATGCCGGTCAGCACGCTCGCGCCGTCCGGCCCCAGCAGGACTTCGTTGGCACGTCCGATCACGCCCTCGAAGGGACGCAACCCATCCGCCACTTCGCGCACTTCTGCCGTACCGAACGTATCTGGCAAGCGCACGAGGTCGCCGGTCCGATAGCGCACGAGCGGCATCGCCATGTTCCAGAGCGACGTGCCGACGATCTCATAGAACACGAAGCCCGGCTCGCGCGAATGCTCGATGAGCTCCACGTGCGAATAGCCGGGTACGAATCGATACTGTCCCGGCTCGAATGCATGCGCGCAGGCAACGCGCTCTGCTTGTCCGTAGCGATCGATCACAGTCGCTCCGAGCTGCTCCTGCGCGAGCCGCCACACCTCCGGTTGCAACACTTCCGACGAAGAAAGCACGCGCGGGATGCGCAGTTCCGTACCGGTCCTCTTGAGCAACAGGCACAACGCTTCGAGCGGCGTCGGATACACCCACAGCAAATCGGGTGCAAAGCGACGCAGCTCGGCGACGAAGTATGGCAAGGTTCTCTCCGAGAGGTGATTCGACGACAGCATCAAGCGCCGACCGCCGAGCACATAGATCCAATACGGCGGTTCGAGATCGGTTGGATCCTTCACGTCGTCGGCGCGCAGGACCGCGATACGCGCGCGCCGCGGATCGATGCCGCTCCTGCGAATCGCAAGGTCCTGGCACACCTGCTCGGCGACCACCGACTCCGGCGAGCGGACGAGCTTGAGCGGCGTCCCGGTGGTGCCGCCGGTGGTGGCCTGTGCGTTGAGCCATTGCGTCACCCAACGGCTACCGCGCACGAATGCTTCCGGGTCGTCCCGCACCTGTTCCTTGCCGAGCAGCGGCCACTGAGCGAGCGAGCGTGGTGCGCCGACGCGCCGTCCGTAATCGGTTCGCGCTGCCGAGCGCAGGGTCGTCGTGATGCGCTCGCTCACCCATTCGCGCCGCGTGGCCCCATCCGCCGCTTCCATACGCTCGAACTCACGCTCGATCGCGGAGTAGTAGAGAGGGTTGCGGCGCACGAGACGCTCGCCCATTTCAAGACGTTTGAGCTTGTTGGTCCATGCTGAGATCGACATAGGTATCGTCAGGCCTTCTTTGTGGCGGTGATGAGCCCGGCGAAGGCATCGACCATCGCGGACAACGAAAAGCGTTCTTCGACGCGCGCTCGAGCCTGTCGACCGAGCTGTTCGCGCAGCGCCGGATCGGCCTGCAGCAACTGCAATCGCTTCGGCAACTCGCGCTCGAGATCATCGAGATCGAGCACGTACCCTTCGACGCCGTCGCGAATCATCTCGTCGGCCCCGCCGATGCGGCTCAGAATCGCCGGTTTGGCCATGGCCATCGCCTCGAGCGCAGCATTGGAGAACGTCTCGATATTGCGCGACGGCAGCACGAAGACATCCAGCACGGCCAGCCACGGTCGCACGTCGTACTGCACGCCGGCGAACGTGACATGCTCGGCGACCCCGTGCTGAGCGGCCGCCTGCTCGAGCGCACCGCGCTCCGAGCCTTCGCCGACGATCACGAGATGCGCATCGATTCCCTGCTTTCGCAACTGCGCGAGTGCCGCAATGAGCGCCTGCTGGTTTTTCTCCGGCGCAAGGCGGCCCACGGTCCCGAACACGAATGTTCCGGACGCGAACCCCCGCCGGCTCCGCTCGGCGGCGCGGACCGACTCGCCGGCCGGCGCGAAATGCGCGACATCGACACCGTTGTAGATGACGACCGCGCGCTCGCGCACCGAACGAAGACGCGGACGCCATTGCTTGCGCTGCACGTCGCAGCCGAACACAACGCGATCCAGGCGCGCGAGAAACGGCACGAAGCACACACGCCGCCAGCGCTCGCGCACGGTCGGCGCCGTCGTGTTGAACAGCGCGGCCGTCAC
Organism: uncultured Steroidobacter sp.; assembly: GCA_938008435.1. Lineage (GTDB taxonomy): Bacteria > Pseudomonadota > Gammaproteobacteria > Steroidobacterales > Steroidobacteraceae > Steroidobacter. The sequence continues at coordinate 39,626 of CALLKK010000001.1, read as the reverse complement.
AGGCCGACTCGGCAGTAATGCTGCCGCCGTCACGACATACAAGACGGGATAAAGATTCACCGCAAAGACGAGCGGCGCTCGCGTGCTCAGCAGCACCGCACGCAATGCGCGCACGGCTTTGAATGAGAACTTCCCGCGCCGGCCGAGCGGCCACACGGGAATGCCCTTGTCGATGGCCGGCCGCAAGGCACTGGGTTCGTTCAAGTACGCGATGCCGACTCGCAGCTTGCGGCGCTGAAGCGCATTCGCCAGGCGTACGACCTTGGTCTCCGAGCCGCCGACGTTCAAGCTGTTCAGCACGAAAATCGCCTGCAGCCGTGCCGCTCCCGTCGCGGCCTCGCTCGGCGACCGCTCGGTCTCATCGAGCGAATCGATCGAATGGCTGCTCGCCCTCACGCTGCTCCTTGCGCTCACCGGCGCGCCGTCGAGACCCAACCGAACATGTCTGGCTTGACGATTGCCGGGCGTTCAGCGACCGGCACCGCACGTTCGCGCGCCTGTACGCGTGCGTTCACCGCGATGCGCAGCACCAAGCCCGCGTAAGCCCAGTACCACAGCCATGGCGTGAACAGATCGACGAAGAACGTCGCGATGGCGATGGCCATGGTGCCGATCGCAAAGGCGATCAGCACGTTGCGATATTCGCTGCGCACCGTCCCAATGGCGCCGACCGCCGCGCGCACGGCCAACACCAGCACCGCCGTGCCGCAGATGAGGCCGACCAGGCCCAGCTCGAACCACAGCGCTAGATAGTGGTTGTGCGGCGAAAGCCGAAATGGCATGGATTTGTAGACGTACCAGCCATAGCCGCTCAAGAACGTGATCGGCTCTTGCGCCATCACGGCCAACGCGTTCGACCAGATGTCGAGCCGGCCCGACGACACATCGACGATGTCGACGCTCGTCGAGTCCGAGATGAATCGATCCATCAAGAGCGACCCGTACCGTGCGCTCAGGATCGTCGAGGCAAGCACGGCCACGAATGCGACGATCGCCAGTGCGCCCGCAACGACGCGCCCTGATATGTACTGCCGGAACAGCACGAGCGCCCACACACCCGCCAGAAAGAGCGCCACCACGGCGCCGCGCGAAGCAGAAATCAGCATCGCTGCAACCGCTACGAATGTGCCGCCGATCCAGAACAGCCGCGAGAGCCCCGTGCTCATGAGGGCAAGGCCCGCCAAGCCTGGTAAGAACGCAGCAATGAAGGCGGCGCTCTGGTTCGATTCGCCCATCACGCCCTGCGCGCGGCCATCCTCACGCTCGACCAAGCCCGCTGCCTCGACGTAGCCCCACGCATCGAGCAAGGCGATGAGATTCGCCGCGATCATGAGCACGAACACGATCTTGAGCACGTTGAATGCGCTGCGGCTCTGTTGCAGGCCGTAGAAAAAGACCGCGAAGTACACGAGCTGATCGACCAGCCGAGACTTGAGCGTGACGATCGCTTGAAACGTCTTGTAGCCCGGATATTGAACGATGATGGCCGCCGCGACGATCGAAACGGCGGCGTACCCGATCAGCAGAAAGAAACAGACATGCAGCTCGCGCAGCTCGAAACGAAAGGTGCGCTGGACTGCCATCTTGAACAAGAGCACCGCCAGCACGACGTACAGCAGCGCATTTTCGACCGACAGGCCGGGTCCGAGGCTGAGCGGCAGCGCAAACAGCCGTTGGGCGACGATGAGCGTCATGAGCCCGGCGAGCAGGAAGCTCATGCCGAGCTCGCGTGGCCCTGAGGACTCCATCGCTTGCACTGAGTAATGGCTCATCGCTGCGCGGTCTCTGGTTCGTGTGTCCGATCGGCGCCCTGGCTGGCGCCTGCGCAAACTCGCGCCTGCGCTGCACGCGCAACTTGCCCAGCGGCAAGAGCGCAACCCGCGTCCCTAGAAACCCTTGGGCACGTAAAAAGATCCACCACGCCCGGTGACGACCAATCCAATGCCCGTTCACTGCAGGGATTGCGCCGCCCCGGCGCGCAGCGGATCGCGATGCGCGACAGAGGCGGCTGTGAGCAGCTCGAGATAACGTGCCGCCACCGCCCGCGGCGAAAATTCGCTCTCGACGAACGTCCGCGCTCTCCTGCCCATCTCCTCGCGTCGCTCATGCGCTTTGAGCAATGCGTCGAGCGCCGCGACCATCTCCACGGGAGTGGCGCAGCGGATGCCCAGATTGCGCTCCTCGATCAGATGATCTGGATCGAAAAAAGACACGACCGGCACGCCGCGCACCCAGGCCTGCAGGAACGTGTTCGGAAATCCTTCTGCGCTCGATGTGTTGACGTGCACTTTGGCCCGTTCGAACAGTGCCCCTACATCCTGATAGCTGACGGCGCCAAGCATCTCGACATTCGGCAACTCGCGCGCACGCCTCCGCATGTCTTCGAAATAGGCCTCGTAGCGCGGCAACGCTCCGCCCACAATCACGAAGCGACGCTCGGGCAGCGCCCGTGCCAACTCGAACAGCACCTCGGGACGTTTGACGGGACGCAGGTTCCCGACCCAGAGCACGTCGATGTCCTTCGGCACAGCTGCAGCGAGCGGCGGCACTTCGACGAGCATCGGCACTACCTCGCTGTCGAGACCATAATGCTGACGCAACAAGCCGCGCTGGTGCTCCGTCTGCGCCGCGATGAGTGTCGCCCGCTTGAGCCCGTACTCGTACATCTTGCGATCGCGCGAATACACGACGAGCTGCGCGCCGGGAATGCAACCAAGATCGGAAGCGATGCGGACGATCGCCTTCTTACCCATGCGTCGCGCAAACCAGACGGCCACGCCCGTGAGCATGCCCGCCGGCGATTGGTAATAGACGTCTGCATCGGCGACATGAAGCGCACGTATGACGCGCATCAGGCGCGTGAAGAAGCGCACCCCGGGAATGCCGCCTTGGGGACGGTACGCGGCAATGGCCCGAATTCCGTCGATCTCGACGATTGGCGGCTGACCGTGGTCGTAAACGACGATCGACACTTCGATCCCAAGATCGCGCCACGCCCGCGCCAGCAAGACATGCTGCACCGATTCACCGCCGATGTGGCCGTACGAAGTGTCGCCGGTCAACATCGCGTAATCATCCAGGCCAACGATGCATACTTTCATCGGCGCCAAACGGTCTCGCCGTGTAGGAAGTTCCCGAAGCACATTGCGCTGCGCCAATTCGTCGGGCACACGGCTTGCATGCTCCATGACGATTCATTCTTCCAATGATGGGACACCATGTCGCCGCCGCTGTACGAAGACATCTCGCAAACACCACGCACGAAACCCAGGAGCGCGCTGCTGCGAGCGCCCGCTGCGCAAGAGCGCCGCAGCGAGGACGAGCTCTGGCAGCATTACATGGTGGAGAAAGAGCTCGCGGATCGGCTGCGCCACGCCACGCGCGAAGAACGTCGCCGCTTGTACACGAGCGTCTATGAGGAGCTCTTCCGGCGACTTCCCAACCATCCTCAGCTCACCAAGAAGATTCCGACGCAAGAGAAGCTCGAGCGGATCGAGTATCAGCTGCGGCTGCTGCGTCCCTGGCTCACACCGGACACGACCTTTCTCGAGGTGGGCGCAGGCGACTGCGCGCTGTCCTTTGCCGTCGCTCGCTATGTCACGCATGCATATGCAGTCGACGTTTCGGAGACTATCGCACGCGCGCCATCGACCCCGAAGAACTTCACCCTCTTGATCTCCGACGGTTCGAACATACCGGTACCCGACGGCATCATCACTTTGGCGTTCAGCGATCAGCTCATGGAGCACCTGCATCCGGACGACGCGCTGGACCAACTCGCGGACATCTACCGATCGCTGGCCCCGGGCGGAACCTATGTTTGCGTAACCCCGAACCGTCTGACCGGTCCGCACGATATCTCGCGCTACTTCGAGGAGACGGCCGCCGGCTTCCATCTCAAGGAGTACACCATGCGTGAGCTGATCGCGATGTTCAAACGCGTCGGCTTCAAGAAGGTGGTCCAATGCGTCCCGACGGCTCGCGGCCCTCGCGCGCTACCCAATCTGTTCTCGACAACGTGCGAACGCGCTTTTCAAGCGATTCCGCGAGCGATCCGTGCGCGCATCTCTCGTGGCGCCATCGCGAAATTCCTCGAGCTCAGGATCATTGCGACGAAGTAGCGTTGCTGCTTGCGGTCAATTGGAGCGTCGTGCCGCGGATGGCCGCACCAAACGAAGCAAGCGCAGGAGTGCGTTTGCCTCCTGGACACGCATGACGCCGAGCAACAGGATGAACACGCAAAGATAGAGCGACCCGCCGAGCGCAGCCCCGAAGATGCCGAGCGTGTCGGTCCAAAACGAAGTAGCGATGACCGTCGCCGCAAGCGCGGCTGCGAGCAGAACCTTGAACAGATCGCCCCAGCGAGCAAGTCCGCTCAGGTCGATGGCGTAGGCGCGCATCGTCTGACCAGCAAGATAAAAGCCCTCGATCGCGCGCGAAACCAGAAAGGCGGCCACCGCACCCAGCACTCCCCACTTGGGCACGAGCAGCCCCATCAGACCGATGTTGACCAGCAGCGCGAGCACATTGCTGCGAAGAATGGCGGCCGTTCTGTCGGCTGCCCGCAGCGGCACTGCAAAGTCGATGCTCTCGCGCAGAAACGTCAGCAGATAGAGCTGAAAGATCGGCACCGCCGGCAGGTACTTTTCCGAGAAGAACGTTTCGATGAGCGGCTCGGCGAAACGCGCGAGCACCACGCCCACGCCGATGAGCGCGATCGCGGCAGCGACGGTCGACCTGCGCCAGAGCTCGAGACGGTCGGCGGTCGTCCTGTCCCCGTTTGACACCATCTCCGGCAACAGTACGTCCGACAGCGAATTGCGCAGGACCGTGATCACAGGTTGGACATAAACGCCGATCGCGTAGTGTGCGAGCGCCACCGGTCCCAACATCTTGGCGACGAACAACGCGCCCAGCGACTTGTTGACCGTCACCATTGCCAACGCGGCTCCGTACGGCAGACAGAACTCGAGCTGTTCCTTCCACCGGTACTCGCCTCGTAACGCATGCTTGCGCGCACGCCAGCGCCAGCCGATGGCGCAAAGCGCGAGACGAAGGGACTCGAGCACGATGAGGGCGGAGACGATCGCGCCGACATCGCGCGTCAATGCTGCTGCGATCGTTACGACCGTGATACGCGCCACCAGCCGTGCAGTGGTATAGGCGAACACGGCATAGGTTCGTTTCTCGGCGAGCCACAGGAACTCCCAGAAATCGAGGTTCACGAACAGGAGCACATAGAGCGCAACCTGCGGCCCGAATTCGCCGAGCATCCGTCCGCCGCCGAGCTCGTGCAGCACGAATGCCGCTCCAGTTACGAGCAGGCTGCTCGCCAACGTCAACCAGACGGATTGATCGACGTACCGCCAGCTGCTGCGAGGATCGCTCGGAACGAAGCGTAACAAGCTGCTGTTGATGCCGAACCCGGCAATGGTGATGAGCACCGTCGCGTACACGATGAACTCGCGGTAGCGGCCGAAGTCTTCGACCGACAGCAGCCGCACCAAGATCATGGGGCTGATCAAGATCAGCCCCTGATTGAGCAGCCGCGCCAGCGAGACGATCGCGGCCCGTCCGCCGATGGCGCGAATCGCGCTAGCGCGGGATCGAGACGGCACGGTCTGCGGATTCGGATCGGCTGGCGTCGACGGCATCGGATGCATCACGGGTCGCAGTGTCGGACTCTCCAGTGTGTGGGGTGCGCGCACTCGGCATGGCACGCAGCACCTGACTCTTTCCATCGCGGCCGACGTACAGCGTCTCGAAGCGATCGGAGCGGATTGCCGCATGCAGCTCCGGGCCACGCATGCCGATCCGCCCGTCCGCTTGATTCTCGCCGCTCACGATGACGAAGATGCGTTTGTCGGCATGCTCGCTCAGCACGCGATCGAGCATCGCCTGGCTGACCACGACCGGCGTGCCGGTGTAGAAGTCGACTACCGTGCCGTCCTTGCTCGTGACGAAGCGTTGCGCCACCGCCGGGCCGATCAGCCAATAGTCCACCTTGCCGAGGTAATACGTTTGCTGCAACACATCCTCGGCGAGCACGACATCGTCGTCGCTGACTCCAATGGAACGCAGATACTCGGCAGTGCCTTTGTGGTCCGGATGGATGCGATAGCCGGCGTTCACCACGCGCGCTGCTTCTACCGGATTGATGACGAGCAGCGCCGTGACCGCCGCTGCGATGCATGTGCTCGCACGCGTTCTGAGCCAGCGATCCGACGCAGCTTGCACGGCGGCAAACGCAGACAGGAGCAACGGCACGAGCGCAACCGCCGTGTAGCGCGGCGGAATGTTCCATGCGAAAGCACCGATGGCAAAAACCGGCGCCCAGACCATGAGCACGATCAGCAACCAATAGTCCGGCACGGGATGGCCGCGTGCGAGGCGGTACAGCACCCACGCGAGCGATGCGGCGCCGATGACGCCGGCCGCCAGACTCAGCTGCGCAACGCGCACGTAGGGCCAGACGCTCGGTTGCCCGATCATCGCCCCTACGAGTCGGACGAGCGTTCCTGCCTTCGGCGCGAGAAGCGCCGCGTGTGCGGCGGCAACGAGCGCCGCTGCACCCCCAAGAACGAGCAACAGACGCAACGTGCCTTGCTTCGCGAAGCGCAGCGCAATGACTGCGCCAGCTACGTAACTGAGAGCCGCCAGGTGATAGAACAATGCGATCTGCAGCACGGCGCCCAGCAACAGCAGCACACCGGCTGCAATACCTTCACGCGCACCGATACTGCGGCCGATCCGCCACGCCACGATGCTCATCGCTGCGCATGCGGCGATGAGCAAGAGATCGAATACGACAGGAAAATCCCCTCGGACCGCCGGCCCGCTGCGCGGTCCTTCGGGCAGCTCCGCCGCGAACTCTGGCGGCGGCACGGGATATTGAGCCTGCACCCAGGTGTCTATCGTGAGGAACGCGACAACCGAAACGATGCAGGCGAGCGCACCGTACAAGAGGCGCCGCGCGTCGCCGTGAACGATCCCCGGCAACAAGAACAGCGCAATCGCCGACACGGCAAGCACCTGCATATCCATGCCGAGGATCAATGTCGCGGTCGCAGCGACGAGCCAACGCGTTCGATTGCTGCGTTCCCAGGCGAACACGAAAGCCATCGCGGCTGCTACGCAGGTGACGAAGAAGATGTACATGCGCGCCGTCTGGGAATAGACGACGAGCTCAGGCAACGCGGCGATCGCAGCGACGAACGCAAGATTCCATTCGACGCGCAGGAATCTGCGGCCGACGAAGTACGCGATGAAGATGAGCAGCACGCCGCACAGTGCAGAAGGCAGACGCAGCGCCCACTCCGATTCCCCGAAGAGCGACACCGAACCTGCCATCAGGTAGAGCTGCGTCAGCCCGCGCGGGTAGAACATCCCGCTCGGCAGAATCGGCGCACCCTCGGCGAGGATGCCGCGCACGGCCATTCCCATCGTCTCTTCGTCACCGTGCAGGCCGACACTGCCGAGCCCCCAGAAACGCAGCAACGCGCCGCACGCAATGAGACAGCCGAGCAGGCCAAGCTCGAGCACGCTCGCCCGGCTCGTCGCGGGCGTCGTGTCGCTCACGAGCGACCTGAGCACATCCAGCACCGGCCACCTCCGCGGCAACCTCGAGGCGGACAGCGGTGGATGAGTCGCCGAGCGGGCAACGTCGATGGACATCGATGGATCCAAAGTTGATGCAGGAGGTGATCGAGATACGCCGCAATGCGCCTCTTCTGCACCACCCACATTGGGTCGCGGCACGAGTCATCGCGACGGCGACGCTAGATCAGCAAGTTGCGTACCAGCTGACAAACGAAAACGCCGCCGAGATCGTTGCTGGAACGATCGTCGGCGGCGTCTTGCGTCGCGTGCGGTTTGCTCAGGCGAACGCCTGAAATTACAAACCCAATGTAGAAACTACTGCATACGCGAGGAGCCGAGCTTTCATCATCCGCCCGCGAGCACCGGCGCTGCCGGCGGACGCGGCGAGCGCCCTTCGACCTGCGCCGCCAGCTCGTGCAGCCACAGCTCTAGCCGCGTGTACCCGCTCGGCGTCACCTCGTTGTAGTTCTCCGGCAGCGTCAAGGTGCGACGGTTCTGCGCGAGGTTGGGCCAGCCGCCCGCGTTCTTCTGACAACGCGCGCTCCCGTCGGGCGCCACGCAGTTGATGATCTGCCCCGTCCCCTTTCGCACTTGATCGACGATGCGCGCGTCGACCGGATCGCGATCCGCCGGGCGCGCACCCGCCGACCTGAGCACGTGATCGAGCACGACACTGTCGGACGTCGCCAATCGCGTCAGACCTGCAGGCCAGGTCGGCGGCGCGTTCGTCAGAAACGGCGTCAGCGGCACTGCATTGCCGATCGGCGAGAGCAGCGACATCGGATCCTTCGCCGAATTGGCGATATCGAGTGCGTGGTTGTCCGCCAAGTAGATGCGGCTGGCCGACGGCAGCGCGAACTGATTGCCTTCGGTATGTACGGCCACCGGCTTGACGCTGTTCGCATGATCGCGTCCGCGAATGAAGACATTGCCGATGATCGTGTTCTTCGTGACGATGCCACGTTCGCTCTGCAGGTCGACGTCCCGCACCTTACGGTTGTAGACGACGTTGTTCACCATGACCATCTGTCCGGCACGCGACAGCGGATTGCGGTCCGCCATATGGGCGAGGAGGTTGCCGACAAACGTCACTTTGCCGTTGTAAGGTCCGAAAAGGACGCCATAGCCGTGCGGGCCCTTGGGATGCAACGAGTTGTCGAGCGCCTCGGCAAAGATATTGTTGCTCAACGTGACGTTGTCCCAATTCAGCCAGAGACTGGCGGTCTCGTCGATCGCCCAGGCGAACGAACAGTGATCCACCACGATGTTGCGGATCACGCCATTGTCGCTTTCGATCTTGAGCGCATCGCGATTCTCGGGATTCGGACCGTCCGGGTCGTCGCCGGCACGGACTCGGATGTGCTGCACGAGCACGTCGGACGTGGAGATGCGCAGCGCCGCCCCTCGCAGCATGATGCCCGGCGACGGCGCAGTCTGACCTGCGATCGTGATGTTCGGGTTGGTGATGCTGAGATCTTTCTTCAGGCGGATCGTCCCTGAGACTTCGAAGACGCACACACGCGGACCCGACGCGAGCGCGCACTCGCGCAGCGATCCGGCGCCCGAGTCGTTCAGATTCGTGACGCGATACACCTTGCCGCCGCGTCCGGCGGGCGTGTCGATCCCGAACCCCGCTGCATTCGGTATCACAGGCAGCGCATCGGCCATGAAAGGCGCGAGCAGCGCGGCACCCGCCAGCGCCGTCGCGATCCGCTTGCGTAGCGAGCTCTTGGCGTGCGTTGAGCGATTCATTGCTTGTCGCATGGAAAATTCTTCCCTCGATGGTATTCGTCAGCAACTTCATCGTCACGCTGTCGGCAAAACGCGTCTTCCGCACGCTCCGATCCGCAGCAAAACGACGTTCGTGATCCGTCACGAGCTAGCGATCCGACGCGGGCGAAAGTACCTTTGCTGCTGCGCAGGCGACATCGGAGAAGCCCTGAACAACGGGTTGGCACTCCGGCGTGTCAGATTTTTCCGATAGCGACGTCGTCATCTCTGACTTGAGCATCGCGGGCGCGAGATTCGGCTCAAGGCGCGGTAGTGGAAGTTACAACTGCGCTGTAATCCCTACCTGCAAGCACTGAAGTCGAGCTGAGCACGCTGCCTCATCGAGGCGCGGAAACACGACTTTCGCCGAGTCGGCACTAAACGTGCATTTCGCTTCGGCATCCAATGCGTTTACCAAACGATGCGACGCAATCCAACAGAGCTCACCGATCGCGAATTCGACGTGCTCATCATCGGCGGCGGATCGTTCGGTGCCGCCGCCGCGCGGGAAGCCGCGCTGCGCGGACTGCGCGCTGCGCTCATCGAGCGCAGCGACTTCGGCGCAGGTGCCTCGTCCGAATGCTTCAAGATGGTCCACGGCGGGATCCGCTACCTGCAGCACGCCGACTTCACGCGCCTGCGCTCGTCATGTCATGAGCGCACGACCTTCCTGCGCATCGCGCCCCATCTGGTGCAACCGTTGCCGATCGCAATACCGACCTATGGACACGGTCGACGCGGCAAGGTGTTTCTCGGTGCAGGCGCCTGTCTCTACGACTTGCTCACGCTCGATCGCAATCGCGCGATCCGCGACCCGGCTCGGCGGATTCATCGCACGCGTTTCTTGGGACGCGCCGAGCTGCTTGGGCTCTTCCCGCACTTGGACGCCCCGGATCTGAGCGGCGCCGTCGTCTTCGAAGACGGTCAGATGTACAACCCGGCGCGGCTCGTGCTGGCCTTCGTACGCGCTGCCGCCGAGCTCGGTGCGACGGTCTGCAATTACATGGAGGCGCGCAGCTATCTGTGGGACGGCTCGAATGTGATCGGTGCGCGCGCCCGCGACGTGCTGAGCGGCGAGGAGATCGAGATTCGCGCGCGGCTGACCTTGAACGCCGCCGGCCCATGGGCCGATTTCGTCAATCGCGACGAGGCGCGCTTCGGCCCCTTCGCCCGCGCGCCGTTCTCCCGCGACGCGTATTTCATCGTCGAGCGCGCCCCGGTCTCGCCGTACGCCTTGGCGGTGCAAGGGTTGAGCCGCGACAAGGACGCGGTCTTGAGCCGGAGCAAGCGCCATCTGTTTGCCGTGCCCTGGCGGGACAAGACACTGTTCGGTGTGTGGCATCGGCACTGGCTTGCGCACCCCGACACGGCCCACGTCACGGACGAGGAACTCGACGCTTGGATTGCGGAACTCAACACCGTCTATCCGGCGTTGCAGCTCACTAGGGAGGAAGTGAGCTTTGCGAACTGCGGTCTCGTGCCATTCGGCGAGACGGCGACGCCGGAAGAGCTCAGCTTCGGCAAGGAATCGCGCCTGATCGATCATCGCCGCAGCCACGGCGTCGGAGGGCTCGTGAGTCTCGTCGGGATTCGTTTCACGACGGCGCGCATCGACGCGGAACGAGCGCTCAACGTGCTGCTCGAGCAGTGGCCCGACAGGCGCTTTCCCCATCGGGTCTCGGCCTCGACGCACGCGCCGCTGCCGGGCGGCGACATCGCCGACTTTGGCGCTTTCAGCGCCGAGTGGCGGCGGCGATTACAAGGGTTGCCGCAAGCGACGATCGACGGACTCGTACGCAACTTCGGCGCCGACGTCGAACGCCTGTTCGACGGCATTGCCCCGCAGATGCTGGCCGCACTGCCGCTCATCGGCAAGTCGACGCTGCTGCGCGAGATCAGCTACGCCGTGGAACACGAGATGGCCATGCGTCTCGACGACGTCGTGCTCAGGCGCACCGATCTGGCAGCGGGTGCGCATCCCGGCCGCGATGCGCTCGAGCGCGCCGCTCGAGAGATGGCGCGTCTGCTCGGCTGGTCGGCACAGCGCACTGCAGAAGAAGTCGCACGGACCGAGGAGATTCTGCGCAAGCATCACGCGCGCGTCGATGCAGCAACTCCCCGACCGCACGTGAGTGACACGCATCGAGCAGTAGGTTGATCCGACACATGCACGCACCAAACAGCACAGGACAATCCAGGCTCTTGATCACCGGCGCCACGGGCTTCATCGGCTCGCGGCTGGCGTTGCATGCTCACCGTAGCGGGCTGGATGTCATCGCCGTCGGGCGAGACGCCTCGCGTGTAGAGAAAGAGCGCGCGGATGAGCTGCGTGCCGCCGGCGTGCGCCTGGCGCTCGGCAAGCTCCAGGAAACTCAGTTCGCCGCCAGCGTCGTCGCCGACTGCAGTGCCGTCATTCATCTCGCGGCCGCGCAGCACGAAGCGCAAATGCCGGAAGCGTACTTTCGCGACGTGAACGTCATCGGCACTCGCGTGCTGCTCGAAGCCGCGCAGAAGGCAGGCGTGCGCCGCTTCGTGTACGGCAGCACCATCGGCGTGTACGGCTCGGGCGCGGATCATGTGCTCGATGAAACGAGCGCCACGCATCCCGACAATCCCTATACGCGCAGCAAGCTCGAAGCCGAAGGCGTCGTCGCAAGCTTCGCGCAGGACCTCGAGACCTGCATCGTACGCATCCCGGAAACCTACGGTCCGAGCGACTTTCGTCTGCTCAAGCTGTTTCGTGCCATCGACCGCGGTCATTTCGCCATCATCGGCCCGGGGCTCAATCGGCACCAGCCGATGTATGTCGGCGACTTGATCCGCATGCTCTTGCTCGCGGTGGAGCATCCGGCGGCCGTCGGACAGCTGTTCGTCGTCGCCGGCGCCGAAGCTCTCACGACCAAGGAAATGATCGAAACGATTGCCACGGTGATGCGGCGCCGTCCGCCGCGCTTGCACCTGCCCCTGTGGCCGTTCACCGTCGCCGCAAGAGCATGCGAAGCGGTCTTTACGCCCCTCGGCATGCACCCGCCGTTGCATCGTCGGCGCCTCGACTTCTTTACCAAGAGCTTCATGTTCTCGACCGCCAAGGCGCAGGAGATGCTCGGCTTTCAACCGCAGGTGACCTTCGCAGCCGGCGCAGCGGACACCGTGAGCTGGTATCGAGCCAAAGGCTATCTGCCGCCGCGCGAAACCCAAGCGATGGCAGGAGCGGAATCGACGTGACCGGCGCGACCGACATGCATGGCATCGCTGCTATCCCATTCCAAGCGTCTCGTTCGCTGCGGAGCAAGTACACGTGATGTCCGCGCATCTCGACGTTCGCCATTCATCGACGCCGAAGGCGTGGGCGCCGAAGACGATTGATCTCGACGGCGGCGCCACCGGCGATCTACAAGATGGCGGCACCGCGGATATGGCTGAGGTCTGCACCGAGGATGTGCCGCTCGACACGCCTGTGGATCACACCGACACCGCCACGACGGAAGTCATCGGCGCCACAGCGACGATGGCCACGCCCATCGGACCGGAACACACTTCCACCACCCCTGCACCGGCGCGCGCCGAGCCTGCTCCAACACCCGCACGAAGTGCGCACGTATCTCCTGGCGCGGTGCTCAAAGAGCGCTATCTCATCGAGCAGGTGCTGGGTGCCGGGGGCACGGCTTGGGTGTTTCGCGCGCGCGATCTCACGCTCGATCAGCAGGCACCCGGCGCGCGCATCGCAATCAAGATGCCGCGACCCGATGTCAAGGATCGCACGCGGGCCGTCGCCCGCTTGCAACATGAATTCAAGCACGCGCAGGGCCTCGTGCATCCGAACATTGCCCGTGTCGTGGCGTTGGAAAGCGATGATCAGACGTGGTTCATGACGATGGAGCTCATCGAAGGGCGTTCGCTGGCGACGCTCATGCGCGAGCCCGACGGGCTTCCTGACACGCTCAAGCGTGCGGTGTTGACCTCATGTGCCCAGGCGCTCGCCTACGCGCACAGCAAGGACATCGTGCACGGCGACTTCAAGCCCGCCAATGTGATCGTCGGGCCGAGCGGTCAGGTCAAAGTGTTCGACTTCGGTGCAGCAGCTTCGCTCGAAGGCGAAGACACGCGCATTCCTGCCGGTACACCGGCTTACGCGAGCCCGCAGGTACTGAGCGGAGACAAGCCCGACCCGCGCGACGACGTGTTCAGCTTCGCATGCGTAGCGTACGAGCTCCTGACGGGCAATCATCCTTTCGAACGCCTCCCCTCGCTCGAAGCGCGCGCTGAGGGCAAGACACCGGCACGTGCGTGGAATCTCTCTGCACCGCAATGGCTGGCGTTGCTGTCAGCCCTCTCCTGGGAGCGCGAAGAACGTCCGGCCGATATCGTCACACTCGCGCAAAAGTTGCTCGCGGATGCGCCGGCCGTCCCACGCGCACCGCAGGCGCCGCTTGCACCGAGTCAGCCGGCCGCACCCGCGGATCCCGCCGACGATCTGATGCCGACGCAGCGCAGCTGGGGCTTTTTCGTCTTCATTGCTGTCGCGCTCGCCGTGATGCTGTTTGCCGCCCGGCGCGAAAGCATCGAACCGGATACGGCCGATGCCGTGCCGTCCGCTCAGGCAACCGCGGAAACCATCGGCACGAGCGCGCTCGGCAACGTTGCCCCATCAGGCACACGCGCGCCGGAGCATCTGAGCCTACCTACGCCTCCCCCAGCAAACGACGATGCTACGGAGACTGGCACCTCGCCTGAGGCGACGCCTGCCGCACCCGCGACATCGCGTTCCCCGCCGAAAGCCTCCCCGCCCGCACTCGACAGCATCGGCTTCGAGAGTGCCTCGATCACGACGAGCGAAAGCGCCATCGCCGCGGTCTTGATCGTGCATCGCACGGGCTCTCTCGACGGCCGCGCCGTCGCTCGCTGGCGCGCGACGAGCGGCACCGCGCAAATCGATGAAGACTTCATCACGAGCCCGACCGGCACTGTCGAATTCGCCGATGGCCAGGCGCAGCGTGCTCTCTACATTCCGCTTCGTAACGACCAGCTAGCCGAAGGCGACGAAACCTTTTCCATCGAGTTGATCGATGCACAGCGAGCGCGACTGGGAAGCGTGCGCGTCGCCACCGTCACGATCAAGGACGACGACTAGCGCTCCCGGCACATCAGGACGCCGAGACGGGAGAGCGCAACCGCGGCGAGCGTTTCCGCCGTTCACCCGAGCGCACACGCGCCGATAGCCCACTTCTCACCCATTCGCCATGCGCCGCAATGCCAGCGCCGATGCACGCGATCGCCGTCATCGGCACGCTGTAACGCGGCTCGAAGGTGGTCAACAATGCGTAGAACGCCGTCAAGGCTACCGCCGGCAAGCAGAAGACGAGCAGATCGTAACGCCGTCTGACAAGCGCATGAACGACCGTAAGCCCGAACAAGGCAAGCAGGACCAACCCACCACGCCACAAAATGGGCACCGTCAGCGCAAGGGTCTTGAGCGGCTGCGCTTTGAGTCGCTGGAGCGCACGCGCCTTGAGCTCGTTGTCGGCAACCACGTCGGCGCGCTGTCCGTAGCCAAGCTCGCGAAACTCCCGACGCAGCTTGACGCGCTCGGCACGACCCACCGCCACGATCGAGGTGGCCAGCTCGGGTCGCCCGGCACGCTCGGCCGCCAAGTTGAGCCGCTCCCACTTCGGCGTTCTATTGAGCCGAAAGAGCGGACCGCCCGGCTCGAGATCGCTCGAGGTTATCCCCAGCAAGCGACCGGTGAGACCCCGCAGCGGACCGGGCGCGAACACGTAAAACGATCCTTTGTACTCGGCCGCGTTCACATCGTTGTACAGCGTGCGCGCATACAACGCCAAGCCGCCGCGCTCTGAAACGCTCACGACGCCGAACTGCACCCAGTTACGGTACAGCCACGGCGCCAGCACGATACCAAACACCACTGCAAACGCCGCCAGTTCTTTGGCTCCAAGACGCATCGATCCCGCGCGCCGGCGCGCCAGCGCCAAGATGCCGATGATGACGAGCAACCCGATTGCGACGTACAGGAACGCCGCTTTGACCAAGGCCGCCAGTGCAAACAATCCGCCGGAGGCAGCGAGACTGCGAGGGCTCCGCCGCAGCAACCCCACGATGAAGCTCCACGAGGCGACAATCAGCAGTGCGGCTGCAGGAAGCTCCGTGTAGAGCGTGTCGATGGGCCGGCTTCCGCCCATTTCATAGAGGAAGATTGTCTGCCCGAACACCGCAACAACGAGGGCTGCGACGAACGAACCCGAGAGCTGGAACGCGACGTAGAAAGCGCCTGCGCACAGCAGCGTCAGCCAGAACAGATTCTGCAGCTTGAGCCAATGAGCACGTTCACCCTGCAAGTACTCCTCGGGTGCCGCGGGACCGTGCACTGCGTCGATGACCGTTACGCCAAGCGCGGTCACGAGGATCGGCAACGGCTCGCGATACATCGTGGGCAGGTCGGGTTCTTTGAGGGCAATAACGCCGTTGTGCTTGAGGTTCACGGCGGGCACGACCGTCCCGATCGCATCGTGGATGATCGGCGAGGGCGTGATGTGCTGCAGCCAGAGCAGCATGAGCCCCGCGTAGACGATGAGCGCCGCCCAGCGCTGAGCGCGCGTCAAATGCACAGGCGAGGATGCCGAGTCCGCCGCCCCCTCCGTCTTCGTCACGATCATCCGTCCTCCGTTGACTGCAGGCGCGATCGGCGTGTCGCGCTCACTTCAAGCGCTGCCTCGGGATTCGACCGAGCGCGTTTAGACGACGCGCTCAGGGACGTACCGCCACTGCTGCCACCTTCTTGCTCAGCACCCGCACCTTCTTGCCGTAGAGCATGAAGATGACGCGCATGAACAGCTCGAGCACGCTCGTGACGGCCAGACCCACGTAGTTGAGCGGATTCGTCCAGAAGACATACAGCTTGAGCGCGAACGGCCGCACGTCACGAAAGCCGCCGAGCTCGAGTAGCTGCGTCAGGCTGTACTCGGTAACGATGTAGAAATGGTCGATGTTGTGTGCAAGATTTTCCGCACCGACGAAGGGATTCGCGCCGTTCATCGCGTAGACGATGATCCGCCCGCCGGGCTTCATCGCGGCATGACAGAGGCGAAGAAACTCGATCGTCTCATCGTGCGTGAGGTGGTTGAGCTCCTGCTCAGGGATGATGACGTCGAATTCGCCCCGCTTGCCTTCGAGATAGGGAAAGGCTTCCGCCACTTCGCACGGCAATCCGCGCTTGCGTCCGTGCTCGATCTTGATCGGATCCGAGTCGATCCCGACGACGTTGCGATAGCCCGCTTTGACGAGCACGTTGAGCAAGTAGCCGGGCCCACAGCTGATCACGAGGATGCGCGCTGCGCGATTCTCCGGCAGATAAGGCAAGTAGTTCGCCCGATAGTACGCAGCGAACGCATCGTAGCCCTTGTCGATATCGGCAGGCGCTTGCCAGTACGAATCGAAGGGCTCGAGCTTGGCAGCCAAACGCCGTCGCGGCGTCAACTCAGGTCTGAGCGGTTGAACGTTCATGCGCACGATCCCTGGGAACACCGACAGGAGACTCTGTAAATACGGAAGCGGCGGGAAGGTTCCCTCGATCGGGGCTCCGGGCACTGAGCATCGGTAGTTGGCCAGAAAATGAATTGCAACATCCCGTTCTTCTCCGGCCAAGCCCAGTGCTCCCTACTAGCACCCAGTATCGGCATCATTCTTGCTCCTTCCCCGGTATGCGCATCCTCTTTTGTAATTACGAATATCCGCCGCTTGGCGGCGGCGGCGGTGTGGTCATGGCGGCGCTGGCGCGGCATCTCGCCAAGCGCCATGAGGTCACGGTGCTGACTTCGCGTGCCTGCGACCTGCCGTCGATGAGCATCGAGGACGGCGTGCGGATCATCCGCGTGCCGGTGTTCTTCCGCCGCGAGCTTGCCGTTGCGAACTTTCCGTCGATGCTCGCTTATCTGCCGAGCGGGTTCCTTCGCGGACTGAGCTTGCACCGTGGCGCGCCGTTCGATGTCATCAACACGCATTTCGTCGTACCGACCGGTCCGCTCGGGCACGTGCTCGCGCGCCTCTATCGAGTGCCGAACGTGCTTTCCGTGCACGGCGGCGACTTGTACGACCCGAGCAAGACAAGCTCACCGCACCGTCATGCGCCACTGCGAGCAGCGGTAAGAGCACTCTTGCGCGCAGCGGATGCAGTCGTCGGACAATCTCAAGATACGCTGAGCCGCGTACGCTCGATCTACGGTATCGATCGTCCGACGAAGTTGATCCCGCTGGGCATCGAACGCCCGCCGCCGCTCGAGCGCGCATACCGTGCGCACTTCGGCCTGCCCGAGCAAGCGTTCGTGATGGTGACGGTCGGACGTCTCGTGGCACGCAAGGCCACGGTGCAGCTCGTCGAGATCCTCGCAGCCACCGGGCTCGCCGATGCCTATCTGCTCATCGTCGGCGACGGCCCCGATGCCGAGGCCATCCGCGCGCGTGCGCACGCGCTCGGCGTCTCTGACCGTGTTCGCCTGCTCGGTCAAGTATCGGATGCGGACAAGTACGCCGCGCTGCAAGTCTCCGACGTGTTCGTCTCCACGAGCCAGCACGAAGGATTCGGACTCGTGTTTCTCGAGGCCATGGCGCAAGGCTTGCCGATCGTCTGCTACGACCGCGGCGGACAGACGGACTTCCTGACGAGCGGCGAAACCGGCTATGTGGTGCCGCTCAACGAGCGCGAACGTTTCAAGGACGCGCTCCTGTCGCTGTATCGCGACCCCCATGCTCGCCGAACCCAAGGCGAGCGCAATCTGCAGCGCGTCGAGCAGTTCTTCATCGACACCTGCGCAGCGCGCTACGAGCAGGTCTTCGAAGAGGTGCTCGCCCGACGCGTGGGCGAGACCAAGCAGCGGGCCGTGTCCCGCGTCCGCAGCCTATAGCCCATCATTACCTATGTGCGGAATTGCCGCTCTGCTCTCTCCCGACAAGGCTTGGCGCGAAGCGTCGATGCGCCGGATGCTGACGGCGCTGCGCCATCGCGGTCCTGATGGCGAAGGCGCCTATCACGACGACAATGCCAGCCTGGGTCATCGACGACTTGCCATCATCGACCTCGCCAACGGTGCGCAGCCGCTTCAGAATGCCGATGGGACGCTGCAGCTCGTCGCCAACGGCGAGATCTACAACTATCGCGAGCTGCGGCAAACGCTCGAACGCGACGGATACGCGTTTCGCACCCACAGCGACTGCGAGGTCATCATTGCGCTCTACGAGCGTTATGGCACGCGTCTCGTCGAGCACCTGCGCGGAATGTTCGCGTTCGTTCTTTGGGACGCCCGCGAGCGGCGTTTGATCGCCGCACGCGATCACCTCGGTCAGAAACCCCTCTATTATCGATTCGACGAGCGTGGCTTTGCCTGCGCCTCCGAGATCAAGGCAGTGATCGCCGCCGACGATATCAAGCGACCGTCGCTGAACCTGCAGGCGTTGGATCAGTATCTCGCGCTACGCGTCATCGACGCGCCGCTCTCCATGTTCGAAGGCATCGAAAAGCTGCCGCCTGCGCATCTGCTCACGCTCGAGCCCGGTGGCACGCCGGAGATTCGCCGTTACTGGAAGCTCTCGTACGCCGAGAAGCACACCGCGCAAGAAGAGACACTCATCGACGAGCTCGAGGCTCGAATCGAAGAGGCACTGCGCCTGCACATGGTCAGCGACGTTCCGGTGGGCGCCTTCTTGAGCGGCGGCATGGATTCGAGCTTGCTCGTTGCGATGATTGCCAAGCGCTTGCAGGTCGAAAGGCTGCCCACCTTCACGATGGGCATCGACTATGCGCGCTTCGACGAAGCCCCGGCGGCACGTCGGGTGGCGCAGACATACGGTACCGAGCATCACGAAGGACGCATCGAGCCGGACCTCGTCTCGCACCTGCCCGATCTCATCTGGGCGCTCGATGAGCCGTCGGATCCGCTGTCCCTGTGCACTTGGCTGCTCGCAGAGTTCACGCGCCAACACGTGAAAGTCGTGATCGGCGGCGACGGCGGCGATGAGCTCTTTGGGGGATACGATCGATACTACGGCAACATCTATGCTGGTCGCTACGGCAAAGTGCCCGAGCCGCTCCGGCGACGGGTGCTGCAGCCGGCCTTCTCGTTACTGCCGGCCTCCGGCTGGTACAAGAGCGCCGGCCACAAGCTGCGCTGGCTGCATCACCTGTCGTTCTACGAAGGCGGCGCGCGCTACGCCGCCAGCCTCTCGTATTTCTACTTCGACCGCGCGCGTCGCGAGCGACTTTACACACCCGCGGCGCGCGAGCGTCTTGCAGCGTTCGACGCCGAAGCTGCGATTCGTGTTCCTTACGAGCAAAGCGACGGCGACCCGCTCGATCGCATGCTCTACGCAGACAGCATGGTGCGCCTGCCCAACCATCCGGTCATGATCACCGACCGAATGTGCATGGCCCACGGTCTCGAGGCACGCAGCCCGTTCATGGACCACAAGCTCGCCGAGTTCGCAGCGGGCATTCCGAGCCAGCTCAAGATCCGCGGAGGCTCGCTGCGCTACATTCAACGCAAGCTTGCGGAACGGTATCTGCCTGCCGACGTCTTGAACCGGCCAAAACAGGGATTCGCCTCGGCGCTGCCATACCTGCTCAAGGAGCAGTATGCGCGTCTTTGCGATATCTGCCTGCGCGATTCGCATCTTGCCGCAGCGGACATTGTCGATCGCGCGCAAATCAAGCGACTGATCGACGAACACGCGCGCCGCCGCGACGATCACGGCAATCGCTTGTGGCTGCTGATCAATGCCGAGCTCTGGTATCGGATGATGATCGAGGGCGAATCGCGGGAAGCCGTGCGCCGGCTCCTGACCGCTTCGCCGGACCGCGCATCCCTCGTCGCCTCGCGGGCTTGAACCAGCGCGACCTAGCCGTAGGAGTAGTAGGCCTTGTCGTCGCGGTCTGCCGAACGGTTGAGCACGACGCCGAGCAAGTTCATCTCCGTCAGCACTTCCTTCGCGCTACGCAGGCTGTCGCGACTCGTAGCACCCTCGCCCACGACGAGCAGCAGCGCATCGAGCTGCGGAGAGAACGCGAGCACATCGTCCGACGCCAGCACCGGCGGCATGTCGACCACGATCACGCGCCGGGGGGCTTCGTTCTCCAAGGCGTGCATCAGATCGAGCATGCGCGGCGACGTCAGCAGCTCGGAGGACTGCGCCATCGGTTGAAAGTTGGGGATCACCGAAAAGCGCTCGATGTTCGGCGAATAGATGATCTCGTCGACCGTCGCCTCGCCGGCCAGATAGTCGCTGAGCCCTTTCTCGCCATTGAGCCCGCTCAGACCGAGATAGCTTGCCACTTTCGGCCGCTGCAGATCGAGATCGACCAGGAACACCCAAGTATTGACGTCCTGCGCCAGCGCGATCGCGAGATTGAGCGCAGTGAGCGTCTTGCCCTCGCCGACCGTTACGCCGGTCACCGCCAGCCGGCGCCACTGATTCGCCTCCAGGCGCCGCAGCACGCGCGTACGCAGGATCTTGTAGGCGCGCAGCGCCGTCTTGTCATTGATGCGCGGTAAGACCTTGTTCCGCTCGAGCAGCCCTTCGTCGAGCGAGACGCTCTGGAACCGACGCACTTGCGAGACGTCGATCGGTGCGGCCGCGGGACGTCGGGCGCGCGTGCGTGCGTAGAGGGGCTCGGAGGCGCCGAGGCGATGTCGCTGCTCGGCCGACTTTCGGACAGCGTCTTCGATGATGCTCATTCTCCGTGCCCTCTCGATACCTGGGTTAGAACAAGAAACGCAGCGCGAGGTAATAGACGATGGCGATACCGATCGCCGTCCGCCCCACGAACATCATCGCATCGCGGCGTCGCAGGCGAATCGTTTCCGCCGTCTCGATGACCGGCACGGCCACGAGCGGCGTGACATTGAGGATTTCGCGCACGTCGCGCACGCCGCGCACGGTTTGATCCAAGAACTGCGCCGCCACGACCGCGGCAAACCCCAGCGCGCCAGCCAACACGATGGACACCAGGAAGATTGCAAGACGCGCCGGCTTGGCGGGCTCGCGCGGTACGCTGGGGTGCTGTGCGATGCGGAACTCATCGACGGTGCCGCCCGCAATCGCCGCTTCATTGACCTCGGCATCCATCTGACGTTTCAGGAGCTCTTCGTACTTGGCACGGGCGCCGGCCAGATCGCGCGTGACGTCCTGATACTCGCGCTCGACTTCCGGCACGGCGTTCAGTTTGCTCTCGAGTTCGCTCAGCTTGGCGCGCAGCTGCGCCGCCCGACCCTCTAATGCCGCGATTTGCGCATCGGTGGCGTTGAGCTGCGTGCGAAGCTGCACCGCCATCGGCGATTCGGATGACAACGTCCGATCGGCGGTCTCACCGGCGGCAATGCGCGCTTCGAGCGATTCGATGGTACGCAGGATGCGCTTGATGTCCGGGTGATCGTCGCTGTAGCGCTGGCGCGCCTCGGCGAGAATGGCGCGCTGATTCTGTAACTGCTGTTGCAGCGTCATGCCGGCGACCGATCCGCCGGCGCGCAACTGCTCGATCTGCCGCCGCAGCGAGATCATGTCCGGATGGCTTTCGTCATAGGACACGCTCTTGCGACGGTATTCCTCTTCCAACTGACGCAGCGTGGCGGTTTCTGGCGCCGCGGTGCTCGCCTGCTGCAGCTGGGCCATCAGAAAGACGCGCTCGCGCCGCAGCGCCTGAATCTGCGTCTCGATGTTCTGAATGTCGTCTTCGGTCCGCTGCAGGACGCTCAGGTTTACATTGGCGAGATCCGGCAAGCGCCCCTGGTTCTTCGCCTTGAATTCGGCAAGGCGTTGCTCGAGCTCTGCCACATGCTTGCGCATGCGCTCGGCCTCCGCCGCGAAGAACTTGGCGGCCGATGCCGCGACGTTGCGGCGATCGCGCCGGTTCTCTTCCATGAAGGCATTGACGAGCCAATCGGCCCCTGCGTAAGCGCGCTGCGGATCGCGGTTGTCGTAGCTGATTCTGAAGGCCGTGACGACCTCACGCTCGCGGCCGGTGCGCGGATCGAGAATTCGCGACGTGACGATGCTGACGTCGATATCGCTGCGCAGGCGACGCAGCATCTCACGCTCATCCGTTTCGCCGTCGTACAGCGTATGCTCCTCGAGCAGACGACGCAGGTTCGCATCGCTCAGCACGCGCGTGCTCAGACTCTGCACGTACTGATCCGCATATTGATCGTCCGCCCCGCTCTGACTGCGCGCCAGCATGTTTTGCATCGATTGGCGCTCGTCGATCTCGACGAGAGCGGACGAGCGGTAGATGTCCGGCAGACCGATCGCGAGGATTGCGCCGAGCGCGATGATCGGTACCGCGATATTGAGCAACAGACGGCTGCGTTTCTTCAGGATGCTGAAGTACTCGGCGAATCCAGGTGCCGCCGGATCTGCGCCTTCCGGGGGAGATGCTTGTACGCTCATCGCTTAACGCACCCGCCTTGGTTCATACCTGACACCGATTAGAAAACCGTTGGCGCTCGCATCCGTCGGCTCGTCCGAGTACTCCTGCCAACGGTAGGTGTAACTTCCGAACAACGCCCACTGACGCTGAATGCGCCACTCGATACCGGCCTCCGCTGCCGCGTACTCGCGGGTGGGATATGTACTTTCTTCCTCGATGGACTCGTTGCGGCTGATACGGGCGCCGATGAGCGCCGTCACACGCTCCGAGATGTCGTGATTCAGCCGAAAGCGCAACTGGTGACGCTCGACGATGGTTCCCGCTGACACCGGCCCGACGGTCCGTGTGAAATCCAGGAACAAGCGGTTGCGCTGGCTCTGCCACCGCCCGCCTATGCCGGCGATGAAATTATTGTCGGTATCGCCGCGCTCCGGCTCCGTGCGCTGGCCGCCAAGCCGCAGGTAGAAGCGCGAGGTCGGCGAGTAGTCGACGGCCCATTCGACATGGGCCCCGTAGGCATCGGCGTCCGTTGACGTCTCGAACTGCGCGACTTCGCCGCGCACGGCAACGCTGGAGCGGGGCGTCACGCGGAATGCCGCCCCGGCCACGAGCCCGATCTCGCGAAAGTCCTGGAGAAACCCTTCCAAGGTTTCGTCATACGACACATCGATGTAGCGGGCTTCGAGCTCGAGCGTCGTGCGCTGCGTGGCGTCATAGGAAAAGTACGGTGCCACCCGCACGAGATCGCGACGGCTGCGACGCAGGATGTGGCCCGAATCGAGAACGTCGGGATCGCCGAGCCCGCCCTCGACCTCCGTACCTGGAAACTCGCTGCGCACGACATCTTCCTGCGAGTACTCCGCCGCGAGACCGGTGCGCCGACGCGGAGTCTCGTCGTCGATGCGCACGTTGAAGAAATAGTCGTTCGAGTCTTCGTCCGACTCGTTCGGGAAATAGGTCGAACGGATCCGCGGCGTCAGCGAGACGGTCGTGCGGGGATCGACCGTGCGGAACGTCACCGCCACATCGGCCTGCGCGCCCGAGACGTCGATCTCACCTCCCGGCAGCTCCAGATGGTAGTTGTCGTTGTAGAGGTAACCGACTTCAACGACGGGAGCGACTTCCCAGTTCGCCGACGATGCGCTCCCGCTCGCCATGGCCAGCGCGACGGCGCAACCGTAAACGACAGGGCTCGAGCGCCCGGCATTCGCCACACGCCCGCGGCGTCGTACCGCGACGCGTCGCAAGCGCTGCACGCAGGCGATGGACGTAGTCACGAGGGGGTTACGGTACAACAACGATGTCTCCTGCAATGAGCTCGATGTTCTGTTCGAGATTCCGACCGCGCACGACGTCGGCGTAACGGAACGGAATTGCCTTCTGGGCAGAGCCTTGGCCGCGCAGCACGATGATGTCGTTGGACGAGGCGAACGGTGTCATGCCGCCCGCCATACTGAGCGCCTGCATGACATTGACGCTCGGGTTAACGATGAACTCGCCGGGTTTGTTGACTTGGCCGAGGACGTAGATCTTGTTGCCGTTGATCTGCTGGACGGAAATCGTGACGACGGCGTCGGCAATGAACTTCGAGAGCCGCTCGCTGACGATCTTGTTGAGCTCGAGCACCGTCTTACCGCGTGCGTCGACCTGTCCGACCAAGGGGAACGAAAAGGCCCCGTCCGGACGGACGAGCACCTGCCGTTGTAAATCAGGCTCTTTCCAAACGGAAATTTCTAGAATGTCGCCCGGCTTGACGATATAGCCGGACTGCTGCGCGTGCGCTGCGCCGAACGCAGCCAGCAACAAGAAAGCCAATAAGCAGCCTTTCAATCGCATCAAGATCTCCTCGCTGTCCTCGAAATCACTAGGCGCGGGCACTGATGCGCCGTAACTCGCCGCGCCGGCAGACTTCGCAAACGATGTTGGCCTGTCCTTTGCAGATCGTGTGCCAACGCTGGCGAATGTCGTTTTCCGTCGTCGCGGCTAGGTAATTCGACTGCACGCGAGCGTACGTCGGCATCGTGCTTGCTGCGATCGTCGGTAAACGAACCAAGCGTTGTAAGAACGTTGGGAAGAAACAGGATGGCCTCGGCAATAGTTACAACCGAATGCGGCGACGTTGACGCGACAGCTGCGTCGCACGGTCACGAGGACCGGCCCACGCTCTCCGTCATTGTGCCGCTTTACAACGAGCAGGAGAGTGTGCGTCCGCTCTATGCCGCCATCGTGCAGGCTGTCGGCGAGCTCGGGCGCTCGTTCGAGATGGTGTTCGTCGACGACGGCAGCACGGACGACACGGTCGCCATTGTCACCGAGATCGCGCGGTTCGATTCGCGGCTGCGGCTCGTCAAGTTCCGCCGCAACTACGGCCAGACGCCCGCCATGGCAGCCGGCATCGAGCACGCGCGCGGCGAGGTGCTCGTCACCATGGACGGCGATCTACAGAACGATCCTGCGGACATCGGCCTCTTGCTCGCGAAAATCGAGGAGGGGTATGACATCGTCGTCGGCTGGCGCTACAACCGGCAGGATAAGCTCGTCTCGCGCAAGATCCCTTCGCGCATCGCCAACTGGCTCATCGGCAAGGTGACGGGCGTGCCCATTCGCGACAACGGCTGCTCGCTCAAGGCATTTCGGGCCGACCTGATCAAACAAATTCCGCTCTACTCGGAAATGCATC
Source organism: uncultured Steroidobacter sp. (assembly GCA_938008435.1). Taxonomy (GTDB): domain Bacteria; phylum Pseudomonadota; class Gammaproteobacteria; order Steroidobacterales; family Steroidobacteraceae; genus Steroidobacter. Next base: position 14,151 of record CALLKK010000001.1, on the reverse strand, counting down.
GCTTCATCCCGGCCATGGCGTCCATCGCCGGTCCGCGGATCGCGGAGATCAAGGTGAGACACCATCCGCGGCGCTACGGCCAGTCGAAATACGGCCTGTCGCGCATTTACAAGGTGCTGCTCGATCTAATGGTCATCAAGACGGTCGCGACGTTCGCCTCACGCCCGTTACGCTGGTTCGCGGTGCTTTCCTTGCCGCTGTTCCTCGTGTCCTGCGCCGCATTCGCGCATTCGATCGTCGCGCTCATCAACGGCCGCGACATGTCGATGCCGATCGCAGGCAGCGGCATCGTCTTTCTGGCATCCGCCATGGTGCTGCTGTGCTCGGGCGCGCTCGCCGAGCTCACCTACGCGCGCGGCGACATCCGCGACCACGAATTCTCGAAGCTCACGCAAACGATTCGCGTCGCACGAGGCGGCGCACGAAGGATCCCATGACTGCCCCCTACTCGCCTTCCCGCTTGTCGATCATCGTGCCCGTCGGCGCTCGCCGCGCCGACCTCAAGACGCTCTATGCGGAATACAAGTCAGGCGTCGAAGCAATCGGACTGCCTTACGAGTTCGTCTTCGTGCTCGACGGACCGCGCGGCGATGCCGCACGCGCGCTCGATGAGCTGCTGCAAGCCGGCGAACCGCTGACCGTCATCAATCTGACGCGTTGCTTCGGCGAAGCGGCCGCCTTGATGGCCGGTTTCGAACGATCGAGCGGCGATGCCATCCTGACGCTGCCCGCGTATCACCAGATCGAAGGCAGCGAGCTGCACAAGCTCGTCGCGGGCCTTGCCACTGCGGACGTGACGGTCGGCTATCGTTGGCCGCGCGCCGGCAACGCGATCGAAAAGGCGCGGCGCGCCATCTTCCACGGCTTGGTGAACTTCGTAACCGGCTCGCGGCTGCGCGATCTCGGCTGCGGCGCCCGCGCGCTGCGCCGTCAGGTCTTCGCCGAACTCGACCTCTACGGCGACCAGCATCGCTTCATCGCCATCCTTGCGGCACGCCTCGGCTTCCGCGTCGCAGAAGTGGCGGTGAGGCAATCGCCGCACGATCGGCGCTCGCGCGTGTATCGGCCGCGGGAGTATCTACATCACTTCCTCGATCTCATCAGCATTTTCTTCCTGGTGCGCTTCACCAAGAAGCCGCTGCGCTTCTTCGGCATGATCGGAGCGGTGACGTTCGGGATCGGCGCACTGCTCATCACGTACTTGGGGATCGAGCGCATCGCGTTTCAGAGCAGCCTCGCCGATCGCCCCGCCCTGCTCCTTGCGGCACTCTTGATCGTGCTCGGCATGCAGATCTTCGCATTGGGTCTGCTCGGCGAGCTCATCATCTTCACGCATGCCCGCAATGTGAAGGATTATCGCGTCGAAGAAGTCATCCATTACCCGGAAAGCGATGAAGCCTCATCGAGCGAGAACGCAGCCGATGCACGCTCGCGACCCAAGGACGTACCGCACTCGCCGTCGTCGGCCGTCGCGTAGGGATCGAGCCTACCTCGACGCATCCATACGCGAGCACGGCGATCGCAAAGACCGTGGGGCAGCCTGAGGATGAGGGGCCGCGACCAGCCGAGCCCGTCGAATCGAAACATGGCGCTTGCGCGTCCGCCGATCCCGATCACCATGCGTGCGCGCTCGACGAGCTTGCTTGGCAGACGCTCGGACGTGTCGCTCGCATAGACGCGCGTCATTTCGGTTGCGTACAACGCCGATTCCGAAAGCGGAAGCGCTGCGGCGCCTTCTGCATCCTGCACGACTACGGCATGCGGCCGACCGACCCGTGCCTGCAGCGCACGCAGTTGTACCAGGAACGCATCGACGAACGAGCGTCGCGCTTGGCTCGGTAGAGCGCTCAAATCGAGCACTACGCTTGTCGCGGCGTGCTCGAGCGCGGAGAGAGCGTCCGATAAGCGAGGTGCATTCTCTCTGTCGCCCACGACTTTCACGTTGCGCGCATAGCGCTCCTGGTCGGTGTTCGTGGCGAGGACGCAGCACTGATATCCGGCATCGTGCCACTGTCCCACCAGATACCGACAGAGCCCACGCGCAGCATCGCCGGTCGGCCCGGCGACGACGATCGAATCGCCGCACGGCGCGGCGTGCAGCACCGTACCACCGTCGAGCACGCCAAGTGCGGCGCAGCGGCGCGGGCGCGCATACGCAAGATCGCAATCGGCCAGCTCGCGCGCGATTTCGAGAAATCCGTGGAAACCTTCGGCGTGCGTGATGCGGTCGGCACTGGCTCTGACCTGCGGCCGCGCGTTCCGCAGGGCAATGGCGTGTTCCGCCAAGCGAAAGAGCGCGCGATCCGTTTCGGCAGCGCCGATCGCAACGAGGTTGTGAGCCGAGATACCGAGCCGATGCAGCGCCTCTCTGACGCCCGATGCCTTGCTCACTGCGGGCGGCAGCAGATGCAGCGAGTGTCCATTCGGGACGATCCGACAATCGATGCCGAGCCTCGCAACTGCCTCCCGCACCGTGCGCTCATGCCCCCGCGCCGTCGTGACGATCGAGCTGCCCACGGCAAGCGGTTCGACACGGCGCCGACGAAGCTCCTGCACCAACACCTCAGAGGGAGCACGCGCCAGAATCGCCGAGCGCCGCAGCGCCGGCTGATAGAGCACACCGCCGTTCTCCGCGATCACGTAGTCGAAGAGCTGCGCCGGCGGAAAAACCTCCAAGAGATCGCGCAGGTCGCGCGCCGTCGCCAGAATGAGCTTGCGGCCCGTCGCCGCCAACATACGCAGCGCCGTCGCGCAGCGCGCATCGTATTGTCCGTCGCGCGCGAGCGCTTCGTCGAAGCCGGTTGCCAGAACGACGAATCGCATATTCCGTTCCTGCACGATCGTCAGAGCCGCGACACGTGTCAGCGCGCCACGCTCCGTGCAACGCGCGCGCTCGCGTCCGCTACGTATCCCGCGCCATCAACGCTCCTCGCGAAACAATGCCTCGTAGGCTTCCAACAGCCGCGGCGCTTCGTGCTCCCACGACAACGCCGTACGCACGCGCTGCAGGCCGATCTCCCCCATCCTCCGTCGCCGCGGCTCGTCATCCAAGAGCTCCACGATCTTGCGCGCCAGGTCGATCGGGTCATTGCGTTTCGCGTACAGCGAAGCTTCCTGTGCCGAGACGCGACCTTCGACCAGGTCGTACTGAACGATCGGCTTGCCGAGCGCCATGTACTCCATGATCTTGTTCATGGTCGACTTGTCGTTCATCTCGTTGGCGACGTCCGGATTGACGCACACGTCCGCTGTATTGAGCATCGCCAGCAACTCATCGTCGGATACGCGCCCGGTGAACGTGACGTAGTCGGCGACATCGAGCTCGCGCGCCAACGCCTGCATGGCGGCCAGCTCTGTACCGCCGCCGACGAGCCCGAAATGGATATCGGTACGCCGAAGCTCGTGCACGATGTAGCGAACCGCCTGCAACAACCCGTCGATACCTTCCTGCCGCCCCATCACTCCGACGTACCCCACGAGGTATCGTCTACCGCGTTTGAGCTCTGGCACTGGCGGCAGGATCTTGAGTCGGCTTAAATCGGGTCCGCTCCGCACGACGAACACTTTCGATGGCGGTAGCCCGCCGCGTTCGATCGCAATCCGCCGGTACGACTCGTTCGTTGCGACTGCGATGTCCGCCGTCCGAAACGTCAGACGCTCGAGCGCGAGCATCAAGCGATAGAAGAAGTCGCGGCGCTGAAACTTCGCCTCGTAGAGCTCGGGATTGATGTCGTGGTGGTCGAAGAGAAATTTCTTGCCGAACAGCTTGTAGAAGCCACCGATCAGAAAGAGGGTATCGGGCGGATTGCAGGCGTGAATGGCATCGAAGCCGCGTTCGACGAACACGCGCACTGAGAGCGCGAACTCGGCGAGGAGTGCCCAGGAATACTCGAACAGATAGCCGAGCGCACTGCGCGCCTCGAACGGCTGCGGGTGACGGTAGATCGCGATGCCGTCGATCTCCTCAAAGCTCTTTTCGTAACCCTTCCCTTTGGGGCAAATGATCGACACACCGTAGCCGGCCGCGCGCAACGTGCGTGCCTCCTGCCAGACGCGCCGATCGAACGGGCACGGCAGATTCTCCACGATGATGAGAACCCGCCGGCCGACACCGGTTGCAGCTACGATCGAGCTCATCGTCTGACCGTCTGGATGGGAAGACATGCGCGACTACCAACACACCCCGCGATACTGCGCGGCCACCGCTGTGCGGTTCGGCAGCATCGTCAGATCGACGAGCCATTGCTCGGGTCGCGTATGCGCCTCGAGCGCGGCAAGCACCTCCGGCGATTTCATCGCGACGACGAGGACGTCGGCATCGCGAATCAGCGCACCAAGATCGTTCGTCATGAGCGACGCGATGTGCGGAATGGTCTCCTCGATGAAACGTCGGTTCGCACCGATGAGACGGGCAATATTTACTTGCGGATCGTAAATGCCAAGCTGTAAGCCTTTGCCGATGAAGCGCTCGGCCATGATCACGAAGGGGCTTTCGCGCAAATCATCCGTTCCGGACTTGAAGCTCAGGCCGATCATTCCGATCGACCGTTTCCCGCTCGCCAGCACGGTATTGATGGCATGCTCGATGTGCGCCGCATTGCTCGGCAGGACATGGGCGAGCATCGGCAGCTCGACATCGTTGCTCTTCGCCGCGTAGAGCAACGCCTTCAAGTCCTTCGGCAGGCAGGAACCGCCGAACGCGAAACCAGGACGCAGATAAGCCGGCGAGATATTGAGTTGCCGATCGAGGCACAGCAGACGCATCACCTCGTGCGGATCGACGCCGAGCGCCTGCGAGAGCCGGCCGATCTCATTGGCGAAGGTGACTTTGACGGCGTGGAAGGCATTGCACGCGTACTTGAGCATCTCTGCGGTACGGATCGTCGTGACCACGAACTCGCACGGCAGATGTCCGAACAGCGAGCGCAGCACCCCGACCGTCTGCGGATCGTCGGTACCAACGACCGTCATCGGCGGATGGTCGTAATCGGCGATGGACGTACCTTCGCGCAGGAACTCAGGCTGAAAGCACAGACCGAAGTCGCGCCCTGCCTTGAGCCCCGAAGCGCGCTCGATCGCGGGCTGGATGACGCCCTCGACCGTGCCGGGCTTGACGGTCGAACGAATCACGATCGTGTGACGTGATGCCTTCTCCGGCAGAACCGCACCGATTTGCTCGGAGATGCGCGTGATCGCCGTGAGATCCTGATTGCCGTTGGCGCTGGCAGGCGTGCCGACGCAGACGAAGGACAGGTCGGTTGCGAGTATGGCTTCGCGCACGGAGTCGGTGACGTGCACGCTGCCCGAATCCATCACCGTACGCATGAGCTCCTGGATGCCGGTCTCGACGATGGGCGCCTGACCGCGGCGAAGCAGCTCCAGCTTGTTGGGATCGATGTCAACGCCGACGAGCTCATGGCCATCCCGCGCCAAGCAGGCAAGTGACACCGCGCCGACATAGCCAAGTCCGAAGATGCTGATCCGACGTGGCTCGACTGCACGTGCAACTTCTTCTCGGTTCGCTTGCTCGAGCCACGCGGATCGTTCATTAGCGGCACTGGTCAATGTCTCACTTTGCAACGACATGATCGCTCCGCATGTAAACCTCCTAGCTGAGAAACGCTGCAGGAGCGGCAAGTTCTATGCCACGGCGTTGCGATGTAGCACGCAGTGAGACAACGCATTGGCAATGCGTTGCTGATCCATCTAGCGACTATGGCACGGTGAAGTTTTCAGTCATTGCACTGCGCTTGAAAAACATTCAGAGCGTCGGAGCTCGCCGACAGGAACAGCACGAGAAAAAACTTAATTACAAGGAACCCGTTGACCGGTTGAAGAATTTGCATCTGGCACGTCAGCATTTCTTCTCGGAGACGATCAACAGTGACAGTTGAAGCCTCGATCAAATTGCACGAAGACGGTCTGGGAAATCTGCTGGGACGCTCGCCTGCGATGAAGCAAGTGTTCGCGCTGATTCAGCGCGTCGCGCCCACCGAAGCGACGGTGATGATCATGGGAGAAAGCGGCGTCGGCAAAGAGCTGGTCGCCGAGTGCATCCACTTGTTGAGTCACCGTGCACGCGGGCCGCTCGTCGCGATCAATTGCGGCTCCATTCCGGCGTCGCTCATCGAAGCGGAGTTGTTCGGATACGAGAAGGGGAGCTTTACCGGTGCGTCGCGCACCCATGCAGGCGTGTTCGAGCGCGCCACGGGCGGCACTTTGTTCCTCGACGAAGTCACGGAGATGCCGCTCGAGATGCAGACGCGCTTGCTGCGAGTCCTCGAGACCGGAAGGTTTTACAGAGTGGGCGGCATGCAGGAGATCAAGACAGACATCCGTGTCGTCGCCGCCACCAATCGCAATATCACCGAAGCCGTCGCGAACCGACAGCTGCGCGAGGACCTCATGTACCGGTTGGCGGTGTTTCCGTTACATGTCCCGCCGCTGCGCGAACGGCCAGGCGACGTACCGCTTCTTGCAGAGCATTTCTTGAAGCTGTTGAACAAAGCGAACGGCGCGCAGAAGCGCTTCTCGCCTGCGTTTCTCGATGCGCTGCGTTCCTATCGCTGGCCCGGTAATGTGCGCGAGCTCAAGAACGCGGTCGAGCGCAGCTTCATCCTGGCCGACGATGAGCTCAATTTCGATCTGCCGCTCGCGATACCGATGCCGCAGCAAGCCGAACCCGGAACCAAGCCGGCCGCCTTGCAGGTACCGCTCGGCTCGCGACTCGATGAAGCGGAGCGGTCGCTGATCGAGGTGACGCTAGATTACTGCGACGGCGACAAGAAGCGCGCCGCTGCAGTGCTCGGCTGCAGCTTGAAGACGCTCTACAACAAGCTGAACAGTTACGCCCGCGAGAATGCAGCGGCACGCGCTCGTGCGGTGCCGGTTCATGCGCACGTCGTTCCCGGGCCGGTGTCATCGTCGGCACCGATGTAGCGCGTACGAACGAGTGACGAAGATCGCGCGCTCCGCCTTGGCGAGGCGGCGGCGGGCATTCGTCATCTCGAGCTCATCATCCATTTCCTCTCTTGTCTCCTGCCCTGGGGCCGCCTAGACTCGATACCAGACAGTCGTCTGGTATCGCACGGCCCCAATGTCCCCTCTTTCTCCTAAGCAATTGAAGGTATTGGAATTTATCCGCCGCTTCATGGAGACGAGCGGATTGCCGCCCACGCGCGGCGAAATCGCCCAGGGGCTGGGACTGAAAAATCGCCAGGGCATCGACCAGCACCTGCGCGCGCTCGAACAGAAAGGAGCGATCGAGCTGCTGCCCGGCCTGTCGCGAGGTATCCGTCTGCGCGAAGAGGTCGCAGCGCCCCCGCAGCCTCACCCCGCCCGGCAGAGTCCGACGGGTCTTCCTTTGCTGGGCCGCATCGCCGCGGGCGCTCCCATCTTGGCCGTCGAGAACATCGAAGAGCACGTTGCCATCGATGGCAGCTTGTTCAGTCCGCACGCGGATTTTCTGCTGCGAGTCCGCGGCGACAGCATGCGCGATGCAAATATTCTCGATGGCGATTTATTGGCCGTGCATCGCACTGCGCACGCAGACAACGGCCAGATCGTGGTGGCTCGCCTCGACGATGAAGCCACCGTGAAGTACTACGAGCGACGCGGTCACCGCGTCCGCCTCGTTCCCGCGAATGCCGATTACGTGCCCATCGAAATCGATCTACGGCAGCGCGAGCTCGTCATCGAGGGCTTGGCAGTCGGCGTGCTGCGGCGCGATCTCCCTGCATGGACGCCGACACGATGACTTGCCATGAGTGCGAACCGCGCCCAAACGTTGGAGCAGCTTGCGCATCTGTGTCGCGCCGGGCGTGCTACGGGCGTCTTGCCCGCGACCTCGACCGGATGGACCGAGCTCGATGCCGTGCTGCCGGGCGGCGGATGGCCGCTGGGTACGGTGGTCGAGCTCATGCCGACTGCAACGGGCATCGGCGAATTGAGCTTGCTGATACCGACGCTCGCACAGTTGAGTTGCGCTGAACGATACGTCGCGTTCGTCTCTCCGCCCCACGTTCCTTTCGCGCCGGCGCTCGATCGAAAAGGCGTGCGGCTGGAACGCCTGCTCGTCATCGAGACCAGCAATACCGTCGATACGTTGTGGGCATTCGAGCAGACGTTACGCTGCAATGCCTTCGGCGCCGTGCTCGCCTGGTGCACCACGACGAAAGATCGCGAAGTGCGTCGTCTGCAGCTTGCTGCCGAATCGGGCCGTAGCATCGGATTCTTGTATAGAGATCCCGCCGCAGCGCTCACGCCATCCCCTGCTGCCATTCGTTTACGGCTGCATGCCAACGACAGAGGATTGACCGTCGAAATCCTCAAGTGCCGCGGCGCACGCAGCGGCATGACGGTCGCCATCAGCCCCGACAAGCACGCCAGTGTTCGCGCTTCCGGCTCCAGCCTCCAGCCTCCAGCCTCCAGCCTGTAGCGCCATGCTGTGGCTCTGCATCTGCCTTCCCCAACTGCCGCTCGAGGCATTGCGCGCGCGCGATGACGGGATCCCAACCGTCGTAACGAGCTGCATAGGCCAATCGCGCTGGGTCATCTGTCGCAACCAAGCTGCCGAGCGCCAGCATGTCAAAGCGCCGATGAATTACGCCACGGCGCTTGCGATGTGCGACGAGCTCAAGATGCTCGAACGCGCGCCCAATGCAGAGCGCGCGGCGCTCGAACGGCTCGCCGCTTGGGCATATCAATTCAGCAGCACGGTTGTCGTCGGTGAGATTTCGTCCCGCCTACATGAGGCACAACAGGCTGCATTGTGGCTCGAAGTCGGCGCGAGCCTGACGCTGTTCGGCGGACTGCGCGCATTGGTCGCCGCAATCGAAACGGAAATCGCCGCGCTCGGCTACACGTTCAAGCTCGGCATCGGACCAACTCTCGAAGGCGCAGCATTGCTGGCTCGCGCGGGCATCCGAGTCGCGGTCACGAGCAACGCCGCGTTACGCGCACGCATCGGCAATCTGCCTGTTCAGCATCTGGCGCTTTCCGCTCAAGCCTGCGAGCAGCTGGCGACCGCCGGAATACGGAACATCGGACTGTTGCTCGAGCTGCCGCGCGATGCGCTGGCCAAGCGATTCGGCACCGAGATGTGCGACTATCTCGCGCGTTTGACGGGCCAAGCCCCCGATCCGCGCCCGACCTTTCATCCGCCGGCGCATTACGATGCGCGCTTCGACTTCGATTTCGAGCTGCGTAACAGCGAAGCATTGCTGTTTCCGCTGCAACGCATGCTGCGCGAGCTCGCCGGCTTCCTGCGCGCCATGGATGCGTGCGTGCCAAGCTTCGAGCTCATCTTCGAGCATCGCGAGCAAGCACCGACGGCGCTACGCATCGGACTGTCCATACCGGAGCGCAGCCCCGAAAAGCTCCTCACGCTGGTACGCGAGCATCTCGCGCGCACGGTCTTGGCGGCGCCCACGATCGGTCTGCGCCTGATCGCACACGAGCTCGTCGCATCGTCGGCACGCCAGTCGGATCTGTTCAGCTCGGCTCTCCAGGAGACGGAAGCGCTGGCGCACACGCTCGATAAGCTCGTCGCCCGCTTGGGCGAGAGCCATGTCTTCGGCCTTCAATGCATCGCCGACCATCGCCCGGAAAGAGCCTGGCGCAAGGCACGGCCTGACGAGAAACGCTCTGGCATGGCATTCCCCGAGCGTCCGCTTTGGCTGCTCCAGCAACCCAAGCCGCTTCAGCTTGCCTCGCCTCCCATGCTCGTTGCAGGTCCGGAACGAATCGAAAGCGGATGGTGGGATGGCGCCGATGTGCAGCGGGACTACTACGTTCTGTGCACGGACGAGCACGCCAAGCTCTGGGCCTACCGAGACCACGAGCGCAACGGCGAGTGGTACCTGCACGGATTCTGGGCGTGAGCGCGATGTACGCCGAGCTGCATTGTCTCTCCAACTTCAGCTTCTTACGCGGCGCTTCGCATCCCGCGGAGCTCGTCTATCAAGCGCATCGTCTCGGCTATGCAGCGCTCGCTCTCACCGATGAATGCTCGATGGCCGGTGTGGTACGCGCGTACGAAGCGGCTAACGATTGCGGCTTGAAGCTGATCGTCGGCTCGGAGTTTCGCACCGTCGACGGCTTGCACATCGTGCTGCTCGCGTCCACGCAACGCGCCTACGCGCAGATCTGCAGGCTCATCACGACTGCACGGTGCCGCTCAAGCAAAGGCCGCTACCGACTGACGCGCGCAGATTTCTCGGACGGATTGGACGAATGCCTCGCACTCTGGATCCCCCCGCAGCATCCCTCGCCGGAGCATGTCGCGTGGCTCACAGAAAAATTCTCCGAGCGTGCGTGGATTGCAGTGGAGCTGCACCGGGACGCTGACGATCCGCAAAGACTGCACGAGCTGCAATCGCTCGCACGTCGCTTCGGCTTGCCATTGGTGGCGGCAGGCGACGTCCACATGCATGTCAAGGAGCGCCGCGCGCTGCAGGACACGCTCACCGCCATCCGGCACCGCTGCACGCTGGCAGAAGCAGGACATCGCTTGTTTCCGAACGGCGAGCGCTATCTGCGCCCGTACGACGATCTTGCATCCCTCTATCCGCGCGAGCTGCTCGATGAGACGGTGCGCATTGCCGAGCGCTGTTCGTTCTCCCTCGGCAGCCTGCGCTATCAATATCCGCAGGAGCTGGTGCCGGAGGGAAAAACGGCAACGCAATACCTGCGCGAGCTCACCGAAGCCGGTCTTGCGCAGCGCTGGCCCGAGGGCGTGCCGGCGAAGATCCGCAACACGGTCGAAAAGGAGCTCGCACTGATCGCCGAGCTCGAGTACGAGCCCTTCTTTCTCACCGTCTACGAGCTCGTCACCGAAGCCCGTCGACGCGGCATCCTGTACCAAGGGCGCGGCTCTGCCGCCAACTCCGTCGTGTGCTATGCGCTGCACATCACCGAGGTCAACCCGGAAAACATCGACGTGCTGTTCGAGCGCTTCATCAGCAAGGAACGCAACGAACCGCCGGATATCGACGTGGACTTCGAACACGAACGTCGCGAAGAGATCATTCAGCACGTATTCGAGAAATACGGCCGCGACCGTGCGGCGCTCGCGGCCACCGTCATCTGCTACCGTCCTCGCAGCGCAATCCGCGACGTCGGAAAAGCGCTGGGCCTCGGCTTGGATGTCGTGGATCGCCTCGCAAAATCGCAGGCCTATTGGGACGATTTCGACACCTTTCGGAAGAGCCTGGCGCGCAACCGTCTGCATTTGAGCACCGCGCTCGCGCGGCAGCTGTGCGCCCGCGTCAAGGAGCTGGTCGGTTTTCCGCGGCATTTGTCGCAGCATGTCGGCGGCTTCGTCATCGCGCAGGAGCCGATCAGCGAGCTCGTTCCGATCGAGAACGCGGCGATGCCGCAACGCACGGTCATCCAATGGGACAAGAACGACCTGGAAGCGCTCGGTCTGCTCAAGGTCGACGTGCTTGCGCTCGGCATGCTCACCGCCATGCGCAAGACGTTCGACCTCTTGAAGAAGGCGGGAACGGGGCCGCGCTCCATGAGCGAGATCCCGCGAGAAGACGAAGCCACGTACGACATGATCTGCCGCGTCGAGACGGTCGGCGTGTTCCAGATCGAATCGCGCGCGCAGATGACGATGCTGCCGCGGCTGAAACCCCGTAACTATTACGACCTCGTAATAGAAGTGGCCATCGTGCGACCGGGCCCGATCCAAGGCGGAATGGTGCACCCTTACCTAAAGCGCCGCTTGAATCCGAGCGCGGTGACGTATCCGAGCGATGAGCTCGAAGAAGTACTCAAGAAGACGCTTGGCGTTCCGATCTTCCAAGAGCAAGTGATGCAGATTGCGATCAAAGCAGCCGGCTTCACGCCCGGGCAAGCCGATCGGCTGCGTCGCTCGATGGCGGCCTGGAACAGAAGCGGCACCTTGCATCTGTTTCGACAACAGCTGCTCGACGGCATGCAGGCACGCGGCTATTCGCGCGAGTTCGCCGAGCAGATCTTCAAGCAAATCGAAGGCTTCGGCGAATACGGCTTTCCGGAATCGCACTCTGCCTCGTTTGCCCTGCTCACCTATTTCTCGAGCTACCTCAAGTGTCACTGGCCGGCGGCCTTCATCGCGGCCTTGATCAACAGCCAGCCGATGGGCTTTTATCGACCGGCACAGCTCCTCGAGGAAGCCAAACGCCAGAATGTCACGGTGCTGCCGATCGACGTCACGGCAAGCGATTGGGACTGCACGCTCGAGAACGATGCGCAAGGGCGGCACGCCATTCGGCTTGGCACGCGGCTGGTACGCGGCTTGAGCGAAGAAGAAGGACGACTCATCGCACAGATACGCGAATGCGGCCCGTATCGAAGCATCGATGACTTCAGTGCGCGCACGCAGTTGTCGCGTCGCGCGATTCGTGCACTCGCGTTGGCGGGTGCTTTTCGCAGTCTTGCTCCGCACCGGCATGCCGCCTACTGGCAGGCGCTCGGCATCGACAAGCTCCCTGAAATGTTGGCAGGCATTCCGCAGCGCGAAGGCCTGCCGATCCTGCCGCAGCCATCCGAGCACGAGGAAGTGCTGACGGATTATCGAGAGCTCGGTTTCAGTACGAAACGCCACCTGCTGGCGCTGTTGCGACCACGTCTACGTGCCCACGGCATCCTGACGCGCCGCGAAGTCGCACAGTGCCGTAACGGCGAACGAGTGCGAATCGCCGGCTTGGTCACCCATCTGCAGCGTCCGAGCACTGCATCCGGCGTCGTGTTCGCCTCGCTCGAAGACGAAACCGGTATTCACAACATCGTGATCTGGCCGCGGGTCTTCGAGTTACAGCGCCATGTCATCCTGCAGGCGAATCTCATGATCGTCGCCGGCACGGTGCAGAGCCAGGACGGCGTCGTCCACGTCGTTGCAGACCGGATCGGCAATCTCTCGCACTGGATCGCGGAGGTGCCCCGGAACTCGAGGGATTTTCAGTAGCAGGAAGCTGCAGAAGAGAAATCAAAAATGACCAGGACGACTTCCTCCCGCTCGAAGAGGGATCTCCCAACGTCGTTCGCGAAAGGCTAACGTCCCTGGCTCCAGCACAGAGCCTCCGGCCTCCGCCCTGGTTCGTTCAACCTAGAGCTTGGCGCGGATATGAGATCGTCTCGGGAGAAATAGCAGCGGATTGCCGTGCGGCGAGGGCCTTGCGCAGCTCTTTGGCGGCTTGGGCTCGTTGCCGCTTCGATTCGTGCACTGCCGCCTTGGCGATCGCCCCGTCGATGATGCGGTCCCTGACCAGTCGACGCCGTTCCAACGTGTTCATGCGAGCACCTCGCACCTGCCCTCGAGGATGCCGATTCGATCGGTATCCCGCGTCCGCTCCACGGGTCGGACACCGGCCGCACATCGCGCCGCAGCAGTCGATTGCGGCAAAAGGAAAAAGCCCCGACGGACGATGTCCGTCGGGGCTTTCGCTTCATTTAAGAGCCTGGCAGTGACCTACTCTTGCATGCCCGAAGGGCACACTACCATCGGCGCAAAGCGTTTTCACTTCCGAGTTCGAAATGGGATCGGGTGGTTCCCGCTCGCTATTGCCGCCAGGCAAACTGGTTCGCGCGGTGGCCGTCAGGCCACACACTGCAGAATTCGGAGTTGTTTTGACGCACTGTCGCAATGAGTAATCAAATACCCATCTAACCACCGTGCGTGGTCGTTCGAGACGACCCAAGCGCATTGGGTGTTATATGGTCAAGCCTCACGGGCAATTAGTACTGGTTAGCTCAACGCATTACTGCGCTTACACACCCAGCCTATCAACCTCGTAGTCTTCGAGGGCCCTTCAGGGGAGTCGAGCTCCCAGGGAAACCTAATCTTGGGGGGGGCTTCGCGCTTAGATGCTTTCAGCGCTTATCCCGTCCGCACATAGCTACCCGGCAGTGCCACTGGCGTGACAACCGGAACACCAGAGGTGCGTCCATCCCGGTCCTCTCGTACTAAGGACAGCTCACCCTCAAGTTTCCAACGCCCACGGCAGATAGGGACCGAACTGTCTCACGACGTTCTGAACCCAGCTCGCGTACCACTTTAAATGGCGAACAGCCATACCCTTGGGACCGACTACAGCCCCAGGATGTGATGAGCCGACATCGAGGTGCCAAACACCGCCGTCGATATGAACTCTTGGGCGGTATCAG